>DXDR01000077.1 GCA_019115385.1 Candidatus Mediterraneibacter avicola | reverse complement strand
ATGAAAATCGGCAGAATAGTTTTGGAGGAAGATTTATGAATCAAAATGCATTGTTGGGAATACTGATACCATTTGCCGGGACCACCCTGGGCTCGGCTATGGTTTTTTTTATGAAAAAAGAAATGAATATGCGGCTTCAGAAACTTCTGCTGGGATTTGCCGCGGGAGTGATGATGGCGGCATCCGTGTGGTCTCTGCTGATCCCTGCCATAGATATGGCTTCTGAAAAAGGGCAAACAGCATGGATCCCGGCTGCTTTCGGATTTCTGCTGGGCATGGGATTCCTCCTCCTTCTGGACACCCTGACGCCCCATCTGCATTTTAACGAGTCGAAACCGGAAGGTGTGCCCTCTCATTTAAAAAAAACTACCATGCTTGTCCTTGCAGTGACCCTGCACAATATCCCGGAAGGCATGGCGGTTGGCGTAACTTTTGCAGGTGTTCTTTCTGAAAATTCTATGATGACGCTGGCTGGCGCCTTTGCCCTTTCGATCGGTATCGCCATCCAGAATTTCCCTGAGGGGGCGATCATTTCCATGCCGTTAAAAAGCCAGGGGATTTCCAAAGCCAGGGCGTTTGCATATGGAAGCCTGTCGGGGATCGTGGAGCCGGCAGCGGCTATGATCACGATCCTTCTGACCGGGTTTGTAGTACCTCTGCTCCCGTATCTGCTTTCTTTCGCAGCCGGAGCCATGATCTATGTGGTTGTGGAGGAACTGATCCCTGAGGCGCAGACAGGGGAACATTCAAATATAAGTACAGTCGGAGTCGCCGTGGGATTCTGTCTCATGATGATTTTGGACGTGGCACTCGGGTAGATCGGGTGCCTTTTATTTTATGCTTGTATTTTGTCGAAAGAAATGATATTCTATACAATGTCGTGCTAAAGCACGAAAACAAATTTACTCAGGAGAGTCTCTTATTAAAGAGCGCCGAAGGTGTAAGCGGCACACTGTTTCTGTCTTACAGAAAAGCCGTGAGTCTCTCAGGCAAAAGGATGGAGGTATAAAGGAATGTTTGAGCAAATCGACAAAATTATCACTATGATCGACGAGGCGGTATGGGGATTGCCTCTGATCTGTCTCATAATGATGACAGGAATCTTTCTGACAGCCCGGCTTGGTCTGCTGCAGATCCGCCATCTCGGCAAAGCGTTCAAATTTATGGTGAAAAATGAAGATGAGGGAGAAGGGGAAGTGACCAGCTTTGGAGCCCTCTGTACAGCCCTTTCTGCGACGATCGGAACAGGAAATATAGCCGGCGTTGCCACAGCGATCGCGGCGGGCGGGCCGGGAGCACTGTTCTGGATGGTCCTGGCGGCTTTTTTTGGCATGGCGACGAAGTATGCGGAAGGTCTGCTGGCAATCAAATACCGGACAGTCGACAAAGACGGGCATGTTCTCGGCGGGCCGTTCTATTACATAGAAAACGGCATGGGCAAAAACTGGCGGTGGCTGGCAAAGCTGTTTGCGTTTTTTGGAGCATGCGTGGGTCTGTTCGGTATCGGTACATTTACTCAGGTGAACAGTATCGCGTCAGCGGTCAAGGACTTTTTTGACCCGGAGACATCCCATGTTCTCTTTACGGCCTTTGGCAGAGACTATTCCGTGGCGACAGTTGCGACCGGCATTCTGCTGACTTTATGCGTGGGTCTTGTCGTGATCGGAGGGATTAAGAGGATCGCTAAAGTGTCGGAAGTAGTAGTGCCCTTTATGGCAATTCTCTATGTGGCTCTGGGACTGATCATTATTTTTACAAATCTTTCCGCTGTTCCGGGAGCTCTTGTATCTATCGTGAAGTCCGCCTTTACGGGAAGCGCTCTGGCGGGTGGCGTGATGGGATCAATGGTCGTGGCTATGCAGAAGGGTGTGGCCCGGGGAATCTTTTCCAACGAGTCTGGGCTTGGAAGCGCGCCTATTGCAGCGGCCGCTGCTGTGACAAAGGAGCCGGCGCGCCAGGGACTTGTATCCATGACGGGAACCTTTATCGACACGATCGTGATCTGCACCATGACAGGCCTTTCTATCGTAATTGCAGGTACGTGGCTCGACCCGGGCCTGGAAGGCGTGGAGATTACGATGGCGGCCTTTCAGAAGGCGCTGCCATTCCCGGCGATTGTGGCGTCATTCTCGCTGATGCTCTGCCTGGTATTCTTTGCGTTTACCACGATCCTGGGATGGAATTATTACGGAGAGCGCTGCGTGGAATACCTGTTTAACAGAAACAAATCTGTCGTAAAGGGATATCGGTGGCTGTATATCCTCGCCGTATTTATCGGCCCTTATATGACGGTAGCGGTTGTGTGGAATATCGCGGATATCTTTAATGCTCTGATGGCCTTCCCGAACCTGATCGCTCTTCTGGCATTGAGCGGAGTCGTGGTAAAAGAATCCAGGGATTATTTTGCAAGGCTGAAACAGGTGAAATAGGCATACGGATACAAAGAAAGAGAAGTGAAAACGGAGAAGGAGAAATTTTGTCTGAATTGACTGAAAAATTTCTCCTTCTTTTTCTTTTGCGGAAAAACCGAAATGAAAAAGTATCTTTTAACGATAATGTGAACAGGAGAATATAGCAGTTCTGAAAATACATGATAATGTGTTTTTGGGATTGCAATATACTATATTTTGTATTAGAATAGAATCCAGACAGTCATAAAAGACAACGGAAGGCATTTATGCCGCAGCAGATCACAGAGAAGGAGAAGAGTATAGAATGAAGATTATAAAGAGAAATGGCTCAGAAGAGGTATTTGACATCAGAAAAATTGTGATTGCGATTACAAAAGCGGATACTTCTACAGAGAGCAGAAGCCTGACCGATGCCCAGATCGAGGATATTGCCGAATATGTAGAATTTAAATGCAATAAACTGAAGCGAGCGGTATCTGTGGAAGAGATTCAGGATATGGTGGAAAACCAGATTATGGCAACAGGAGCGTTTGATCTTGCCAGAAGATATGTGAGATACCGCTATAAGAGATCTCTTGTGCGCAGGGCAAATACGACGGACAACCGGATCCTTTCCCTGATCGAGTGCAACAACGAGGACGTAAAGCAGGAAAACTCCAATAAGAATCCGGCGGTAAACAGTGTGCAGAGAGACTATATGGCGGGAGAGGTCAGCCGGGACCTGACCCAGAGAATGCTTCTCCCCGAAGACATCGTGGAGGCGGACAAAGAAGGGATCATTCATTTCCATGACTCTGATTATTATGCGCAGCATATGCACAACTGCGATCTGGTAAATCTGGAGGATATGCTCCAGAACGGCACAGTCATCAGCGGTACTATGATCGAAAAGCCCCACAGCTTTTCAACAGCCTGCAACATTGCCACGCAGATCATCGCACAGGTAGCCAGCAATCAGTATGGCGGGCAGAGCATTTCCCTGACTCATCTGGCTCCCTTTGTACAGGTGTCCAGGGATAAGATCCGCGCTGAGGTGTTAGGCGAGATGAAACTGGTGGGCATGGAATACCCGGAGAATGTGCTCAACGAGATCGTAGAAGGCAGACTGAGAAAAGAGATCACAAAAGGCGTGCAGACGATCGAGTACCAGGTGATCACACTGATGACGACAAACGGACAGGCGCCATTCCTGACGGTGTTCATGTATCTGAATGAGGCAAAGAACGAGGCGGAAAAGAAAGACCTTGCCATGATCATCGAGGAGACGCTCAAACAGCGCTATCAGGGCGTAAAAAATGAGGCCGGTGTATGGGTGACCCCGGCGTTCCCGAAACTGATCTATGTGCTTGAAGAGGACAATATTGAAGAGGGGGCTCCCTATTACTATCTGACGGAGCTGGCGGCAAAGTGTACGGCAAAACGTCTTGTGCCGGATTATATTTCGGAAAAGAAGATGAAAGAGCTCAAAGAAGGCAACTGTTTCCCGGTAATGGGCTGCAGAAGCGCGCTTAGCCCGTGGAAAAACGAGAAAGGCGAGTACCAGTTCTACGGACGCTTCAACCAGGGCGTTGTGACGATCAACCTTGTTGATGTGGCGCTTTCCTCCGGCGGGGACGAGGAGAAGTTCTGGAAGATCTTTGATGAGAGGCTGGATCTCTGCTACCGGGCTCTGATGTGCAGACACGAAAGGCTCAAGGGAACTCTCTCCGACGCGGCGCCGATCCTCTGGCAGTACGGCGCGCTGGCGCGTCTGAAAAAGGGTGAGACGATAGACAAGCTGCTCTACGGGGGATATTCCACGATTTCTCTTGGGTATGCGGGCCTTTATGAGTGCGTAAAATATATGACGGGAAGATCTCATACCGATCCGGAGGCGACCCCCTTTGCCCTGGCTGTCATGAAGCATATGAACGATGCCTGCGATCAGTGGAAGAAAGAGACGAATATCGGATTCAGCATCTATGGCTCACCGATCGAGAGCACCACATACAAATTTGCAAAATGCCTGCAGAAACGTTTCGGTATCGTGCCGGGAGTTACGGATAAGAGCTACATTACGAACAGTTACCATGTGTTTGTGGGAGAAGAGATCGATGCGTTCTCCAAACTGAAATTTGAGTCGCAGTTCCAGGCCCTTTCCACAGGCGGCGCTATCAGCTATGTGGAGGTGCCGGACATGCAGGGCAATATTCCGGCAGTGCTCCAGGTAATCCGTTTCATCTACGACAACATCATGTATGCCGAGCTGAACACAAAGAGCGATTACTGCCAGAACTGCGGTTATGAAGGTGAGATAAAGATCGTGACCACAGAGGACGGCAAGCTTGTGTGGGAATGCCCCCACTGCGGCAACCGGGACCAGAATACGCTGAACGTGGCAAGGCGTACCTGCGGCTACATCGGAACACAGTTCTGGAATCAGGGAAGAACACAGGAGATTAAAGAAAGAGTGCTGCATCTGTAAAGCTATGAATTATGGTGAAATAAAAAAATGTGATATTGCCAACGGGGAAGGGGTCAGAGTTTCTCTTTTTGTTTCCGGCTGCACCCACCATTGTCCGGGGTGTTTCAATCAGGACACATGGGACTTCCGGTATGGTCAGGAATATACTGAAAAAACACAGAAAGAGATCCTGGATGCCCTTGCCCCGGGGTACATTAACGGCCTGAGCCTTCTGGGAGGGGAGCCTTTTGAACCCCAGAATCAGAAGGTGCTGACAGGGCTTTTGCGGGAAGTGAAAGAAAAATATCCGGAGAAAGACGTCTGGTGTTACAGCGGGTATCTTTTCGATAAAGAACTGCTTGCAGAGAGCCGGGCCAGATGCGAATATACAGACGAGATGCTGTCCATGATCGACGTGCTGGTGGACGGAAGGTTTGTAGAAAAACAAAAGGATATCCGTCTTGCCTTCCGGGGCTCCTCAAACCAGAGAGTGATCGATGTGAAAAAGAGTCTGGAGAGCGGAGAGGTTATTCTCTGGGAGCCGAAAGTAAAGCGCGGAGTTTAAATTGAATATTTAACAGGGAAAGTCCTTGACTTATTTTAACGTTCTTTCTATAATAAATGAGTATATCGCAAAAACAAGGAAGGGGAATAGTAGGAGCGTATCGTTTCAAGAGAGCTGCCGGGAGGTGTGAGGCAGCAGCGTAAACTCTGAACTGGCCCTGGAGTTCTTCTGCTGAACTTATATATGGAAACGGCCATGCCGCCTGATCCGAAAGGATCCTCCAAGCGGCATAAGCAGGCAGGAGCGGGAATTCCCGTTACAGAATCAATGAGTGCATCCTGTTTCAGGACAGACGTGCAGGAACAGCAACGAGCTGAACCGGAAGTTTTGCCTGGGTAAAACAGATGAATGAGAGTGGTACCACGGAAAACAAGCCTTTTCGTCTCTTGAGTGATCAGAGGGAAAAGGCTTTCTTTATGAAAGAGCGGAATCAGAAAGAGAGGAATCATCAAATGGGTACAAAGATCGTGTACAATCACAGAGCTATTGAAAAGAAATGGCGTGAAAGATGGGAGCAGAATCCGGTCAATCCGAAAGTGGATGACAACGGAAACAAAAAGCAGAAATATTACTGCCTCGATATGTTTCCCTACCCGTCGGGAAATGGGCTTCATGTAGGCCACTGGAGAGGATATGTTATCTCCGACGTGTGGAGCCGTTATAAACTGCAGCAGGGTTATTATATTGTCCATCCCATGGGATGGGATGCATTCGGTCTTCCGGCCGAGAACTATGCCATCAAAATGGGCGTTCACCCGGCAAAATCAACGGCTGAGAATGTGGCGAACATCAAGGCCCAGATCAACGACATCGCGGCTCTTTATGACTGGGATATGGAAGTGAATACGACAGATCCGAATTTTTATAAATGGACGCAGTGGATCTTTGTGAAAATGTTTAAAGAAGGCCTTGCCTATGAGAAAGAGTTCCCCATCAACTGGTGTCCGTCCTGTAAGACAGGTCTGGCAAACGAAGAGGTCGTAAATGGAAAATGTGAGCGCTGCGGCGCGGAAGTGACAAAGAAAAATCTCCGCCAGTGGATGCTCCGCATTACAAAATATGCGGATCGTCTGTTAAATGACCTTGACAAGCTGGACTGGCCGGAAAAGGTCAAGAAGATGCAGACGGACTGGATCGGAAAATCTTACGGTGCAGAGGTTGATTTCCCGGTAGAGGGCAGAGATGAGAAGATCACGGTCTATACCACAAGACCGGACACCCTTTACGGAGCAACTTTTATGGTACTGGCTCCAGAACACGCGCTGGCGCAGTCTCTGGCTACGCCTGAGACAAAAGATGCAGTCGAGAAATATATTTATGAGGCTTCTATGAAGTCCAACGTAGACCGTATGCAGGACAAGGAAAAGACAGGCGTATTTACGGGAAGCTATGCCGTCAACCCGTTAAACGGGGCAAAGACGCCGATCTGGCTGTCGGACTACGTGCTGGCTGACTACGGAACCGGCGCGATTATGTGTGTTCCGGCTCATGACGACCGTGACTTTGAATTTGCGAAGAAGTTTGACATTCCGATCGTTCAGGTTATCGCAAAAGACGGAAAAGAAATTGAAAATATGACGGAAGCCTACACAGAGGCGGCAGGCACCATGATCAATTCCGGCGAGTGGAACGGCATGGAATCCGCGGTGCTCAAAAAGGAGGCGCCGCATATTATCGAAGAGAGAGGGATCGGGCGTGCTACTGTCAATTACAAGCTGCGCGACTGGGTATTCTCCCGCCAGCGCTACTGGGGAGAGCCGATCCCGATCGTGCACTGCCCGGACTGCGGATGCGTTCCTGTGCCGGAAGAGGAACTTCCGCTGACCCTGCCGGAAGTAGAATCCTATGAGCCCACAGGAACCGGCGAATCACCTCTTGCGGCAATCGACGAGTGGGTGAACTGCAAGTGCCCGGTATGTGGAAAGCCGGCTAAGAGAGAGACGAACACCATGCCCCAGTGGGCCGGGTCTTCCTGGTATTTCCTGCGCTATGTGGACAATCATAATGATAAAGAACTGGTATCCCGTGAAAAAGCGGACGAGATGCTTCCGGTAGATATGTATATCGGCGGCGTAGAACACGCGGTGCTTCATCTGCTTTACTCCAGATTTTATACAAAATTCCTGTGTGATATCGGAGTGATCGACTTTGACGAGCCGTTCCAGAAGCTGTTTAATCAGGGAATGATCACAGGAAAGAACGGAATCAAGATGAGCAAATCCAAAGGAAACGTTGTTTCCCCGGACGACCTTGTGCGGGATTATGGATGCGATTCCCTGAGAATGTACGAACTGTTCGTAGGTCCGCCGGAACTGGACGCCGAGTGGGATGACCGCGGGATTGACGGTGTAAACCGTTTCCTGAAACGTCTCTGGACTCTTCTTATGGACAGCAAAGAGAAGGACATTCCTGCGACAAAGGAAATGCTCAAGCTCCGTCACAGAATGGTATACGACATTACTTCCCGTCTGGAGAGCTTCAGCCTGAATACGGTTATTTCAGGATTTATGGAGTACAATAACAAGTTTATTGAGATCGCCAAAAAGGAAGGCGGAATCGACAAAGAGACGCTGGAGACGATCGCAGTGCTTATCTCCCCGTTCGCACCACATTTTGCCGAAGAAATGTGGGAGCAGCTGGGACACAACGAGACAGTCTTCAAGGCAGGATGGCCGTCCTATGATGAAAACCTGATGAAGGATGATGAAATCCAGATTCCGGTACAGATCAATGGAAAGACAAGAGCAGTTATCAGCATTTCAGCAGAGGCTTCAAAGGACGAGGCGATCGCAGCCGGAAAAGAGGCCATCGCCGACAAACTGACAGGAAACGTGATCAAAGAGATCTACGTTCCGAAGAAAATTATCAATATTGTGATGAAATAATCTGAGAGAAAAAAGATAAACAAAAAGCGTGAGTAGTGTTGCAACATTACTTACGCTTTTCTGCTATTTTAAAACTAAGAGATGTTAAAACAAAAAGGCGGTAAAATGAACCAAAAAAGAAAATACAAAGGAATATTGCTAAAACAAAAAAAATAATATAGAATAATGACGATGATTAAAGGATATTCTATACAATTACTTAGACTACAAATGGAGAACGCAGATGGTGGAGAAAATTAGGGAAAAGGGAAGAGTTGATGATCCTATTATAGCGCAAGAAGTAAAAATTGGCGTATGCGAAGGAGAACCTGCCGATGGTTTTGTTATTGCATTTAAGGGGAAAAAATTCTCTACAAAAGAAGAGGGAGAGGTTTCAGCTATAATCCCAAGAAATGGGATTCCGGATCTGATACAAGCTTTGTTTGCCACGGGCGTACAATATCAAAAAGAAACAGGTGTTGATATTGGATTTACTGATGTATTAAAGGAGAAAAACGATGAATAATTATGCGACTGTAGATATGTCAACTATTACGCAATTTACTGTTGCAGGGATTACGGAATATAAGATAGACAGTATAAAAAATGCATTGTCAAATAATGAAATCAGTAAAGAGAGAGCAAGAGGTTTAACAGTTTCTCTTTTGGAAGTGTCAAAGCGTTCTCACAATAATAGAGCATTACTTGAAATTGCGAAATGTATAAATGTTTGGGAAGAAAACAAGGAACTTGAAGAATTAAAGCAAAGCATTCTATCTAATTATACAGAAAAACAAGATATCTCCAGGATATATTTATGTAAAGATAATCAGATTGTAAGTTTTATCGTTATTATGGATGATTCAACTGAAGATACTGTTTTTCAATATAATGAAATAGGATTTAACTTGTCCGAGAAGTATCCTGTAATAGAAGACTTTATGATTATTGACGATAATGAGGCGCAAGGATGTCTTAGCTTATTGTCAAACTATAATCTAATATATAAAAGAGGATAGATATGCCCAGTACAGAAGAACATAAAAGAAAGTATGATGAAAATAGAAGGCTGTTGGATACAAATTTGAATATAGAATGTTGCGATTTTTATAATTGGATAGTAACTGTTTCTTTTTACGCAGCCTTGCATTTGGTGGAAGCTAAATTAGCAGAAAGTGGAATTGATTCTAAAGATCATTTTGCAAGGAGCAATAATGTGGAGAGATTTAGTCAATTCAAAAATATTAGAAGCCAATATAAGACGCTATATGATAAAAGCCGTATTGCAAGGTACGATGGAACTTTTATGAATAAGAAAAAGGGCGAGTTTGCACTTAAGTGTTTGAGCGAAATTGAGAGTCGTTTGAAATAGTGCGGCGGAAAGGCTATGCTATTGTGGAAAGGCCTCTGGCAATATTAAAAATTCATATAAGAAATAGTAAGCCGGAGATCCGAAGAAATTGTGATTCCGGTTTTTTAATACAATTAAAAGAAAAAGGCAGGTGACAGCAACTTGAAAAACAGAGTGGGAAAACCGATCCTGGCAGGAACAGTGATTTTTCTCGCCGCACTTTTTCTTGCCGCCGTCTTCCGGGAGTTTGTATGGTCTCTTTTTTCTCCTGCAGCGATCGTGGGAGACACGGTTGTATGCGCTTCCGACGATTTAGAGACAATCAGCAGAAAGTGGTTTGATGAATATTTTTCAGATCTGAAGGGCTGGACTGTACCCTATAATTACCGGATTGAGAAAGCAGAGATCGCTTCGGCGGAGATTCTTACAGATCTTGAGGAACCTTATATCCAGCTTGATTATCAGGTATATGGGGCCAGCGACGCGGTTATGCATAATTCGGAATTAATGTGGACAGGTGAGCGGCGTGCATATACCGGGCAGATGGTTCTCAGATGGGAACAGACCGGGCGGAACACCTGGCGGATCGCCGAAAAACTCCGGCCGGTCCAGTATCAGATCATGACTCCTCAATATCAGGAAGAGGCGTCTATGCCTCAGACACAGCATTTCAAATTCCAGTCAGATAAAGAGATGACATATTATGTGCAGGATGAGACGCTCTATGTAACCTACGACGCCGGGGAAACATTTTCGGAGGTTCCGCAGGGGTACGAAAAGGTGTGCAAAGAGACGAACAACACTTATGATGAACTGCTCGGCGAAAACAGCTATATTGTAACAGAAGAATTTACCGGTTTTATCGGTTATACGGATCAGGGAACCGAGCTCATATACTCTGAAGATCAGGGAAAGACGTGGCAGGAGAGCCTGATTACGGAGAGCGGCTACAAGGCCAATACGTTTCTCTCCAGGCAGAACGGGGTATGTTATGTGACCTTTGCGGTGGACAGGGCTCTCGGGAACGATTATTATGGCTCCTGGTGGTCGGAGGATCTGAATACATGGACTTATATAACGGCCGGAGACATGCCTCTTTCAAATCTTACCTGTGTGTACTGGGCGTCGGACGAAACCGGGTATTACGCAAAAGGAGAGATACTGTACCGGATAACGAACAGAGGAGAGACTTTTGAGGAGATTGTCTGGCCGGAAGCTGTGGAAGTGACGGAAAGTCTTGGATTTAATCCCTTTGATTCCATCGACAGATTTTATGAGGAAGACGGGGTACTCTACATGGTTGTGGGCCAGGGGGATGACGGGGACTACGTGAAAGACGGGAAACTTTCTGAGGCTCTGTATCAGTCTGCTGACGGCATGAACTTTACGTTTGTCAGAGAGATCGCGGATGATACGCCGGAGGAGGCGGGTTAGGAGGTTGAGGAATATGAAGAAAGGCTGGATGATCACTGGCATTATCTCAGCGCTGATCTCAGGAATGCTCATGTATGAAGGTGCTGTGCTGTTCCTGCGGTACGCGGATCGAAAAATGGGACTTTTGATCGCTGTTTCGGGAGCGGCGGTGGCCGTGCTGTTTGTTTTCTGTGTATTTGAAAGTTTCTGCAAAGGCTCCTGGAATAAAAATATGTGGAAGACGGACGGGGACGGCGCCTGGAGTTCAGACGAAGACCTGGAAAGCGTCATAAAAGGAACCCAGATGGAATTCCTTCTTACCTGTGTTTCTTTTGGATGCGCAGGTGCGGGAGTATGCGTTCCAGAACATGATCCTTGACAGGAAAGCAGAATGGACAGAAAAGGGTTATGTGTCCTGGAATAAGACGGCCGGGGAACTGGTGAAGATATTCATAGAAGGAAAACGGACGAATCTTCAGGCATGGGGAGCGGGGGCTATTCTCCTCATATGGATCCTTCTGGACAGTATCATAACCGGGGAGAGCGGCTGGGTTCTGGCAGGCGTGGCTGTATATATATTCGTAAATCTGGCGGTACAGAGAGCTTCTGTATTGAAAGGATCAAAGCAGGCGCTTAAAATACTGGGCCAGGGAGAGACGAAAACAATTCTCGGGTTCTTTACGGTCTATTATGGGATGACATCGGGGAAAATGTTTGGCCTGCTTCCAGAAGTACAGGAGTATGCAGCGGCTGCTCTGTGTGATCAGGAAGCATACAGCGACGCGTTTGATCTTCTGGGAACAATCCGGCGCAAGCCCAGGATGGAAGCCTATTTTCAGCAGTATGCGTGGATATGCTTTCAGGGCATGGGAGACAGGCAGGGATGCAGAGAGACGCTGGAAAGAATGGAAGCGTCTATGCGTTTTTTAAAGGGAAAGAATCTGGAAGCCATGCAGAAACAGGCAGATCTGTTCCGAAGCTATGTGGAGGGCAGATATGATGAAGTGATCCGTGCCGCACAGGATGAAAGCAGGAATGTCCTTCAGAAAAGGACAAGACAGAGGCTGGCAGAATCGGCATTAAGAGAGATGCGGCACGAACAGCAGCTTATAGAAAAAGAGGAGGCCTGTGATGGACCAAAACAATGAAAAGAGACTGGGACAGTTTGAGAAGATGCTCCAGGCAGTACACACAGAATACAAAAATATTGTGCGGCAGATGGAGGAACTCAAAGAAAAGGGAAAGATCAGATCTGTAACCTATCAGCAGCTGATGACCAGAAAACTGACCTATCAGAATATGATTTCTATGTACGAACTCTATGATCTGACAGAGCCGGAAAACAAAGAAGGGAATACACAATGATAAAACTGCTTGCAGTTGACATGGACGGCACCTGTCTTGACGGAAGGAGCCGCATTACCGACAATACGATAAAGGCCCTGAGGGAGGCGGCACAGGCAGGAATTACAATAGTCCCGGCTACCGGACGCAATCTCTTCTGCCTGCCGCACCGGCTTGCAGAGGGAACCCTGTACGGCAGCCGGTCGGCGGAGGGCCGGAAGAACCGGGGGCTGTTCCGGTATGTGATCTCATCCAACGGAGCCAGAGTGGTGGATATCCAGGAAAAGAAGACTCTTTTTCAGGCAATGATCCCAAAGGAAACTGCGGCAGCCCTTCTGGAAAGGTGCAGAGGACAGCGGCTGATTACAGCTTCCCATATCAGCAACAGGTATCTGCTGCAGGGCCGGACGGCAACGCTGGCCGGTCGTCTTGTATATGGAAGAGACGCAAAAGGAATATACTGCGTCAGAGATATGCTTCAGACTGTGAAAATGAGCGCTTTTCAGACAGAAGAACTTCAGTTTTATTTCTTTACCCATCAGTCGCGCCGGCGGCTGGAAAATACGCTTGGGCTTTTCCCCGGGCTGACGGCGGCATATACGTCTGTCTATGCGGAAGTATATTCCAGGCAGGCGTCAAAGGGCCGGGCTCTTGAAGCTCTGGCAAAACGGCTGGGAATAACCAGAGAGGAGATCGCCTGTATCGGGGACGGGGAGAACGACCTGTCCATGTTTGCGGTATCGGGACTGAAGATAGCTATGGGAAATGCCTTTGAAGGGCTTAAGCAACAGGCGGATTATGTGACTTCTTCAAACAACCGGGAGGGAGCGGCAAAGGCAGTGAGAAGGATATTGGATGCGGAGCGGTTCGTTTCCCGCTTCCGATGTGCAGAGGAGTGACGGGATTCTGGGCAGTACTTTTACGAAGCCGGTTTCTGCCTGCTTTTTTTTCAGAAGGGTCTTCCGGCATTTCTGAGACAGGGAAGTCCCCTGCTTACTGCTCTGTGCAGTATGAAGCAGGGGACTTCCCTGATCCGGTTAAAAACGGGTTATTGTCCGGGCTGCAGAATGGATTTTACGTGGCTGATCTCCTCCTGGCTGGCTTTTGCCGCCGGAATATAGTAGCTGCGCTCTCTGGCGGCGTCATACATTTTTTCCTGGGACATCTCGCACTGGTTTCTCATCTGCTTTAAGCACTGTTTCAGTTCTTTATTTTCTGTCTGGGGAATCATATCTCCGAACATTTTAAGCTCTCCGTTAATTCCGACAAGGGCGTCGGATACCATTGTTTTTTCGTCCATTTTCTCACCTCATTCATTTTGTTACAGCATATTTTCCTTATCAGGAAAGCCTGCGGGACAGTGTTTTGTCCTACAGAAATTTCATCAGTTCCTGCTTGTTCTTCATGGCGGAGTCCGCTGCGTCCTGAAACAGTTTTTTCAGTTCAGGATCCTGGGTCTGTGAAGCATAGTCCGTCATCTTGCAGTGGGTGGTAGAGTAACCGCCGATCAGGTGACGCAGATTCTGCAGATCAAGAATAGAAATTTCTGACATGGTAAAAACCTCCTTGTATATAAATAATATTTCAGAGGCTATTATGTCCCGGAGATTTTAAATTTATGCACCCGGGTATAAGAAAGATCAGGACGTAAGGGATCTGGCGACAAACTCCTGAAAGAGGGCGCGCATTTCACGGCTGGTGCGGTACATACATTCCGGGTGCCACTGGACGCCTGCCGCAAAGGGATGCCCCTGTACCTCAATCGCTTCGATCGTTCCATCCGGGGCGCGGGCGGTCACGGCTACCCCCTTCCCCGGCGTGTTGACAGACTGATGGTGAAAACTGTTGACAAAGATGGAAGGGCCGGCACAGCGCCGGATCAGGCTGCCCCGCTCCGTGCGGATGCGGTGGCTTACATCGGCCCGTGATGCAGACTTCTGCATGTGATCAAGGGTATCTCCGGGAATCAGGGACATGTCCTGCCAGATGGTTCCTCCGCACGCCACGCTCAGCACCTGCATGCCCCGGCAGATGGCAAGCACCGGTTTCCCCGAGGCGAGGATTTTTTTCATCAGGCGGATCTGGAACAGATCCACAGTAATGCTTGTGTGTCCGTTCCCGTTTTGGGGTTCCTGCCCGAAGAGAAGTGGCGTGATGTCGCCTCCTCCGCAGAACAGAAAACCGGAACAGAGGCCTGTATACTGTTCCAGCAGAGCGTCGCTTCGGACCAGGGGCAGAATCAGTGGAAGTCCTCCCGAATATCGGATGGACTGGATATAGGAATTTGTGACAAACTGGCGGTTATCCATAAAACCGCATACGACAATGCCGATCGTTGGCTTCATAATGTCCTCCTTTTACTGCCCCGCGCTATACAAGGGAGCGTATGTTAGCCCTTCTATAGAGCGGACAGGTATATATCGGTAAATTAGAATATGTAAAAAATAACCAGTTTATTCATACCCGGCCCGGAAAGGAGTATAAGATATTGAGAATAGCGTCGCCGGCGAAGCAGAAGGCATTGCCGACTGTACACGATGCTGTAGAGGAGAAGAGAGAAATCTGAAAAGGAGTCAGAATATGGAATGGATCGATATGCACTGCGATACACTGAGCGAAACCGGAAAACAGAAGAAGGAGCTAAAGAGCAATGACCTGTGTGTGGATCTGGAACGTCTCCGGCGGGCAGGAGCCTGCGCTCAGTTTTTTGCCTGCTATGTCAATGCTGCCGAATACGGACTGAAGACAAAGAAAATACCCGAAAGAACAGTATGGGATATGGCATATCAGGATGTCCTGTCCATGCTGAGCCGGGCAGAACATGAGCAGGATGAAAAGTTTAAAATTGCAGACACGGCAGAACTTCTTATAAAACAGCCATGTGCGGATATGGAAAAGACAAAGGTCCTGTACGGTATACTTACAGTGGAAGAAGGAGGCGTGCTCAATGGAAGGATGGAGCGCCTTGACGAATTATATGGAAGGGGTGTCCGGCTGGTCACGCTGACATGGAATTATGAGAACTGCATCGGCAGCCCGAACAGCAGAAATCCGAATGTTATGCAGCAGGGGCTGACCAGATTCGGTACAGAACTTGTAGAAAGAATGAATGACCTGGGGATGATCATTGACGTTTCCCATCTGTCGGACGGAGGGTTCTGGGACTGCATCCGGTACAGCCGGTCTCCGGTTGCAGCGTCCCATTCCAATGCAAGAACACTGTGCCGCCATCCCAGAAATCTAAGTGATGAGATGCTCCGCGCCCTGGGAGAAAAAGGCGGCGTAGCAGGTGTAAACTTTTATTCACCCTTCCTCAGGGAGTCGGGGAAGGCGGATGTTTCTGATATCACAAGGCACATCCGGTATATGGTAAATTGTGCCGGGGAAGACGGAGTGGCTCTCGGAACAGATTTTGACGGGTTTGGACCGGAGGACTGCCCGCAGGACATCAGTACTGTGGAAGATATGGAGAAAGTATGGCGGGCCCTGAGGTGCAGCGGCTTTACCTGGAGACAGATTGAGAAAATCGCTTCTGAGAATATAAAAAGAGTAATAAATGACACATGGGAAAAATAAAAGAATTTCGGATATAAAAAAACGGAGACCAGTCCATGCCGTGCATGGATTGATTTCCGTTTTTGTATCCGCGTAAATTTTATTTCTTATTTTCTTTTGACAGTTCCTGCATCTTCATGGCGCGGACCTTAAGAGGCAGCCCGAACAGGGTGATAAATCCGTCTGCGTCGTGGTGGTCGTACATATCGCCCGTAGTGAAGCTTGCAAGCGATTCGCTGTACAGAGAGTAGGGAGACGTCTCGCCGGCCTTGATAATATTGCCTTTGTACAGTTTGAATTTCACTTCTCCTGTTACATACTGCTGCGTTACATCCACAAATGCGCGGATTGCTTCGCAGAGGGGCGTGAACCATTTTCCTTCATATACAACCTGAGCAAGTTTATTTCCCATGTCTTTTTTCACTTCATATGTAGCGCGGTCAAGGATCAGTTCCTCAAGCTGCTGATGAGCAGCCATCAGGATCGTTCCGCCCGGCGTCTCGTATACGCCGCGGGATTTCATTCCTACCACGCGGTTTTCTACGATATCAATGATGCCGATTCCATGTTTTCCGCCCAGCTTGTTCAGTTCCATGATGATCTCGGAAACTTTCATGGCCTTTCCGTTGAGTGTTTTCGGGATGCCGGCTTCGAAAGTCATTGTTACATATTCCGGTTCGTCCGGCGCTTTTTCCGGAGATACGCTTAAGACGAGCAGATCGTCATAGTTTGGCTCCACGGACGGATCCTCCAGCTCCAGCCCTTCATGGCTGATGTGCCAAAGATTGCGGTCGCGGCTGTAGCTGTGTTTTGTATCAAAGGGGAGATCGATGCCGTGCTTTTTGCAGTACTCGATCTCATCCTCACGGGACTGCATGGTCCAGATATCTGTCATACGCCATGGCGCGATGATCTTGATATCCGGTGCGAGAGCTTTGATGCCCAGTTCAAAACGGATCTGGTCATTTCCTTTTCCCGTCGCGCCGTGGCAGATGGCGACAGCGCCTTCCTTGCGGGCAATCTCCACCAGTTTTTTTGCAATAGCCGGACGGGCCATAGAAGTTCCCAGAAGATACTGATTTTCATAGACGGCGCCTGCCTTTACACAGGGCATGATAAAATCATCAGCAAATTCGTCTACAATATTTTCAATATATAATTTGGATGCGCCGGAAAGCTTTGCCCTCTCATCGAGTCCGTCCAGTTCTTCTCCCTGACCGCAGTCGATGCAGCAGCATATAACGTCATACCCGAAGTTTTCTTTAAGCCACGGAATGATAGCTGTTGTGTCAAGCCCCCCTGAATATGCCAGAACCACTTTTTCTTTACTCATTTCTGATAGCCTCCTGAATGTATTTTTATTAATTTTGCCATCCGTCGGGGACGGATGGCAGCTTTTGTTTGTTTTACAGCTTTTGCAAGCTACATCATACTATACACTAGAAGTTATAATTATGCAAGAGAAAATTTGTAAAAATAGAGATGTGCATATATTCACATAAAAATGTATAAAAATGCAAAAAAGGAGAATTCAAAGAATTGAAAAGGATTTTGTTAATATTCTTTATACTATATAAGGAAATAATAAAGAAGACAAAAGGAAAACTGCACGATACGGGGATAAAAGTAGTATGAGAATCTGTATGCAGGTATTAATTCCGTAAAGGGACAGGAGGTAAAAATGGTGAAAACAGAATTAACAACAAAGTTGAAAGCATATTTACTATATCTTAAACAAAGTGAAAAAAGCATATCTACGTGTAAACAGTATTGCCGCGATATAGAACATTTTCTTATATGGTTAGGAAATAAACAGCTTATCAAAGACAAAGTAATACTTTATAAAGATATGTTGATAAAAGAATACCGCCCTGCAAGTGTTAACACAAAGCTGGCGGCTGTTAATGGCTTCCTGGATTTTCTGGGGGCTCCTGAATGCCGGGTCAAACAGCTTAAAATTCAGAGACAGGCATATTGTTCCAGCGAAAAAGAACTGACAAAGCAGGAATATATCCGAATGTTGAGATTGGCGAAAACGCAGGGGAATGAAAGACTTGTGCTGCTGCTTCAGACAGTATGCAGCACGGGAATCCGCGTATCGGAGCTGCAGTATATTACAGCAGAAGCTGTCCGCGCGGGAGAAGCTGTCGTCAGACTGAAGGGGAAGACTCGGACAATCCTGATTGCAGGAAAACTGCGGAAAGTTCTGAAATCCTATATGCGCAGGAATCAGTTTTGGACAGGGCCGATATTTGTTACAAAGAATGGAAAGCCCCTTGACCGTTCAAATATCTGGAGAATGCTAAAAGAACTTGGCCGGAAAGCCGGAGTAAAAGAGACAAAAGTATTTCCGCATAATCTGCGCCATCTCTTTGCAAGATGTTTTTACGCCATAGATAAGGACATTGCGAAGCTGGCTGATATTCTTGGGCACAGCAGCATTGATACTACAAGAATATATATTCTCTCATCAGGACGGGAACACAGAGAACGAATGGAAAAGCTGGGGCTTGTGATCTGACTCCAGAGCAGGCAGATTATTCCCGGCAGATTGTAATTACTATATTCAAAGAAGCCAGTAAATATTCTTTATAGATGTCTTACTTATTATAAACAAACGTTTTGAAGAATGCTCTATGTATATCAATAATAAATGCATAATCTGCCTTATGTTGTAAAAAGAGAAAAAATAAAAAATATTTTTTCTACATATCAGTAAATATAGCTGTTTTTTTCTTTTTAGTCAATGTATATCCGCAAAGATTACAAAGAAAAAAGCCTTATCCGGGCACAGCGAACAGACCTTTTCAGTATTTCTGGAAAAAGGTCTGTTTGTCGTACCCCTGATGATGGCAAGACCAGAAACTGCCGGGCCGGTTATGGACTTCTGTTACTTGGAATTACAACATAAGGCAGATTATGTGGATGTCTTGTAGAGTGCAGTAAGACTTTACATGAACTTTCGCATATGCCGGAAAGGAGAGTATATTTTTTATGAAAAAAGCAGCGGCAATAATGGCAGTTTTCCTCTGTTTCACAATGACAATATCAAATATTGCATTTGCGGCAGAAGGACAGGAGACGGAGGTTTTTCTGCATCAGGGTGAATCGGAAGGCGCAAAAGATAATTCTGTTGAAGAAGATGGCGTGAAATCCGATAAAGATGTAGAAAATGTTCAGGAAAACGGAACCGTTACAGAGGCAACTAACGAAGAAAAACAAACGGAGCCTGGAGATGAAAGGACGGAAGAGACAGCGGAAGCAGAAAGTAAGACGCAGTCGGTGAGGACGACAAAATCGGTACGAAGCAGCCAGGGAAGAGAGGTAAAAGATTATGCGGAGTTTAAAGAGGCGCTGAAAGAAGCTCAGGAGATTGCGGACAGTCTGCCGGAGGAAGAAGAGATGGAGGAATATACGATCACTCTGACGGGGAATATCTATGCAGAGGAATTTTATAATAGTACGTCATCGAGTCTTTTTGAACTAGATAATGGGGTAG
>DXDR01000015.1 GCA_019115385.1 Candidatus Mediterraneibacter avicola | reverse complement strand
CCGCGCTGCTCATTGCTTCACGCAAAAAAACCGCCGTCCCCGCGGCTCGCAATGTCCGCAAAAACAGCGATTTCTAAGTGCGCGATCAGGGGTTCGAACCCTGGACACCCTGATTAAGAGTCAGGTGCTCTGCCAGCTGAGCTAATCGCGCATTCTACGTTTTTTAGCTATTTTTCTGTAACGCAAGTGCTATTATATAACAGTTTATCTGTGAATGCAAGCAGTTTTTTATTTTTTTTGCATTTTCCGTAACTATTCAGCCATGCGGCTGGGTTAATAAAAATACGGCGCAAGTTTACTTACAGAGGATTTTTATTAACTCAGGCATATGGCGTTTAGCCATAATCGAGGATTCAGCCGCGCAAGCGGCGGTAAAGCAGCGTTAGCTGCGAGAACCCGAGATGCATGGTTGAATAGTTACCATTTTCTGCCATGCTGAGATTATATTTTGTGTCGGATTATCCATCTGCCGAACAGAGTTCCAACAAAATCCGGCTTGAGACAGCGCCTACAACAGCTCCCACTGGTCTTCCTCCCCGGAATGCCACAAATGCCGGAACCTTTTCTATTCCATACTGATCGGTCAGCTGTATTTCTCTGCCCGCATTAATCTGACAAACCTTAATCTCTCTGTGTGTTTCCGAGAAGTCTCTCAGAACATCCTCCATCATCGCACACTTCGGACACCACGGTTCATAAAACTCTACCAGCACCGGCTGACGGCAGCTGTATACCTCTCTCTGAATATTTTTTTCTGTCACTTTTACTACCATCACGCCTCTCCTCTCTGCATCTGTTTTCTGTCTGTTTCAAACTGTTTTCCCTGCCGCGCTACTTAGGCTTTGTATATCACTTTTTCCCGCAGTCATGCTCATGACAGCCTGCAGAATTGAGAATTTTGCATACGTCATGAAATGAAGCCCGTATGCAAAGCAGTTTTCTGTTCAGTTTTGGTTTACAGTAAATCAGTTCTCTGGCACATCTTTTCCAGCAGTCTTTCCGTTTCATAAAACAATCACCCGGCACATTATACATATAATGTATTATATGCCGGGCGCATGCAAAGAGTTCTTTCTCTAGTCCTTTTTTATTTGTAACAGTTCAGCCCGCGCCATTCGGGAAACCGCACTGCGTGCTTACTGCGGCTGGCGCCGCTGTTTTCCTCATAGACTGGCGCTCAGCACATCTGCACATCAGGAGACGGATTCTTATGCAAGCATAAATCCGTCTCCTGATGACAGATGGCTGAACTGTTACTTTTATCTTCTACTTCCGCACTGCTATAAACTTATTGACCGGATTGCCTTTTGAGGAAAATTTTTCCTCATATTCCGTCATTATATTTCCCTGATTCATTGTCTCATTATGATGCAGGTCGAAGGTAAAACATTTCAGCGGCCATCCCGCCTCCTCCAGCTGTTCCAGGGAAAAACGGAACAGCTCCGTATTATCTGTCTTAAATTCCAGCAGTCCGCCTTCACAGAGAATTGTTTCATACCGTTGCAAAAATCCCACCGAAGTGAGACGCCTTCTGGCGTGCCGCGCCTTAGGCCACGGATCAGAAAAATTCAGGTAAATTCTCGACACCTCGCCCCGGGCAAAAACATTCTCCACATTTCTGGCATCCATGCAGACAAACCGCACATTTTTCAATTCCTTGAATTCCTCTGTATCATATTTTTCCAGAGCCCGCAGGAGCACACTGGAATACCGCTCTATCCCCACAAAATTAATATCAGGATGCTCCTTGGCCATATTGAGCAAAAAACGCCCTTTCCCCATGCCAATCTCAATATAAATCGGCTGCTTGTTGCCAAACACCTGCCGCCAGCACCCCTTCTGATCCTCCGGTCTCTTAATAACAAAGCGGTGATCCCGAATTACGCCCTCCGCTCGGGGTATATTTCTCAGCCTCATAAGCCATCCTCCTATTATAATATGTTAATTATGTCAAATAGCTGCATAAAATGCCGCTGTTGTCCTCTGCCTATTATAAACCATAGCGTCAGTGTACATTCAGACAAAACACATTATACTGACTTTCACATCATAACACGCCTGAGGATTCAGGTCAAAGGCAGAAGGAAAAACGTTCGGAAAATCAGAATTGTCAGACAGCTTTTTCAATAGGGGTCAGGCCCCTTTTAAAGAAGCTGTCTGACAACTCTGTCCAAAGGGGTCTGACCCCTATTTTAGGTTGCATTTTTCCTAAAAAGGTGTATGATAAAATATATTGTGATTTTATTAAAAAATCATAAATTAAGGAGGCTTTTCATGGACTCTATTGTAAACAGATTAACAGAGATTGAAGATGCAGCGGCAGCGATCGTTCAGCATGCCGAGGATCAGAAGGAAGAACTGAACAGGGAGTATGAGGAAAAACGCAGAGCGTTTGACTCGGAGCTTGAGGCGAAGACGGAGGCGCGCGTCCGCGCGATCCGGGAGCAGCTGGAGAAGAATACCTCCAAAGTGCTCGACAGTCAGAGCGGTCAGAGCGACGCGGCGATCGAAGCTTTGCAGAGGGAATACGACCTGCGCCACACAGAATATGCGCGAGAGATTTTGAAACGGATTACCGAGGTGTAGCCTATGGGAAATTTACTGGAATACAGCGGGATCGTGACAAAGATCCGTGCGATGAAGGCAAAGCTCCTCACGCCGAAACAGTTTGAGGAGATCGCCAGCCTGGGCAGCGTCCCCGAAATCGCGGAATATCTGAAAAAGAATACGGCATACGCGGACGTGCTCGCCATGCTGGACGAAAGCCAGATCCACCGCGGGAATATCGAGAAAGTGCTGACCCAGTCCCTGTATCGCGATTACACAAAAATCTACCGGTTCTGCGGACAGAAGCAGCGGCGTTTTATGAAGCTGCTTGTAAAAAATTACGAGATCGATCTGATCAACTATTGTCTGCGCATTGTCATCAACAGGTACAAGCAGCCTTTTGATCTCAACTATAAGCGCGCCTTTTTTGACCGTTATTCTCAGATATCGATTGAAAAGCTGATCACATCCCGAACAACGGACGAACTGGTAGAGAACCTGAAGGGCACGGAATATTACGCCCCGCTGAAAAAACTGAAAGATGCCCAGAACGTTACTCTTTATGATTACAACCTGGCATTGGATCTTTATTTTTATACCTCCACATGGAAAGAGCAGAAAAAACTGCTCGGGAAAAAGGATCTGGAACTTTTTATCCATGAGCGGGGATCAAAGATCGATCTGCTGAATCTACAGTGGATCTACAGGGCAAAAAAGTATTATAATATGAAGCCGGCGGACATTTATCTTCTGCTCATCCCCATACATTATAAGCTTTCTACCGACCAGATCAAGGAGATCGTGGAAGCGCCCGGCCTGGAAGAGATGCATAATGCAGTCAACCGGACGGTCTATGCAAAACATTACCAGTTCCGTCAGAAAATAGCTGACTTTAATATTGAGCAGATCTATGCTGACTGCCTGCACCATCTTTATACTGTTGATCTGCGGCACAACCCCTATTCTCTGGCCGAGATCAATACTTACTTCTTTTTAAAAGAAGAAGAACTGAAAAAGCTGACGACCGCTATGGAGTGCGTAAGATACAGTCTGAGCCCCGGCGAGACGCTGGCATACATTGGAGGTAAGACCCGATGATCGTAAAGATGAAATTTATCAACATATCCGGTCCGCGCAACGACATCGACCGCGTTACCGATCTGTATCTCTCCCGCTATGAGATACAGCTTGAATCGGCGCTGTCGGAACTTAAGACCGTGGACAATTTACGGCCCTTTGTGGAGCTTAACCCCTACCGGGATGCTCTCAGCAAAGCGGTACAGTTTGTCGGTTACCTTCCCAATGCGGAAGATGTAACTCCCGACACCTCTCTTGGACTGGACGATATGTTCGAGCTTGTCCGTAAAGCAAACGAAGACTATCAGTCCCTACAGGAAAAGAAAGAAAAACTGAAGAAAAAGACAGAAGAACTCCGTGCAAAACAGCAGGTTATCGCTCCTTTCCGCCCGTTAAACTGCGACCTTCACAAGGTTCTGCACTACAGGTATATCACCTACCGTTTCGGACGGATCGCCGTGGAGTTTTACCACAAAATGCAGAAATATCTTATGGATGATCTGACGGCGATTTTCGTGGAGGGCGACCGGGACGAGAGTTTTGTATACGGAGCGTATTTTGTCTCTCCCGGAGAAGCGCAGAAAGTAGACGCTGTCTTCCGTTCCCTGCACTTTGAGCGGATCGATCTGAAAGACGAGTTTGAAGGAACACCTGCCTACGCATACCAGTCTCTGGAGCGCGAGATTGCCCGCATCAACCTGGAAATCGACAATCTGGACAAAGAAGCCGGAGAGATGCTTTCCGACCGGGCGCCTCAGCTTATAGCCGCAAAGAACCGTCTGGAAGAGCTTGCGAACAACTTTGACGTCCGTAAGCTTGCCGCACGGATGGAGGACAATAAGGAAGATTATTATATCCTCTGCGGCTGGATGGCAGATGAAGATGTGGAAAAATTCCTGGACGAAGTCAAAGATGACGACAAAGTTTTTGTTGTCGTGGAGGACGACCATGACGCCTACTTCGGCGAACCTCCTACAAAACTGGAAAACCCCAAACTGTTTAAGCCCTTTGAAATGTTCGTCCAGATGTACGGCCTTCCGGCTCACAACGAGTTGGATCCCACGGTATTTGTAGGCCTTACCTACTCCTTTATCTTCGGCGTAATGTTCGGAGATGTGGGACAGGGACTTCTGCTGATGATCGGCGGTTTCCTGATCTATCATTTCAAGAAAGCGGCGCTGGCAGGAATTATCGCTACTGCGGGTATATTTTCCACCATATTCGGATTTATGTTCGGAAGTATCTTTGGATTTGAAGACGTCATAGAACCTCTGTGGATCAGGCCCATCGACCACATGACAACGCTTCCCTTCCTGGGCAAGCTGAACACTGTTTTTATTGTGGCTGTGGCCTTCGGCATGTTCCTTATTATGGTAGCGATGGTGCTCCACATCATCAACGCCATAAAGAGCAAAGATATTGAAAACGCCTGGTTTGACGCAAACGGTCTGGCCGGACTCGTATTCTATATCGCAGTCGTTGTCACGATCGTTCTTTTCCTCACCGGGCAGCCTCTGCCGGGCGGTATCGTAATGGCAGTCATGTTCGGTATTCCGCTGATCGTGATCTTGTTTAAAGAACCGATCACAAGGGCGATCCAGAAACGCGCAGACAAGATGGAAGTGGGGAAAGGCATGTTCCTCGTACAGGGATTTTTTGAAATGTTCGAGACACTGCTGAGCTACTTCTCCAACACCATCTCATTCATCCGTATCGGCGCTTTTGCCGTCAGCCATGCGGCCATCATGGAAGTGGTACTGCAGCTGGCCGGCGCTGAGAGCGGGCACCCGAACTGGCTGGGAGTAGTCTTCGGCAACCTGTTCGTGTGCGGATTTGAAGGACTGATCGTGGGCATTCAGGTACTGCGTCTGGAATACTACGAGATGTTCAGCCGCTTCTACAAGGGCAGCGGCCATGCATTTGACCCGTATACAAAAAAGAAAACGAATAAAAAGTAGGAGGATTCTACCATGACTTTAGCAACAAAACTCA
The DNA here is from genome assembly GCA_019115385.1 of Candidatus Mediterraneibacter avicola. GTDB lineage: Bacteria > Bacillota > Clostridia > Lachnospirales > Lachnospiraceae > Mediterraneibacter > Mediterraneibacter avicola. The sequence continues at coordinate 6,229 of DXDR01000015.1, read as the reverse complement.
TTTTCATCGCAGCACTTGTTTTAAGCATTATCATTCCATTCGGCTACTACCTGATCGGCGAGAAGAACAAAAAACGCTACAAACGCTCCATTGGAGTAAATGTATTTTTCTTCTTCGGCTGCTTCGTAGTTGCGTCTATTATGATGCTTGGCGGCGGAGATGTACAGGCGGCAGAAAGCGCAGCTTCTGATCCGGGATTTGCGACCGGTCTTGGATATCTGGCAGCAGCTCTTGTTACCGGACTTTCCTGTATCGGCGGCGGTATTGCCGTAGCAAGCGCGGCAAGCGCGGCTCTGGGAGCGATCAGCGAGGATTCCAGTGTACTCGGTAAGTCCCTCATCTTCGTAGGTCTTGCCGAAGGTGTTTGCCTGTACGGACTGATCATCTCCTTTATGATTCTCGGAAACCTGTAATGCCATCCGTTAAAGGAGTGACAGACTATGAAAATGTTTCTGATCAGTGATAATGTCGATACCTATACCGGAATGCGGCTGGCCGGTGTGGACGGTGTGGTCGTACATGAACGCGAGGAACTCAGAGAGGCTCTGGAAAGCGTGCTGTCGGATAAGAGCGTAGGTATCGTTCTCCTTACCGAGAAATTCGGGCGGGAATTTCCTGATATTATAGACACCTTCCGCCTGGAGCGAAAAATGCCGCTTCTCGTGGAGATTCCTGACAGGCACGGAACCGGACGGAGGAAAGACTTTATCACGTCCTATATCACCGAGGCAATCGGGCTGAAGCTGTAAGACCATGCCCGAACATCGAAAAACAAACATAAGGAGGGATTCCTCTTGACTCTGGAAGAAAAAATCTCACACCTGCAGACCACGTCTATGGAACAGGCCCGCGCAGAGGGCAATGCGATCATAGACTCCCACAGAGAAGCGCTTGAGAAAGTCTTTGAGGATCACAAAGCCGAGGCGCTGCGCCAGTCCGAAACACGCATTAAAGCCGAGACGACCAGCGCCAGACTTGCATTGAACCAGGCTTCCGCCAAATCTCAGCTTGAGATCAAGCGCCGCCAGGGAACAGTCCAGCAGGATTTAAAAGACAAAATATTTAAAGAGGCTTTAAGCCTTGTTGAAGACTATATGAAAACCGAAGCATACAAGGACTTTCTCATTCGCTGCGCCCGGCAGGCCAAAGAATTTGCCGGCGGCGACGAAGTGATCATCTACATCAACCAGTCGGATGAGAACATGCAGTCTGCCCTGGAAGATGCCGCAGGCGTCAGCCTGACTGTCAGCACGGAAGACTTTATCGGCGGTATGCGCGCGGTCATCCGCAGCCGCAATGTACTGATCGACAATTCCTTTCGAACACAGCTTCGCAATGAATATGATAAATTTCTGTTCTTAGGAGGTGACGGCATTGCTTAAAACCGGAACAATCTATGGGATCAACGGGCCCGTCATTTACCTGAAAGGGAACACCGGATTTTCCATGTCCGAAATGGTATATGTTGGAAAACAGAAACTGGTAGGCGAAGTGATCGCCCTTGACAAAGATCTGACCACTGTTCAGGTATACGAAGAGACTTCCGGGCTCCGTCCGGGGGAGGAAGTTACCGCCAGCGGCGGCGCAGTTTCAGTTACGCTGGCGCCGGGCATCCTGAATAATATTTTTGATGGTATCGAGCGTCCTCTGGAACTCATCGCAGAATCCGGCGGGGCTTTTATAACCCGCGGTGTAAGCGTGGACTCCCTGGACCGGCAGAAAAAGTGGGAGACCCACATCACAGTGTCAAAAGGACAGTATCTTCACGGCGGGGACATAATCGCCGAAGTGCCGGAGACACATGCGATCATTCACAAATGCATGATTCCCCCTGATACGGAAGGTACCGTTGTGGACACTGTGCCGGACGGCAGCTATACTATCGACGAACCGCTGATCACGCTCCGCCTGCAGGACGGAACGGAAAAACAGCTTACCATGACGCAAAAATGGCCCATCCGTGTGGCAAGGCCGGTACATCACAGATTTCCGGCATCTGTGCCTCTGATCACCGGGCAGCGTATCATAGACACTATGTTCCCCATCGCAAAGGGCGGCACTGCTGCCATCCCCGGAGGATTCGGAACCGGAAAGACCATGACGCAGCACCAGATCGCCAAGTGGGCAGACGCTGATATTATCATCTATATCGGATGCGGAGAACGCGGGAACGAGATGACTCAGGTATTGGAGGAGTTCGGCGAACTGACCGACCCCCGCACAGGCAACCCGCTGATGGACCGCACCACACTGATCGCAAATACTTCAAACATGCCCGTTGCTGCCCGTGAGGCCAGCATCTACACCGGTCTGACTCTTGCCGAATACTACCGGGATATGGGTTACGACGTAGCGATCATGGCAGATTCCACCTCCCGATGGGCCGAGGCCTTAAGAGAGCTTTCCGGGCGGCTGGAGGAAATGCCTGCGGAGGAAGGATTCCCGGCTTATCTGGCGTCCCGTCTGTCTGCGTTTTACGAGAGGGCCGGCATGATGCACAACTTAAACGGAACAGACGGATCCGTTACCATTATCGGCGCAGTATCTCCCCAGGGAGGAGACTTTTCCGAGCCGGTGACACAAAATACAAAACGTTTTGTCCGCTGCTTCTGGGGTCTGGACAAGAGCCTTGCATATTCCCGGCATTTCCCTGCTATTCACTGGCTGACCAGCTACAGCGAATACCTGAACGACTTAAGCCACTGGTATCAGGACAATGTATCCCAGAAATTTGTGGACTACCGCAACCGCATGATGGCGCTTTTAAACCAGGAAAGTTCACTCCTTGAGATCGTCAAGCTGATCGGAAGCGATGTACTTCCCGACGACCAGAAGCTTGTGCTGGAGATTGCCCGTGTTATCCGTCTGGGCTTCCTGCAGCAGAACGCCTTTCACAAAGACGACACCTGTGTAACCCTGGAAAAACAGTTTCTCATGATGGAGACGATCCTGTACCTGTACAAAAAGGCCCGCACTCTGGTCACAATGGGTCACCCCATGTCCGTACTCAAGGCGGAGAATATCTTTGACCGGATCATAGCCATCAAGTATGACGTGCCCAACGACAAGCTGGAAATGTTTGCCCAGTACCACCGGGATATCGACGCGTTCTACCAGCGCGTGCTTGAGAAAAATGCATAAGGAGGGAACGGATCTATGTCAATAGAATATTTAGGCTTAAGCAGCATCAATGGCCCTCTGATCGCACTTGAGGGCGTACAGGGCGCGTTCTTTGACGAAATCGTAGAATTCGTCATAAATGGCACCGATAGAAAGATTGGCCGTATTGTTGAAATTTACGAGGACAGAGCCGTCATACAGGTGTTTGAAGGTTCGGAAAATATGTCCCTGAAAAATACACACACAAAACTGACCGGCCACCCGATGGAGATCGCACTTTCCCCGGATATGCTGGGCCGCACCTTTAACGGGATCGGACAGCCCATAGATGATCTGGGACCGATCGTATCCACGCTGAAGCGGGACGTCAACGGACTTCCGCTGAATCCGGTCCGCAGAGAATACCCGAGGAACTATATACACACTGGTATTTCCGCCATCGACGGTCTGACAACCCTGATCCGCGGACAGAAGCTTCCGATCTTTTCCGGAAACGGTCTGCCTCACGACCAGCTTGCGGCGCAGATCGTAAAGCAGGCTTCCCTTGGCGAGGACTCCAATGAGCAGTTCGCTGTTGTGTTTGCTGCAATGGGTGTCAAGCACGACGTGGCTGATTTCTTCCGGCATACATTTGAAGAAAGCGGAGTTGCAGACCATGTGGCCATGTTCCTGAACCTGGCAAACGATCCGGTTGTCGAGCGTCTGATCACACCGAAGGTAGCCCTTACCGTAGCCGAATACCTTGCATTTGAACAGCATATGCACATCCTGGTCATCCTGACGGATATGACTTCCTTTGCGGAGGCCATGCGTGAGGTTTCCTCCTCTAAGGGAGAAATTCCCAGCCGAAAAGGATATCCCGGCTATCTTTACAGTGAGCTTGCCACGATCTATGAGCGCGCCGGTATCGTACAGGGAGTGGAAGGCTCTGTGACGCAGCTGCCGATCCTGACCATGCCAAACGATGACATCACTCATCCTATCCCGGACCTGACCGGATACATTACCGAAGGACAGGTTGTTCTCGACCGTCCCCTTCACGGACAGTCCATCTATCCGCCTATCAACATCCTGCCCTCCCTCTCCCGTCTGATGAAAGACGGTATCGGAGCGGGATATACCCGGGAAGATCACCAGGATCTGGCAAACCAGCTTTTCTCCGCCTATGCAAAAGTAGGCGACGCGCGAAATCTGGCGTCTGTTATCGGGGAAGATGAGCTTTCTCCCATTGATAAAAAATATCTGGAGTTCGGTAAAGAATTTGAAGAACAATATATCGGCCAGGGCTCTGAGGAAAACCGGAGCATGATCGAAACCCTTGATCTCGGCTGGAAACTCCTGGGAAGGCTGCCCAGAGAAGAACTGGACCGTGTTGATACAAAAATTTTGGACAAATACTATAAGCCTATGGAGGATGAATCATGAGTCCCTTTACGGTCAGAGAATATGTCCCTGACGATCTCGGCTCCATGATCGAGATCTGGAACGAGGTTGTTGAGGAGGGCAATGCTTTTCCTCAGGAAGAATCTCTGGACGCAGAATCCGGCAGATCCTTTTTCGCGGAGCAGAGTTTCTGCGGTGTGGCTGAGGATGTTTCCGGCCGGATTCTGGGACTGTATATTCTTCATCCCAACAATGTAGGCAGATGTGCCCATATCTGCAATGCCAGCTATGCAGTCAGTTCTTCCTGCCGGGGGCGCCATATTGGTGAAGCCCTTGTCCGGAACTGTATTGCACGGGCCCGTGAAGCAGGATTCCGCCTCCTTCAGTTTAATGCGGTCGTGGCTAAAAATATCCATGCCCGCCATCTGTACGAACGGATCGGTTTCCATCTGCTCGGCACAGTCCCCGGCGGATTCCGCATGAAAAACGGACGCTATGAGGATATCTGCCTGTATTATATAGAAGTATAAAAAGGAGGAATTTCATGGATCCACGCACATTTCCTACCAAAGGAAACCTGATGCTGGCCAAGAACTCTCTTGCACTGGCAAAACAGGGATATGACCTGATGGACCGGAAGAGAAACATTCTCATCCGTGAACTGATGGATCTGATCGACGAGGCGCGGACGATCCAGGAAGAGATCGATACGACCTTTACCTACGCGTACCGCTGTCTCCAGAGCGCCAATATTGAAAACGGCATCAGCAATGTAGAACTTCTGGCCTACACGGTGCCGATCGAGAATTCCATCACCATACAAACGCGGAGTATCATGGGAACGGAAATTCCCCATGTAAAATACATCCCCGACGCCGGAAAACCGACCTATGCGTTCAGCACCACCCACGAGTCGATCGACAAGGCAAGGGAGGCATTCCGCAAGGTAAAAGAACTGACTATCAAACTGTCCATGGTCGAAAACGCCGCCTACCGGCTGGCAAGCAATATCAAAAAGACACAGAAGCGTGCCAATGCGCTCCAGAATATTACGATTCCTCTGTATTCATCCCTTGTATACACCATCACCAATGCCCTGGAAGAAAAAGACCGTGAAGATTTTACAAGGCTGAAGGTCATCAAGCGGATGAAACAGAAAAAGGAAAGTTACTCAAAAATATAACGAAACTTTACGAAACACCGGTGTTTCTTTATATTGACTTACATCTTTGGATATGTCATAATATTCTCAGGCAAAAGTTTAAAAGGAGGAAAATGCTATGAAAAATTTATTAAGGAAAGCACTTCTGCTGCTGTGCGCTCTCATACTTGCTGCGTCCATGACTGCATGCGGTTCAGACAAGTCAGAGGACACAAAAGACAAAACGGAGGATACAGCAAAGGACGAGACTGACGAAGCTGATGAGGCTGACGAAACTGAGGCCGATGACAGTTCTGACGGTAGCATCACAGGAAAATTTGACACACTGGATGATTTTGTAAAATCTGACATAATGCAGGAGCAGCTTGGTACACAGATCGCCGCTCTGGAGGGAACCGGAATCTCTGCAGACGTCTATGCTGACGGAGATACCCTGGTCTACGACTTTACCATCGAGGATGAAGCGGTCGCCTCTGTCATGGATAAGGCTACGCTTGACTCTTCCCTTCAGTCTCAGGCATCCACCTTTGAGGGTGTTGCGGCGATGCTGCCGGCAGCTATCGA
>DXDR01000076.1 GCA_019115385.1 Candidatus Mediterraneibacter avicola | reverse complement strand
CCCGGGAATGTGATATGCAGATCCTTACCGCTCTCACGCACAGCATTGAGTGTCTCCACAGACAGCTTGTACTCATTTCCGTGGTAATATCCCATACGGATATTTACTTCCTGTGCATCCGATCGCAGGTCTCTCTTTATCCTTTCCTCAGCTTCACTGATATCCGAATAGGTCTTTGTATCATAATCCAGATCAGCAGGCGTCAGGATATAGTCTCCTGCATCCACTCCTGCACTGAGCCCTCTGATCGTGCACCACCCGGCATAATCTGTATCCGTTGTCACTGCAAAACCGATGCGGTCCGTGATCCTGCCCCGGTCATGGTCATAAAAATAAACATTCTGCACCCCATATTTTTCCGCATCCGGGATCGGGACTGACAGTTCTGCATTCTCAGGCAATTCTCCGGCATGAGCCATGGATACTGTTGCAAACGCCACGCCGCTATCGCCGATCACTCCGGCTGCCCCCTGCTTTATCTCAGGCACATCAACAGATACTTTCAGTTTAAAATCAGCTTCTTTACCGCTGCTGTACCCCCCTCTGATCCCCCATATATACAGAGGATATTTATCCGCGGCATTTTCATACACTGCCACACTGAGTATACCCCCATTCTCGCTCACCAGATCCAGGATATCAGCCGGCACAGATTCCACCGACTGCAGCACCTCAACATAGACTCCTGTCGCGTACGGACCGCTCATCGCCTCTCTGATATATTCCTCCGGCAGTTCCGCAACAGGCGTTATTGCAGGATTCACATCTCCCGCCCGGTCTGATATCACTGCATCGGCTGTCCATAGATCTGCCTCAGCGGCATTTACCGGCGCCGCAAGTGCAGATGCGATAAAGAACGCTGACAGCAGGCTGACTGCATGTTTCATTTTCATCGTCGTTACCTCCCTGAAATTTTTTCATACACCTTTACGATATCACCTGGCTTTTTCCAGCAGTTCCTATATTTCATAGGACAGTGAAAGATACACGGGAACAGGGTGAAAAAAGCAACGGGATCGAATATACTACCCCAGCTTTGACCTGACATGAACGAGCATCTGAGTTTTTCTGACCTCGCCTGTATTTTTATCTTCTATCGTAACAGTAATGGTTGCCTGACCCTGCCGGTTGGCGTATATCCTTCCCTTCTGGTCCACTTCGGCAACGTCGGGATTATCACTCTCCCACCTCACATCAAGGATCGGCTCCAGGAATCCCACCTCTGCGTCCACGATCAACTTTCCCCCATAAATGTCGCCGAAATCCTCCACATAATCTTTATTCTGTTCGGAGAGCAGATTCCACTGCCAGTTCTCTTCATCAAAATACAGGATGTGGCTTCCCTCAAGATCTGTGATCTCATGAGAGGTGCCGCTGCCATCCACCAGCGTACAGTCCTTGATATCCAGAAGCGCCGAGGTTTCTGTATAATTATAGTTGGCAAAGATCACGCCGATATACTCCAGCGGGAAATCATTCGTATCCTGAAGCGGCAGTTCCATATGGAGCGTATTGTCCGGTGTATAGAAAAAATCATAGGTCAGATCCGCAAACTGCCATCCTCTCTTGTCTCCCTCTCCGTTGTAGATCGTAAAAATCCCGTAAGTTTCAAACACCTCTGTCGTATCTCGGGGATGGGTATAGTCCTTCAGATTGACTCTGACCGACATAGAACTCTGGACCGGCATTTCCATAATATTATCTACAAGAGGATGGCGGATATTTTTCTCCGTGAGGACGACCGAATCATCCGTTTCAAGAGGGAACTGTGTCAGATCCAGTTCTGTATGCTCCATGGACTGCTGCGGCTGCATCGTCCTCTCGAGCAGAACTCCCGCACCTACTCCTGCCGCCAGAAAAACCGCACACATCAGGGCAGCCGCCGGAAGAAAATGCTTTTTCCGCAGCACGCCTGTCTTCCGGACCTTCCCCTCAGAAAGAGGCTTCCTGTCCGTTCCGTTCAGGATATCTGTGAGCTTTTTCAGGTCAGACAGCATTTCCTCCACATTTTGATACCGGTTTTTCGGCAGTATCTGAAATCCCTTTTTCAACATCTTATTGATCTGGACGGCAGTCCGTTCCTTCTCGTGGAGGAGAAGGCGGGAATACTGAGAGACCATTTCCGTGTTGTCCGTAAGCTCCATATTATCCGGAAGCCGTTCCCCGCTCAGCAGTTCATACCAGACTGCGCAGACCGAATAGATATCTGTCCACGGGCCGATCTCTTCCTTTCTGTGAAGCATGATCTCCGGAGCCATATATCCTGTTTTTCCAAAATAATAATGATTTTCATATGCCCATCCGTCCTCCATAGAATAGACACTATTGAAATCGAGAAGGATCAGCTCCGAGGGAAAGCTCTTTTCTTCTGCTTCAAGGATAAAAAGATTGTCCGGACTGATATCAAGGTGCAGAAGCCCGTGCTCATGGAATGCAGACAGCGCAAGGAGCAGATTTTTGACAAGGGATACTGTGTCTGTTACCGTAGGGAATTCCACCCCTTCTTCCAGCAGATCTGAAAGGACTCTGCCCTTTTTTGAAGTCAGCACCGTATAAACCGTGTGGTTTGCCTCAAAGGAATCCAGGTTTTCAGCGATCCTTCCTCTCCCGTTCTCAGCAAGAGTCAGATGTGCGTGATTACCGGCGATAAAGCTGTCCCGGTGATACTGAAAAAAGGCTTCTGCGGACGGTTCGACTGTCAGATTCCAGTCACCATCCCGGGTGATCCGCCCCTTTTCATCCAGCGGATAGAGCTCCTTGATCAATACGATATGGCGGTGCCCCGGCATAAGACTGTCAGAATAAAACGCCTGATAAACGATGGAATTCGATCCCGCACTGATATATTTCTCGATCGTATAGATCCTGTGTTTCCCGTTTAATTCAAATCCTTCCGGGAGAACGCAGCGGTTTCCCTTTCTCGTTTTCTCATCCATACTGTCCGCCCCCTTTTTCTGCCGCCGTGATATAGGCGGCTTTCTCATTTCGAAAGACCTTCCACAGAAACCGTTCCATCCTCCAGCTCATACTCTCTTCCTCCCGTTCCAGCCTGAGGGACTGCAGAATCAGGAAGTCAAACGGATTATGCGGATCCAGCAGCGCCATGCCGCACTGTGAAAGCATCAGATTGATCCGCCGGCAATGCTCCTCTGTATAGCTTTCCTCCGGTACATCCATGTCCATCCCCTCTGTGGCCAGATACAAAAGAAGAAGAGTCTTCCTGTTCACGTCAATCTTCCTGGAGACCATCTCCTGAATCGACTTTGGAGACGGCCAATACCGTTTTATTTCTTTCTGAAGTCTTGTATAATTCCTGTTTTTCCTGTCATAGGGAACCCCCATTCTGAGATATTCTTCCGTCACTTCTCCGATACGGTATCTCCTCTCAGCCGGAACTCCCGAATAATCTGCCTCAGCCCCGCCATCAGCAAGATGGTTCAGCATCAGTAAGAATTTAGAATACGCCGTGTTGTGATGGACCCCCATGGAATTTCCATGAGACTCCAAAAACAGTGCAAGCTCTTCTTCACTTGTGACACTCCTGAACTCATCCCTGACAGATATCGTTGTACACTGTTTCGGTTCAAGCCCGCTGGTCCTGCGCAGTACCTTCCGCCGGTCCTGATCTTTCTGCGTGCTTTCCTCCTGTCCCAGACGATGCAGCAGTTCCTGAGTTCTCGGGTAATCATATCCTTTCCTCAGGCAGAACGCATAGACAAGCTCTTTCGGATTGCGGTAATGGATCCCGCTTTCTGCCGTGGAACAGAGCACTGCATCCGCACGATCTTCATCCAGTTCAAGGGCAAAGCAAATACGAAAAAGCTCTTCTCTGCTGCCCGGACGGTTTACATCTTTCAGCCAGTTGCGTACTTTCCGGGCAGTACTGTCTGAATCAGAATCACATACCCCCTCGTATTCCGATAATTTGCGTGTCAAACGGGCCTGCAGGGGTTCTGAACCGCGGTAGTTTTCCAGGAGAAGTCTTGAAAAACTCCAAATCTCCATCTGGCAGTTCAAAAAATCTGCAATCTGTTCTTCATTCATATTCATACAGTACATCCCCCCTTTTTCTGAAATATACTATACAGCCCGCAGTTTTTCAATGAGATTCTTTTACAACTCCCGCCATACTTCCAGCACTGCATCGGAAAAATCTTTTCCCGGTATCAACTGCCAGTCTGCTATATTATCTTTGCAGCGGCGCCCTGCGGCAGGCATAGCTGATACCTGCCATCCAAAAAACCACTGCAAATCTGCACGGAGGAAAAAGGCATGAAAAAAAGACTCAGAGTC
>DXDR01000075.1 GCA_019115385.1 Candidatus Mediterraneibacter avicola | reverse complement strand
GATAAGTATTTTATTGATATCTGTTCTTTTTGGCATGGAATCTCATTCCTCCTGAATATTTATTAAATTTTAAGTATTATTATACATCAGAATGAAAGACAGTGGAAGTAAAACATTTTTGTCTGCAGCATTTCAGCCCTGCCAATGGCGGGGAATGAAGATCTGCTTTTGCCCACAGTATAAAGCGGGCAGGGACTTGACTTTACAATGCTGCATATGTATACTCTCTATACAAGGGCAATATTACTGTGCTGAAAATAAAATGAAGTAAAACAGAGATTCCCGTCCGGCGCTTTTGGCAGTGACGGCACGGACAGAAAAGAGGAATTATGAAAAGGATCAGAGCCGGACTGGCGGCGATTTGTATTTTGAGTCTCTGTACTGCCGGATGTGCAGGGGAGACGCAGCCGGATGCGAACAGCAGTCAAAAACAGGAAAATACAGAGGGGCAGGAACTCTCAGCCAGCCTGTATGCGAGCGCAGAGCAGGCGGCCGGATACTGCCGTGACATTTATGAAGCCAACAGTGACACAGAGAGTCTGGAAAAAAACAGAGCGCTCGTAGAGCGCCTGGGAGAACACGGATTTGCAGCAGCGGATACAGAAAATCAGCTGAATATGATGAACGCTATCCAGGTAGAGGAGTTTTGTGCTTCCGCGTCAGCGGGAGAGGAAGATGAGGTGCAGATCCTTCTTGTGATGAGCCGGAATGGCATCGTATATTATGATCTTTGTTCGGAAGACGGGAAACTCTATGTACAGCAGTGTACGGTTTACTGGGAAAATGGAGAGCCCCGGGCCGGGTATCATACGGCATACGAAGTGGAAAAGTGGGAATATACCCAGAAGGGCTACTTCCTTTTTGAAGAGTATGACAGAAAGGGGTATGACGGCCCTCCCGGGCAGACCGGGATCCGGGTAAAGCCGCTCAGCGATGAGTGCCGGGAACTCAACCGGAAATATGTCAGGCCTGTCGGATATGAGAGGAATAATATGCTGATCCTTGACTGGGATTCTGAAGACTATGGAGAACTGAATTTTTATGATATGTATGACGCTATGTATAAGATGAAATACGGGACAGATTCCCCGTACCGATATGACTATCGGGGCGCCCAGTATGACATTCCTGCCGCAGGATTTGAAGAGGTGGTGCAGAGTTATCTGCCGGTAGACACCCGGACCCTGCGGGAAAAGACAGAATACAATGCCGAAAGCGGCACATATCATTACCGGCCGAGAGGGCTGGAGGATTCCGAAGGCCTTTACGGGCCCTATCCTGAAGTGACCGCCTGTGAAATGCAGGAGGACGGCACCTGGAAACTGACGGTTGAGGCGGTGTGGGTGGAGGAATTCTGCGACAGCGCTCTTACAGGGGAACTGGTTGTCCGTCCGCTGGAAGACGGGGGATTTCAGTATGTGTCCAATCACATTACTAAATGGGCGGACGGAGTCAGCGGAGAGTGGTACTCCACCAGACTTACCCAGGATGAATGGGAAATATGGTATTAAATCATTGTATAAGCCCGCAGAACATTCGCCATACAGGAGACGACGGGAACAGATCTCCGTAAGTCGTCCTGCGGCGGAATGCCTGCGGGCTTTATCAGCTTGTCTGTATCGTATAATCCTGCTCAGCCGCGATGCTTAGATACGGGCCACGCCGCTCTTACGTGCAGCTTCTGCCACAGCGCTTGCAACAGCATCTTTTACGCGCGGATCAAACGCAGCCGGAAGGATATAATCCGGGTTCAGTTCTTCGTCGCTTACCAGTCCTGCGATCGCATAAGCGGCAGCGATCTTCATCTCGTCGTTGATGTCGCCTGCGCGCACATCCAGAGCGCCGCGGAAAAGTCCCGGGAAACAGAGCACGTTGTTTACCTGGTTCGGGAAATCGGAGCGTCCGGTGGAGACAACGGCTGCGCCGGCTTCTTTTGCCTCATCCGGGAAAATCTCCGGTGTGGGGTTCGCGCAGGCGAAGATGATCGGATCTTTCGCCATTGTGCGGACCATATCGCCTGTCAATGTGCCGGGGGCGGAGACTCCGATAAAGATATCGGCGCCTTTTAATACATCTGCAAGAGAACCTTTTTCATGGTTCTGGTTTGTGATCTTTGCCATCTCTTCCTTGATCGGATTGAGGCCGTCGCGTCCTTCATAGATCGCACCCTTGCGGTCGGTCATGATCACGTTTTTCAGTCCCATAGAAATAAGAAGCCTGATGATCGCGATTCCGGCGGCGCCGGCTCCAGATGTAACGATTTTTACGTCAGACAGATTTTTGCCGACGAGTTTCAGAGCATTGATCACGCCTGCAAGTGTAATAACAGCAGTTCCGTGCTGGTCGTCGTGGAAGATCGGGATATCGCAGCACTCTTTTAATCTTTTTTCAATCTCAAAGCAGCGGGGCGCGGAAATATCTTCCAGATTTACTCCTCCGAAACTTCCGGCCAGAAGACGAACTGTTTCCACGATGTCATCCACTTCTTTGCTGCGGATGCACAGAGGAATGGCGTCAACATCGCCAAATTCTTTGAAAAGTACGCATTTTCCTTCCATAACAGGCATACCTGCCTCCGGGCCGATATCTCCCAGTCCGAGGACAGCGGTACCGTCTGTGACAACCGCTACGGTATTCCAGCGGCGGGTCAGGTCAAAGCTTTTGCTGACGTCCTTCTGAATCTCGAGACAGGGCTGTGCTACACCGGGGGTGTAGGCCAGGCTTAAAGCCTCTTTGGAATTCACGGAAGCCCTTGATGTGACTTCAATTTTTCCTTTCAGTTCATAATGCATTTTCAGTGATTCTGATGCGTAATCCATGGTAGTTCCCTCCTGTTAAAATATATGTATTGTCAGGGGAAAAAACATCCCGGCAATTTTACCATATGTCTATTCTACACAATTTTTTACAGTATGTAAACCCGGAATTCAAAAGCTTGTGTATTTATTTGGTCTGTGTTACATTTTATGAAAAACAGGAGGCATTTTTATGGAAGTGTTTGAATATTTTCCGGTCTGGGATAAACTGACATCTGAACAGCAGAATACCCTGTCCCGATCTGCCCTGCGGCGCAGTGTAAAGGCGGGCAGTCTGATCTACGGAGGAGAAAAAGAGTGCCTTGGCCTCCTTCTTGTGTCTTCCGGCCGGCTCAGAGCCTATATTTTCTCGGAAGACGGACGCGAAATCACGCTTTATCGCCTGGTTGAGAGGGATATCTGCCTGTTTTCAGCATCCTGTATGATAAACAGCATTCAGTTTGCCATCAGCATCGAAGCCGAAAAAGACACGGAATTCTGGCTGATCCCGCCGGATATGTATAAAAAAGTAATGGAAGATTCTGCGCCTCTGTCCAACTATACAAATCAGGTGATGGCAGACCGCTTTTCTGAGGTGATGTGGCTGATAGAGCAGATCATGTGGAAGAGCGTTGACCGGAGGCTTGCCGGGTTTCTTCTGGAGGAGAGCGCCCTGGAAGAAAGCAGAATGCTTATGATCACCCATGAAAAGATTGCCAATCATATGGGAACAGCCAGAGAAGTGGTCACCCGTATGTTGAAATATTTTCAAAACGAGGGGCTTGTGGCTCTGTCGAGGGGGAAAATTGAAATTTTAGATGAAAAGCGCCTGACAGAATACGCGGGAAAATGAGAACCAATTTCAAAAACTTCTTGAAATTTTAATACGGCTAGTGTATTATACTAACATGAGTTAGGGGGAACTAACTTGCAGAGAGGCACAAAGACAGAATAAAAACCGTATTTTATGATTTTTCAGGAGGTTATGCAATGAGTGTTGTGATCATAGGCGGCCATGACAGAATGGTATGTCAGTACAAAAAGATATGTAAGCAGTTCAACTGTAAAGCAAAGGTATTTACACAGATGTCGGCAAGTCTGGGAAAACAGATCGGCAGCCCGGATCTGATCGTGCTTTTTACCAACACGGTTTCCCACAAAATGGTCCGCTGCGCCGTAGAAGAGGCAGAGCGATGCAACGCAGATGTGGTCCGGTGCCATACAAGCAGCAAAAATGCACTGGAAGAAATCCTCGGAAATGTTTGTGCATAATTTGGATTTATGAGTGGAGAAAGTTTCCGGCTTGAAAAGCGTAGAAAATGACCGGATGCTCCCCGCGCGGAGCATCCGGTCATTTTCGGACGTTTTCCCCCGTCAAGTTCATTTCTCCAAATCCAAATTACAGTTTCAGGTTCTTGAAGAGATCCCCCAGGCTGGTTCCGATGTTTTCGCTCTTCGGGATTACAACCTTTTCCTCAGGCTCTTCTTTCACTTCTTCCAGAGCCTTCATACTCAGGCTGACTTTGCCGTCTTTTATACCAATGACTTTCACTTTGACTTCGTCCCCCACATTCAGTACGTCAGACGGAAGCTTTACGCGCTTCTGAGAGATCTGGGACACGTGAACCAGGCCGGACAGTCCGTTCTCCAGCTTGATGAATGCGCCGTAGTTCTGAAGAGTCTCTACCTTGCCTTCCAGGACAGTGCCGATCTTCAGATTTGCGATCTGTTCTTCTCTGGCTTTCTTTTCTTTTTCTTTGAGAATCTCGCGGGCAGAGAGGACAAGGCGGTTGGATGCCTGATCCACGTCGATGACCCGTACTTCAATATCCTTTAACAGGTAGTCTTCCAGATTCTCAATGTAAGAAAGGGACAGTTTGGAAGCGGGAACAAAACCTCTGAGTCCTTCCACCATGACGATAACTCCGCCGTTGACAACACCTTCAACTTTCACGGGGAGAACAGTCTGGTTTTCCATATATTCCGCAACCCTGTTCCAGGGATTGGCGTCGTCAAAGTGTTCTTCATAGTCAGCCATGGTTTCTTCGGGTTTGTCAGCCGCTGTGGCTTCTGTTCCAGCCGCCGTTGTCTCAGCAGTTTCGCTTGTCTGTAATTCTTCCTTTAATTCTTCCTTTAATTCTTCGCTCATTGTGCAGCACCTCAACTTATTTTCTTTTTTGTTCAATGGCAACAGTATACCATATTTCATGCAGAAAAAACAACAGTAAGCCGCGATCCCGGCCTAAAATCTGCAAATCCGGTTGACGAAACTGCAAAAAAATGGCAATCTGTAAAAGGGAAAAAAACAGAAAGCTGTCTGAACAGCTGCTTGGTTACGAGGATATGAATGGAGAGACAATATGAATAAGGAAAAAGAGAGAAAAATATATGTAGTAGGACATAAGAACCCGGATACGGATTCCATCTGTTCCGCGATCGCCTACGCTGCGCTGAAGACCGCTGTCACGGGGAAAAAATATGAGCCCCGCCGTGCCGGCCAGCTCAATGAAGAGACCCAGTATGTGCTGGAACGCTTTCAGGTCAAGACACCGTCACTGCTTTCTGATCTGAGAGAGCAGATCAAAGATGTGGAATTAAAGGAAGTGGAAGGCCTAAAGGACAGCGTTTCTATCCGCACGGCCTGGGAAAAAATGATCGAGTCCAATATACATACGCAGCCGGTCACAAGGAACGGGAAGCTTGAGGGGGTCATCACCATCGGCGATATTGCGAAGACTTATATGGAGGTCTATGACAGCACGATCCTGTCGAAGGCAAGGACACAGTACAGAAATATTGCCAGGGCAGTAGAAGGAGAGATCATCACGGGAAACGAGCACGGATATCTCCTGAAAGGGAAGTGTGTCATTGCCGCTTCCAGCAGGATCCTCATGTCGGATTTTATAAACAGGGACGATCTGGTCATTATGGGAGACAGAAAAGATGCCCAGCAGTGTGCGGTAGACGTGGAGGCAAGCTGCATGGTCGTGTGCCAGAATGCCCGCATATCAGACAAAATCATAGAACAGGCCAAGGAAAAAGAAATCGTGATCATCCGCACGCCGCACGATACGTTTACGGCAGCGCTTCACATCAATCAGAGTATTCCGGTGAAATATTTTATGTCCAGGGACAATCTTGTGACGTTCCGTATGAAAGACTATGTGGATGATGTAAAGGAGGTCATGGCAAGAAGGCGGTTCCGTGATTTCCCGATCGTGGATAATAAAGGGAAATTTCTGGGGCTTATATCCAGGCGAAGACTTCTCAATGTACATAAAAAACAGGTTATACTTGTGGATCATAATGAGAAGAGCCAGGCTGTGGACGGGATTGATGAGGCGGAGGTGCTGGAAATCATCGATCACCACAGACTGAGCAGCATCCAGACAATGGCTCCCGTATTCTTCAGAAACCAGCCTGTGGGATGTACGGCTACGATCATATATCAGATGTACCAGGAAGCCGGCGTGGAGGTGGATCCTGTAAATGCCGGGCTTCTCTGCGCTGCGATCATCTCCGATACCCTGATGTTCCGCTCGCCTACCTGCACGCCGCTGGATGAAAATACGGCAAGAACCCTTGCAGATATCGCGGGGATTGAGATTGAAAACCTGGCGCAGGAGATGTTTAACGCGGGAAGCAATCTGAAAGGGAAGAGCGCGGAAGAGATCTGCTTTCTTGATTTTAAGCAGTTTACGGTCAATGATACAGTATTCGGCGTAGGCCAGGTCAATTCCATGAGCGCGGAGGAACTGAAGGAAATCCGAAAGGTTGTGGAGCCCCATCTGGAAAAGGCGCGGAATGCGCACGGCCTGGATATGATCTTTTTCATGCTTACAAATATCCTGACGGAATCCTCCGAACTGCTCTGCTGCGGCCCGGAGGCGCGGGAGAAGCTCCTGGGCGCCTACGATCTGCCCGAGGATACGGAAGAACTGATGTTAAAAGGAGTTGTCTCACGAAAGAAACAGCTGGTGCCGGCGCTGGTTTCAGCGCTGCAGCAGTAGCAGGCGAAGGAGGCAGAAGATGTCAAAACAGATCTGGAAGCCGGGAAATATGCTGTACCCCCTGCCTGCGGTTATGGTGAGTACAGCTGACCCGGATGGAAACGACAATATTATAACGATCGCATGGACGGGAACTGTGTGTACAAACCCTCCCATGACGTATATCTCAGTACGTCCGGGGCGGCACTCGTACCATATGATAAAAGAAAGCGGAGAGTTTGTCATTAATCTGACGACTGAGAGGCTGATGCGGGCCGCTGATTTCTGCGGCGTCCGTTCCGGCAGGGATACAGATAAGTGGAAACAGTGCGGCCTGACCAGAAAAGCGGCGGCTTCTCTGAAATATGCTCCGGTGATAGAAGAAAGTCCGGTCAATATTGAGTGCCAGGTCGTCAAAATTGAAGAGCTTGGCAGTCACCATATGTTTCTGGCCCGGGTCACCGCCGTTCAGACAGACGAGACATATATGGATGAAAAAGGGAAATTTGAATTGAACCGATCCGGCCTGGTGGCATATTCCCACGGGGAATATCTGGCATTGGGGAAAAAATTGGGGACGTTTGGCTGCAGCGTAAAGAAGAAAACTACTTCCGGGCGGTCCGGCGTACGAAAAGACAAGACCGGCGTTGCCGGAAAGTCGGGAAAAAGAATTCAAAAAAAGCGAATGAAAGGGCAGGATACAGGGAAAAGATAAGGAGTAGTAAAAGGAAAACAGAAACATAATTGAGAATCAATATCGTTAAATGCCTTGAACAGAAGGAGTATCTTTGATAAAATACATACAGTTAGTCAAGACTAACTGTATGTGAATAAATCATGGATGCTCCTTTTGCCCTGATAATACCTGATTTCAGGGCGGGAAATCCATGGGAAAGGACGAAGAAAAGTATGGATTACTTAGAGATTGAAAAGGTGATTGGACGTGAAATTATTGATTCCAGAGGAAATCCAACCGTAGAGGCGGAGGTGCATCTCGCAGGAGGCGCTGTGGCCAGAGGAGCGGCGCCCAGCGGCGCCTCCACAGGCGAATTTGAGGCTCTGGAATTAAGAGACGGAGATAAGTACAGATACTGCGGCAAAGGGGTCTCTAAAGCGGTAGAGAATATCAATACAGTGATCTGCAGCACGCTGCGGGGCATGGATGCGTCTGATATTTACGCAGTGGATCAGGCCATGATCAAAGCGGACGGGACAAAGGATAAGTCAAATCTGGGAGCAAACGCCATCCTTGCCGTGTCTATAGCATGTGCGCGGGCGGCGTCGGAAGCCCTTGAACTTCCACTCTACCGATTTCTGGGCGGCATCAACGCCAACCGTCTGCCCGTGCCAATGATGAATATTTTAAACGGAGGCGCCCACGCGGCAAATACGGTGGATGTGCAGGAATTTATGATCATGCCTGCAGGCGCGGGAAGTTTCCGGGAAGCGCTGAGATGGTGTACGGAGGTGTTCCACGCCCTGGCTTCTCTGCTGAAGGAGAAAGGCCTTGCCACGTCGGTTGGAGATGAAGGCGGATTTGCGCCGGATCTGGGAAGCGATGAGGAAGCCATCGAATATATCCTCGAAGCGGTGAAAAAAGCGGGATATGAACCGGGAAGAGACTTTGTCCTTGCCATGGATGCTGCTTCCAGCGAGTGGAAGGGTGAAAAGAAAGGGGAGTATATCCTGCCGAAATGTGGAAAGAGGTTTACCTCCGCCCAGCTTGTGGAGCATTGGAAAACTCTGTGTGAAAAGTACCCCATCTATTCTATAGAGGACGGCCTGGACGAGGAGGACTGGGAAGGCTGGCAGATGATGACAGAAGCGCTTGGAGATAAGATACAGCTGGTGGGAGATGACCTGTTTGTCACAAATACAGAGCGGCTGGAACAGGGGATCCGTATGGGATGCGGAAATTCGATCCTGATCAAGCTGAATCAGATCGGGTCTGTCTCCGAGACTCTGGAGGCCATTAAGATGGCGCATAAGGCCGGATATACGGCGGTTACGTCCCACCGGTCCGGCGAGACGGAGGACACAACGATCGCGGATCTTGCCGTGGCTCTTAATACGTGCCAGATCAAGACAGGCGCGCCCAGCAGAAGTGAGCGTGTGGCAAAATACAACCAGCTTATCCGAATTGAAGAAGAGTTGGGGGAAGGAGCGGTTTATCCGGGGTTTTCAGCGTTTGGCCTTCAGGAGCGGTCAAGATAGGAACAGGAAGTACAGAATCAGGGTGAATAAAAAGCGGATCTGCATAGAAAGGCAGGTCCGCTTGCTTTCTGAAAAGGGTTTCTGTATAATGGCTTGTAGTGTATGAAATCAAAAGCAGAGGAGGAGGCTCATATGAAGAAACCGGTACTGGTTATTATGGCAGCAGGAATGGGATCCAGGTACGGGGGCTTAAAGCAGATTGACCCGGTGGACCAGGAGGGCCATATTATCATGGATTTCTCTATCTACGACGCAAAAAAGGCGGGGTTTGAGAAAGTTGTGTTCATTATTAAGAAAGAAAATGAGAGGGACTTTAAAGAAGCGGTAGGCCGGCGGATTGAAAAGGTCATGGAAACCGCATATGTCTATCAGGAACTTGACAGGATCCCGGAGGGATTTGATATTCCCGAGGGACGCGTAAAACCGTGGGGAACGGCTCATGCGATCTTGTGTGCGGCAGGGGAGATCGATTCACCGTTCGCAGTGATCAATGCCGACGACTATTACGGACGCAGCGCGTTTGAAAAGATATATCAGTATCTGACGACCCATGAGGATGACGAAAAATACAGATACACAATGGTTGGATACCGCCTGAAAAATACGGTGACAGACAACGGCTACGTGGCCCGGGGTGTGTGTACGCTCAATGAAAAGAACGAGCTGGTCAGCGTGACGGAACGGACGAGGATCGAGAGACGGGGCGGAGGGATCGCCTATTCTGAGGACGGCGGCAGTACCTGGACGGAGATTGACGGAAATACCCTTGTCTCTATGAATATGTGGGGCTTTACAGAAAGCATCCTGGAAGAGATCCGCACCGGTTTTCCTGCATTCCTGGAAAAGGGTATCGCTGAGAATCCTCTGAAATGCGAGTATTTTCTTCCGTCTGTGGTCAGCGGGCTTTTGAGCGGAGGAAAAGCTTCCGTGGCGGTTCTGGAGTCTGAGGACAAATGGTACGGGGTGACATACAAAGAAGATAAACCGGCAGTAACTGCGGCAGTTCAGGCTATGAAGGACGCAGGAAAATATCCGCAGAAGCTGTGGGAATAGATGACGGTCAGAATGGATGCAACATTTTTACCAGAAGATGATAGAAAAGTATAAAGATTTCTTCTGGAGGTTGTGGTATACTGTGCCTGCAGACGGGAAAGAGAAAGCGTTTAACGGCTGCGCCTGAACTATATAAATACGTTTACATGGATTAGGAGGAAATCGTATGTCAATTTTAGTAACCGGAGGAGCCGGATTTATCGGAAGTCACACCTGTGTGGAGCTGCTTAATGCTGGTTATGAGGTCGTTGTTGCGGATAACCTGTACAACGCGTCAGAAAAGGCCATTGAGCGCGTGAAAGAGATCACGGGAAAAGAACTGACATTTTATAAAGCGGATATCCGGGACAGGGAAGCAATGAACCGGATCTTTGACAAGGAAGATATTGAGTCTGTCATTCATTTTGCAGGGCTTAAGGCGGTGGGAGAGTCTGTTGCCAAACCTCTGGAATACTATGAAAATAATATCGGAGGTACCATTGCCCTGTGCGATGTGATGAGAGATCACGGGGTGAAGAATATAATCTTCAGTTCTTCTGCAACTGTATACGGAGACCCGGCGTTTATCCCGATCACAGAAGAGTGCCCGAAAGGCACGTGTACCAATCCCTATGGATGGACGAAGTGGATGCTCGAGCAGATCCTGACCGATCTTCACACAGCGGACCCTGAGTGGAATGTGGTGCTCCTGCGCTATTTTAATCCCATCGGCGCACACAAGAGCGGAAAGATCGGAGAAGACCCGAAGGGGATCCCGAACAATCTTATGCCGTATATTACCCAGGTCGCCATCGGAAAACTGGAGTGTCTGGGCGTATTTGGAAATGACTATGACACACCGGACGGCACTGGAGTGCGCGACTATATCCATGTGGTCGATCTTGCGGTGGGCCATGTACGTGCAGTGGAAAAACTGAAAGAAAAGGCAGGCGTGTCCGTATATAATCTGGGAACAGGAAACGGGTATTCTGTACTGGATATGGTGAAGGCATTCAGCAAAGCCTGCGGAAAAGAGATCCCATATCAGATCAAGCCGCGGCGCGCGGGAGATATTGCAATATGCTACTGTGATGCGACAAAAGCAAAGGAAGAACTTCACTGGACAGCAGAACGGGGACTGGATGAGATGTGTGAAGATTCCTGGAGATGGCAGAGCGATAACCCCAACGGATATAACGACTGAGTCGGGACAGCCTGATAAAAACCAAGCCGCAGGCCTGCAGTCCATATTTTACGGGCTGTGCGCATGCGGCTTTTCTGCGTCAGGTCCCGGGAAAGGAAAATGGTTTGAATATATGAAACGGATGATTGATCTAAGCCAGGTGTCCGACGGACGGCTGTATTCATCGGGGGACATGGTGAGAGCAGACTGCCGGGACTGCCGGGGATGTTCGGACTGCTGCAGGGGAATGGGCGGCTCCATCCTGCTGGATCCGATGGATGTATGGCGGTTTCAGACCGGTCTGCACAGAGATTTCCAATCTCTTCTGGAGAAGGAGGCGGAGCTTGGGATGGCGGACGGCATGATACTCCCGAATCTGAAGATGGATGCAAAGAGCGATGCCTGCCTTTTTCTGGATGAGAATGGAAGGTGCAGCGTCCATGAGTTCCGTCCGGGACTCTGCCGGCTCTTTCCGCTGGGAAGATATTATGAGGAAAACGGGTTCCGCTATTTCCTCCAGATCCATGAGTGCAGGAACAAAGAACGGGGAAAAGTAAAGATAAAAAAGTGGCTGGGGATTCCGGATCTGAAAGCCTATGAGGCTTATATCCTTTCCTGGCATGACTTCCTGGAACAGTGCCGGGAGGGGGCGGGGTCTCTTGACGGGGAGAAGCGGAGAATACTTGCCCTTTATGTCCTGCGCACATTTTTTGAGACACCTTTCCGGGCCGGGAAAGAAGAAGAATTTTACAGCGAGTTCTCCCAGAGGCTGGAAGAAGCAGGGCGTACGCTGGGTTTTTAAAAGAGATTCTTAAGTATTTATTGTTAAAAATGTAAGATTTTCAAAGGTCTATTGCTTTGCGGGGAAAACAATGCTATTTTATAGTCGTAACAGGCAGGAACCGGATGGGCGGAAGCTAGACGGATAATAGACAATGATACAAAAGAGAGTGAATTATGCAGAGGAGTACAGATAAGATACGCAGGGACGATATAATACGCAGAGAGCGTGCATCAAAAATGCTGATGAGAAAAAGGACAGTGAGAAGGAGGATTATTCTTATAGCTGTCATGGCTCTGATCATTGTTGCATTTGCTGCGGCAGGAATTCTCATTTACAAGTTTCATCCTGTTTTTTTGAAAAACAAAGTTGTGAACCAGGAGTTGAAAGAAGCGTTCGACCCGGAGGATAATATCCGGTATGTGGTCGGAGGAAAGGCATCACAGGTTGAAGTGACGGGGGAGGTCGATACTTCCACTACGGGAGATTATCCTGTGGAATACAGATTCCGGAGCCAGAAAACAAAAGTGACGGTCCGGGTCAGAGACACAATAGCCCCGGAGCTGACTGTGAAATCATATGTAACGGATCTTGCAGAGGAACTGAAACCGGAATTTTTCGTTGAGGAAGTAACCGATGCCTCCGAAGTGTCCGTAAAATTTGAAGAGGACGAAAGCTTCACCGAGCCTGGAACCTTTGACATTAATATAGTGGCTGAGGATAAGGCGGGCAATTCGACAGTAAAGACCGCTCAGGTGACGCTTGAAAAAGACGAGACTGCTCCAGAGATCCAGGGGGCGGACGACATTACGATCATGCAGGGAAGGACACTGGATTTTTTAAGCGGTGTTACGGTCAGGGACAATATGGATCCTGCTCCGGTAGTCGAAGTCGATCACAACCAGGTGGATCTGAACGCGCCCGGCACATACACGGCAGTGTATAAGGCCAAAGACCGTTCGGGCAACGAGACGACGCTGGAGAGAAAAATCGTGGTGAAAAAAAACGAAGAGCTGACCCAGAAGATTGTCTATCTTACATTTGACGACGGTCCTTCTGAAAATACGGGAAAAATTCTTGACATACTGAAAGAATACAATGTAAAGGCCACATTTTTTGTCACGGGAAATAATCAGAAGTATAATAATCTGATGAAGCGGGCCCACGACGAGGGGCATACGGTAGGCCTCCATACATACAGCCACAATTATAAAGAAGTGTATGCGTCAGAGGATGCATATTTTAAGGATCTTCAGAAAATCTCAGACCTGGTGGAGCAGGTCACGGGAGAGAAATCCTATGTTATCCGATTCCCGGGAGGTTCCAGCAATACAGTCAGCGCGGAGTATTCGAAAGGGCTGATGACCATCCTTACGAAAAAAGTGCAGGAAAAAGGCTACCAGTATTTTGACTGGAACTGTGATTCCACAGATGCCAGCGGGAATAATGTGCCGGTGGATAAACTGATCAAAAACGCGACCTCCTGCAGCAGCCAGCATATCAATATACTGATGCATGATACAGATGCAAAGGACACCACGGTAGAGGCTCTTCCGAAGATCATTGAGCATTACCGGGCAGCAGGATATACGTTTAAGGGGATAACCGTAGATTCTTATTCAGCCCATCACGGGGTTAACAATTAATGTAGCGTCGGTGTACGCTGACGCTGCAGTTACAGAGAAATGAGATAAGGGCTCCTGCCGGAAACAGGAGCTCTTATCTCATTTTCAGGCCATTCTGAATTTATAATATTTCTATGAAACGCCGGAATGCTTTTTTTCCTTCTTCTGTATTTTTGTACACGCCCGCGTCTTCGAGCACCTGGCAGAAAACTTTTCCCACTTCCTGTTCCAGGATATGGCCGATATTTTCTTTGCTGACATCGCTGTAAGAGGGCAGGAATTCATCCACCCAGTCGGCGTGTTTGGCGATCTGTTCGTTGCCGCGGATGTCTTTTCCGTCCAGGATATACTCCCGGAGCAGTTCCATCTCGCCTTTCAGTCGGGCAGGCAGGACCGCCAGTCCCATTACTTCGATCAAACCGATATTTTCTTTTTTGATATGATGCAGCTTCGCATGGGGGTGGTATACGCCGAGAGGGTGTTCCTCTGTGGTGATGTTATTGCGAAGGGTCAGGTCAAGTTCAAAAAGTTCTCCGCGTCTGCGGGCGATGGGAGTGATCGTATTGTGAGGCGTTCCGTCTGTCTCAGCGAGGATGAACGCGCTCTCGTCCGTGTAGCTGCGCCACTTATTCAGGATATGCTCAGCCAGATCTATGATCCTCTCCGAATCTGTACACTGCAGGCGGATGACGGAGAGAGGCCATTTTACGATCCCTGCGGTTACATCCTCGTATCCGGGCACCTGGAACTGTTCGGTCATAGGCGCTTTGGCCATAGCAAAAGTATAGTTTCCGCCCTGGAAATGATCGTGGCTCAATATGGAGCCGCCTACGATCGGGAGATCTGCGTTGGAGCCCAGGAAGTAGTGGGGGAACAGCCTGATAAAGTCAAACAGCTTTGCAAATGTGTTCCGGTCAATCTTCATGGGTATGTGCTCTCCGTTAAAAACGATGCAGTGCTCGTTGTAGTATACATAGGGAGAGTACTGGAAGCCCCACTTTTTCCCCTGGATCGTGATGGGGATAATGCGGTGGTTTTCCCGGGCGGGATGGTTTGCCCTGCCCGCATACCCTTCATTCTCCATGCAGAGCTGGCACTTCGGGTAGGAGGAAGATTTGGCTTTTCCTGCTGCGGCAATGGCCTTGGGGTCTTTTTCCGGTTTTGAGAGATTGATCGTGATGTCAAGCGTGCCGTACTCTGTCTCAACGGTCCATTTTCTGTCCTTTTTAATCCGGTAACGACGGATATAATCGCTGTCCTGGCTTAATTTATAGTAGTAGTCAGTGGCCGCCTCGGGGGAAGCCGTATATTTTTCCCAGAATTTCTCCTGGATCTGCGCCGGCCGGGGCATCAGACAGTTCATAAGCTTTGTGTCCAGCAGATCCCGGCATGTAATACTGTCTTCGATGATTCCTCTTTTCACTGCCTCGTCAAGGAGCTCTGAAAGCACGTCCTCCAGGACATTGTTGTCAAGGTCGCAGGGCACATCTTCAAAGTCATCTTCTTTCATAACATCCAGAAGAAGATTAGTCGTGTAAATCCGTTCGGATTCCGGCGTAAGCCCCGTACTGATCCCGTACTGGACCAGTTTCTTTATGGTTTCATATAGCATGCTGCCTACCTCCTTCAATCGTCAAGACGGGCGGCTCCGTCGCCGATCTGGACGGTGTAGAACTCCGCTTCATGGCCTACCTTTTCTTTGTAGGCTTTTCCGATGCTTTCGATAAACGTATCAACGGAGTTGCTTTTCACAATGCTTACCGTGCATCCGCCGAAACCGCCTCCGGTGATGCGGGAACCGATCACTCCGGGGATTTTCCACGCCAGATCTACAAGGATATCAATTTCTTCACAGGATACTGCATAGTCGTCACGCAGAGAAATGTGTGACTGGTTCATCAGTTCTCCGAAACGGGCAATATCGCCTGCCCGCAGAGAAGCCACGGCGTCAATGGTGCGCTGGTTCTCGTAAACGGCGTGTTTTGCCCGCTTAAGCTGTACCGGATCAGTGATCAGCCCTTTGTTTGCCTCAAACTCTTCCGGGCTTAGTTCGCCGAGAGATTCGATGTCGAGATCTTTCTGCAGGGCGGCGAGAGCGTCCGCGCACTCCTGGCGTCTGTCGTTGTAGGCAGAATCCACCAGACTGTGTTTGACCTTGCTGTTTGTTATGATGATCTTGGCATCTTCAAGTTCAATGGGGGCATACTCAAATTTCAGGGTGCTTGTATCCAGAAAGATCGCATTGTCCTTTTTGCCCATGGCAACGGCAAACTGATCCATAATACCGCAGTTGCAGCCGTTGAAATTGTTTTCAGAGTACTGGCCGATCAGCGCCAGGTCGGTCATGCTCAAATCGCTGATATCAAAAAGATCCGTCAGGATAACGCCGGTGAGAACCTCAAGAGATGCGGAGGAGGACAGCCCGGAACCATTTGGAATATTTCCCCAGATCACCATATCAAAGCCGCAGTCCAGCGTATATCCTTTTTCTGCAAAGGCCCATACAACGCCGAGGGGATAGTTTGCCCAGTTGTATTTGGAATTGAAGGAAAGGTTGTCAAGGGAGACTTCAACCACGCCAAACCGGTCCAGATTCATTGAATAAAAATGGATCAGCCGGTCATTTCTCCTGCGCGCCGCTCCGTAGGTGCCGATCGTCAGGGCGCAGGGAAAGACATGGCCGCCGTTGTAATCGGTGTGCTCTCCGATCAGGTTGACGCGTCCCGGGGAGAAATAGAAGCGTGCCCCGTCCGCACTGCCAAAAAGTTCTGTAAATTTGTCAAACAGCTTTTTTTTCATGTTGTTTTTCCTCCTAAAAATATTGAATCGTGAAAAGCAGGTATCAGATTTTTCGTCCTGACTGTATTATAAAATGAACGGACAAAAAGAGTCTATAAAAAATACGTGCAATCACATGTAAAAATGTTGCATGAAAAATGAACGGGAATTATAATGGCGGTAAAGAAATGTCCCGGAGAGATTCAGGGGACAGAGAGGAGGAGAACTGTGGCAGATTCGTATAAACACTCCTATAAAGTAGGAGAGAACCTTTTGAATTCCCTGTCTGTTTACAATGTGGGCTATCAGAAATGCGAGCCGGAGTATCAGTGGGGGCCGGGCGTGCGGGATCACTACTGCATCCACTATATACTGTCCGGGAGCGGCTACTATACGGTGGGGAAGATGTCGCGGCGGCTTTCCCAGGGAGATGCTTTTATCCTTTATCCCGGTGTGGAAGTTCAGTATCATGCGGATAAGGAGGAACCATGGGAATACGGGTGGGCCGGCTTTATGGGGGCGGATGCGGCTTCCATTATCAGGAATACGGCATTTACAAGGGATACGCCCTATATTCTGAAGGGAAAGATCCCGGAGGAAGAAATACGGAACGGGCTGGAGCAGATCTACCATGTGAAGGGGAATACTTACGAGGCTGCGGTGGCAATGGCGGGAGCCCTGTACAGTCTTCTGTCTGTGTTTATGCACTATGGGGGCGGCGAAAACCCGGAAAAAGATCTACAGACGATTTATGTGGAGAAAGCAGAGAAATACATAGAGACCAATTACTCCTATCCGGTCACTGTGGAGGATGTGGCCGCGTATGTGGGAATCAGCCGGAGCCACCTGTTCCGGTCATTTCAGGCTTATATGGGAAAATCCCCGAAGGAATATCTCTCCGAATACAGGATAAAGCAGGCCTGCCATCTGTTAAAGGAAACAGACCTGTCGGTATCGGCCATAGCATACTCTGTGGGGTTCGAAAATAACCTGTATTTTTCCAAGGCGTTTAAAAAACAGAAAGGAACCAGCCCGTCGGAATATAGAAAAGACAGAAAAACCCAGCAGTCTTTTACAAAAGACAGCTTGTCAAATTATTGACAATATGGTATTATCAAGGAAGTGAAATCTGATTAATTTTTGTTTTTACGGAGGGAAAAGCAGTGCAGCTCTTTTTTTGATGAAATGACATTTGGATTAAAAAAACAGCAGCGTATTAATCTTGATTTCTTTTTTTATTGCGAGAAAAAATTAAAAGAAAGGTAAGTGGAGAACAAATGAGCAGTAAAATCACAATCATCGGCGCCGGAAGTGTCGGAGCCACAATCGCGTACAAACTTTCATATGAAGATATCGCATCAGAGATCGTTATGATCGATATCAACAAAGACAAAGCAGAGGGAGAAGTTATGGATATCAAGCAGGGAACCTGCTTCAGAAATCCGATCTCGATCATTGCAGGAGATTATGAGGATGCGAAAGGCTCTGATATTGTCATCATTACCTCCGGAATCGCCCGTAAACCGGGACAGACAAGAATTGAGCTTGCGCAGACAAACGTAAATATTATCAAATCCATCACACCGGAGATCGTAAAGGCAGCGCCGAACGCAAAATACATTATCGTCAGCAATCCGGTAGATGTTCTTACCTATGTATTCACAAAGATTTCAGGACTTCCGGAGAACCAGATCATCGGTTCCGGTACGCTTCTTGATACAGCACGTCTCCGCTCAGGATTATCAGAGCATTTCGGCGTGGCACAGAAAAATATCCATGCATATGTGTTAGGTGAGCACGGAGATTCCTCCTTCGTTCCGTGGTCAGGCGCATCCATTGCTACTGTAAATGTAGACGACTATTATGAGGCAATGAAGGCTCACGGTATTGACCTTGGAGAGCTGGACAAAGACGGAATGGAAGAGTTCGTTCACAAATCAGGCGGACAGGTTATCGCAAAGAAAGGCGCTACATTCTATGCGGTTGCGATCGCAGTATGTCAGCTGTGCAACATGGTACTGGCAGCTTCCGATTCTGTGGCAACTGTTTCGTCTCTGATGCACGGCGAGTATGGAATTGAAGATGTATGTGTAAGTGTTCTGTGTCTGGTTGGACCGAACGGAGTTCAGGGCAAAGTTCCGATGCGCCTGACAGATGAGGAAGTTGCGAAACTCCAGTCAAGTGCAAACAAGTTAAAAGAAGTAATCGCTCAGTTGGATATATAATTTATAAACCCCACAGCGGTTTCCGCGTGGGGTAAATTTAAGTGACAAGGCGGCCTGGTTTTCCGCCTGACAGACAAGGAGGTAATACTATGAAATACAGTTATTATCCCGGCTGCACCCTGAAAAACAAGGCTCAGGATCTGGATCGGTATGCCAGAGCCTCGGCAGAGGTGCTGGGATTTGAACTGGAAGAGATCAGCGAGTGGCAGTGCTGCGGCGGTGTCTATCCGCTGGGAAGTGATGAGATTGCCACAAAACTGTCCTCTGTCCGCGCGCTCAATGACGCGAAAGAAAAGGGCCAGGATCTGGTTACACTCTGCTCTGCCTGTCATCATGTGATCAAACGTGTGAACGATGATATGAAGAATGTGGAGGATATCCGGACAAGAGCCAACAATTACATGGCACTGGATGAGCCGTACAACGGAGAGACTACTGTGCTTCATTTCCTTGAGGTCCTCCGCGACCGAATCGGATTTGACGAAGTAAAAAAGAAGGTGGTAAATCCGCTGAAAGGAAAGAAGATCGGCGCTTACTATGGCTGTCTTCTGCTCCGCCCGGGCAAGCTGCTTGCTTTTGACGATCCCGAAAATCCGAAGATCATGGAAGACTTTATCCGTGCTATCGGCGCGGAGCCGGTGATCTACCCGTACCGCAATGAGTGCTGCGGAGGATACATATCTCTGAAAGAAGAGGATATGTCTAAGGAAATGTGCAGAAAGATCGAGGAGAGCGCTTCCGGATTCGGCGCAGATATGCTGATCACAGCCTGTCCTCTGTGCATGTACAATCTGAATAAAAATAACGGCGGAAATCTGCCGGTATACTACTTTACAGAACTTCTGGCAGAGGCGCTGGGCGTGAAAGAGGAGGTGAAGGAACAGTGAAAACAGAACAGAAACGCGCAGAAATGATCAAGGAAATCAGCGGAGTAAATCCACTGAAGTGCATGAAGTGCGGGAAATGTTCCGCATCCTGTCCTTCTTATAATGAAATGGATATCAAACCCCATCAGTTTGTCTCCTATGTGATCAATGAAGACATTGAGTCTCTCGTTCAGTCAAAATCCCTCTGGAAATGCCTTTCCTGTTTTGCATGTGTGGAGAGATGTCCCCGCGATGTGAAACCGGGCAAGCTGATCGACGCGGCAAGACAGATTGTTGTGCGTGAGAAGGGACAGGACTATCTGACTCCCGATGAGATTCCGGAGCTTCTTGACCCGGATACACCGCAGCAGCTGCTGGTAAGTGCGTTCAGAAGATACAGGAGGTGATAAAAGGTGCAGAGAATAGGAGTATTTGTCTGCCATTGCGGAAGTAATATCGCGGCAACGGTAGACGTAAAGAAAGTTGCCGAGATGGCGCTCCACGAGCCGGGTGTCGTTCACGCTGAGGATTATCAGTATATGTGTTCCGAGGCAGGCCAGGAGCTGATCCAGAAGGCGATCAAAGAAAAACATCTGACCGGATTAGTCGTCTGTTCATGTTCTCCGCGTATGCATGAGACGACATTCAGAAACGCAGCGGAGAGAGCGGGATTAAACCCGTATATGGTGGAAATCGCAAACATCCGTGAGCACTGCTCCTGGATACATAAAGATATAGAGGAAGCTACGGAAAAAGCCGTTATCCTGATGCGCGCAGCGGTTGCAAAGGTAAACCTTGACGCGCCGCTTCAGCCGGGCGAGAGCCGTGTGACAAAGAGAGCACTCGTGATCGGCGGCGGGATCGCGGGAATTCAGACCGCGCTGGATATTGCTGAGGCAGGATATCCGGTGGATATTGTGGAGAAGACACCGAGTATCGGAGGAAGAATGTCACAGCTTGACAAGACATTCCCGACACTGGACTGTTCTTCCTGTATCCTGACGCCGAAGATGGGGGAAGTGAACGCACATCCGAACATCAATATCTATACATACAGCGAAGTAGAGAGCGTTTCCGGCTTTGTGGGAGACTTTACGGTTGAAATCCGCAAGAAAGCAAGAAGTGTGGATATGAACAAATGTACAGGCTGCGGACTGTGTCAGGAAAAATGTCCGAGCAAGAAGACTCCAAGCGAGTTCAACCGCGGCTTGAGCAACAGAAGTGCGATCTACACACCGTTTGCGCAGGCAGTTCCCAATGTTCCGGTTATCGACCGGGACGCATGTATTAAGTTCAAGACGGGAAAATGCGGAATCTGTTCAAAGGTATGTCAGGCAGGCGCGATCGATTACGAACAGCAGGACGAGATCGTTACAGAGAAGTACGGCGCCATCGTAGTTGCCACCGGATTTGATATGATCAAGCTGGACAAGTATGACGAGTATGCGTACAGCCAGAGCAAAGACGTCATTACCTCTCTGGAACTGGAGCGTATTATGAACGCGGCCGGACCGACAGGCGGACATCTGGAGCGTCTGTCCGACGGAAAGGCACCGAAGGAAATCGTATTTATCCAGTGTGTGGGAAGCCGCTGTGCGGACGACAGAGGAAAGAGCTACTGCTCCAAGGTCTGCTGCATGTATACGGCAAAACATGCAATGCTGATCCGCGACAAATATCCGGATACAAATGTGACGGTATTCTACATTGATGTGCGTACACCGGGCAAGAACTTTGACGAGTTCTACCGCAGAGCAGTAGAAGACTACGGTGTAAACTACATCAAAGGACAGGTCGGAAAAGTCATTCCGCAGCCGGACGGAAAGCTGCTTGTACAGGGCGCAGACCTGATCGATAACAAACAGATCTTAAAAGAGGCGGATATGGTCGTCCTTGCTGCTGCCATCGAGCCGAACCCGGATGTGAGAAAGATCGCTACCATGCTGACGGCCAGCATTGATACAAACAACTTCCTTACAGAGGCTCATGCAAAACTGCGTCCGGTGGAATCACCGACAGCAGGTATCTTCCTTTCCGGCGTGTGCCAGGGACCGAAAGATATCCCGGAGACGGTTTCTCAGGCAGGAGCGGCTGCTGTCAAGGCAATCGGGCTTCTTGCCAAAGATAAACTGCTGACCAATCCATGCACGGCACATTCCGATGAACTTCTGTGCAACGGATGTTCCCAGTGCGCGAATGTCTGCCCGTACGGAGCGATCACTTATGAGGATAAAGAGGTGAACGATCACGGAATCCGCGAGACAAGGCGTATTGCCATTGTAAATGACGCGCTTTGTCAGGGCTGCGGTGCATGTACTGTAACATGTCCGTCCGGAGCAATGGACCTGCAGGGATTCTCTAACAGACAGATCTTAGCGGAGGTGGATGCGATATGTCGATAGAAAAGAATGAAGAATTCAGACCAAAGATCGTTGCGTTCTGCTGTAACTGGTGCAGTTATGCGGGCGCAGACCTGGCGGGAAGCAGCCGTATGTCCTATTCGGCGGACGTCAAGATCATCCGCGTTCCCTGCTCCTGCCGTGTCAATCCGATGTTCATCTTAAGAGCATTTGAGAGAGGAGCGGACGGTGTGATCATGTGCGGATGCCATCCCGGCGACTGCCACTACACATCCGGCAACTTCTATGCAAGAAGACGTATGACGCTTCTGTTCTCCATGCTGGATTATATCGGAGTGGAAAACGGACGTACCCGCGTAGAGTGGGTATCTGCCGCTGAGGGTGCGAAATTCTCCCAGACCATGCATGAGTTTGTGGACAAGATCACATCTCTTGGCAAAAACGTAAGATTGGAGGATTTAAGATGCAGGAATTTGTAGAGGCAACGAGCCAGGCGGGAGCTAGCTCACATCTGGCGACTGCCCAACAACGAGAGTCGCAGACTCGAGTAATCAACCGCGCAAAAGAGCTTCTGGCCGACGGAACTGTGGCAAGAGTGCTCGGATGGAAAGCCGGGGACCTGCCTTACAATCCGGAACCGGCTTACTTTGAGAAAGAAGAAGACTTTGCAGATTTCGTATACAACGGATTCTGCGGAGCAAACTTAAGCAAATATATGATCGAGGCTTCCAAACTGGAAGGAAAAACTCTTGTCTGCCTGAAGCCCTGCGATACATACAGTTTTCAGGAACTGATGAAAGAGCACCGTGTGGACCGCGAAAAAGCATACATTATCGGCGTGGGCTGCAAAGGAAAGCTTGACATTGAGAAGATCAAAGCAATGGGCATCAAGGGAATCAAGAGCATCTCCGGCGCAGAGATCGAAGACGAGGCGGAGACGCTGACGATCGATACGATCTACGGAGAGAAGACTTGTGCATATGCTGACGCTATGCTGGAGAGATGCCATGTGTGCAAGGGCAAGGACCACATGGTCTTCGACGAGGTTATCGGAGAGTCCAAAGAGACGAAGGATGCGGACCGCTTCGCAGAAGTGGAGAAGATCGAGGCCATGAGCCCGGAAGAAAAATTCGCATTTTTCCAGAAAGAGCTGAGCAAATGCATCCGCTGCAACGCATGCCGCAACGTATGTCCGGCATGCAGCTGCCGCAAGTGCGTATTTGACAGCAATAAATTTGACAGCGCACAGAAAGCGAACGTAGACTCCTTTGAGGAGAAGATGTTCCACATTATCCGTGCATTCCATGTAGCAGGAAGATGTACGGACTGCGGAGAGTGCAGCCGAGTATGTCCGCAGGGGATCCCGCTTCATCTGTTCAACCGCAAGTTCATCAAAGATATCAATGAACTGTACGGAGAGTATCAGGCAGGCGCGGATCTGGAGCCGAGAACCCCTCTTACTAATTATGAGTTTGAGGATGTAGAGCCGGGAATTGTGGCAGAAAGGGGATAATGTATGTATAAGATCGCAAAAGAAAATCTGACGGCATTATTTCAGAAGATTGCCGCAGAACAGGAATTATATCTGCCCGTGAAGACCGCCGATAAAGTGAATTTCGGCGTGTGGACAGAGGACGCAGAGGTGGACCTGGATACATTAAAAACCGTAAAATCTCCGAAAGATGCCTTTTTCCCGCAGAGTGAGACCCTGTATACCTGTATCAGGGACGGCAAGAAGATCAAGGTAGAGCCCGAGGCGTTAAAAGAACAGAATTTTGTTGTATTTGGAATGAAGGCCTGCGATGTAAAGGGAGTGGAAGTGCTGGACAGAGTCTTCCTCGTAGATCCGCTGGATACCTTCTACGCTGCAAGAAGAGAGCATGGAACGATCGTTGCTCTTGCCTGCCATGAGCCGGAAGAAACCTGCTTCTGCAAGGTGTTCGGCGTGGATGCGGCAGAGCCGGCAGCCGACGTTGCTACATGGATGATCGGAGACGAACTGTACTGGAAGGCACTCACGGAAAAGGGAGAGGCGCTGACAGAGGCGGTGAAAGACCTTCTTACCGAGGATGGCGCGGCGGAAGAAATCGTTAAAAAAGAGAAGGAAGCGATCCGCGGGATCGTGGAGCAGCTGCCTTACAGCCACCTTTCACTGGAAGGCTGGAACGGAGACGTACTGATGGAGAAGTTCGAGGATCCGCTTTGGGATGAGCTTTATAAGCCCTGCCTTGCCTGCGGAACATGTACGTTTGTATGTCCTACATGCCAGTGCTATGACATCAAAGATTACGATGCCGGAAAGAACGGCGTACAGAGATACCGCTGCTGGGATTCCTGCATGTACTCTGACTTCACTATGATGGCTCACGGAAATAACCGTAAGTCTCAGAAGGAGAGATTCCGTCAGAGATTTATGCACAAGCTGGTTTATTATCCGGCAAACAACGACGGAATGTATTCCTGTGTGGGATGCGGAAGATGTGTGGAGAAATGTCCGGCTTCGTTAAATATCGTAAAAGTGGTAAAAGCATTTCAGAAACAGGGAGGTGAGCAGTAATGAGTGAGTGTACCTGTCACAAGAACTATACTCTTGATACTCTGATCCCGAAGGTGGGCGTGATCACAGATATCCGGGAGGAGACGCCGGACGTAAAGACGTTCCGTGTCAATGCTCCGGAAGGAGGAAAACTCTTCGAGCACATGCCGGGACAGTGCGCAATGCTCTGTGCTCCGGGGATCAGCGAAGGTATGTTTTCAATTACTTCTTCGCCGACCAACAAAGAATATCAGGAATTCAGCATTAAGAAGTGCGGTGTGCTGACCGACTATCTGCACAGTCTGGAAGTGGGAGACGAGATCACAGTCCGCGGACCCTATGGAAATCATTTCCCGGTAGAGGATAAGCTGAAAGGAAAGGATCTTCTGTTTATCGCCGGAGGTATCGGACTTGCTCCGCTGCGTTCCGTTATCAATTATGTGCTGGATAACCGCAGCGACTACGGAACAGTGGATATTGTATATGGTTCCCGTTCCGCAGACGACCTGGTCCAGTTAAAAGAGATTCAGGAAGTGTGGATGAACGCGCCGGACGTGCATGTACATCTGACCATCGACCGCGAGCAGGAAGGCTGGGACGGACATGTGGGATTTGTGCCCAATTATGTGAAAGAGCTTGGATTTGACGTAAATAAAACAGCTCTGATCTGCGGACCGCCGATCATGATCAAATTTACCCTTGCAGGTCTGGAAGAACTCGGATTCTCCAGAGAGCAGGTGTATACCACACTGGAGCTCCGTATGAAATGCGGAATCGGCAAGTGCGGAAGATGTAATATCGGATCAAAATATGTATGTAAAGACGGCCCGGTATTTCGTTGCGATGAGATCGATGAGATGCCGAATGAATACTAGGGAAAGGAAGAAATATCATGGAGAAAATGGTAAATGTATATTTTTTCGGTAAGAAATACAGTGTACCGGCTGACCTGACGATCATGACAGCTATGGAGTATGCGGGATATACACTGAAAAGAGGATGCGGCTGCCGTCACGGCTTCTGCGGCGCCTGTGCCACGATATACAGGATCAAAGGGAAAAATGAACTGAAGACATGCCTTGCCTGTCAGACACAGGTGGAAGAGGGTATGTATGTGGCAACCGTTCCGTTCTTCCCGACAGACAAGAGAACATATGATATTGAAGATATCAAACCGGAGCAGAGAGTGATGATGGATCTGTATCCGGAGATTTACAGCTGCATTGGCTGCAACGCATGTACAAAGGCATGTACCCAGGATCTGAACGTTATGCAGTACATCGCTTACGCACAGCGCGGCGACTTCGAGAAGTGTGCGGAAGAATCCTTTGACTGTATCGGATGCGGATGCTGTTCCGTGAGATGTCCGGCAGGAATCTCCCACCCGATGGTTGGAGTCCTTGCAAGACGTCTGACAGGAAAATATATCGCTCCTGAGTCCAAGCACCTGACAGAGCGTGTGGAAGAGATCCATCACGGCGATTACGACCAGCTGATCGAGCAGATCATGGAGAAGCCGATCACAGAGATGCAGGAACTTTACAACAACAGAGAGATTGAGAAATAAGGAGGGAAGACCATGTTTACACCGGAAATGATGGAATCCGTAAAAAAAGTGGAGGCCACCAGAGCAGCACGTCTGGGCGTAGAGCCGAGACGTATGACGGCGGACGAGAAAGATGCCCTTCTTAAGGAATTCCATCCTGATTACAGGGAAGAGGCATTTGCAGAGATCAAAGTAGGACCGAATAAGGGACAGAAAGCGCCGAAGGAGCTGGTACACCTGCTTCATTCTAACAGCCGTCTGCTCTCGGAAAAGGTTGATATCAACAAAGTAGACTATGATGTGGACGTGCTCGTCATCGGCGGCGGCGGTGCGGGAGCTTCCGCTGCGATCGAGGCACATGAGGCGGGCGCTAACGTTATGATCGTGACAAAACTGCGTATCGGCGACGCCAACACTATGATGGCAGAAGGCGGTATCCAGGCTGCGGATAAGGAGAACGATTCTCCGGTACAGCACTATCTGGACGCTTTCGGCGGCGGTCACTTCGCAGCAAGACCGGAGCTTTTAAGACGTCTTGTTATGGAAGCGCCGGATGCGATCAAATGGCTGAATGAACTGGGCGTTATGTTCGACAAGGATGAGACTGGCCGTATGATCACAACACACGGCGGCGGAACATCCAGAAAGAGAATGCATGCCTGCAAGGATTACTCTGGAGCAGAGATCATGCGTACCCTGCGCGACGAAGTATTAAACCGCCAGATCCCGGTTGCGGAGTTTACAGTAGCAGTAGAGCTGATCAGAGACGACAGAGGACAGGTGGCAGGAGCTGTGCTTCAGAACCTGGAGACAGACGACTATCTTGTAGCAAAGGCTAAGACAGTCATCATCGCAACAGGCGGTGCGGGACGCATGCATTACCAGGGATTCCCCACATCCAACCACTACGGAGCGACAGCAGACGGACTGATCCTCGGATACCGTATGGGTGCTCCGCTCCTGTATCAGGATACGATCCAGTATCATCCGACGGGCGTTGCTTATCCGTCCCAGATCTTCGGCGCTCTCGTGACAGAGAAGGTGCGTTCCGTAGGCGCACAGCTTGTCAACGTGGATGGCGAGGCGTTCATGCATCCGTTGGAGACCCGTGACGTGGCCGCATCAGGCATTATCCGCGAGTGTACGGCACGCGGCAAGGGCGTGAATACACCCCTTGGAAGCGGCGTATGGCTTGACACTCCGATGATCGAGGAGATCGGCGGAAAGGGAACGATCGAGAAACGTATCCCTGCGATGCTCCGTATGTATATGAAATATGATATTGATATGAGAAAACTTCCGATCCTCGTATACCCGACGCTGCACTATCAGAACGGTGGTCTGGAGATCGGCGGAGACGGATTCACAAAAGTGATCGACAATCTGCTTGTTGCAGGTGAGGCTGTCGGAGGAATCCACGGAAGAAACCGTCTGATGGGCAATTCTCTGCTTGATATCATCGTATTCGGACGCAATGCAGGAAAGGCTGCAGCGGCGAAAGCGAAGAATGTAGAGCTTGGAAACATGAATCTTGATCATGTACAGGCATATGCGCAGGAACTTAAGGAAGCCGGACTTGATACCGGAGATGTTTCCCCGCTTCTGCTCCCGAAATATGCAAGACACGAGAGATAGAAGGGAGTAAGAAAAAAGAATGGATATATTAGCATGGTTTCAGGACAGCGTTCTCGGCAATACACTGATGGTTGTGTTTATGGTAGCTTTTATCGGCTATCTTGTTGGAAGTATTAAGATCCGCGGAGTAGAGCTTGGTACAGCCGGTGTTCTTCTTGTAGCTCTGGTATTCGGACATTTTGGATTTAAAGTGCCTGATCTGGTCAGGGAACTGGGTCTGATCTGTTTCGTAACTTCTGTAGGATTTATTGCAGGACCGAAGTTCTTCCGTAATTTCAAGATCAATGCTAAATCCTATATCCTGCTGGGATTTATTATTATCGTTGTTGGAGCTCTGACAACAGTTGCGATTATCGAGATCGCAGGTGTTCCGTCAGATATCAGCGTAGGTATGATGTCGGGAGCTCTGACAAGTACGCCGGGGCTTGCGGCAGCGATTGACGCTACCGGGTCTGCAAATGCGTCTGTCGGATATGGAATTGCCTACCCGTTTGGCGTTGTGGGTGTTGTACTTTTTGTACAGCTCGTTCCGAAACTTCTGAAAACAGACATGGCTGCAGAACGCGCGAAATTCGAGGCTGCCCAGAACGTTGGAGACGACCAGCTGAAAAAGAAAAGCAAACTGTTTGTTGTGGATGAGATGGGGCTTTTCCCGTTTGCACTCGCCATCGCGCTTGGAATTATCCTGGCCAAGATCGTAATTCCGCTTCCGGGCGGAGCAGAGTTCTCGCTGGGAACCTCAGGCGGTCCGCTGATCGCAGGTCTGATACTGGGACATTTCGGACATGCGGGAAAGATCAGTTTCCATGTAGAGAAATCAGTTCTGGAGTGCTTAAGAGAGTTTGGTCTTGCGCTGTTCCTTATCGGAGCCGGCGTGGAGGCCGGTGCAGGATTTATCGAAATCCTGAAAGAGCAGGGAGTTGTTCTTTTCCTTTACGGCGCACTCATCACACTGATTCCGATGCTTGTCGGATATTTTGTGGCAATGAAGCTGATGAAACTGAGCCTGTTTAACACATTGGGATCCATCTGCGGAGGTATGACAAGTACCCCGGCTCTTGGAACTTTGATCCGTGTAACTGGTACAGATGATGTAGCCTCCGCATATGCGGCGACTTATCCGGTAGCTCTCGTGTTCGTTGTGCTGAGCTGCCAGTTTATCGGTATTTTCCTGTAAAATCAAAGTGGATCTGAACGATCTGCTTTGCTGTTCTGCGGGCTGTACAGGCCTGAGATGCTAAAGCAGTCCGCGAATATTATAAAAAATAAAAGGAAGGAGTTGATTTACATGCGTGAAATTAATGTAAGTACACTTACGGATGTGATCGAGAAACTCTGTATTGAGGCGAACAATCATCTTCCGGAGGACGTGAAATGTGCGATCCGTGACTGCCGTGCATGTGAAGACGGCAATATTGCCCAGGGTGTCCTGGACAATATTATCGAGAACTTTGAGATCGCAGACAATGAGAACGTGCCGATCTGTCAGGATACCGGCATGGCATGTGTATTTCTTGAGATCGGACAGGATGTACATCTTGTAGGAGGAGATCTCAGAGAGGCGGTCGACGAGGGCGTGCGCCGCGGATATACAAACGGATATCTGCGCAAATCTGTCGTAAAGGATCCGGTGCGCCGCGGAAATACGGGAGATAACACTCCGGCAATGCTCTATACGGAGATCGTGCCGGGCGAGAACATCAAGATCACAGTAGGGCCGAAAGGATTCGGCAGCGAGAATATGAGCCAGATCCGTATGTTCAAGCCGTCAGCAGGTCTTCAGGGCATCAAGGACTTTATCATCGAGGCAGTGGAGACTGCAGGCCCGAACCCGTGTCCGCCTATGGTAGTCGGCGTCGGTATCGGCGGAACATTTGACAAATGCGCGCTTCTGGCAAAGAAGGCGCTGATGCGTCCTCTGGATTCTTCCAATCCGGATCCGTTCTACGCTGACCTTGAAAAAGAGATGCTTGAAAAGATCAATGAACTGGGGATCGGACCTCAGGGATTCGGCGGAAAGACAACAGCGATCGGCCTGAACATCGAGACGCTGCCCACTCATATTGCAGGAATGCCCTGTGCAGTAAATATCAACTGTCATGTGACACGCCACAAATCGGAGGTGATATAAATGGCAAGAAAGATTACATTACCACTCACAGAGGAACTTGCTAAGACACTCCACGCAGGAGATCAGCTGCTTCTTACAGGAACGATCTATACTTCCCGTGATGCCGGACACAAGAGAATGTGTGAGGCACTGGCAAAGGGGGAGGACATCCCCTTTGATCCGAAGGATGCGACGATCTACTATGTAGGACCGACACCGGCGAAACCGGGACAGGTGATCGGAAGTGCAGGCCCCACTACCAGCGGACGTATGGATGCATATGCGCCGACCATGATGTCTGTGGGAGCCCGCGGCATGATCGGAAAAGGCGCCCGTCTTCCCGAAGTTGTGGATGCCATGAAAAAATACAGCGGCGTGTACTTCGGAGCCATCGGAGGCGCCGGAGCGCTTCTTGCAAAATGTATTAAAAAGGCAGAACTTATCGCCTTTGAAGATCTGGGCGCAGAGGCTCTCAGAAAACTTTATGTAGAGGATATGCCGGTTGTTGTCATTATCGACAGTGAAGGAAACAACCTTTATGAAGAAGGAAGAAAGGCATATCTTGATTCAAAAAAATAATTGACGGCAGATAGTAAGAGGTGTAAGATTCAGGCAGTATATTAGTTTTTAATACTGCCTGATTTTTTTGTGCGATAAGCCCGGCAGGTGACTGCCGTGCTCCCTCGAGCAGGCATTTGCCGGACGACAAGCCAAAGTCCGGGCTTGCCAGAGACCTTGGCGACCGCTTACAATCCCGGAATCTGCCTTTTGGCGCTTCCGGTGATTATGACAATTTCTCATTATAAATAGAAACGCCGCACAGATTTGAATAAGGAGATGGAGAAAGCAGCAATGAAGATGGTTAATAAGAAAATCATGCGTTATATGTATTATATCCTGATGTTTCTGCCGCTGGCAGTTACAGTTATATCTCTGCTGTTTCTGCCGGACCGGATACCCGCTCATTACGGATCGGACAATCAGGTGACCCGCTGGGGAAGCAAATATGAAACACTTATCTTTCCGGCAGAGACATTGATCTGCGGTGCCATTATGACAGCTGTGGCAAAAAGCGCCGCCGGGAAAGAGAGGGAAAACAATGAAAAAGCAGCAGTTATCATCGGAATGGCTGTTCTGCTTTTGTTCAACCTGATGACAGTTTATTTTCTGTATGCAGATTTCAGACAGATCAGTAATCTTTCGGATATGCCTGTTGATATTACCGGTCTTGTGTTCTGCTATCTGGGCGCTGTGATAATATTATGCGGTATTCTTATGCCGGGACTGAAAAGAAACTCAATGATCGGACTTAGAACCAAATGGAGTATGAAAAATGAAGTGACCTGGAAAAAAAGCCAGAAATTCGGGGGAATAAGCTTTATCATAGCCGGAGTCTGCATAATAATCGTCAGTCTGCAGACAAAAGGAACAGCGTGTGTAATATGGTCTCTGGGGCTCCTGACTGCAGATGCAGTCATTGATGTTATCTATACCTATATTGCAGCACGCAAGTATGCTTAAATTTGGATTTTATGTAAAAGAGAATGTACTGTTTGGGGAAAGCATAGGATGTAGAAATATCGAAAGCAGGTGGCGCTCTGTGCCGGATTTGAGAAAAGAGGGAAAAAGAACTGTAAAACATCAGATGCAGGCGCTGGCTTTTCTCTGTGTTTTGCTGTTTTTCCCTCTGCGCGCAGTGGATTACAGAAATATTTATGAGAGTATTTCAGACAGTACGGATGCCGGAACTACAAAGAGTCTGGAAACAGGCGGAATGGAAGAGGGCGAAATGGGAACTGAGGACGATCGGCCTGGTCCGGCGGTTGCCATCACATTTGACGACGGACCGAATGCCGCCAGTACACCGGCTCTTCTGGACGGACTGAAAGAGCGGGGCGTGAAGGCGACCTTTTTTGTGATCGGGAAAAATATTGAAAAAGAAGGAAACAGGGAGATCATAGAAA
This sequence comes from Candidatus Mediterraneibacter avicola, assembly GCA_019115385.1. Taxonomy (GTDB): domain Bacteria; phylum Bacillota; class Clostridia; order Lachnospirales; family Lachnospiraceae; genus Mediterraneibacter; species Mediterraneibacter avicola. The sequence goes on along the minus strand of DXDR01000075.1, from coordinate 142,541 downwards.
GGATGTACAAGGAGGGGCACCAGGTCGGGAACCATACATACAGCCATGCGAATCTCTCACAGATGAGCCGGGAGGAGGCGCATGAGGAACTGAATAGGACAGATGCGCTGGTCAGGGAGATTACAGGGGCAGAGACAGAGTTTGTGAGGCCGCCTTTCGGAGCATTTCCGGAGGACATGGAGGAAGAACTTGATAAGCTTTATGTAAAGTGGACGGTGGATCCGCTGGACTGGACGACAGAAAATGCAGATGAAATTGTACAGAGAGTAGTGACGGAAACAAAAGAAAATGATATTATTCTTTTGCATGACTGTTATGAAAGCTCAGTGGAAGCAGCTCTGCGTATTATAGATATTCTCCAGGAGGAAGGATATGAGTTTGTCACAGTGGACCGGCTTCTGATAGACTGATGCCCAACCGGTCAGAAAGGAAACGATAAGATATGATAAATCAGCATACAAGGACAGAGATGATTCTGGGAAGGGAAGGCCTTCAGCGGCTTAAAGGTTCCACAGCAGCAGTATTCGGCGTGGGCGGCGTGGGTTCCAACTGTATTGAGGCGCTGGCCAGAAGCGGTGTGGGACGGCTGGTCCTGATTGATAATGACAGGGTGTCCACTACGAATATTAACCGGCAGTCCATTGCATATCACAGTACGGTCGGACAGTATAAGACAGAAGTGATGAAAAAACGGATTGAAGATATCGATCCCGGAATCCAGGTGGAAGTATGGGAGACATTTGCTCTGCCGGATAATCTGGAACAGTTTTTTGAGAAGCCGGTGGACTATATTATAGATGCCATTGACACGGTCAGCACAAAGATCGCGCTTGCCGAACTGGCATGGCGCAGAAATATTTCTATTATCAGCAGCATGGGTACCGGCAACAAGCTGCACCCGGAACTTTTTGAAATCGCGGACATTTATGAGACCAGCGTGTGCCCGCTGTGCAGAGTGATGCGCAGAGAACTGAAGAACCGGGGAATCCCCGGCCTGCGGGTCGTGTATTCCAGAGAAAAGCCCATATCTGTCAAAGAGATCCAAAAATCTGCGCCTTCCGCGGATGAAAATGCAGATCCGGAAAGAATGGGAACAGAGAAAAGGCAGACAGGGCGCCCCGTACCGGGAAGTGTTTCATTTGTTCCTCCCGTGGCAGGGCTCTTGATGGCGGGAGAAGTGATCCGGGAACTGTCAGGCATCAATGAAAAGCAGAAGTAAAGCAGAGTACGCAGGAGGAATAAACATGGATTTGTTTGATTACATGAGAGAGACAGCGCAGGAGAAAGAGGCTCCGCTTGCATCGCGGATGCGCCCTGTGTCTCTGGATCAGGTAGTGGGACAGCAGCATATTATTGGAAAAGACAAACTCCTTTACAGAGCCATTAAAGCGGATAAATTAAGCTCTGTTATTTTTTACGGACCGCCGGGTACCGGAAAGACTACGCTGGCAAAGGTCATCGCCAATACAACCAGCGCAGAGTTTAAACAGATTAATGCAACCTCCGCAGGCAAGAAAGATATGGAAGAAGTGATCCGGGAAGCCAAAGATCTGAAGGGCATGTACGGGCGGAAGACGATATTGTTTATAGACGAAATCCACCGGTTCAACAAAGGTCAGCAGGACTATCTGCTCCCCTTTGTGGAGGACGGAACGGTGATACTGATTGGCGCTACCACAGAAAATCCGTATTTTGAGGTAAATCAGGCGCTTTTGTCGCGATCCAGTATTTTTGAACTGAAGCCGCTGACGAAAGAAGAAATCAGGGAACTGATCCGGCGCGCGGTTTCGGATACGGACAGGGGAATGGGCAGTTTCCATGCGGAAATAGATGAAGAGGCGCTGGACTTCCTGGCAGATCTTTCCGGCGGGGACGCAAGGACAGCGCTCAATGCAGTGGAACTTGGAGTGCTTACCACAGAACGGTCGGCAGACGGCGTGATCCATATTACTCTGGCAGTGGCGTCAGAGTGTATTCAGAAACGTGCAGTAAATTATGATAAGAGAGGGGACAACCACTACGACATTATCTCCGCATTTATCAAGAGTATGCGCGGATCAGATCCAGATGCCGCTGTATATTACCTGGCAAAAATGCTCTATGCGGGGGAGGACATCAAGTTTATCGCCAGACGCATCATGATCTGCGCTTCCGAGGATGTGGGAAATGCAGATCCCATGGCTCTTACCGTGGCTGTGTCAGCGGCGCAGGCGGTGGAGAGGATCGGCATGCCGGAGTCGGGGATCATCCTGTCCCAGGCGGTGACCTATGTGGCGTCTGCGCCAAAAAGCAATTCTGCGGTTAATGCCATTACTGCCGCTCAGCAGGCGGTACAGCAGTATCATACAACGGTTCCGGTGCATCTGCGGGACGCACATTATAAAGGGGCGAAAGACCTGGGCCATGGAACAGGATATAAATATGCCCATGATTATCCGGGCCATTACGTCAGACAGCAGTATCTTCCAGATGAGATAAAAGACGCCAGGTTCTACGAACCCGGCGATCTGGGATATGAAAAACAGATAAAAGACTATCTAAAGAAGCTTCGAGAGCAGTAATGTGTAGATTTCCTGGCTCTGCCGGCTCCAGCGGCCTGCAATGGCCTCGGCTTCTTTCTCCGTGGGGACGGTGAGTTTCAGGTCGATCAGACTGTAGCCGTTCTCCACGATCTGGCAGCGGACTTCATACTCCCGGTTTGTGTTCAGATAATAGTCGGACTTTACGGCAGCTTCTTCTTTCAGATCATACTGTTTTTCCCGAAGAAACTCATCAATATCTTTTTGTATGGCGGGAGATATCTTTCTCGCAAAAAAATGGATTGTCTCAGCGCCGCTTTCTGTCAGGTGATAGAGTGTCCGGTTGTGGGTCGTTTCCACTTCTAGAAGCCCGGAACCGGCCAGTTCAGAGAGTGTTTCCTGGAGCCGGAAGTAGGACGTATACCCCTTGTCCAGTATAAATTCTGAAATTTGTGATGTGGTAAGGGGAAAATCCACCTTGTCGAGCATGTATAGTACGATCAGTTTATATAATGTATATGTCTCAGCCATAGTACTCCTTTCCCTGCCATATGTCATTTTCTTTCAGGTACTGTTGTATGCGGTTCAGCACGGTGCGTTTTGCGCCTGTCCACAGAGGGGCGATCAGAAGATCCTTCGGCCCGTCTCCCGTGAGCCGGTGTACAGAAATATCGGGACGGAGCCGGGAAATGCATCTGCCAAGCACCCGGATGTAGGTCTCCATATCCGGAGTGTAGAAAGGGGATTTTGCATAATCCGCAGCGAGATCAGTTCCCTGAAGAATATGCAGAAGCTGCAGCTTGATCCCCTGGATGTCAGTCCGGTTCAGATAGTCAATGGTCTCCATCATCATATCTTCATTTTCACCCGGAAGGAATAAAATAATATGTACGATTACCCGGATGCCGGCTCTGCGCAGATCAGATACAGCCCGGTCGAACACCTCCAGAGGATAGCCTCTGCGGATGTACTCTGCCGTCCGGGGATGGATGGTCTGAAGGCCCAGTTCCACCCACACAGGCTTGATCCGGTTCAGGCGTTCCAGAAGAGACAGGACATCTTCTCCAAGACAGTCTGGCCGTGTGGCCACAGAAAGAACTTTGACGTCCGGGTCTTGGATAGCACGGATGAATATATCTTCCAGATAATCCACCGGGGCATAGGTGTTCGTAAATGCCTGGAAATAGGCGATATACGAGCGGACAGGCCGCTTTTTTGACAAAGCCTCTTTCCCGCGTGCAAGCTGCTCTTCAATAGAAAGAGAAGGAGAGCCCGCAAAATCTCCGGATCCTTTTGCACTGCAAAAGATACATCCGCCGAAGCCGCACCGGCCGTCCCGGTTGGGACAGGTCATACCGCCGTTCAGCGTGATCTTATATATTTTTTCACCAAATGTTTCCTTTAATTCGTAGTCGAGAGAACGATATCTCTGTTCGCCCCAGCGTTTCCTTTCACCCAAATCAGACCCTCGCTGCAGTTATCTTTTTTACATACGCCTATCATAACACTCTCATTCAAACTTGACAAGTGCGGGGAGGGTCTGTATAATCGGAATATATATCAGATCGGAGATGCCGCTTTTGTTTCAGGCAGTAAAGGGCAGAACCGCATCCGTTTATGTAATGCGAGATTTCGATTTACGTCAGTTCAGACGAAGATTCCCGGAGCATTTATCAAAAAATACCAGTGAAGTACGATTAAAAAAGAATAGGAAAGAGCAGACAGGAATGAGCAGTATGATCAAACAGGAAAGGAAAAATGATATGACAAGAGAAAAGTATGAGTCCCTCCCCCTTGCCACACTGAAAGAACTGGCCAAGGCAAGAAATATGCGCGGAATATCTACGCTGAAAAAGGGGGAACTGATCGAAGCCATGCTTGCGCTGGACGAGCAGGAGCGGCAGAAAGCGGCCAGCGCGGAGGCGAAAGAAGAAGTAAAAGAAGAGATGCGGGAGAAAAAAGAGGAGACGGATATTGAGATGCTGGACAGCGGACATCAGGCAAACGGCATCCTTGAAGTGCTTCAGGACGGGTACGGCTTTATCCGCAGTGAAAATTATCTTCCGGGCGAGAATGATGTGTATGTATCTCCCTCACAGATCCGGAGATTTGGGCTGAAGACAGGAGATATCCTGACTGGAAATACGAGGGTCAAGACACAGGGCGAAAAGTTCAGCGCTCTTCTATATGTATCTACGATCAACGGACTCCGCCCGGCGGAGGCTATGAAGCGGAAAAATTTTGAGGAACTGACCCCGATCTTTCCGAACCAGAGAATTCGCCTTGAGACACCGGGCAGCTCTACTGCCATGCGGATCGTGGATCTGGTCTCCCCCATCGGCAAGGGGCAGAGGGGAATGATCGTTTCTCCGCCGAAAGCCGGAAAGACGACTCTTTTAAAGGAAGCAGCGCTTTCCGTCCAGAAGACGGAGCCGGATATGCACCTTTTGATCCTTCTCATTGATGAGCGGCCGGAGGAAGTGACTGATATCCGGGAAGCTATTGCAGGCCCCAATGTGGAAGTGATCTACTCAACATTTGACGAGCTGCCGGAGCACCATAAGCGTGTGTCCGAGATGGTGATCGCAAGGGCAAAGCGTCTCGTGGAGCACGGGAAAGACGTTATGATCCTCCTGGACAGCATTACCAGGCTGGCAAGAGCATACAACCTTACGGTTCCCCCTTCGGGCAGGACGCTTTCCGGCGGACTGGATCCGGCTGCCCTGTATATGCCAAAACGGTTTTTCGGAGCGGCCAGAAATATGCGCGAGGGCGGAAGCCTTACCATCCTTGCAACGGCTCTTGTGGAGACGGGGAGCAAGATGGACGATGTGGTATATGAGGAATTTAAGGGAACCGGAAACATGGAGCTCATGCTGGACCGCAAGCTCCAGGAAAAGAGGATGTTCCCGGCCATTGATATACCGAAGTCAGGCACAAGGCGGGAAGATCTGCTGCTGTCCAAAGAGGAGCAGGAAGCGGCCTACATTATCCGCAGAGCCATGAACGGCATGAAAGCGGAGGAAGCCGTGGATAATCTTCTAAATATGTTTACCCACACGAAGTCCAACAGTGAACTGGTGCGCCAGGTGATCCGTCAGAAGTTTATATAAAAAACAGTTGCAAAAGATAATATCCTGTGATACAATTTAAAAGCTGTTTATAGAGAAAAATAAGTATTTTAAAATAGAGAGGTGAAAATCATGCGCGAAGGAATCCATCCGGAATATCATCAGGCAACAGTGACCTGCAACTGCGGCAACACATTTACGACAGGTTCTACAAAGGAAAATATCCACGTGGAAATCTGTTCCAAATGCCATCCGTTCTATACAGGTCAGCAGAAAGCAGCTCAGGCTCGCGGCCGTGTTGACAAGTTCAACAAGAAATATGGTATTAAATAAAAATGATACGTTGCAGGCTGAGGTGAGATCATCTCAGCCTCTTTGTTGTTTTAAAGACAGGAGGCACTATGAAATCATCGAACATAGGCGGACAGGCAGTGCTGGAAGGGATCATGATGCGAAATGGTCCGAAGTACTCTGTGGCGGTGCGCAGACCGGACGGAGAGATCGCGGTGGACGTCAAAGACTACAAAAGCGTGATCCCGTGGAAGACGCCGCTTAAGATCCCGTTTATCCGGGGAATCTTTAATTTCGTGGACTCCCTTGTACTGGGGATGCGGACGCTGACGTATTCGGCAAGTTTTTTTGAAGAGGAAGAAGAGGAGATCCTCACCGAGGAGGAGGCGGCAAAAAGGGAAAAGCAGGAGAAACTCCTGATGAATGCGACGGTGGTCGTTGCCGTTGTCCTTGCAGTTGCCATATTTATGGTGCTGCCCTATTATCTGAGCCGCATTGTGGAAAATTATACTTCTTCCAGGGCGGTTATGACCATATTTGAGGGAGTGATCCGGGTTGTCATTTTCCTGCTTTATATCCTGCTTATCTCCCGGACAAAGGACATTAAGAGAACTTTTATGTATCACGGGGCGGAGCACAAATGTATCAACTGCATCGAGCACGGACTGGAGCTGAATGTGGAGAATGTGAGAAAAAGCTCAAAGCAGCACAAAAGATGCGGCACAAGTTTTCTTTTCTTTGTAATGATCGTGAGTATTATCTTTTGCTTTTTTATTGTCACAGACTCTCCGGTTCTGCGGGTGGTCTTTCGGATCGCCCTGTTTCCTCTGATCGCCGGGGTGTCTTACGAGATCATCCGTCTGGCCGGAAACAGTGAAAATCCTGTTGTCAATCTGCTGAGCAAACCGGGTATGTGGGTGCAGAACATGACGACAAAGGAGCCGGACGACTCTATGATCGAGGTGGGCATCCGTGCGGTGGAAGAGGTGTTTGACTGGAAAACATGGCAGAGGGAAAACCTATGACGCTTAAGGAGGCTTATGAAGCCGGAAAAGATGTGCTGGAGCGGTCGAAAATCCAGGATGCGGCGCTGGATGCCTGGTATCTTCTGGAATATGTGACCGGAGTGGACAGGGCGGTTTATTTTGCCGAACCCGGAAAGAAGCTGGAGGATGGACAGTACAGGGAGTATATGGCGCTGATCAGAAAGCGGGCGGCGCATATCCCTCTTCAGCACCTGACCGGAGAACAGGAATTTATGGGACTGTCTTTCCGGGTCAATGAAGATGTCCTGATCCCCAGGCAGGATACGGAAACACTCGTCGAGACCGCCCTGGAACTGTTTTGGAAATGGGCAGTTCCGGCAGAGGAAGGCAGATTCCGCGTGTTGGATCTGTGTACCGGTTCCGGCTGTATTCTCATCAGTCTGCTGTATTATCTGCAGAAAAAAGGCATATCCGCCGGAAAGGGACAGGCTGTCCCCTGTGTGGAGGGGACGGGAGCAGATATCTCGGAAAAAGCCCTGGCCGTTGCAGAGACAAATGCAGCCGCACACCAGGTAGACGCGACATTCGTACAGGGCAGCCTGTTTGAGCCGGTCTGCGGATCCTTCGGGCTGATCGTTTCTAACCCGCCTTATATCAGGACCGCTGAGATTGCCCGGCTGCAGGAGGAGGTCAGACTGCATGATCCTGTGTGCGCGCTGGACGGAAAAGAGGACGGTCTGTATTTTTACCGGCGAATCGTGAAGGAGAGCAGACAGCACCTGAAAAAGGGAGGCCTGCTGATCTTTGAGATCGGATACGACCAGGCCCGGGATGTCAAGGAACTTATGGAAACAGCGGGCTTTTCTGATATCCGGGTCCGAAAAGACCTGGCGGGGCTTGACCGCGTGGTTTCCGGCAGATATGATAACGAATGGAAAGGATAGATAGAGATGTTTGACAGATTAGATGATTTGGTGATCCGCTACGAAGAACTCATGGGCGAGCTCCAGGAGCCGGATGTGGCAAACGATCCCGAACGTTTCAGAAAGCTGATGAAGGAGCAGAGTGATCTGGCTCCGATCGTGGAAGCTTATCAGGAGTATAAAAAATGCAAACAAAATATCGAGGACAGCCTGCTCCTTCTGGAGGATGAATCCGATGAGGAGATGCGGGAACTGGCCAAGGAGGAACTCAGCGATTCCAGAAAAAGAGTGGAGGAGCTGGAACAGGAGCTGAAGATCCTGCTTCTTCCGAAAGACCCGAACGACGAGAAAAATGTCATCGTGGAAGTCCGCGCCGGAGCCGGCGGAGATGAGGCGGCTCTTTTTGCGGCGGAGATTTACAGGATGTATGTCCACTATGCGGACACCCGCGGGTGGAAGACAGAGATGATCTCTTTAAATGAGAACGGAATAGGCGGTTTTAAGGAGTGCGTGTTTATGATATCCGGGCAGGGGGCCTATTCCAGACTGAAATACGAGAGCGGCGTCCACCGCGTACAGCGTGTGCCGGAGACAGAAAGCGGAGGAAGGATCCATACTTCAACGATCACAGTCGCCATCATGCCCGAGGCAGAGGATGTGGATGTGGTGATCGATGAAAAGGATATCCGTATCGACGTTATGCGTGCTTCTGGAAACGGCGGGCAGTGCGTCAATACGACAGACTCGGCAGTGCGTCTGACCCATTTCCCTACCGGAATTGTGATCTACAGCCAGACAGAGAAGTCTCAGCTTCAGAATAAGGAGAAGGCATTCCGCCTCCTGCGCTCCAAGCTGTATGATCTGGAGCTTGAGAAACAGCAGGCGTCGGAGGCTGAGGCGAGAAGAAGCCAGATCGGTACCGGGGACCGCTCGGAAAAGATCCGGACGTACAACTTCCCCCAGGGACGTGTGACGGACCACAGGATCAAACTGACCCTGCACAAGCTTGATTCCATCTTAAATGGAGACCTGGATGAAATTATCGACAGCCTGATCGCGGCAGATCAGACTGCGAAACTGGCTAAGATGGAGGGGTGATGCGTTATGGAAGAACCATTATTTAAACGGCCGGAACTGGAAGATAAGGAGCAGATCGAGTATTATTTCAGCAAGGCTCCGGGGAGAAGCTGCGAGCGTACGTTTGTAAATGTATATCTCTGGTCCCGGCATTACCGGGTAAAGTATGCGGTGATCGAGGATACGGTCGTGTTCCGCAGTGAGGACAACGGTCTGGCTTTCGCCTATCCGGCAGGAGATCCGGAAAACGTCCATGCGGCGCTGGAATATCTGATGGAGTACAGCCGCTCAAAAGGCGAACCTTTCAGGCTGTACAATGTAACGAAGGAACATTTTGAACAACTGGAGGGATGGTATCCGGGCCGGTTTGAGATTGAATATAACAGAGACTATGCCGACTATGTCTATGAGACGGAGAAGCTGGCTACTCTGGCGGGCAAAAAACTTCATGGAAAGCGCAACCATATCAATAAATTTAAAACACTTTATCCGAACTGGTCCTATGAGCCGCTCAGCGGGGAGAACGAGGAAGAATGCTTCCAGATGGCTCTGAAGTGGCGCAACCAGAACGGATGCGACGACGATCCAGAGAAGAATGCAGAAATGTGTGTGACGCTGAACTCGCTCAGACTTTATAAAGAACTGGGCTTAAAAGGCGGCGTTTTGAAGGCTGAGGGCAGGATCGTGGCCTTCACTGTAGGGGAACCGCTCTGTGAGGATACCTTTGTGGTCCATATTGAGAAAGCATTTCCCGATGTGGAAGGCGCCTATCCTATGATCAATCAGCAGTTCGTGCAGCATGAGTGCATGGAGTATCAGTATGTGAACCGGGAGGAAGATACCGGAGCGGAGGGCTTAAGAAAGGCGAAACTTTCCTACCGTCCTGTATTTCTGGTGGAAAAAGGCGTAGTAAGAGAAAAGGAGAGAGTGCAATGATTTCAAAAAAAATGGAAAACATGGTGGCAAACAGTTCTGCGATCCGCGCAATGTTTGAGGAAGGAAACCGCCTGGCGCAGCAGTACGGCGCGGAAAATGTCTATGATTTCAGTCTTGGCAATCCGAATGTTCCGGCTCCGGAAAGTGTAAAGAAAGCGATCATGGACGTCCTGGACGAGGAAGATCCGGTTGTCCTTCACGGCTACACAAACAGCAATGCAGGATATGAGGACGTGAGAAATGCGGTGGCGCAGTCCTTAAATGAAAGGTTTGGCACTGCCTTTTCAGCGCACAATATTACTATGACAGTTGGAGCAGCCGGAGGACTGAACGTAATACTGAAGTCTCTTCTCAATCCTGGCGATGAGGTGGTTGTGTTTGCCCCTTATTTTGGAGAATACCGCAGCTACACAGACAATTATGACGGAGTGCTGGTTGAGATATCCCCGGACACAGAAACATTTCAGCCAAAGCTGGACGAGTTTGAAGCAAAGATCACGCCCCGGACAAAGGCAGTGATCGTAAATACGCCGAACAATCCGACCGGCGTGGTCTACTCGGAGGAGACAATCAGAAAGATGGCCGCCGTCATGGAGGCAAAGCAGAAAGAATACGGCACGGATATTTACCTGATCTCCGACGAGCCTTACCGGGAACTGGCCTACGATGGGGTGGACGTTCCGTACCTGACAAAATACTATGCCAACACAGTAGTAGGGTACTCCTACAGCAAATCCCTTTCCCTCCCCGGGGAGCGGATCGGTTATCTTGTGATCCCGGACGAGGCGGCGGACAGTGAAAATCTCATTGCGGCGGCGAATGTGGCCACCCGTATCCTTGGATTTGTCAACGCGCCTACCCTTCAGCAGAAGGTTGTAAAAGCCTGTCTGAACGAGAAGACAGATATCTCATTTTATAACCGGAACCGGGAGACACTGTATAATGGACTTAAAGAGCTTGGCTTTGAGTGCATCAAGCCGGAAGGGGCTTTCTACCTGTTTGTAAAATCTCCGGTGGCGGACGAGAAAGCATTCTGCGCGGCGGCGAAGAAATATAATATCCTGATCGTGCCGGGAAGTTCCTTCGGATGTCCGGGATATGTGAGGATCGCATACTGCGTATCCTATGAGACGATCGTAAATTCCCTGCCGAAGTTCGGACAGCTTGCAGAAGAGTATAAGTGAGAGAATAAGCCATGACAGTGAGAAATGAATTATTAAAAAGTATCCGCCAAGCCGAGCCGTATGTCCCGGGGGAACAGCCCAGGCACAAGGTGGTCAAACTGAATACAAATGAAAATCCATATCCCCCTTCCCCGCGTGTGGCAGAGGCGCTCAGAAATGCGGATGCGGATGCACTGCGCCTTTATCCGGATCCCGAGGCGTCGGCCCTGACAGAGGCGCTGGCGGAATATTACGGAGTGGAGAAAGATCAGGTTTTTGTGGGAGTGGGGTCGGACGATGTGATCTCGCTGTGCTTTCTGACATTTTTTAACTCTGAGAAACCAATCCTGTTCCCGGATATCACCTACTCGTTTTATAAAGTATGGGCGCAGCTTTACAGAATTCCCTATGAGTGCCCGAAACTGGATGAGGATTTTCGGATCGTCCGGGAGGATTATTACCGAGAAAACGGAGGGATTATTTTCCCTAACCCGAATGCTCCTACTGCGGTCTATGAGGAACTGGATTTTGTTGAGGACATCCTGGAGCACAACCGGGATTCTATTGTTATCGTGGACGAGGCTTATATAGACTTTGCCGGCAGATCGGCAATGGAACTGATCGGAAAATATGACAATCTGATCGTCGTACAGACCTTTTCCAAGTCCCGAAGCATGGCGGGAATGCGGATCGGTTACGCGGTATCTAATCCAGAGCTGATCCGGTGCCTGAGCAACGTGAAGTATTCCTTCAATTCCTACACCATGAACCAGCCCGCCCTTTTGTGCGGCGCTGCGGCTGTGAAGGATGAGGAATATTTCAAAGAGAAGATCCGTATGATAGTTAAAACGAGAGAGTGGGCAAAAGACGAACTTGGCAGGCTGGGATTTGTTTTCCCGGAGCCAAAAGCAAACTTTATTTTTGCAAGGCATCCAAAGTGTGACGCCCAGAAGCTTTTTGAAGAATTGAAGGCTCACAATATCTATGTGAGACACTGGAACACGGAACGGATCCGGGATCATCTGAGAATTACCATAGGTACGAAAGAGGAGATGGCCGCTCTTTTTGATTTCCTGAAAAAAGCACTTTAGCGCGGTTATCTGCTGCCCCTTTTCTACAGGCGGAATCTTTTTGGAACGTTGACAGTGTCCGGCAGAATCCGCTATAATGAACATAGCAAGTGAGAAGGGAAGTATTCTATGATTTTTAAGAACAGTGAGGAAAAGAGAAATACAGCCTGGAGAACAGTGATGACGGTATCGTCCGTTCTCATCATTATCATTGCTGCGTTTTTTGTTGTAAAACTTTTCACCGACAATCCTCTGGAAGGAGTTTGGATGAGCGAGGATGAAGGAATCCGTATGGATGTCCGCGGGGATGACAGTGTAGTGGTCACCCAGTTGAACGGTGGGGAGTCTTTCACCCTGGACGGAAGTGTGGATAAGAAGAATAAGACATTTACGGTTCAGCTGAGCGGCGGCTCCGCACAGGGAACTGCAGATGCGGCTGATTCTTCAGCAGATGGAGGATCAGGGGAAGCGTTTGAAGGGACATACGGGTATAGTATTGATAAAGACACTCTGACTCTTACAGAACGGGAATACGGAGATCAGATAGTATTTGAGCGTGAATAAAAGGTTTTGAGAAGAGTTCCGGCTGCGGGACTCTTCTGTTGTTAAACAGCAGGAAAAGGAGAAAGAAAATGTACAGGAATCAGACGAAACAGGTGTCGGTCGGAAACGTTAAGATCGGGGGCGGAAACCCTGTGGCGATCCAGTCCATGACAAATACGAAGACGGAAGACGTGAACGGGACTGTGGATCAGATCCTCCGGCTGGAGGCTGCGGGCTGTGAGATCATCCGCTGCGCGGTTCCGACTATGGAGGCGGCAGAGGCTCTCCGGGAGATAAAAAAGCGGATCCATATCCCCCTTGTTGCAGATATCCACTTTGATTTCCGCCTTGCCATTGCAGCGATCGAAAACGGCGCTGACAAGATCCGGATCAATCCGGGAAATATCGGTTCTGCCGAGCGGGTCAAAGCGGTGGTGGACAGGGCAAAAGAGCGGCAGATCCCCATCCGCGTGGGCGTCAACAGCGGCTCGCTGGAGAAACACCTGCTGGAAAAATACGGCGGAGTGACGGCAGAGGGAATCGTGGAGAGCGCGATGGACAAGGTACATATGATCGAAGAAATGGGCTATGACAACCTGGTCGTGAGCATCAAGTCTTCGGATGTGCTGATGTGCGTAAAGGCCCATGAGCTGATCGCAAGGGAATGTATCTATCCGCTCCACGTCGGCATTACTGAATCGGGGACCGTCTATTCTGGAAATGTGAAATCTTCTGTCGGTCTGGGGATCATCCTTCACGAGGGGATAGGTGATACGATCCGTGTATCCCTGACCGGGGATCCGGTGGAGGAAATCCGCACGGCGAAGCTGATCCTCAAAACGCTGGGGCTTAGAAAAGGCGGAATCGAGGTCGTGTCCTGTCCTACCTGCGGACGGACAAAGATCGACCTGATCGGGCTGGCAGAGCAGGTCGAGAAGATGGTGGAGGATATCCCGCTGGATATCAAGGTGGCTGTCATGGGATGTGCGGTCAACGGCCCCGGAGAGGCAAAGGAAGCGGATATCGGTATAGCAGGCGGCATCGGCGAAGGCCTTCTGATCAAAAAGGGCCAGATCGTTAAGAAGGTAAAGGAGGAGGAACTCCTCAGTACATTGCGTCAGGAGTTGTTGAATTGGAACAGGTAGCTGAGAAAAAGATTTTTTTTAATGTATTTCCCACATTGAAGGCAGAGGAGGATATCAGGATCCTTTTTGCAGATGTTGAGGTTCAGAAGATCACGACGAATTCCAGCCGTGATTTTCTTCGTGTACATATTCTGAGCCGGCATCTTATTCAGAAAAAGCAGATCCGTCAGATGGAACGCCGGATTGAGGAACAGCTTTTTTCGGGAACGCATATCAATGTGGAGATCATAGAGAAATATGCGCTTTCGGGGCAGTATACCCCGGCTGCGCTGCTGCACGAATACAGGGACAGCATGATCGAAGAGCTGAAAGAGACAAGTATTCTGGCATCCAGTATGTTTGCGCATGCACAGATCCGCTGCGGAGACGACGGGGTTATCTGCCTGGAACTTCTGGACACCATTGTATCTGAGGGCAGGAGAGAGGAAATCCTGCATTATCTGGAGAAGGTGTTTCATCAGCGGTTTCAGACGGACGTGTCGTTTCATATCTCTTATCGGAAAAATGATGAGAGCGGCAGCAGGGAATATGACGAACAGCGGATGCAGCAGGAAATCAATGCGATTTTTGAGAGAAGCGGGTACAGCCGGAAGAACGCAGCGGCAGATGAAGGATTAGATGTGAAAGAGACGGCTGCAGAAAAAGCAGATGGACAGGCAGCCGGCGGGAAGTCTGTCTCTGCCAAAAACGGTGTCTCTCATTCTTCTTCGGCTGCGGGAAGAAGCAGCGCCGGCGAGTCCGGCCGGCGGGGCGGACGCAAAAAAGAGTTTAAAAAGAAAGATTTCTATCGCCCGGTTAAGACAGGGGATGATCCGAATCTGATCTATGGAAGAAACTTTGACGATGAGACCATGCCTCTGGAGCAGATCGTCTCTGAGATGGGCGAGGTTACTGTTCATGGGAAAATTATCAGCTTTGATACAAGAGAGATCAGAAATGAAAAGACGATAATCATGTTTTCTGTGACAGATTTTACCGATACCATTACCGTGAAAATGTTTACCAGAAACGATCAGCTCCCGGAGATCGTCGGAGAACTGAAGAAGGGGGCCTTTGTCAAGATCAAAGGTGTGACGACTATTGATAAATTCGACGGAGAGCTTACCATCGGGTCAGTGACAGGAATTAAGAAGATCGGCGATTTTACAGTACCCAGAAAGGATTTAAGTCCCATCAAGCGTGTGGAACTGCACTGCCACACGAAGATGAGTGATATGGACGGAGTGTCCGAGGTAAGGGATATCGTAAAGCGGGCCCACGACTGGGGGCATCCGGCGATCGCCATCACGGATCACGGAGTTGCACAGGCTTTTCCTGACGCAAACCACTATATTGAAACTCTGGACAAGGATGATCCTTTCAAGGTCATTTACGGCGTGGAGGGATATGTGGTGGACGATCTTTCTGAGATTGCAGTGAACGCAGACAAGGAGTCGCTGGACGATACCTATATTGTCTTTGATATCGAGACGACCGGATTCAGTTCCATCCGTGACCGGATCATTGAGATTGGCGCGGTGAAGGTGGAAAACGGAAAGATTACAGACCGGTTCAGCACTTTTGTAAACCCGGAACGTCCGATCCCTTTTGAAATCACGAAGCTGACCAGTATTACCGACGAGATGGTCATGGATTCCCCCACGATCGAGTCAGTTCTCCCTCAGTTTCTGGAGTTTGTGGGAGACGGGATCCTGGTCGCCCACAATGCGGGGTTTGACGTGGGATTTATAGAGCAGAACTGCAGAAACCAGCAGATCGACCGGAAGTTTGTGTATGTAGATACTGTGGCTCTGGCCCGGATCCTTCTTCCCACTCTTTCAAAATATAAGCTGAATACGGTGGCAAAGGCGCTGCATATCTCGCTGGAGAACCATCATCGGGCTGTGGACGACGCAGGGGCCACAGCGGAGATTTATGTAAAATTTGTGGAGATGCTCAAGGAGAGGGAGATCCATACCCTGGAGGAAGTAAACCGGTACGGGGACCGCAATATAAATGCGATACGCAAGATGCCGTCTCACCATATTATTATCCTGGCAAAAAATGATATCGGCCGTTACAATCTGTATCAGCTGATCTCAGAATCCCATCTGACTTATTATGCGAGGGTGCCGCGAATTCCGAAGAGCCTCTTAAATGAACACCGGGAAGGGCTGATCATCGGAAGCGCCTGCGAGGCCGGCGAACTGTACCGGGCCATTCTGGAGAAACGCTCTCAGGAACAGATTGCCAGGCTGGCAGATTTTTATGACTATTATGAGATACAGCCCCTGGGAAACAACCGGTTTATGATTGAAAGCGACAGGATTGCCGATGTGACTTCTGAGGAGGATCTCAAAGAGATCAACCGGCAGATCGTGGAACTGGGAGAAAAGTTCCGAAAACCGGTTGTTGCCACCTGCGACGTACATTTCCTGGATCCGGACAGCGAGGTATACCGCCGTATCATCATGGCCGGAAAAGGCTTTGACGATGCGGATGAGCAGGCCCCGCTTTTCCTGCGCACTACAGAGGAAATGCTGGAGGAATTCTCCTATCTGGGAGCAGCCAAGGCAAAAGAGATCGTGATCGATAATCCGGTTAAGATCGCTGGAATGGTGGAAAAGATCTCGCCGGTCAATCCCAATAAATGTCCTCCGGTCATCGAAAACTCCGATCAGGAACTGAGAGATATCTGTTACAGAAAGGCCCATGAGATGTATGGAGAAGATCTGCCGCCGCAGGTGTCCCAGCGTTTGGAGAGAGAACTCAACTCCATCATCTCCAACGGATACGCCGTCATGTATATTATCGCCCAGAAACTGGTATGGAAGTCCAATGCAGACGGTTATCTGGTAGGTTCCCGCGGTTCTGTCGGCTCGTCATTTGTAGCTACGATGTCGGGAATCACCGAAGTAAATCCTTTGAGCCCGCATTACTACTGCAAAAAGTGCCATTACAGTGATTTTGACTCGGATGAGGTAAGAGCATTTGCAGGGGGCTGCGGATTTGATATGCCGGATAAAAACTGTCCGGTATGCGGCGAGCCTCTGGTGAAAGCCGGGTTTGATATCCCATTTGAAACGTTCCTGGGCTTTAAGGGTGATAAAGAGCCTGATATCGACTTGAACTTTTCCGGGGACTATCAGGCAAAGGCGCACAAATACACGGAAGTCCTCTTTGGAGAGGGACATACGTTTAAGGCCGGAACGATCGGAACCCTGGCGGATAAGACGGCATATGGATTTGTAAAAAATTATTACGAAGAACACGGGCAGCGAAAGAGAAAGTGTGAGATCGACCGGATCACGGAGGGATGCACAGGCATCCGGCGCAGTACGGGACAGCACCCGGGAGGAATCGTCGTGCTTCCCCACGGCCATAATATCAATGAGTTTACCCCGGTCCAGCACCCGGCGAATGATATGGAATGCGGGATCATCACGACCCACTTTGATTATCATTCCATCGACCATAACCTGCTGAAACTGGATATCCTCGGCCATGATGATCCTACGATGATCCGCACTCTTGAAGATTATATTACTTCAGATGCGATGGAGAATGAATACAATGCAGAGCATCCTTTTGTGGCGACGGACATTCCTCTGGATGACAAGGAAGTGATCGAATTGTTCCACGGAACGGAAGTGCTGGGCATCAAGCCGGAGGATATCGACGGATGCAAACTGGGGTGTCTCGGGATTCCCGAGTTCGGAACGGATTTCGTTATCCAGATGGTAGAAGATACCAAGCCGCAGACCCTGTCTGACCTGATCCGCATATCCGGGCTGTCCCACGGTACAAATGTATGGCTGGGAAATGCCCAGGAGCTGGTGAAATCTGGAAAGGCGACCATCTCTACGGCTATCTGTACCCGGGATGATATTATGATCTACCTGATCAATCAGGGCGTGGAGAGCGCGCTGGCATTTACGATCATGGAGAGCGTCAGAAAAGGAAAAGGCCTGAAACCGGAGTGGGAAGAGGCCATGAAAGAAAAAAATGTGCCGGACTGGTACATCTGGTCCTGCAAAAAGATCAGCTACATGTTCCCGAAAGCTCACGCTGCTGCCTACGTAATGATGGCATACCGTATTGCATACTGCAAGATCAATTATCCGTTGGCCTACTACGCGGCATATTTCGGTATCCGCGCGGATGCATTTTCTTATGAGATCATGTGTCAGGGCAAGGAGAAACTGAACTATTACATACAGGACTATAAAAAACGCAGCGATACACTGAGCAAAAAAGAACAGGATGTAATGAAAGATATGAAGATCGTACAGGAAATGTATGCCCGTGGATTTGAATTCATGCCAATAGACATCTACCGGGCAAAGGCCAAAATGTTCCAGATCATCGACGGCAAACTCATGCCTTCCCTGGCAAGCATCGAGGGAATGGGCGACAAAGCTGCCGAGGCAGTGGAAGAAGCGTCAAAAGACGGTCCGTACCTTTCCCTGGACGATTTCCGTCAGAGGACAAAAGTCAGCAAGACCGTTATCGATCTGATGGCAGACCTGGGGCTTTTCGGCGGCCTGCCCCAGAGCAACCAGCTGTCGCTCTTTGATTTCTAAAAGGGGTCAGGCCCCTTTGGGAAGAATTGTCAGAAAACTTGTGCAAAAGGGGTCAGGCCCCTTTTGACAACAATTATAAAATACCACGTAGACGCAGCGGCTTTGGCTGTGCTATAATGAGTTCAATGTTTTTTCACAGTAAAGTAAAAAATAGATTATGGAGGACAATCAGAATGTACGACTTCGATGAAATCAGGACAACGGATCCGGAGATTGCTGATGTGATAAAGGCTGAGATGGAGAGACAGAATTCTCATATCGAGCTGATCGCGTCCGAAAACTGGGTGAGCAAGGCGGTAATGGCAGCGATGGGCAGCCCGCTGACCAATAAGTACGCGGAGGGATATCCGGGGAAGAGATATTACGGCGGATGCCAGTGTGTGGATGTGGCGGAAGATCTGGCGAGAGAGAGAGCAAAGGAACTGTTCGGATGTGAGTATGTCAATGTACAGCCGCATTCCGGCGCGCAGGCAAATATGGCGGTATTTTTTGCGATCCTTAAGCCGGGCGACACCTACATGGGTATGAATCTGGATCATGGCGGCCACCTGACGCATGGTTCGCCGGTCAATATGTCCGGTAAATATTTCAATGTCGTACCTTATGGCGTTAATGACGAAGGCGTAATTGACTATGATAAGGTGCTGGAGATCGCAAGAGAGTGTAAACCGAAGATGATCGTTGCCGGAGCCAGCGCTTATGCCAGAACCATTGATTTTAAGCGTTTCCGTGAGATCGCGGATGAAGTCGGCGCATATCTGATGGTGGATATGGCTCATATTGCGGGACTTGTGGCAGCAGGACTTCATCCGAGCCCGATCCCATATGCGCATGTTACAACAACGACGACTCATAAAACTCTGAGGGGTCCCCGCGGAGGAATGATTCTTTCCAGCAACGAGATGAACGAGAAATTCAACTTTAATAAAGCAGTATTTCCGGGAATCCAGGGCGGGCCTCTGATGCATGTGATCGCCGCGAAGGCCGTATGCTTCAAGGAGGCACTTCAGCCGGAGTTCAAAGAATATCAGCAGCAGGTCGTAAAGAATGCAAAAGCGCTCTGCGAAGGTCTGAAGAAGCGCGGTGTGAAGATCGTATCCGGCGATACGGATAATCATCTGATGCTGGTGGATCTGACAGAGAAAAATGTCAGCGGAAAAGAACTGGAGAAACGCCTGGACGATGCGCACATTACATGCAACAAGAACACGATTCCAAATGATCCCCGCTCTCCGTTTGTCACAAGCGGCGTAAGGCTGGGAACTCCGGCAGTGACGACCCGGGGGATGAAGGAAGAAGAGATGGACAAGATCGCAGAGATCATCGCCATGGTGATCGAAAGCGAAGATAATGTGGAGGCCGGCAGGAAAATGGCGGCAGAACTTACAGCAAAATATCCGCTCTGTTAAATTGCGATTTGTGCGAGAGGGGACGCCGGAAGGGACTGGCGTGGTGCCGGAGGACACACTTGCGTTCGGGACGCAGACGCAGCGGTGCTAAGAGCGCAAAAAACACGCTCTAAGAACCGGCGCTGCTTTACGGTCCTCCATCACCACATCAGTTCCTCCCGGCTGTTTTCCTCCCACACACAATTCCAAATACAAACAGGAAGATGGATTTGCCGGAGGCGCTGCCGATTGGATGAACTCAGAAAACAGGCGGTTACAGACGGCTGGATGAGCCTTTCGGAAATAAGGGGCCTGGGGTTTCGCTGACTTTGAAGCGCAACCCCAGGCCCCTTATTTCCGAATCTGTTTTTCGACACAGTCTGTAACCGCCTGTTTTCGTAAGCCCTGCCAGGCCAGTGCCGCGGACAAATCCAAATTTTCCACTTTAATTCGTCAAAGTATTATGTTATACTGGACAAAGGCGAATGTTTAGTCGAAGGAGGTTATCAACATGATATGGTCAAAGGAGGAAACCCTGCCGAGAAGCGAGATTGAAGCCATCCAGCTCTCAAAGCTTAAGGATACAGTCCGCTATATTTACGAGCGGGTGAAACCGTATCGCGACAAGATGGATGCGGCAGGAGTGAGACCGGAGGATATTCAGACGTTAGAGGATCTGCAGAAGATGCCTTTTACATATAAGTCGGATTTTCGGGACAACTACCCGGACGGCCTTTTTGCGGTAGATAAAAAAGATATCGTACGCTATCACGCAAGTTCGGGAACAACCGGAAAACCGACGGTAGTAGGGTACACAAAGAACGACCTGGATATGTGGCTCAACAATGTGGCGAGGCTGGCATGCATGGGAGGAGCCACGGCAGATGATGTGGCGCAGATTTCATTCGGATACGGCACGTTTACGGGAGCGCTGGGACTTCACGGAGGTCTGGAGAAGATCGGCGCGTCTGTGATCCCCATGTCGTCCGGCAATACAAACAAACAGATCATGTTTCTGCAGGATATGGGCGTGACTCTGCTGGTCGCAACGCCGTCCTATGCGCTGCACCTGGGAGAAGAAATCAGAAAAAGAGGCATTGACCCTGCAAAGGATCTGAAGCTTCACATCGGCCTGTTCGGCGGCGAGGGTATGACAGAGCCTATGCGCGACGAGATGCACAAGGTCTGGGGAGATCAGTTTATCTGTACCCAGAACTACGGTATGAGCGAACTGTGCGGTCCGGGTGTGGCAGGAGAATGTACGGAGCTGTGCGGAATGCATGTAAATGAAGACTGGTTTATACCGGAGATCATCAATCCTGAGACGGAAGAAGTGCTTCCGCCGGGAGAACTGGGAGAACTTGTGGTGACCTGTCTGGGCAAAGAGGCGCTTCCGCTTGTCAGATACCGTACCGGCGATCTGACAAGGCTGACGTACGAGCCCTGTAAATGCGGAAGGACAACCTGCAGAATGGAAAACATTTCAGGACGCGCCGACGACATGCTTGTCATTCGCGGCGTAAATGTATTCCCCACACAGATAGAGGAAGTGCTGCTCAAGATCGACGAGATCGGACCACACTACGAGATCCTTGTAGAGAGAAAGAACCGTCTGGATGTGATGACGATCACAGTGGAGCTGATCGACGACAGGCTGCTTGACAGCTACTCAAAACTCAGCGAGTTGGAAGGACGTATCAAGGCTGCCCTGAAAGCGCAGCTTGGCCTGGCGACACAGCTTCGGCTGGTTGCCCCGAATTCTCTCCAGAGATTTGAGGGCAAAGCAAAAAGAGTGACAGATTTACGAAAGGATGGACTGTAAAATGGCGGAAAAAGTAATTATGCTGGGCAACGAGGCGATTGCCAGAGGAGCGTACGAGGCGGGTGTAAAAGTATCGTCCGCATATCCGGGCACTCCAAGTACCGAGATCAGTGAGTATCTTGTCCAGTACAGAGATGATGTATATGAAGAGTGGGCGCCAAATGAAAAGGTGGCTACAGAGGTTGCGGTAGGCGCCAGTCTGGCAGGCGTAAGAGCGATGGCCTGTATGAAACATGTGGGGCTTAATGTGGCGGCAGATCCTCTTTATTCTGTATCCTACATGGGAGTAAACGGGGGGCTCGTCATTGTAGTTGCAGACGATCCGGGGCTTTACAGTTCCCAGAACGAGCAGGATACCAGAATGGTGGCAAGAGCGGCTCAGATACCGGTTATAGAACCTTCGGACAGTGCCGAGGCAAAAGATTTCTTTAAAGTTGCTTTTGAACTCAGCGAGCAGTTCGACCGTCCTTTTATCTTCCGCACAACGACCCGTCTGGCTCATTCCCAGGGGCTGGTGTAGTTAAAAGAGCGCGTGGAGCCGGAAGACAGGCCGTATGAGAAAGATATCAGAAAAAATGTGATGATGCCGGGCAACGCAAAGTTCCGTCATATTGAGATCGAAAAGCGGAACAATGAACTTGCCGAGGCGGCAAATACGCTGCCGATCAATACGGTTGAGATGAACGATACAAAGATTGGCGTTATCACAAGCGGGATTCCGTACCAGTATGTAAAGGAAGCCCTTCCAGAGGCATCCGTACTGAAGCTTGGCATGGTAAATCCGCTGCCGAGAAAGCTGATCGAAGATTTTGCATCTAAGGTAGAAAAACTTTATATTGTAGAAGAACTGGATCCGGTGATCGAGGAGCAGGTAAAGTCCTGGGGGATCCAGGCAGTGGGCAAGGAAATCTTTACAGTTCAGGGCGAATACAGCGCAAATATGCTGCGAAAAGCGATCCTGAAACAGGCGCTGGAGCTCAAAGATCCTGCGGAGGCTCCGGGAAGACCTCCGATCCTCTGTCCGGGATGCCCTCACCGCAGCGTGTTCTATGTACTGAATAAGCTGAAAATGCACGCGGCGGGAGATATCGGATGCTATACTCTGGGAGCTGTTGCGCCTCTGAGCGTGATCGACACTACCATGTGCATGGGTTCCAGTATTTCCACTCTGCATGGAATGGAGAAAGCAAAGGGAAAAGACTATATAAAGAACTGGGTGGCAGTGATCGGTGATTCCACATTTATGCACACAGGGGTCAATTCCCTGATGAATATGGTGTATAATAACGCCACAGGTACAGTCATTATCATGGATAATTCCACGACGGGCATGACCGGGCACCAGGATCACGCGGCTACCGGAAAAACTCTGCAGGGCGATCCTGCATACGCGATCAATATACAGGGCCTCTGTCGTGCGATCGGCGTGAAAAACGTATATGAGATCAACGCGTTTGATCTTCCGCTTCTGGAGAAGACGATCAAAGAGGAGACGGCAAAGGACGAGGTATCGGTGATCATCACAAAGACGCCTTGCGTCCTGCTGGATAAGAGAAAGAAACCGCTTTACATTGCCCACGAAGATAAATGTAAAAAATGCGGCATGTGTATGAAACCGGGATGTCCGGCTATGACAAGAAATGCCGACGGGACCATCCATATTGACGATACGATGTGCACGGGCTGCGGACTGTGCGAGACCCTGTGCAAATTCGGGGCAATCGAGCTTGTAAAGGAGGGGGAGTAAGATGGCAGTAAAGAATATTATGATCGTCGGCGTAGGCGGACAGGGAACCCTTCTGACAAGCAGGATCCTGGGAGGGCTGACCATTGCCGGAGGCTATGATGTCAAACTTTCCGAGGTGCACGGTATGGCTCAGAGAGGAGGAAGCGTCGTCACTTTCGTCCGCTACGGCGACAAAGTCGCGGAACCCATCGTGGAGGAAGGCCAGGCAGATGTGATCATTGCCTTCGAGCGGCTGGAAGCTCTGCGATACGCGCATTTCCTGAAAAAAGACGGCGTGCTGATCGTAAACGACTGGCGGATCGATCCCATGCCGGTGGTGATCGGAGCGGCACAGTATCCAGAGCACATTCTGGAAGACCTGGAAAAAGACTACAAGGTTTACCGCGTGGATGCTACCGAGGAATCCAAAAAGCTGGGAAATCCCAAAGTGTTCAACCTTATCGTGCTGGGAGTTGCGGCACAGCATATGGATTTTACAAAAGAACAGTGGTACGAAGTGATCGAAAAGACCGTACCGCCCAAAACGATTGATATTAATAAAAAAGCGTTTGATGTAGGCTACACGCTTAAGTAAAGCTTCGGCAGAGAACTTAGGCGTGCCTGAATAGAGAGTAAGAAAGGCGGTGATATCAGTGATCAAACAGATATCGGTATTTGTAGAAAACCAGCCGGGAAGCATGATGCGGGTGACATCTGTCCTGACAGAGTCCCATGTCAATATCCGTGCGATCTCAACGTTTGATACGCCGGAGTTTGGTATCCTCCGTCTGGTGGTCGACGATCCGGCAAAGGCAAAAGAAAGCCTGACACAGAAAGGATTTGTGACAAGAGTAAATGATGTGATCGGGGCAGAACTCAAGGATGAGAAGGGCAATCTGAATGAAATGCTCAGGATCCTTGCTGACGGCAAGATCAATGTGAATTATATTTACTCCTTTGTTATACGCGAAGAAAAAGCGCCGGTTATTGTGTTCCACACAGACGATTTTCAGAAAGCAGAACAGGTTTTAAAAAGAGCAGAAGTAAAACTGGTGGAAGAATCTGAACTGTAAAACTGCCTGTGTTTGAGAAACCAGGGGGGCAGATTCTGAAACTCCGTTTTGCAGTCTGCCATAAAAACATTAAAGGAGAAACAAAATGGCTGGAGTATCATTAGAAAACTGGGTTGAACGGATCCGTGATCCGAAAATAGAGTGCATGAGCAGGGACGAGATGGCGGACCTGCAGAGCAGACGCCTTGTGGAGGTTGTGCGCAGGGTGTATGACAACGTTGATTTTTACCGGAAGAAAATGCAGCAGAGAGGCGTGGAGCCGGGGGACATCAAGTCCATTGAAGATATCGAAAAGCTTCCTTTCACTACGAAAGAAGATCTGAAAAACAATTATCCTTTCGGACTTCTGGCAATCCCGATGAAAGACGTGGTCCGCGTGCAGGGAACTTCCGGTACAACAGGAAAACTGACGATTGCGCCTTATTCTCAGAAGGATGTTGATGTGTGGGGAGAGTGTGTGGCCAGAGGCCTTACCATGGCAGGCATTACCTCTGAAGATATCATCCATGTATGCTATGGATATGGATTGTTCACAGGAGGCATGGGACTGGATTTCGGAGCCAAGGCGCTGGGAGCGACTGCGATCCCCATGTCTGCAGGCAACACAAAGCGTCAGATGATGTGTATGGAAGATCTGGGAGCTACGGCTTTTGCATGTACCCCGTCCTATGCTCTTTATCTGGCGGAGTCTCTTGCAGAGGCGGGCGTGGTAGACCGGCTGAAGCTTAAAGCGGGCATCCACGGCGCGGAGCCCTGGACAGAGGAAATGCGCAAAAAGATAGAAGGCATCCTGCACATCAACTGCTTCGACATATATGGACTCTGCGAGGTGACGGGTCCGGGTGTTGCCCAGGACTGCATCCACAAAGAGGGGCTTCATGTCCATGCAGACTACTTCTATCCGGAAGTACTCAATCCGGCGACTCACGAAAAATGTGCGGACGGAGAGACAGGTGAACTGGTATTTACAACCCTTGCAAAAGAGGCAATGCCTCTGATCCGCTATCGGACAAAAGATCTGACAAGCATCAACCACAGCACATGCAAGTGCGGAAGGACGCTTCCCCGTATCTCCAAGTTCACGGGAAGAACCGACGATATGAAAGTTATCCGCGGAGTCAATGTATTCCCGACGCAGGTTGAGACCGCTCTTCTTGGCATGGGCGGAGCAGTGGCGCCGCACTACCTGATGATCGTAGACAGGGAGGACAATATGGATGTTCTGACTGTTATGGTAGAAGTGGACGAAGCAGTATTCTCAGACGAGATCCGCAAGCTGGATGCTCTGAGAAACAAGATCGCCAATGTATTGAAGACCGCTCTCGGAATCTCTGTGAGAGTCAAACTGGTTGAGCCGAAATCTATCCAGAGAAGCGAGGGCAAGGCTGTACGGGTTATCGACAACAGAAAACTGTAAAAAGGAGGCGCAGGAATGGGAATCACAATTCAGCAGTTATCGGTTTTTCTTGAAAACCGGAAGGGACGTCTGGACGAGGTATTGTCCGTCCTTGCAGGAAATGATGTAAATATTGTGGCGTTGAGCCTTGCAGATACGACGGAATACGGTATGCTCAGGATGATCGTATCTGATCCGAACAAAGGAAAAGCTGTCCTTAGAGAAAACGGGATCACAGCTATGCTGACAGATGTGGTGGCGCTCCGTGTTCCGCACGAGACAGGTTCTCTCAGCAAAGCCATGCACCAGATCATGGAAGGAGAGATCAATGTGGAATATATGTATGCATTTGCAAACGGAGCAGATGCGTCGGCTGTTCTCAAGTGCGACGATCCGGCAAGGGTAGTCGACATATTGAGAGGAAGCGGATATGACGTCTGGGAGGCCCCGGAGGCTTATGTATCAAACATAAAGATCTGAGAGCGGCCGCCAAGGTTCCAGGCGAGCCTGGACTTTGGCCCGTCGTAATTGCAAAAACAGGCCGGACAATTTTCTGTCCGGCCTGCTTTTTTAATCTTTTTCTCTGTATTGCTTTTAATATTAAATGCCTGTCTGATTTATATAATTAAAAGGTACATTAAGAATTCTGATTAAAGTTTTACTACGTTTGTTGCCTGCGGTCCCTTTGCGCCTTCTGTCACTTCAAACTCAACAGCCTGGCCCTCTTCTAAGGATTTGAATCCATCCATTACCAGTCCTGAATAGTGAACGAAAATATCGTTTCCCTCAGAATCGGAGATGAATCCATAGCCCTTCTGATTGTTAAACCATTTCACTGTACCTGTCATTGTGTATACCTCCATAAGAAAATAAAAAGTTGCTGTACGGATCACGACTGACCCGATACTGTGTCAGTGTAGCATGTTTAACAATAAAAGTCAATGAGAATCTTGTTAAGTTCGTAAAAATATACAAAAAGGATAAGGGTGTTGTAATTAGATGGCGGATAAATTAGAATAGAAGCATCTTCTTTCCGGCAGCGGAGAGAAGAGATATCAGACAGAAATGAAAGGAGAGACGTTAAAAATGAAGATTTATAAAAGCATAACAGAACTGATCGGGAAAACTCCTCTTTTTGAGGTGTCAAATATTGAACAGGATAAACAGCTTAAGGCAAGAGTCCTTATAAAACTGGAATATTTTAATCCGGCGGGCAGCGTGAAGGACCGGGCGGCTCTCAGTATGATAGAGGAGGCGGAACGGCAGGGGAAAATCCGTCCGGGGGCCCTGATCATAGAACCTACCAGCGGCAACACAGGAATCGGCCTGGCCGCCGTGGCCGCTTCAAGAGGATACCGGACGGTATTTGTCATGCCGGAGACAATGAGCGTGGAGCGCAGGAAACTTCTTGCAGGGTATGGCGCACAGATCGTGCTGACTGAGGGAAGCCGGGGCATGGCAGGAGCCATCGCAAAGGCAGAAGAACTGGAAAAAGAAAATGACAATGCGGTCGTACTGGGACAGTTTGTGAACAGTGCCAATCCAGACGCTCACTACAGAACGACAGGTCCGGAGATCTGGGAAGATACAGAAGGAACGGTAGACCTGTTTATAGCCGGTGTGGGAACAGGGGGAACGATCACGGGAACCGGGCGCTATCTGAAGGAGCAGAATCCAGATATAAAAATAGTGGCGGTGGAGCCGGCAGGATCTCCGGTCCTCTCAGGAGGAAAGGCGGGACCTCACGGCCTGATGGGTATAGGCGCTGGATTTGTTCCTGAGGCGCTGGATACGGGGATTTATGACCGGATCTGCACGGTTGCGGAAGAAGAGGCATATGAGGCGGCAAGGCTTCTGGCCCGTCGGGAGGGTATACTTACGGGAATCTCATCGGGAGCCGCTCTTCATGCAGCGATAAAGGAAGCAATGCTTTCGGAAAATGAAGGAAAAACAATCGTGGCGCTTCTCCCGGATACTGGAGAGCGATATCTGTCCACACCTCTGTTTCAGGAGTCATAGACAGGGGGGTTACAGAGGGAAATCATATAAATCTGTTATTTATACGGCACGCAACAGCCTTTTACACAGAGTCAGCTGTCATTTGGACTTTCTCTGTGCAGAAGGCTGTTTTTGTTATTTGACGCATGGTTCATCGTGCTGGAATATCGCCGGAAATCTGCTGTTCTGAATTCCCGGGAACCGTCGGCATGGTGCACAAATGATGAGGGCTTTTTTGTGCGCTTTGCTGAAAATGGATTAATTTGAATGAAAATGAACGAATATGATTGACTA
Organism: Candidatus Mediterraneibacter avicola; assembly: GCA_019115385.1. Lineage (GTDB taxonomy): Bacteria > Bacillota > Clostridia > Lachnospirales > Lachnospiraceae > Mediterraneibacter > Mediterraneibacter avicola. Next base: position 114,558 of record DXDR01000075.1, on the reverse strand, counting down.
TGACTGAAAATGAATGTATGCTTAATATATAAAAAAGAGAAAGGAGTAAAGCAGATGCTGACAGAGGAAAGATTTGCACAGATCCTTCAGATAGTCAACGAAGAAAAATCAGTTACAGTACAGGATCTGAAGGAAAGACTGCACACATCTGAATCGACCATCCGCAGGGATCTTACGGTTCTCGACCGGAAGAAGCTTCTCGTGAAAGTCCACGGAGGGGCGACCGCTCTGGAGATGGATTACGCGGCAAAGGATGTGGCGGTTGCCTCCAGGATGGGACAGAACACGGAGGAGAAAAAAGAAATCGGAAAATATGCGGCAAAACTGATCGAGGAGAATGATTTTATTTATCTTGACGCGGGAACAACGGTCTCTCACATGCTGGAATATATCTCTTCCACAGACGCTGTCTTTGTGACCAACGGGATCTCGCATGCACAGGCGCTGTCAAGGAAGGGCGTTACTGTCTACCTTCTCGGAGGAATGGTCAAACCGGCTACGGAAGCGGTGATCGGGCTTCAGGCCGCAGAGAGTCTTGAGCGGTACCATTTCACAAAAGGTTTTTTCGGAACCAACGGGGCGGACAGAGAATTCGGATATACGACTCCTGACCCGGCAGAGGCAATGATCAAGGAAACGGCCATGAAAAAATGCAGAAAATGTTATGTTCTTGCAGATTCAACCAAAATCAGTCAGACTGCGCCGGTAAAATTTGGAGATTTTTCAGATGCTTGGCTGATCACGACAAATGTGAAGGATAAGGAACTGAAAAAAGAGAAAAATATTATCGAGGTGAGAAAATGATCTATACAGTGACGTTTAACCCTTCTCTGGATTATGTGGTACAGGCCGGTGAACTTCAGCCCGGGAGAGTGAACCGGACCACGGAGGAGCATATTTATCCCGGCGGAAAGGGAAACAATGTATCCGTCATCCTGTCCAATCTGGGGCATAAGAGCAGGGCGCTGGGATTTAAGGCAGGCTTTACCGGGCAACAGATGGAGCGGATGCTTGAGGAATTCGGATGCTATACGGATTTTATCCCCCTGGAAGATGGGCTGACGCGCATCAACGTTAAAGTGAAGGCAAAGGAAGAAACCGAGATCAACGGGCAGGGCCCCGTTATCACAGAACCGGCTATAGAGGAACTTTTCCGGAAACTGGATGCTCTGGAAAAGGGGGATGTGCTCGTGCTGGCAGGGAGCATCCCCAATACGCTTCCAGAAGATATCTATGAGAAAATCATGGAGAGACAGCAGGGAAAAGGTGTGCGGATCGCAGTGGACGCAACAAAAGATCTTCTGGTCAACGTGCTGAAATACAGTCCGTTTCTGATCAAACCCAATAACCATGAACTGGGAGAGATTTTCGGGAAAGAACTGAAAAGTGACGAGGAGATCGTGGGGCATGCGAAAAAACTTCAGGAGATGGGCGCGGAAAACGTGCTTGTATCAATGGCGGGCGACGGAGCGATCCTTGTGACAGAGGAGGGAAAAACATACAAAAAACTTCCGCCAAAAGGAAGGGTGGTCAATTCTGTGGGTGCAGGGGATTCTATGGTCGCCGGATTTGTAGCCGGATACCTGAACACAGGTGACTATGTAAAAGCTCTTGAACTTGGAACGGCAGCCGGAAGCGCCACAGCGTTTGTATCCTGGCTGGCCTCAAGAGGAGAGATTGTGGAGAAACTTGAAAAACCAGCATCCGAATACGGTTTATAAGGAGGAAGAAAATGAAAATTACAGATCTGCTGAAAGCCTGCAGCATAGAACTAAACGGAGCCCCGGCGACGAAGGAGGAGACCATCCGGGAGATGGTAGGTCTCATGGCAAAGGGAGGAAATATCTCGGACACAGATAAATATATGGAAGGCGTGTTTGCGAGGGAAGAGGAAGGAACGACCGGCATCGGAGAAGGAATTGCCATTCCCCATGCAAAAAATGACGCTGTCCGCGCGCCCGGTCTTGCAGCTATGGTTATCCCCAATGGCGTGGATTATGATTCGATGGACGGAGAACCGGTGAATCTGGTCTTTCTGATCGCCGCTCCGAATACGGAAGACAACGTTCATCTGGAAGTACTCAGCAGGCTGTCTATGCTCCTGATGGACGGATCCTTTAAAGAAAACCTCCTGAAAGCCGCTACAGCAGAGGAATTTCTGGGCTGTGTGGACCGGGCGGAGAAAGAAAAATTTGAGGATGAAAAGCCCCAGGCTGCGCCTGAGACAGGATACAGGATCCTTGCAGTAACGGCCTGCCCGACGGGTATCGCCCATACTTACATGGCGGCGGAGAGTCTGGAAAAAACGGCTGCACAGATGGGATATTCGATCAAAGTTGAGACAAATGGATCCGGCGGAGACAAAAATGTTCTTACACCGGAAGAAATCGCGGACTGCGAGTGTATAATCGTAGCAGCGGACAAGGAAGTGAGGATGGCCCGTTTTGACGGGAAACCGGTGATCGTGACAAAAGTGGCAGACGGCATCCACAAACCTGAGGAACTGATCCGGGATGCAGTAAGCGGGAAGGCACCGGTCTATCACAGCTCCGGTCAGGAGAGCGGCGGCGAGTCTCCGGCAGGTGAGGAAAGTCTGGGGAGAAAGATCTACAAGGCTCTGATGAACGGTGTGTCGCATATGCTGCCCTTCGTGATCGGAGGAGGCATCCTGATGGCTCTTTCTTATCTGTGTGACGGCGCAAATGCCGGGACAGATATCTTTGGAAACGGCACGCCTCTGGCAAGATTTTTTAATCTCACGGGAAACACGGCTTTTGGCATGATGTTCCCGATCCTGGCAGGCTACATTGCCATGGCGATCGGCGACCGGCCCGCCCTTATGCCGGGTATCGTGGGCGGTCTGCTGGCGAGAGCGGGCACAGGCGTATTCCTGCCGGAAGACGAGTGGATTTCCTCCGGCTTTTTCGGGGCGCTGATCGCCGGATTCGTGGCGGGCTATCTGATGGTGCTGATCAAAAAGGCGCTGGAACGGCTGCCCAGGGCTCTGGAGGGAACGAAACCGGTGCTCCTTTATCCGTTTACAGGTATCCTTCTTATGGGAGCGATCATGATCTTCCTGGTGAATCCTCCCATGGGCGCATTTAACGAGTGGCTGAACAGCACGTTGTCCGGCATGGGCGAAGGCAGCAAGATCATGCTTGGTATTGTTCTGGGCGGTATGATGGCGGTTGATTTTGGAGGGCCGTTCAACAAGGCGGCGTATGTGTTTGGAACCGCGTCCATTGCAAGCGGCCAGTTTGATATCATGGCGGCGGTTATGGCAGGCGGTATGGTTCCGCCTATCGCGATCGCGCTGGGGACTACATTTTTCAAAAACTGTTTCACGGAAAGTGAGCGCCAGACAACGGTCACAAACTACATCATGGGACTGTCCTTTATCACAGAAGGAGCGATTCCTTTTGCGGCATCTGATCCGCTGCGCATTATCCCGCCCTGTATTATCGGCTCTGCGGCGGCAGGAGCGCTTTCCATGGCCTTCGGCTGTGGATCACGGGCTCCCCACGGCGGAATCTTTGTAGTCGGGATTATGGAAAATGCGCCCATGTTTCTTGTGGCTGTCCTGATCGGAGCTGTTGTTGGAATGGCAGGTATTGTGCTGCTGAAAAAAACCACGGCCGGAAGAAGAAAAAAGCAGGGAATCGCTGATTGAAAATTCAGGCAATGTGTTATATACTTATAAAAGAATCACTATATGGTAAAAGGAGGATTAAACCAATGAAAGAATTCAAATATGTGATCACGGATCCGGAAGGAATTCATGCAAGACCGGCAGGAATTCTTGTAAAGCAGGCGGCTGGATACCAGAGCGCTGTTAAAATCGCAAAAGGGGACAAGTCAGCTGACGCTAAGAGGATTTTTGGCGTGATGGGACTTGGAGTTAAGACCGGAGAAGAGGTTACGATTACGGTAGAAGGAGCAGATGAGGAGAAGGCGATCGCTGAATTAGAAGCATTCTTCAAGGAGAATTTATAAGATGATTACAATAAGCGGTAAAAGTGTTTTTGGCGGGGTGTCCATTGGAAAGCTTATGTTTTATAAAAGAAACGAAAAAGTGATCAAAAGGACTCACGTCGATGATGTGGATGCAGAGTGGCAGCGCTTTCAGAACGCGAAAGAGACCGCTGTATCCCAGCTTAAAGGGTTATATGAAAAAGCCCTTGACGATGTAGGCGAGGCAAACGCCATGATATTTGAGATCCATCAGATGATGCTGGAAGATCTTGATTATCTTGAGTCGATTGAAAACATTATCCGCACGCAGGAAGTGAATGCCGAATTTGCCGTTGCTACCACATCGGATAACTTTGCACAGATGTTTGCAGCTATGGACGACGCATATATGCAGGGACGCGCAGCCGATGTAAAAGACGTGTCCGAACGCGTGCTGGACATCCTCTGCGGAGTAAGCGAGGGCATGAAGGCTATGGACGAGCCGTGTATCATTGCTGCGGATGACCTTGCGCCAAGTGAGACGGTGCAGCTTGACAAGAGCAAAGTGCTCGGTTTTGCAACGATGCATGGCTCATCAAACTCACATACGGCGATTCTTGCAAGGACTATGAATATACCGGCGGTTATCGGCCTGGGCGAGACGCTGCTTCCGGAGTATGACGGGAAGATGGCGGCGATCGACGGTTTTACCGGAACGCTTTATATTGATCCTGATGAGGAGACAATGGCGCAGATGCAGGAGAAGCGGGCGAAAGATCTGGAGCAGAAAGCGCTTCTTGAGCAGCTCAAAGGTAAAGAAAATGTTACAAAGAGCGGACAGAAGATCAATGTATATGCAAATATCGGAAACGTATCCGATGTTGGAACTGTCCTTAAAAACGACGCGGGCGGAATCGGCCTGTTCAGAAGCGAGTTCCTTTATCTGGAAAATACAGATTTTCCGACAGAGGAGCAGCAGTTCTCGGTTTACAAGCAGGTTGCAGAGAATATGGCAGGGAAAAAAGTTATCATCCGTACGCTCGATATCGGGGCTGACAAACAGGTGGACTATTTTGGCCTTGATAAAGAGGAAAACCCGGCTCTTGGATACCGTGCGATCCGAATCTGCCTGACCAGACCTGAAATTTTCAAGACCCAGCTGAGAGCGCTGTACAGAGCGGCGATGTTTGGAAATATTTCCATCATGTTCCCCATGATCATCTCTGTGGACGAGATCCATCAGATCAAAGAGATCATCAAAGAAGTGAAAGCCGAACTTACGGAAGAAGGGATCCCGTTCAGGGACAACGTGGAACTGGGCGTTATGATCGAAACTCCGGCGTCTGTCATGATCAGCCGGGAACTCGCCAAAGAAGTGGATTTCTTCAGCGTGGGAACTAACGATCTGACCCAGTATACTCTTGCGATCGACCGCCAGAATGAGAAACTCGATCAGTTCTATGACCCACACCATCCGGCAATCCTCGCCATGATAAAAATGGCGGCGGACAACGCCCATGCGGAAGGTGCATGGATCGGAATCTGCGGAGAACTGGGAGCAGATCTGGAACTGACAGAGGAGTTCCTGAAGATGGGACTGGACGAACTGTCTGTGTCACCGTCAATGGTCCTGCCTTTGAGAAAGCGCATCAGAGAGTGCGAGTAAAAACAGAATAAAACAACAAATACAGAGAAGATATCTTTGTTGTGGTCAAGGAGATAAAAATTATCTGGAACTGCAACAGGATATCTTCTTTTTTGTCCTTGCAAAACCAGAACATATGTGCTATTCTTTATAGAAAGAACAAACGTTCGAATATGGAGGCCGATATGAAAGAGAGAATTCAGGCGGAGATGACTCTTTATGAAAAACTGGAAATCTTATCCGATGCTGCTAAGTATGATGTGGCGTGTACATCCAGCGGAGTGGACCGCAGGGGAGACGGCACAGGCATTGGAAACTGCAGCAGAGCAGGAATCTGCCACAGTTTCGCTGCAGACGGCAGATGTATTTCCCTTCTGAAGATCCTGTTTACGAACGAGTGCATTTATGACTGCAGATACTGTGTCAACCGTTCGTCAAACGACGTGCCCAGGGCTTCCTTTACGCCGGATGAAGTCTGCACGCTGACAATGGAGTTTTACAGGAGAAATTATATCGAAGGGCTCTTTCTCAGCTCGGGTATACTGAAAAGCCCGGACTATACGATGGAGCTTTTGTATGCGACGCTGTACCGTCTGCGCCATGTATGCAATTTTCAGGGATATATCCATGTGAAAGCCATACCCGGCGCAGACCAGAGGCTGATACAGATGACAGGGTATCTTGCGGACCGCATGAGCGTGAATATGGAACTGCCCACTGCCGAGGGCCTGCGGCTCCTGGCGCCCCATAAGTCCAGGAAAAATATACTGGCGCCCATGCGTTTTGTGCAGGAAAAGAGCAGGGAAAACAGGCAGGAGATCGCGCTGTATCATTCAGCGCCCAGATTCGTCCCTGCGGGGCAGAGCACCCAGATGATCATTGGCGCCACGCCGGAGACAGATTACCAGATCCTCAATGTGGCGGAAGCGCTCTACAAAAAATTCGATCTGAAGCGTGTCTTTTATTCGGCTTTTATACCGGTCAATAACGACCTGGCGCTGCCAGACCTGAGAGAAAAGGGACCGCCGCTTCTCAGGGAGCACAGGCTTTATCAGGCGGACTGGCTGCTCAGATTTTACCACTTTGAAGCGTCGGAACTTCTGGATGAGGCCCACCCGAACTTTAACGTGCTGCTGGATCCGAAATGCTGCTGGGCGCTGAACCATCTGGATATTTTCCCGGTGGAAGTGAATCAGGCAGACTATTATACGCTTCTGCGGGTTCCGGGGATCGGCTGCAAATCTGCTGCACGTATTGTCAAGGCCAGGAGGACGGGAAATCTCCGGTTTGAGGATCTGAAGAAAATAGGGGTGGTGCTGAAAAGAGCCCTGTATTTTATCACATGCGGGGGCAGGATGATGTACCGGACCAGGATCGACCAGGATTATATTACAAGAAATCTTCTAAATACCCGGGAACGTCTGCCGGAGGGCGCAGACGGGATGACGTACAGGCAGCTTTCGCTTTTTGACGGCGAAGGAAAGCTGTGTGCAGGAGGAAGTGTGAAATGAAGCAGATTTATATATGCAATGATACGATCACAGGCATCTATTCGGCGCTTTATGATGCATGGAAGGAAAGCAGGGATCGGGAGGCGGGGATAGAACTGAAAGGGCGGACGCAGCAGCAGCTTTTCTGCGAGTATACAGTGGTGGAAGAGAACCAGAAGAAAGCCATTCAGCTGGAGCGGATGGTGAAAAAGCATCTGGGGTACAATGCTTATTGGGATATCTATCACGCGCTTCTTTCCAATGATGACCGGAAGGCGGATGCTGTGTTTTGTACTATAAGGGAAGCGAGAAAGATAAAAGACAGCAGGAGAATCATGGAGCACCTGTCCAATCCAGACGTGGCGAAGGTGTTTGAGCTGAGCAGAAGTGTTTCCAATGAAGCGCATCTGTATCAGGAGTTTATCCGCTTCCGTGAACTGGAGGGAGGAGTCCTGTTTTCGGAGATTTCTCCGAAAGCCCAGGTACTGACCTGTATTGCCGATCATTTTTCTGATCGCTTTCCGCTGGAAAACTGGATGATCTACGATATGACCCATAAGGCGTTTCTCGTGCACCGGGCGAAAAAGCAGTGGGTTCTCATATGGGGAGAAGAACCGGACCGCCGGGCCGCGGAAAGCATATCCGATAAGGAGAAAGAATATGAGCTTCTGTGGAAAGGGTTTTTTGATTCCATAGCCATAGAGGAGAGGAAGAATCCCCGGCTGCAGAGAACCCATCTCCCCCTCAGATACAGGGATGGAATGCCGGAATTTGCAGAAAAGGTTGTGAAAACCCGGAAACAGGTCTAGAATAGAACCGGGAAAGACAACGATTTGACATGGATTCTGGCTTCAGTGGGAGAGAGAAAATGGTTTCAGTAAAGGAAGAAGTGCCCGTGATCCGTATTTCGGTCAGAAATCTGGTAGAGTTTATTCTGCGGGAGGGAGACATTGACAACCGAATATCCGGGGGAACAGACCGGGAGGCAATGCAGCTGGGCGGCCGGATCCACCGGAAGATCCAAAGGAGGATGGGCCCGGACTATCATGCCGAGGTTCCTTTGAAAACGGAGGTTCCCTTCGACGGCTTCCATATCCTTGTGGAGGGGCGCGCTGACGGAATTATTACTGAAGAAGACGGCGGGGACGTCAAGGTCACTGTTGATGAGATAAAGGGCGTTCTCAGAGAACTCCGTTTTATAGAAAAACCGGATCCGCTTCATCTTGCCCAGGCAAAGTGCTATGCCGCCATGTATGCGGAGCAGAAAGGACTGGAGAAAATTGACGTTCAGATTACATACTGTCAGATGGAGAGTGAGGAAATCCGGCGGTTTGTACAGTCATTTGAAGCTGAAGGATTAAAAGAATGGTTCTACGATCTGATCGGGAAATATGAGAAATGGGCCAGGTTTGAGATCGAGTGGAAAAAAATCCGCAATGCATCCATTCATGAAACGGAGTTCCCTTTTTCCTACCGGGCCGGACAAAGAGATATGGCTGCGGCGGTTTACCGTACGATACTGAGGAAGAAGAAACTGTTTATCCAGGCGTCCACAGGAGTGGGAAAGACGATCTCTACTGTCTTTCCATCTGTAAAGGCGCTGGGTGAAGGAATCGGCGAGAAGATTTTTTATCTGACGGCGAAGACCATCACGCGCACAGTGGCAGAGCAGGCATTCCGTACGCTGAGCGGCAACGGGCTGAGGATGAAGGTGATCACTCTGACCGCGAAGGAGAAAATATGTTTTTGCGAAGAGACGGACTGTAATCCGGAAAAATGTCCGTATGCCAAAGGCCACTATGACAGAGTCAATGACGCGGTATACGACCTGCTTACGGGAGAAAACGGAGTCACCCGTCAGACGGTGGAGCAGTATGCGCAAAAACACCGGGTATGTCCTTTTGAGATGTCTCTGGATCTTTCTGTGTGGACGGATGCAGTGATCTGCGATTATAATTATGTGTTTGATCCCAATGCTCATCTGAAGCGTTTTTTCTCGGAAGGAGGAAATAAGGGATATATTTTTCTCATAGACGAGGCTCATAATCTGGTGGAGCGGGGAAGGGAAATGTTCAGCGCTGTTTTATATAAAGAAGATTTTCTCGAAGTAAAACGGAGTGTAAAAAATATTGACAAAAAGCTCGCGTCCCTGCTGGACGGGGTAAACAGGCTTTTTCTTGCTCTGAAGCGGGAGTGTGAGAGTTACAGAGTGCTGGAGAGTGTATCCCACATCTCCCTGAAACTGATGCGCCTGCTCACAGAGATGGAGCGCTTCCTGGAGGAACAGGAAGCAGGAGAAATGAGAGAGAAGGTGCTGGAACTGTACTTTCAGATCCGCACATTCCTAAATATCAACGATATCGTGGATGAAAATTATGTGATATACAGTGAACTGGAGGCGGATGGCAGATTTAAACTGAAGCTTTTCTGCATCAATCCTGCGTCCAATCTTCAGCACTATCTGGAACAGGGGAACGGCACCGTATTTTTTTCCGCCACACTGCTTCCTGTCCGGTATTACAAAAGTCTCCTGTCGGTGGAGGATGACGATTATGCGATATACGTGGAATCGTCTTTTTCAAAAGACAACCGGCTGATCCTGATGGGAAGAGACGTGAGCACAAAGTATACCAGGAGAGGGCCGGCGATGTACCGCAGGATCGCAGAGTATATCCTTCGGACGGCGGAGTGCAGGACAGGAAATTATATCGCTTTCTTTCCATCCTACAAAATGCTGGATGAAGTGTACGGATATTTTCTGCGTGAGCGGAAAAATATAGAATCTGCGGCTCAGGAGCAATATATGGGTGAAAAGGAGAGGGAGGAGTTTCTGGAGCTGTTTGAGCAGAAAAGGGATGTAAGCTTTGTGGGATTTTGTGTGATGGGAGGCGTCTTTTCCGAAGGGATAGATCTGACGGAGGATCGCCTCATCGGAGCCGTTATCGTGGGAACAGGACTGCCCCAGGTCTGCACAGACAGAGAAATCATCCGGGATTTTTTCGACCGGAAAAAAATGAGGGGATTTGACTATTCTTATCTCTATCCGGGAATGAATAAGGTGCTCCAGTCTGCGGGCAGAGTAATCCGAACTGAGACGGACAGAGGGATCATCCTCCTGCTTGACGACCGGTTCCAGGATCAGAGATACCGGGAGATTTTTCCCAGGGAGTGGGCCGGAGTGCGCACATGCAGTCTGCCGGCCCTTTCTGGTCAGCTGGATGAGTTCTGGAAGTAACTTAAGAATTCCAGAGATACCCGGGACAGAGGAAGCTGCTCGTTATATGCGACCACCAGCTCACGTTCGGGCATCTCTTCTTTTGTCTCCAGGACAAAGATGTCTTTTTCCTGGCTGCCGATACAATAGTCGGGGACAAAAGCGATGCCAAGCCCGATGCGCGCCAGATCCACCAGAAGGTCATTGCTTGTCAGCTCGATTTCAGGTACCAGGTCCAGATGATGCTGCTGGAAAACCTGGTGGAGAAATTCGTTTGTGGTACTGTTTTTGTCCAGCATAAGAATAGGATAACGGATCAGCTGGCGGAAAGAAAGTTTTTTACCCTTCAGTTCCCGGAATGTTTCTCCTGCAATAAATACATCCCGGAATTTTTTTATCCGTACAGCGGATGCGGCAGTCCCAAGATAGCGATTGGGATGGTTGACGACGATCAGGTCTACAAGGCCGCTTTTTAACAGTTCCGCACATTTGAGAGAGGTCTGGTTAATGACTTTGATATGAGCGTTTGGAAATGCCTTGTGAAACCGCTCAAGATAAGGGATGAGAAAATAACGGCAGATCGTGTCGCTTGCACCGATCCGAATCTGGCCGCCGGTAGAAGCAGCGTCCAGAAGCTGAGTTTCCCCTCTCTGGATCAGATTCATGGCCGGTTCGATATGGCGCATGAGAATTTCTCCTTCCGGGGTGAGCTGCACTTTTTTTGTACTGCGGATGAAGAGTACCTGGTCCAGTTTCCGCTCCAGCGTTTTGATGGACTGGCTGACGGCAGACTGGGAAATGTAGAGCTGCTTGGAGGCTTCCGAAAAATTCAGTGTGGACGCCACATGATAAAATACTTTATAAAGCTCATAGTTAATGTCGATCATTATTAGACCCCCTTATAAATACTGCTTGTATTATAAGCGATATTTGATTAAAATACAAGGAGAATACTTTGGGAAGGAGAATGACAACAGATGAAAAAACTGCAGTGGGCGGCAGGAATCGTCCTGTCCTTTTCAATTATAGCCATCCTGCTCATCACCAGCTTTGAGATCGCCATGTATTCGGATTTCAGTGTATATGAAAAAGAGTATGAAAAATATGATGTACTTTCCGATCTGGATATGACGATGGATGACGTCATGCATGTGACGCGGGAGATGATGGCGTACCTGAGAGGGGACAGGGATACCCTTTCTGTCGTTACGACGGTGGAGGGGACAGAACAGGATTTCTTTAACGAACAAGACCGGTTCCATATGGGGGAGGTGAGAGATCTTTTTATCGGAGGTCTGAATATCCGGACAGGCGCTGCAGCAGTTGCCCTGATATGTCTGGTCTTTCTGGTCGTATCGAAAGCGCGCCTCAGGAAGATCCTTGCAAGATCATACCAGATTGCCCTGGGGATCACCGGAGCGGCGGTTCTCTTTATCGGTATTGCCGCAGTGGTGGATTTCAATGCGGTATTTGTACAGTTCCATCACATATTTTTTGACAATGATCTGTGGCTGTTTGATCCTGCGGAAGACTATATGATCCGTATGCTCCCGGAAGGTCTTTTCGCGGATATGGTGCTTCGGATCGGGATTCTTTTTGTAGCGGGACTTGTTGTTCTTCTTATTGCGAGTATTGTAGCGGGACGCCTTGCAGTGAGAAAGAAATCTGATTAGTCATGCTTATCAGATATTTTAGTTATATTAATTGTACTAATGAAGAAAAGTGTGGTACGATACACTCAGAGGATTTTGACAGCTGGACATGCATTATAGAGCCGGCCGCCAAAATCAGAAAGGCAGAAAAATATGCAAAGGAGAGATATGATGAGTGGTGTAAAGCGTGTATATGTTGAAAAAAAGCCAGAATATGCCGTCGCAGCCAAAGAACTGAGACATGAGATCAGGCATTATCTTGGAATTTCGGACGTTGAGGGAGTCCGTGTGCTGATCCGCTATGATGTGGAGAATATTTCTGACGAAACTTTTGAGAAAGCGTGCAGCGGCGTGTTTGCAGAGCCGCCGGTGGACACTCTTTACAGAGAAGAGTTCCCTGCCGGGGAAAACAGCAGGGTATTTTCCGTGGAGTATCTTCCCGGACAGTTTGATCAGCGCGCAGATTCTGCGGAACAGTGTATCCGGTTTATCAGAGAAGATGAACAGCCGGTAGTGCGCACCGCCACAACTTATGTAATAGAAGGAAATATTTCGGAGGAAGAGTTGGATGCTGTGAAAAATCACTGCATTAACCCGGTGGATTCCAGAGAGGCGGCAGCAGATAAGCCGGAAACTCTTGTAACCGTGTTTGACGAGCCGGCAGATATCATTACTTTTGACGGCTTTAAAGATATGCAGGAAGCAGAACTCAGGGAACTTTACGATTCTCTTGGACTTGCCATGACTTTTCAGGATTTTCTCCATATCCAGAAGTATTTCTGCGGTGAGGAACACAGGGATCCTACAATGACGGAGATCAGGGTACTGGATACCTACTGGTCTGATCACTGCCGTCACACGACTTTCTCAATGGAACTTAAGGATGTGACTTTTGATGAAGGCGATTACAGGGAGCCGATTGAAAATACGTACAAAGAATATCTGAAAGATCACAGCGAGATTTTTGCGGGGAGAGAGGACAAGTTTGTCTGCCTGATGGATCTGGCTCTGATGGCAATGCGCAGATTGAAAAGAGAAGGCAAGCTGGAAGATCAGGAAGAGTCTGACGAGATCAACGCCTGCAGCATCGTGGTGCCCATTTCTGTTGACGGAAAAGAAGAGGAGTGGCTGATAAATTTCAAAAATGAGACGCATAATCACCCCACAGAAATAGAGCCCTTCGGAGGCGCGGCGACCTGTCTTGGAGGAGCGATCCGTGATCCGCTTTCCGGGCGTACTTACGTATATCAGGCAATGCGTGTGACCGGAGCGGCAGATCCCACCGGGTCTGTAAAGGATACACTGAAAGGAAAACTGCCCCAGAAAAAGCTTGTCCGCGGAGCCGCCCATGGATACAGTTCCTACGGCAATCAGATCGGACTGGCTACCGGTCTTGTGAAAGAAATCTATCACCCGGATTATGTGGCAAAGCGCATGGAGATCGGCGCCGTTTTGGGAGCGGCTCCGAGGCGTGCTGTTATCCGTGAGAATTCAGATCCGGGAGACCTGATCATTCTTCTGGGCGGCCGGACAGGAAGGGACGGATGCGGCGGCGCTACCGGATCTTCCAAAGTCCATACGGAAGAGTCTATTGAGACCTGTGGAGCAGAGGTTCAGAAGGGTAATCCGCCCACAGAGAGAAAAATCCAGCGTCTGTTCAGAAGAGAAGAAGTCAGCTGCCTGATCAAGAAGTGCAATGATTTTGGCGCCGGCGGCGTATCGGTTGCGATCGGCGAACTGGCTCCCGGACTCCGGGTCGAACTGGACAAAGTGCCGAAGAAATATGCCGGTCTGGACGGAACAGAGATCGCTATTTCGGAATCTCAGGAGAGAATGGCCGTTGTAGTAGACCCGAAAGATGCGGATCAGTTTATGAAATATGCAAAGGAAGAAAACCTGGAGGCCACAGAAGTAGCGGTGGTGACGGAAGATCCCAGGCTTGTGCTTGTGTGGAGAGGAAAAGAGATCGTCAATATATCCCGTGCGTTCCTTGATACAAACGGCGCTCACCAGGAGACATCCGTTGAAGTGGAAATCCCGGAACGGGAAGGCAGCCTCTTTCAGAGAGAAGAAGTCACGGATGTCAAGGAAAAATGGCTTGCAGTCCTCAGAGACCTGAACGTCTGCTCCCAGAAAGGACTGGTGGAAATGTTTGACGGCTCGATCGGCGCCGGGTCTGTGTTCATGCCTCACGGAGGAAAATATCAGTTGACTGAGATACAGGCCATGACAGCGAAAATTCCGGTTCAGAAGGGCACAACGGACAGCGTGTCTATGATGAGTTACGGCTTCGATCCCTATCTTTCCAGCTGGAGCCCGTATCATGGAGCTGTCTATGCAGTTGTAGAATCTGTGGCAAAGATTGTTGCCGCCGGAGGAGATTACAGAAAGATCCGTTTTACATTCCAGGAATATTTCCGCAGGATGACAGAGGATCCGAAGCGCTGGAGCCAGCCTTTTGCCGCCCTCCTCGGAGCTTATGCGGCTCAGATCGGATTCGGTCTTCCGTCGATCGGAGGAAAAGACAGTATGTCAGGAACCTTCCAGGATATCGACGTGCCTCCTACACTGGTTTCTTTCGCTGTGGATATGGCGCTGCAGCAGGAAATCATTACCCCGGAACTGAAAAAGCCGGGCAATAAGCTTATCTGGCTGCGCATAGACAGAGACAGCTATGATCTTCCGGTTTATGATAAGATCATGGAACAGTACGGAAAGTTTACAGAGGATATCCGGGCAGGACGCATTGTATCTGCATATGCGCTGGACCGTCATGGTGTGATCGCAGGAGTGAGCAAGATGGCGTTCGGCAATAAGATGGGAGTGAAGATTGAGCACAACATGGATCCGCGGGATCTGTTCGCGCCGGCGTTCGGCGATCTGATCGCTGAGGTGGAAGACGGCCAGGTCGGCAATCTTCAGATCGGCTATACGGTGATCGGAGAGGTGACGGACAGAAATTGTTTTGAATACAGCAATACAGAGATCAGTATGGATGAGGCTCTTCGCGCCTGGACGGGCACTCTGGAGAGTGTATTTGCCACAAAATCAGCGGCGGATTCTGACGAACCGGTGGAGGAAAAACTGTTCCATGCTTCGGACGTGCATATCTGCAGCCATAAGATCGGCCAGCCCTGCGTGTTTATTCCGGTCTTCCCGGGAACAAACTGTGAGTATGACAGCGCACGTGCCTTTGAGCGGGCGGGCGCCAAGGTGATCACGAAAGTGTTCCGTAATCTTGACGCGGAGGATATCCGTTCCTCTGTAGAGGAATTTGAGCGCGCCATTGCTCAGGCGCAGATGATCATGTTCCCGGGCGGCTTCAGCGCTGGAGACGAGCCGGATGGATCGGCAAAATTCTTTGCTACGGCATTCCAGAATGCGAGAATGAAAGAAGCAGTGGAAAAACTGCTCAATGAGAGAGATGGCCTTGCTCTGGGAATATGTAATGGCTTCCAGGCTCTGATCAAGCTGGGCCTTGTGCCTTACGGAAAAATCACCGGCCAGCAGGAGAATTCTCCGACGCTGACTTACAATACGATCGGACGCCATATTTCAAAGATGGTGTACACGAAGGTTGTCACAGACAAGTCTCCCTGGCTTATGGAGGCGCAGCTTGGCGGCGTATATACCAATCCGGCATCCCACGGCGAGGGACGTTTTGTGGCAGATAAGGAATGGCTGGACAGACTCTTTGCCAATGGGCAGGTAGCGACCCAGTACTGTGATCCGGAAGGGAATATCAGCATGGACGAGGAATGGAACATAAACGGTTCCTACTGCGCGATAGAAGGAATCACAAGTCCCGACGGCCGCGTTCTGGGCAAAATGGCCCACTCAGAGCGCCGGGCTGATTCTGTTGCCATTAATATATACGGTGAACAGGATATGAAGATATTTGAGTCTGGAGTAAAATACTTTAAATAAAATCAGCACATCTGCACAGCAGGAGACGGATTCTTATGCAAGCATAAATCCATCTCCTGCTGACAGATGGCTGAAACTGATACCATAAAATAAATAAAAAAAGTGTTGACATTTGACAGAAGTTGATAGTATAATAGCAAAGCGGGTTGAGGGCAGAAGAGTTTTCGACCGGCAGAAAGTATGGGGTCTTAGCTCAGCTGGGAGAGCATCTGCCTTACAAGCAGAGGGTCATAGGTTCGAGCCCTATAGGCCCCATCACAAATTCAATATGGCGGAATAGCTCAGTTGGCTAGAGCATACGGTTCATACCCGTAGTGTCGCTGGTTCGAATCCAGTTTCCGCTATTTTATTTAACGTCGGATGTTCCGGCGTTTTCTTTTTGTGTGGTAAGCCCGGCAAGCGGCTGCCGTGCCTGTATGAGCAGGCATTTGCCGGGCAACGGACAGCGAACGGCTTTGCCGTGAACTGTCCGAGGTATCGCGTTGATCGGATAGGGAGGGGAGGAACTTCCCCTATCTGATTAAGGCTGGATTTTATAATAGAGACTGTGATAAAATAAACGCAGCGGATTTCAGGCATCTGTTTTACCGGCAGGAATTTTTACGGAGGATAAACACATGAAAAAAAAGGGTTGGAGCGTATTCAAAATATTACTTGGGTGTTATCTTATATTTCTGGGAGCGGGACTTATTTTTCAGGTGAACCGGGAAAATCCGACAGATAAGAACTTAATGACTGTGTTTGCTGTTCTTTTTATTTTGATCGGAGCGGTATATGCACTTATAGCGATAAAAGACGCAGCCGGATTTACATTTCACCGGAGTGTGGGCAGCCTGTTCCGGTCAAAAAAGAAAGAGGCTGCCGACGATGCGACGGTTGAAATACGCCTGGACGGACAGATAAAAAAAGATAAAATCCTGGAAAAAGTCCAGTTGACATCAATGTCCCCTGCGGCGGAGCCTCCGGCGCAGTCGGAATCAGAAAAAGAGGAAAAGAACGGATCATACGATCAGGAGACGGATGAACAGGATACAGAGAAACAGGAACCGCAGGATCAGGCCAGGGAAACAGAGCAGGAACAGGAGGAACCGGCAAAGTCCGGCGGGCAGGAGGAGACAGAAGATATCGAAAATGATTATGAGGAGAAATGACAATGCGTATAGGTATGGGATATGATGTCCACAGGCTGACTGAGGACAGAAAACTGATTTTAGGCGGAGTTGAAATTCCTTTTGAAAAAGGACTTCAGGGACACTCCGATGCGGATGTACTGCTGCATGCTATCATGGATGCACTTCTGGGAGCGGCAGGGCTGGGCGATATCGGGAAACATTTCCCGGATACGGATCCGGCCTACAAAGGAATCTCAAGCCGTAAACTTCTTGAAATTGTGGGGGATCTTCTGGAAAGAGAAGGGTATGTGATCGAGAATATTGACGCTACGATCATTGCCCAGCGCCCGAAGATGCGTCCCTATATTGAGCAGATGACTAAAAATATTTCCCACACGCTGAAGCTTGATATGGAGCAGGTGAACGTGAAAGCTACCACGGAGGAGGGACTGGGATTTACCGGCTCCGGGGAGGGAATATCTGCGCAGGCGGTGTGTCTGCTTGAAAAATACGTAAACTATTTCAGCACAGATATGACAGAAGCCGGCAGGGTATGTGCGGGCTGCTGCCAGGGAGGCTGTGCGGAAGATGAAAGGGAGACTGAAAAATGATCCTTCGCCGGCTGGAACAGACGGAACATGGAAAAACGAGAAAGCTTTGGGAAGAAGTCTTTACCGAAGATACCCGGGAGTTCCTGGACTATTACTATTTTGTAAAGGCGCGTGACAATCATATCTTTGTTATAGAAGAAGATGACGGTATAAGAGCTATGCTGCAGCTCAATCCATATGAATTACACGTGGGAAAAAGGACAGTTCCGTCTTATTATATCATTGCTGTTGCAACGCAGCGTCCGTATCGCGGACGGGGATATATGGGAGCGCTTCTTCGGGAATGTATGCAGGAAATGTATGGAAAAAAGGTTCCGTTTACATTTCTGATGCCTGCTGCGGAGGCGATATATACTCCCTATGATTTCCGCTTTGTCTACAGCCAGGCGCAGGGTGAAATGAAACCGGACTCTGGTCTGCAAATCTGTCAGACAGGGGAGGCTGAAGTTTCAGAGGCACTGCTCTGGGAGGCAGAGCAGATGGCGGATTTTTTTAACAGGAATTTTGCGGGGGAATGGCAGATATATGCAGAGCGAAGCAGCGAATACTACAGGACGATGATCCTGGAGCAGCAGAGCGAGCGCGGCGGCGTCAGGCTGATAAAAGACAAGGGCAACATCACGGGCATGTTTGCATATGCCGGAGAGGATGGCCTTGAAATTCGGGAACCCCTGTATCTTCCGGCATATGAATGGAAATTTGCAGAGGCCGTACGTGAACTCCAGGGCGATCCGGGCAGGCCCGTAAAAATATACGCCAGTCCGGCTGCATTCTGTACAGGCTTCCGGCCTCTGATCATGGCAAGGATTATCTGCCTTTCAGAATTCCTGGCCGGGTTGACTTCCTCGCCGGATCAGACTGTGGACTGCTCCTTCGCCGTGATCGATCCTCTGATCAAAAAGAACAGCCGCGTGTGGAAACTGCAGAGCAGCCCGGGAGAAGAAGAGATTCATGTCAGTGAAACGGAGGATTCAGAGGGGGTGTTTCCGGTGGCTGAACTGACAGAGTATTTATTCGGTAGAACGCCGTTGGAAGAAATCAAGAAAAGGCCGGGCGTTATCCTGACAGAGCGGCTGGAGCGTGAACTCGAGAAAATCACAAAATTTGACCGTGTTTTCCTGAATGAAGTTGTCTGATGGCAGGCAGAAAACAGCTGTAACGGTTGTCTTAGGAGTTTGAAAACAGGAGTTTGAAAACAGGTTGACAAAATAGGAAAAGTTGCATAAGATAGGGTGTGTATTATATAGAAAGGCAAGGAACGGAAAGAGTAGCAGATCTGCCGCTCACAGAGAGGGAAAGCCGCCGGCTGTAAGCTTTCCTGAGACGGGGATATGTGAAGTGCATCCGGGAGCCGGCTCCGTGAAATAAGTAGCAGGGCACGTTTGGCATACGTTACATGCTTTTGAGTGAAAGATTAAATTCTTTTATTAGAGTGGAACCGCGGATATAACTTCGTCTCTAGCCAGAGGCGGAGTTTTTGATTTTCTTGGAGGACTTTCGGGTCCACCTTGATGACTGTGAGGAGAAGAAGATGGGAATCATATCTTATATACGAGAAGAGATACAGGTCGTCCGGGAACGGGATCCTGCGATCAGATCCAATATGGAAGTTTTTCTATATCCCAGCTTTCGCGTGATCCTGAAGTACAGGCTGGCCCATAAACTATATCTGAAAAAGCATTATTTCCTTGCCAGGTGGATATCCCAGAGAGCGGCAAGAAAGACGGGAATAGAGATCCATCCCGGCGCTACGATCGGAAAAGGGCTGTTTATCGACCACGGAAGCGGCGTAATCATCGGAGAAACCGCAGTGATCGGCAATAACGTGACGCTTTATCAGGGGGTGACACTTGGGGGGACCGGAAAGGAGAAGGGAAAGCGTCACCCTACCCTGGAAGATAATGTTATGGTAAGCGCTGGTGCGAAGATCCTGGGGTCATTTACGATCGGGGAAAACTCAAAGATCGGCGCCGGCTCCGTGGTGCTCGAGGAAGTGCCGCCAAACTGTACAGTAGTCGGCGTGCCGGGCAGGATCGTCAGGATGGATAATAAAAAGATACCGCGCTCCGACCTGGATCAGATCCATCTTCCGGATCCGGTACTGAATGATATCAGAAAACTCCAGCAGGAGAATATCAGGCTTCACAGCCAGCTCAGGAGACTGATAAAAAATATGAGATGTATAGAGAAGGAAGGAGAAGCAGATGAAGATTTATAACACACTGTCAAAATCAAAGGAAGAATTTGTTCCCCTTGAAGAGGGAAAAGTAAAAATGTATGTGTGCGGGCCTACGGTATACAATTTTATCCATATCGGAAATGCCCGCCCGATGATCGTATTTGACACGGTCAGGAGATATTTTGAGTACAAGGGCTATGACGTCAATTATGTTTCCAATTTCACAGATGTTGATGATAAGATCATTAAGAAGGCGATTGAAGAAGGGGTTACAGCGGAAGAGATTTCCAAACGTTATATTGCAGAGTGCAAAAAAGATATGGAAGGGCTGAATGTAAAACCGGCTACAAAACATCCTCTGGCGACAGAAGAGATCTGCGGCATGGTGGATATGATACAGTCTCTTATAGACAAAGGATACGCCTACGAAAAGAACGGCACAGTCTATTACCGGACGAGAAAGTTTAAAGATTATGGAAAGCTTTCCCACAAAAATCTGGACGATCTTCAGTCAGGCGGACGCTCCCTTCTTGTGACGGGAGAGGATGAGAAGGAAGATCCTCTTGATTTTGTGCTCTGGAAACCGAAAAAAGAGGGGGAGCCCGCCTGGGAGTCTCCGTGGAGCGACGGCCGTCCGGGCTGGCACATCGAGTGCTCTGAGATGTCAAAGAAATATCTGGGCGAGCAGATTGACATCCATGCCGGCGGGGAGGATCTGATCTTTCCGCATCATGAGAATGAGATCGCCCAGAGCGAGGCGGCAAACGGAAAGGAATTTGCAAAATACTGGATGCACAATGGCTTCCTGAATATTGATAACCGGAAAATGTCAAAGTCTCTGGGAAATTTCTTTACCGTCAGAGAGATCAGCGAGAAATATGACCTGCAGGTGCTGCGGTTCTTCATGCTCAGCGCTCACTACAGAAGTCCCCTCAACTTCAGTGCGGAACTGATGGAGGCTGCAAAGAACGGGCTGAACCGGATCGTAACCGCTGCAGAAAACCTGAAATTCCTTATGGGCAGTGCAAAAACAGTAACTATGACAGAGGAAGAAAGGCAAAAATATGAGGCATCTTCACAGTATGCGGCGTCCTTTGAAAAGGCAATGGATGACGATTTCAATACGGCGGATGCCATAGCGGCTGTATTTGACTATGTGAAATATATCAACACAAATGTAGGACAGGACAGCTCAAAAGAATTCCTGGAGCGTCTGTATGGACGCCTGTCCACGCTTACAGATGTGCTGGGGATCATCGTGGACAGAAAGGAAGAAATGCTGGACGCTGATATCGAGGCCCTGATCGAAGAACGCCAGGCGGCCCGGAAAGAGAAAAATTTTGCCAGGGCGGACGCTATCAGAGAAGAACTTCTTGCAAAGGGTATTATCCTTGAGGATACAAGAGAAGGAGTAAAATGGAAAAGAGCATAGAACACGGGTTGGATTATTATATCGGGACTATGCCGGGAACCGAAAAAAAAGACACAAAGGAATATTCTCCGCTGGCGCTGGCATATATCGGCGACTGTGTTTTTGATCTTGTGATCAAAACAAGAGTCGCTGCCCGCGGCAGCCGCCAGGTGCATAAGCTCCATGAAGAGACAAGCCATTATGTCCAGGCGTCGTCTCAGTCATTTATGATGCGTGCGATGCAGGAACATCTGACCCCGGAGGAACACGCAGTATACAGGCGGGGAAGAAATGTAAAGAGTGTTTCCGCAGCAAAGAACCAGTCTATTACAGACTACCGGAGGGCGACCGGATTTGAGGCGCTGATCGGCTTTCTTTATCTGGAACACAGATACGAACGCCTGACACAGCTTATTTCAATCGGGCTTGCCAGCATGGAAGAGGACGGAGAGAACGGAGAAAGTAAAAAGGGAGCACAGGAAAAACCGGCGGAAAAGGGAGTAGAAGATGCAGGAAAGAAATGAGAGATATAACCAGGCAGAAACGGCTGACAGCCTTGTCATAGAAGGGCGAAATGCCGTGCTGGAGGCGTTCCGCTCCGGCAGGCCGATCGACAAACTGTTTGTTCTCGACGGGTGTCAGGACGGACCTGTCCGAACAATCGTGCGCGAGGCAAAAAAGCACGGCGCCATACTGAATTTTGTTGATAAAGAACGGCTCGCCCGCCTTTCAGAGACGGGCAGGCATCAGGGTGTGGTGGCTTTTGCCGCCGCATATGAGTACCGGGATATTGGAGACATGCTGGAACTGGCCGAAAAGAGAGGGGAAGACCCTTTTCTGATTCTTCTGGACGGGATTGAAGACCCACATAATCTGGGGGCTATAATCCGTACAGCCAATCTTGCAGGCGCCCACGGGGTAATTATCCCGAAAAGGAGAGCGGCGGGACTTACGGCCGTAGTTGCGAAGACATCGGCCGGAGCATTGAATTATACCCCGGTGGCAAAAGTCACGAATCTTGTAAATACCATGAAAGAACTGAAACAGAAGGGACTCTGGTTTGTCTGTGCAGATATGGACGGCGCCCTCATGTATGAAACGAATATGACAGGTCCCATTGGACTGGTAATAGGCAGCGAAGGCGAAGGCGTCAGCAGGCTTGTAAAAGAAAACTGTGATTTTACTGCCGGAATACCCATGAAAGGGGAGATAAATTCTCTGAATGCATCAGTGGCTGCAGGAGTTCTTGCATACGAGATCGTACGTCAGAGAATGTCTGTCAAGTAGACCCGGAGAATCCCGAAAGTTCCATTTGTATCAGAAGCTGACTTTGAGAAGGTGACAGGTTTAAATTATGAACAGTTATGAGAGAATGACCGACGAAGAGCTTATCAGCAGGCTGCGCGGCGGCGATCAGGGCGTGATGGATTTTATTATGGTGAAATATAAATCCATGGTCAGAAAAAAAGCCAGAGCCATGTATCTCCTGGGCGGGGAAAACGAAGACCTGATCCAGGAGGGAATGATCGGGCTGATCAAGGCCGTCCGCGATTTTAAGGAGGAACAGGGCGCGTCCTTTCAGAGTTTTGCCGAACTATGTGTGTCCAGACAGATGTACAGCGCGATCGAAGCCTCAAAACGAAAAAAACATTTTCCGCTTAACTCCTATATTTCGCTGTACGAGGAGAGCGAAGTACAGAAAAATGGGAGGAAGATGCCTCTTATCGACACCATCGAGCCGGAGCAGGAGACCAATCCAGAGGCGCTTTACTTCGGAAAAGAATACACGGAAGCTTTTGTAGAGCAGCTGAAAGAAAAACTCAGCCCGATGGAAAACCGCGTCCTTTCCCTTCATTTGCAGGGAACGGATTACAGGCAGATCGCAGAATTGCTGGGGAAAAGCCCGAAGTCCATCGACAATGCGCTGCAGAGGATCAAAGGTAAGGCAGAGAAAATGATGAACAGAACAAAATAGTGCAGACAGGAGTAAAAATGAGATTTGTAATACAGAGAGTAAAACAGGCGTCCGTCCAGGTAAACGGAGAAAGCGTGGGCAGCATCAAAAAGGGATATTTGGTGCTGATCGGTGTGTCGGATACAGATACGGAAACCGTGGCGGATAAACTGGTCAAGAAGATGATCGGACTGAGGATTTTTGAAGATGAGAACGGCAAGACCAATCTGTCTCTTGCGGATGTGGGAGGAAGCCTTCTTCTTGTGTCCCAGTTTACTCTTTACGCAAACTGCAGAAAGGGGAACAGGCCCAGCTTTACTGAGGCCGGGGCGCCGGACAGGGCAGAGGCTCTGTACCGTTATATTATAGATGAATGCAAAAAATCTGTACCGGAGGTACAGACTGGGATATTCGGGGCGGAAATGGAGGTTGGCCTGATCAACGACGGACCGTTTACCATCCTGCTGGATTCTGAAAAAATGTAAAAAAAGAAAGCTGTCTAGGGGACTTGAACCCCCGACCTCCGCCTTACCAAGGCGACGCGCTACCGACTGCGCCAAGACAGCTTATGCGTTATTTTTATACGCAAGACATAATATACACTACAATTTGTAATATTGTCAATAGAAAAATGCAATAAATTAAGGCATTTTTCTTGGCCCGCCCACCGCTGTGATATACTGTGAAAACAATGTGGTGTATTCTCGGCGCAGGTCAGAGGGCGGATAATGAGAATAGGAAAAGAGGAACTGAAAAACTTAAGAGACGAACTGGAGAAGATGACGGATTTTATCGCAGTTATGGAGAAAGGGGAACTTCCGTATTTCTACAGATATTTCGATACAATGAAGAATAATATCGAAATATTTATCTGTGTGGGAAGCGATGACACGGAGGACATTGTATCGATTTTGGAAAGAGACTGGAAGGCTTCACATGCCATGCTCATCGGCGTGCAGGATTATGACGTGAGAGAGAGCCATCCCGACGCCGATCCCATACTGTGCCTGTACTTCGCAAAGCTTCTTTCAAATATCGGAAGATATTTTGTACAGACATGAAGGAGGGCGAGAGTGGCTCTTGTGGATGCCTGTGATTTGTGGTAATATAACCTGAATGAATGAAATGAGTGACAGAGGAGGAAACAATGGAAAACGGGGCTGTTTCAAAAAATTTTATCGAACAGGAAATAGATAAGGATCTGGCGGAAGGAGTGTACGACCATGTATGCACGCGTTTCCCGCCCGAACCGAACGGGTATCTTCACATCGGCCATGCGAAGTCTATTCTTTTAAATTACGGACTGGCGCAGAAGTACGGCGGTACTTTCCATATGCGGTTTGACGATACCAATCCTACCAAAGAAAAGATGGAGTTTGTTGATTCCATCAAAGAAGACATCCAGTGGCTGGGGGCAGACTGGGGCGAGCATCTCTATTTTGCGTCGGACTATTTTGATCAGATGTACGAGTGCGCAGTAAAACTGATCAAAAAGGGCAAAGCTTTTGTCTGCGATCTTTCTGCGGAGGAGATGCGGGAGTACAGAGGCACCCTGAAGGAGCCGGGCAGGGAAAGTCCGTACAGAAACCGTACTGTGGAGGAGAATCTCACCCTTTTTGAGGAGATGAAAAACGGAAAATACAAAGATGGAGAAAAAGTGCTCCGGGCTAAGATCGACATGGCGTCCCCGAATATAAACATGAGGGATCCGGTCATCTACCGTGTGGCTCATATGTCCCATAACAATACAGGGGACAAGTGGTGTATTTATCCTATGTATGACTTCGCGCATCCCATTGAGGATGCCATAGAGGGAATTACCCATTCCATATGCACTCTTGAGTTTGAGGATCACCGCCCTCTCTATGACTGGGTCGTACGGGAGTGCGGGTTCGCACAGCCGCCCAGACAGATCGAATTTGCAAAACTGTACCTGACCAATGTGGTCACAGGCAAGCGCTATATCAAGAAGCTGGTGGAGGACGGCATTGTGGACGGCTGGGACGATCCCCGTCTTGTGTCGATCGCGGCGCTCAGGCGAAGAGGATTTACTCCCGAGTCTATCAAAATGTTTATCGATCTGTGCGGCGTATCTAAAGCACAGAGCTCGGTGGACTACGCGATGCTCGAGTACTGCATCAGGGAAGACCTGAAGATGAAAAGAACAAGGATGATGGCGGTGCTCGATCCGATCAAACTGGTGATCGACAATTATCCGGAGGGTCAGGTGGAGTACCTGGACGTGGCGAATAATCTGGAAAATGAAGCTCTTGGGACAAGAAAAGTTCCGTTTTGCCGGGAACTTTATATTGAGAGAGAGGACTTCATGGAGGAACCTCCGAAAAAGTATTTCCGTCTGTTCCCGGGCAATGAAGTGCGCCTGATGCATGCATATTTCGTGAAATGTGTAAGTTATGTTAAGGACGATGACGGGAAGATTACTGAAATACACTGCACCTATGACCCGGAGACGAAGGCCGGAAGCGGATTTACCGGAAGAAAGGTGAAAGGGACCATCCACTGGGTTCCGGCGCCTTATGCTCAAAAGGCGGAAGTACGGCTGTATGAAAACCTGATCGACGAGGAAAAAGGGGTTTACAATAAAGAGGACGGATCTCTGAACCTGAATCCGAACTCGCTGAAGGTAATCAAAGAGGCATTCGTGGAGCCCAGTTTTGAGGGGGCGCAGGCATACGACAGCTTCCAGTTTGTGCGCAACGGATATTTCTGTATCGACGCGAGGGATTCCAGACCGGAGCACCTTGTATTTAACCGGATCGTATCGCTGAAAAGTTCCTTCAGGCTTCCGAAACAATAACTGACGGATATGTATGAGCTGACCATTCATTTACAGACAAAATCAAAAACTCCTCTTTACGAGCAGATTTACAGAACCATGAAACATGAGATCCGGGAGGGGCGCATCCAAAGCGGGGAGAAGCTGCCGTCTACCCGGGCGCTGTGCCGCCATCTTGAAGTCAGCAGGAGTACCGTGGAGATGGCCTATGAACAGCTCTTGTCGGAGGGGTATATCGAGGCCAGACCCTGCCGGGGGTATTATGCCGCCCAGCTTGACGGTTTATATCAGTTAAAATCGCCTTCGGCTCCAAAATCCGGGAAGCGGGAAGAAAACAGCCGCAGATTTGCCTATGACTTTACGCCCAGCGGCGTGGATCTGAAAAGCTTTCCGTACAATATATGGAGAAAACTTTCCCGGGAATGTCTTATGGATGACCGGGCGGAACTGTTCCGCCTGGGCGATCCCCAGGGAGAGTACGGCCTGCGAAGCGCCATCTGCAGTTATCTGCATCAGGCCAGAGGGGTGAACTGTGTCCCCGAACAGGTTGTTGTGGGGGCAGGAAACGATTACCTCCTTATGCTTCTTGCGGCAGCCATGGGAACAGATCACAGAGCTGCCCTTGAAAATCCCACATACAGGCAGGCGTACCGGATATTTAAAAATCTGTCCTATGAAGTGTGCACAGTTGATATGGACGACAGGGGGATGCGGGTGGATGAACTGAGAAGATCCGGGGCTGATATTGCGTTCGTCATGCCGTCTCACCAGTATCCACTTGGGATCGTCATGCCCCTTAAGCGGCGTATGGAACTCATGAAATGGGCCGGTGAAAAGGAAGGACGGTACATTATCGAGGACGACTATGACAGCGAGTTCCGATACAAAGGAAAGCCGATCCCTGCGCTGCAGGGGTATGACGGGGCAGGCAAAGTCATCTACATGGGTACTTTTTCCAAGTCTATAGCGCCGGCGATCCGGATGAGTTATATGGTGCTCCCGGAACCGGTGCTGAAGAAGTACAGGGAAAGGTGTGGCTTTATCAGCTCTACAGTTTCTAAAGTGGATCAGCTTATCCTTCAGAAATTTATTGAAGAGGGATATTTTGAACGGCATCTCAATAAAACGCGCGCTCTTTATAAGAACAGACACGACGTGCTTCTTGCCTGTCTCAGAGAAATAAAGGCAGAGTTTACGGTTTCCGGAGAAAATGCGGGCGTACATCTCCTGCTGCATTTTCATAACGGAAGACCGGAAGAAGAACTGATCCGGCAGGCGGAGGAAAAGGGAGTGAAAGTGTACGGCTTATCCGGTTACTATGTGGATCAGGATGCGGCGGAGAAGAAAAATGGCGCCGTTGTCCTGCTGGGCTATGCAAATATGAGCGAGCAGGCGATCCGGGATGCGGCGGCGCTTCTCGGGGAAGCCTGGAAAGAGGAAAAGGAGCGCTGACGCGCTCCTTTTCGCAGTTTATTCTTCATTGTCTGATCCGTCTTCCCCGTTCTTGTTCAAGGATACATAGTCCCGGTCAGAGGCGGGCTTTAGATCCGCATCCAGATCAAAATCTTCATCTTCAGTAAATTCAGAGCCGTCCCCGTCGCCTGTATCGGCGCTGCTTTTGCAGAAATACGCGATCACAAGGCCGATCGCTGTACCGGCTACGGCAAGGATACTGAACCATTTTAAAAATTTCTTCAATATAAACGTCTCCTTTCTGTAAGATGATGAGCCTCTCCGGTATAGGAAAAGAGGACATCCCAAATCTGTTTTTTATTGTAATACTTTTTCATTTTAAATACAATACCTCAGTTTTGAAAGTAGGACGACCTTTGCCAAAAAGTATTTTACAGAAAGGGAAAATTATAGTATAATTCTTACGGCGGCCGGCAAGGATGCCGGCATGTAATATTCACAGTTGCAGTACGCAGGAGGTTTTGAAATGGTAAAAGCAGTAGTTGGTGCAAATTGGGGCGATGAAGGAAAGGGCAAAATAACAGATATGCTCGGAAAAGAGGCGGATATCATTGTCCGGTTCCAGGGCGGAGCAAACGCGGGCCATACGATTGTAAACAATTATGGCAAATTTGCGCTTCATACACTGCCGTCCGGAGTTTTTTATGATCATACGACCAGCATAATCGGCAACGGCGTTGCTCTTGATATTCCGGTCCTTTTCAACGAGATCCAGTCTATTGTTGACCGGGGAGTTCCCGCGCCAAAGATCCTTGTATCAGACCGGGCGCAGATCGTGATGTCCTATCACAAGAATTTTGACGCCTATGAGGAGGAGAGGCTTGGTAAGAAATCTTTTGGTTCTACAAAGTCTGGTATCGCTCCATTCTATTCTGACAAATATGCAAAGATCGGTTTTCAGGTGAGCGAACTGTTTGACGACGAGCTTCTCAGAGATAAAACGGTGCGCATCGCAGAGCAGAAAAATGTGCTTCTTGAGCACCTGTATCATAAGCCGCTGATCGATCCTGACGACTTATATAAAGAACTCACAGGCTACAGAGAGATGATCGCACCGTATGTTTGCGATGTGTCCCTGTATCTTCACAACGCGCTGAAAGAAGGGAAAAATATCCTGCTGGAAGGTCAGCTTGGTTCCCTGAAAGATCCAGATCACGGAATTTATCCGATGGTTACTTCTTCATCCACACTGGCTGCATACGGAGCTATCGGTGCGGGGATTCCTCCCTATGAGATCAAACAGATCATCACCGTATGTAAAGCATATTCCAGCGCGGTGGGCGCAGGCGCATTTGTCAGTGAGATTTTCGGAGAAGAGGCTGACGAGCTGAGAAGGCGCGGAGGAGACGGCGGAGAGTTCGGCGCTACGACAGGACGCCCCAGACGAATGGGCTGGTTCGACTGCGTGGCTTCCAAGTACGGATGCAGGATGCAGGGAACGACAGACGTAGCGTTTACGGTTCTGGATGTGCTGGGCTATCTGGATGAGATACCGGTATGCGTGGGATATGAGATTGACGGAAAGGTGACGACAGATTTTCCGGTCACACATCTTCTTGAAAAGGCAAAACCGGTGCTTAAGAAGCTGCCGGGATGGAAAACAGATATCCGCGGCATAAAGAAGTATGAGGATTTGCCGGAAAACTGCCGCAAATATATAGAGTTTATCGAGAAGGAGATCGGGTATCCGATCACTATGATCAGCAACGGACCGGGAAGAGACGATATTATCTTCCGTAACCGTTAACCGGCAGAAAACTGACACAAAAAAGATGCCCCGGGGCATTTGATATGATCCCTCTTAAGCAGACAAGGCAAATAGCCGGGACTGCTTAAGGGGGATTTCACGTTTTTAGCGGACTGCAGAATATCCCGTCACACAGAGTTAATGAATTAATAAGATAAAATTTAGAAATATTCCACCGGAAAGACACATTTCAGGAATATTCTTGGACTATCGAAAATATAATATAAAGCTGAGATTTGATAAAAAGGAGGTATTTTTATGCGTCATGGCAGCGAAGGGAGAACCAGGGACATTATTTCGATGGAAGAATACCTGAAAAAAAGACAAGCGATAAATCTGAGGGAAAATACACAAAAAAAAGGACAGCCGAAAGAGGCGGCTGCCCTGAAACTGGCAGAATTACTGTATGTCTGAGGGACCATCTGTGGGGTCATCATCTTTTTTTAAGACCCGCGCCATCAGGATCATCCCATACAGAAGAACGGGAACCAGTATGGTCGCGGCTATGGATGCCTTCAGCATCGTATCTGCCCAGTCAGAGTCCATCAGGGCGAAGATAAGAGTGCAGGCATACAGAGCGACAAGGAGGACAGCTCCTGTAAGAGCAAGTATACGTTTTAATTTCTGCATGATAAATCCTTTCTTTTATATATAGATCCGGCCGGGGAATCGGAAAACCCGGAACGGGCAGCCAAACCGGCCTTTACGCAATAGTATACATGAATTAATGGTTTACGGCAAACACAAATTAGTATATAATGGACAGGCGGGCGGAGCATATATTCTGCCCGATACGGATAATTTAAAATAAAGGAGCAATATACATGAGCGAAAAGAGTTTATTGGACCAGTGGCATTCCATAGCTTATGACGAGACAATGTCCAGAGATAAGCTGGAGAAGTTCTGGGGCGCATACTTTAAGATTGAAAAGGAAATTTATGAGCAGCTTCTGGAAGATCCGGACACGGAAGTGAAAGGGACGGTCAGCGCGCTGGCAGAAAAATACGGCCAGGACGTTATGACGATGGTGGGATTTCTTGACGGGATCAACGACAGCCTGAAAACTCCCAATCCAATAGAGACGATGACCGAGGACACAGAGGTAAGCCTGGGATTTGATAAGGAAAAGCTTTATAAGAATATGGTTGATGCAAAAGCGGACTGGCTGTATGAACTGCCCCAGTGGGAACGTATTTTTGACGAAGACACAAGAAAACGCCTTTACAGGGAGCAGAAAGAGTCCGGTACGATCCGCAAGGGCAAAAAGATCGGAAGGAATGATCCGTGTCCGTGCGGAAGCGGGAAAAAATACAAAAAATGCTGTGGAAGAAATGCGTAAATGAGAGTCTTTTTTCTGGCCGTGGCGGTTTTATGTGTGTTATATTATTTAATTCTCGCCGTTTATTCACGTAAATTTACATCTACGTTTGCGGGATTCTGGCTTGCGGCAGGCGGCGTACATCTGATATTCGGATGTGTGCCGCCTTTTTCCGTTGCAGGCAAAAGCGTGACAGTGGCCGCGGCGGCAGCCTGGTTCCTGTTTGCATGTGTGGAACTGAGGATCCTCTGGGCTGCGTTTTCCGGGGGAAAAGAAAAAGCGGACT
This sequence comes from Candidatus Mediterraneibacter avicola, assembly GCA_019115385.1. Classification (GTDB taxonomy): domain Bacteria; phylum Bacillota; class Clostridia; order Lachnospirales; family Lachnospiraceae; genus Mediterraneibacter; species Mediterraneibacter avicola. The sequence goes on along the minus strand of DXDR01000075.1, from coordinate 83,790 downwards.
GTATTGTTGTGCTGGGGGCGCAGGTCAGGGGCACAAAGATCACAGATTCTCTGAAGCGGAGACTGGACAGGGCCGCAGAATATCTCGAGCAGTTTCCGGGGACGAAAATAATCGTCTCAGGCGGGCAGGGTCCGGGCGAGGAAGTCGCTGAGGCAGACGCGATGGCGGCGTATCTGATCCAAAACGGGGTGGATGAGAGGCTGATAGTAAGAGAGAGGAATTCTGTCTCTACACGGGAGAACCTGCGGTTCAGCAGAAAATATGCTGATGTGGAGAATGAAAAGGTGGGGATCGTTACAAATGGGTTCCACATATACAGGGCTTCTCTGATCTCAAAAGAAGAAGGGTACAGATATCTGTGTATGATCCCGGCATCATCCAATCCGGTTTACCAGCTCAATTATTTAACAAGAGAGTTTTTTGCGGTGGCTGATTTCTTTGTTTTTCGAAGCCGGCGCAGAAAGAGAGGAAAAGGAGAAAATCATGGGTAAAGAAACATTTTATACACTTTCCAACGGTGTAAAGATCCCGGCTGTAGGGTTCGGTACATATAAGGCGGCTGACGGGAAGAGCGCGGAGGTGATATCCACAGCGATCGAGGTGGGATACCGCTGCCTGGACACAGCTTCCTTCTATGAGACAGAGGAGTATGTGGCTGAGGCGGTTGAGAAAAGCGGGATTCCCCGGGAAGAATTTTTTATCACATCCAAGCTGTGGAAGACGGAACTTGGCTATCAGAATGCAAAGGACGCTTTTGAGAGGACTATGGAACGGCTGAGGATGGATTATCTGGATCTCTATCTGATCCACTGGCCCCTTCCGTCTCCAGATTATGAGGACTGGAAAAAACTGGATATCGAGACTTGGAGAGCACTCGAGGAACTGTACGAAGAAGGCAGGATCCGGGCCATCGGCCTGAGTAATTTTCTGCCCCATCATATAGAGAATCTTTTGGAAAACTGCAAAATAAAGCCTATGACGGATCAGCTTGAATTTCATCCGGGATACAGCCAGGAGGCTGCAGTAAATTACTGTAAAGAGCACGGTATGCTTGTACAGGCATGGAGCCCGATCGGAAGAAGGAGAGTAATAGAGGAACCTCTTATCACATCTCTGGCGGAGAAGTATGGAGTGTCTCCGGCAAAGATCTGTCTGGCCTATGCCGTGCAGAAGGGGGTTATGCCGCTTCCGAAAGCTTCCACTGCAGAACGTATGAAAGAGAATCTGGATCTTTTTTCATTTGAGCTGGAAAAAGAAGATGTCTATCGGCTGGCGACCATGCCCCAGGCAGGCTGGTCCGGAGAACATCCTGACCGGGAAACGGTGCGTCCATAACAGAGCGGGGCGAAGGAAGGGACACAGGCGGACTGCAAAGAATAATTTTGTGCTGTCCGGGCATAATAAAGCTGAATTCTGAGAAAGAGGAGGTAATATTATGCCGGAATTAAAATGTACAGTACAGACTTGTGTGCATAACAATGATTTTCTCTGCAATCTTGACAGGATCCAGGTTGGCGGGGAAAGCGCAAAGAGCCCGCAGGAAACCTGCTGCGACAGTTTCCAGGAAAGAAAAGAAGGCAGCTACAGCAATTCTCTGGAGATGGCTTCTGACTGCGCCTGTGTGGACTGTAAGGCGACAGAGTGTATGTACAATGAAAGCTGTAAATGTCATGCAGGCAAGATCAGTGTGGAAGGCGGAGATGCGAAAAACAGCAGCGGTACAGAATGCGCCACATTCAAGTGCGGCTGTTAATCGGGCAGCAGAAACGCCGGAAACCGGCGTGCTGGGGAAAATCCGGGCAAGCGCCCGGATTTTCCGCGCTTTGCCGCAGGGCATTTCTCTTATTGACTCGGGGGCGGGAATCGCGTTATAATCATGTGACAAGCACCGTAACGGTCTATGCGGCAGGCGGACCGGACGGCAGGAAGGAACTACTCATGTTTAGATACAGGATAAAGGGGAAGATACATATGCCAATTCGAGTACAGAATGATCTCCCGGTGAAGGAGATACTGGAACAGGAAAATATATTTGTTATGGATGAATACCGCGCAGCGCATCAGGATATACGCCCTATCAGTATCGGGCTTCTCAATCTGATGCCGCTTAAAGAAGATACGGAGCTTCAGATCCTCAGGTCGCTTTCCAATACTCCCTTGCAGGTGGATGTGACATTTGTGCGCATGACAAGCCATGTGTCAAAAAATACATCAACCAGCCATATCTACAAGTTTTATGAGCCATTTGAAGGGATAAAGGATAAAAAATTCGACGGCTTTATTATCACCGGCGCGCCGGTGGAACAGCTGCCGTTTGAAGAGGTGGATTACTGGGAAGAGTTAAAAGAGATCATGGAGTGGACAAGGACCAACGTGACGTCCACCCTTCATCTGTGTTGGGGAGCGCAGGCGGGATTGTATTATCATTATGGCATCGGAAAGACTGATCTTCCAAGGAAGCTTTCCGGCGTGTACCGTCACCGGGTCAGGAACAGGAAAATCCCCCTTGTAAGAGGATTTGACGATGTATTTATGGCGCCTCATTCCAGACATACGGAAGTGCCACAGGATCTTTTGGAGGCGGATGAGAGAATTACGATCCTGGCGGACTCCCGGCAGGCCGGTGTCTTTTTGTGCATGGCAGAGGAGGGGCGGCAGATTTTCGTCATGGGGCATCCTGAATATGACAGAATGACCCTGGACTCGGAGTATAAAAGAGATATGGGAAGAGGACTGAATCCGCAGATACCGGAAAATTATTACCCGGATGACGACCCGGACAATAAGCCTGTTCTTACGTGGAGAGCCCATGCAAACAATCTGTATACGAACTGGCTGAATTACTACGTATATCAGGTGACTCCGTACGATCTGTACGGGACGCCGTTTTAAAGGAGAAGAAGATGAAAAGAGTGGCAAGATTTGAAAAAGTCAGCTTACAACAGTTTATGGCAGGCTGGACGGATACATTCGGCTCCCAGGATCCCGGGGGGATCGAGCAGATTTATGACAGCATCCGCCTGCCAAGAAGGGCCACTGCCGGAAGCGCGGGATATGATTTTTTCGCTCCGGCAGCTATCACCCTGAAGCCGGGCGAAACAGTGAAAGTGCCCACGGGAATCCGCGTCTGGATGGAGCCGGAATGGGTGCTCAAGTGCTATCCGAGAAGCGGCCTGGGATTCAAGTACAGGCTTCAGCTTAATAATACGGTTGGGATTATTGACAGCGATTACTACTATTCGGATAACGAAGGCCATATATTTTCCAAGCTTACCAATGATTCCAGAGAGGGCAAGACCGTTGAGATCAGCGCGGGAGACGGATTTATGCAGGGAATATTTGTCGAGTACGGAATCACTCTGGACGACTGCGTGGACAATGTAAGAAACGGCGGCTTCGGAAGCACGACAGGACAGAACGGGTAAGCGTGACGATGTGCGGCTTACAGAAATGTAAGTACAAAAAAGAAAATGTAAGAAATTATTGTGGAAGAATACGAACCGGTCCGTTACACTGTAGAAAGAACGGAGGTATATACTTATGATGAAATGGATAAAACGGCTGTTTTCTTTCATATTATTGTGCCTTCTGATCGCAGGAGGCATTCTTTTGTTTCAGGGCTACCGTGGTTACAGGGAAGCTCTGGCCGGGAAAAGCGTGGAAGAGATGGTACGCCAGATTGAAGAAATCGATAACTATACGCCGCTTGATGAACTGCCGCAGACATATATAGACGCTGTGCTCGCAGTAGAGGATAAAAGATTTTACAGTCATCCCGGCATTGATCCCGTCGCGATAGGAAGGGCATTGATCAATGATATTAAGGCGGGGGAATATGTGGAAGGCGGCAGCACGATAACCCAGCAGCTTGCGAAAAACCAGTATTTTACTCAGGAAAAAAAGATGGTGCGCAAGGTGTCCGAGATGTTTATGGCATTTAAGATCGAATCGGAGCTGGACAAGGATAAAATTCTGGAGCTGTATGTAAATTCTATTTATTTCGGAAACGGGTATCAGTGTGTGGGCGACGCCTGCCAGGCTTATTTTGGAAAGAAGCCATCAGAAATGACATTTGACGAGTGTACGCTCCTTGCAGGCATCCCCAACGCGCCCAGCAATTATAATCCTCTGGCCAGTGAGGAACTGGCCAGGCAACGGCAGAAACAGGTGCTGGAGAAAATGAAAAAGGCCGGATATCTGGATTGACGCAGATAACGGACATACGGCAAGTTTACCGAAAAGCTGTATATTTTGCCGGCAATACGGGCAGTCTAACTATAGAAACCGCCGCTTTCTCAGAGGCAGAAAAGGGGAATGTATTCTATGGTTAAAAAAGACACAAAAAAGATCAGCCCGTCTTTTGAAGAAAATATTGCATATATGAACGAAGTACTTCCGGTAAAGGAAAGTTTTGATGTGATCCGCAGGCAGATCGAGATCGGAGGGAAGGAGGCAGTGTTCTTTTTCATTGACGGATTCATGAAAGATGAAGCAATGTTAAAGATCATGGATTCCTTCCTTTCTGTGTCTGCGCAGGATATGCCGGAAGATGCCGATGATTTTGTGCAGAGACATGTGCCATATGTGGAGGTCGATATTCTGGAAGACTTTGATGAGGTGATCCGAAATGTCCTTGCAGGTACGACCTGTCTTTTTATCGACGGATACAAAGAATGTATATGCATAGACTGCCGTACTTATCCCGCCAGAAGTGTGGATGAGCCGGATAAAGACAGATCCCTCAGAGGTTCAAGGGACGGATTTGTGGAAACGATCGTGTTTAATACGGCTCTGATGCGCAGGAGGATCCGTGACCCTCACCTGATCATGGAGATGGTGGAAGCCGGGCAGGCGTCCCGCACGGATATCGCCATCTGCTATATGTCAGACCGGGTCGACGGGGAACTGCTTGACAATCTGAAAAAGCGTATTGAAAGCCTGCAGCTTGGCGATCTGCGGATGAACCAGCAGAGTCTGGCGGAAGCCCTGTTTAAAAGAAAGTGGTTCAATCCTTTTCCGAAATTCAAATATACGGAACGCCCGGATACTGCAGCGGCGTGTCTTCTTGAGGGCAAGGTCGTCATTCTGGTGGATAATTCCCCATCCGCAATGATCCTGCCTACCTCCATCCTGGATATGATAGAGGAGGCAAACGATTATTATTTTCCCACTGTGACAGGGGTATACCTGAAAACTACGAGAATAATGATCACGATCGCAACGGTATTTTTCACTCCGCTTTATCTTCTTTTTATGCAGAATCTGGAATGGCTGCCGGATGTCTTTGCATTTGTGGCGGTGCGGGATACGGTCAACATACCGCTGGTCTTCCAGTTCCTGATCCTGGAACTGTCCATCGACGGCTTGCGGCTTGCGGCTATGAATACACCGACTATGCTGAGTACACCGCTGAGTGTTATTGCCGGTATTGTGATGGGGGAATTCTCTGTCCAGTCCGGCTGGTTTAATTCGGAAGTAATGCTCTACATGGCATTTGTGGCTGTGGCGAATTATACGCAGCCAAACTTTGAACTGGGGTATGCGCTGAAATTTATGCGCCTGCTCCTTCTGATCCTTACGGCGTGCTTTGATCTGGCCGGATTTATTATAGGCTGTATACTCATTCTGTGCTTTTTGGTCTTTAATAAAACATTGTCTGGAAGAAACTATATGAATGTAAAATTAAACTGACGGAGCCTGTTTCTGCTTTTTTATCTTTTACTTGTACAGGTACTACGGGCATGATATAATTTGAATGTGGTGAAAGTTTCTTGGATACTTTTAGGTATTCAGGGAACTTTTTTTGTTATATAAATGTATTTTCTTGGAAAAGTGATACGTTTTCGAAAAATTTATTATTGATGAAAGAAAATTACAGGATGATAATATATCATTGCCAGATATATGGATCAATCCGGAAAGGGGAAGGAAATATACAAATGAAATACAAAAGAGTAATTACAGCACTGCTTCTGATTGTATGCGCTGCGGCGGCCGGAGGTACAGGATTCCTGTATGGACAGAACCGGGCCGCCCGGGGAACGGACATGGAGACCGGTGCGGTGATATATGAATCACAGCCGGAGGAATCAACGCGTATTGCAGTCGTAAATCTGGATGAGGGAACCGGGGAAAACGGAGCGCGGATCAATTATGCGGAGAGTCTGTCCCGGTTTCCCAGTTCGGACTTTGAGTACTCTTCTCTTGAGGAGGCAAGGGCAGGTTTTGAAAACGGGACATATGGGGCGTATATCATTATTCCGGCAACATTTTCCCAGAGCGTGGAAAGTATTAATTCTACGCCGGCGCCATCATGGCTTCAGTACACGGTGAATCCGTCCTATTCTGGAAGGACCCAGTATGAACTGCTGTATAATGTGGTGAGTTATGCTGAGAGTTTAAATAACAGTCTTTCTTATATGTATATAGATAATATACTGGCAGAATTTCATGCAGCCCAGGACGGGGCCTCCACCGTTATGGAGAATGATATGTGGGACAGAGATGCGATCGTGGGCATCGAGGCATATGATCTGGTGTCGCTGATTCAGGTGCCGGAGCTGACACAGGCGGAAAATACTACGGAGATGCTGGATATTACGCCCTATACTCAGCGAAATTCGGAACTGGCACAGGGGATTGACGAACAGTATATGCAGTGTGTGGAAGAGATTCAGCAGGAGATACAGGCGCTGGGTGAGTCGGGAACGAATCTGGCAGGAATCCTGACAGAGATGTCCGAAGCAGTGGCACAGATTGATATAACTGCCGGCGAGGATGGAACATCCATAGCAGAGACCGCTGACGCTGCTCTGGCACAATCTCTGGGCGAGTATAAGGCTGACATGGCGGAGGTGCTTGCCGAAGAGATGGGAAATATGTCAGAGGACATTGAGTATATAGCAGAAAAGCTGGAAGATTCGGTGAGCAGATATAACGGCCAGATGAACGGACAGGTACAGTCGCTTTTGTCACAGTATCAGTCTGCTCTGACGGAGGCAGCGCCGGAACTGGAAGTATCTGAAAATAACGACGGAGGATATGAAGTCAGGTTCAGGGGTGAACAGAATTCACCCACGCTCAGGTTTACCCTGTCGGAGGACAGCAGAATCAGTGCAGAGGAAGAACTTCTGAAAAAAATAACGGCGTCTCTTGCCGAGGCAGAGAATGCAAAAGATACGGTATCAATTTCCGTGAATGTCCCGGAATCATCTCCGGGGGCAGGAGACGGAAGGACGGTGGAGACAGAGTATGAAGCTGACAGATCTGTAAGAACCGTACTGGAAGGCTGGAACGAGGAAGCGCAAAAACTGGGATATGATTCGGCAGCGGCCTTTCTGGAAAAATATGGGAACGGCAGTGTGGCTATACACTCTGGTGATGTGGAAATAACCTGTGAAGGATCTGCGGATGAACTTACCCATTTTATAAAAAACAGCCTGAAGGGAGTCGGGCATGACGATTATACGGCAGAGGAATTTAAAGGCATAGTTTACAGTGAAGACGGCAGGCCGATGGAAGATCCTGAAACCGGCGGAATTGTCACAGTATCCGCGCTGCTGAGCCGGCAGCAGGAAGCACTGAAAAATACGGCGGAAAAAATAGGAGAAATACAAAACCTGGATATTCAGGCTATACAAAATCTGGTAAAATCAGAGTATATAGCTCCGGTGGAAGAGAATGCAGACAGGGCGGAAGAGACTTTCGTACAGAGAAATAATGCAGAAAAAGCAGAAATCGCTGCATATAATGAAAAATTATCCGCTTTCAGCCCGCAGATCAATTCGCAGTTCCTGACCGAGAGCAGCACAGAAATGACCCAGAATAATATGAAAATGCAGGAGGCATTGTCCGAAAATAATATGGCCTATATGCAGTATGCAGACCAGGTATTCCAGACGGCCACAGAGAATGTAACCGTGCTGCAGCAGACGATCATGGATACAAAAGAAGATTCGGACGCTGCAGTTGCCGAAGGATTAAATAATGCCATAGAGATAAAGGCTCAGACGAGCCGGGAGAATCAGGAGATACTGGCTGAGTTTACGCAGAAGCTTCCGTATACAAGACTGGGTACGGCTGAATACACACAGGCATATCAGTTTATTGCTGATCCTGTCAATACGGAGGAAATTTCCCAGGACGGAAACGGAAGCAAAACAGTCTCCGGGGCGGTGCAGAGCCAGGCTAAAGGACTGACAGGGGAAGAAAACCAGGGGCAAAGCTCTGCAGCTATGTATATAGCGACGGGGATCCTTGCATTTATCCTGCTGCTCGCTCTCATACTCAATGCCGTAATGAACAGAAGAAGGCAATAAGCTGTCCGAGGCAGCATTGCAAAATAAATACTTAATAATTGTCTGCTCTGATAGAAGAAGCATCTGATAGAAGAAGCAGACCGAAAAGGAGGAAAAACTATGGGTATCAGAATGAACACCGAAGATGTCATTGCCAGAGGGCAGGAGATCGCAAGTCACGTGGAGGATGTAACTACACTTCAGAACTATCTGAATGATGTAGTTAACAATCAGCTTCCAGAACTGTGGGAAGGAAGCGGTTATGAAGGATTTGCCGCCAGAGTGGCTGAGATGGCGCCCAGCTTTGAGGCAATGCGCGAACTGATCAGCGATATCGGCCAGGGAGTTGTTACAAATGCACAGCAGTATGCAGAATTCGACCAGGCCGCCGGAGCTGCAAACCGCGGATAAGCGGAGAAAGAGGGGAAGCGCTTCGGGCGCTTCCCCTGTGTTCATATATCGGATGGGAGATACCCAGAAGCAGGAAAAATCAGAATGAATGACCATATACCCGGATTACGGAATATATATTGTGTTGAACTTTCAACTGGAAATATAAGAAGAACGAAAAAATGATGGTGCGGAAAGGAGAGGCATATGAATGAAAATTCAAGATTAAGGCCCCAGGCGATCAAACACCAGTGCGACGCCGCAGTGGATGTGCTTGAGAAGGACAATGAGGCGCTACGGACAGTGGGAAAAAGCCTGGATCAGTTTGTGGCAGACAATGAACTGGAGAGCCAGTCCTTTGGGGAACTGAAGGAGCACATGGAAGATTACAGGCTGGTCCTGAATTCGATGACAGCGGCAAATAATGAGGATATTGCGGATTATAACTATTTAAAATCCCATGTGGGATCCGAGGATATCGACGGCGTTGTTGTCCTTGCGCAGATGGATAAAGCGGAGGAAGGGTTCAACTCGGCCGAACGGCTTGCCGAAAAGTACCGGCGGATGTCGTACAGCACTTCTTATGACCTGGTCACCGCCCAGAGCATGAGAACTCAGGCGCAAATGTATGAATGCTCGGCTGCCCTGTGGCAGCAGATCTATGACTGCTGGAAACAGAAAGAGGAGACATACGACCGGATTGAGAGCAGCACGGCGTCTCTTTTTACAGCCGGCCCCCTGATGCGGGCAGATATCCGTTCCGCCCTGGAGACATTCGGGGTGTCGGGCAAATACCAGACAAAGGGGAATCCCCTGTGGAGACAGAAACTCCAGGACGGGGAGATCAGTGAGACCCGCCGGGAACTGATGAAGATGGGAGTTACAAAGCAGCAGCTTCAGCATATGGAGGAGATCGGATATCTGCCCAAAGAAGTCAAAGCAATATTGGAGTCCTGTGAGACAGAGGAGGACAGAGTATTTTTTGGCTACCTGATGGAAGGGACAGCGGAAAGCTATATAAAAGCCTTTGCCGTTAATCCTAAATATTTGTCAGATGGAATGACGGTTGCGCTTGCAGATTATGCATGGCGGATTTTGGAATTGGACGAAGAACAAAAATCTACAAAAGAATCAGAGAAACGTCTGACAGATTTCAGTAATGCATTGCTGCAGGCAGGATATTTTGTGAACTATGACACAGAGGCGACACCCAGCATAACACATCGTGATGTATATTGGGAGAAACTAAGTTTAGGAACAGAACTTCTGATACGGGGCGACTTATATATATTAACTTCTATGCAGCCGGATCAGGAAGGATATAAAAAATTGTATTCTGATTATGAGAAAAAACTCCGTATGAAAAATCTATGGATGACACAGGAAAATTTATTTTCAGATCTGACAAGAATATATCCTTCAAAAGGAGTAGGCTGTAAAATCAACAAGCTCTCTTTTGATGGAGAATCTATTTATTTTGAATTTGAACACCTGCGGGATTCTATGACAAATTTAATGGAAGTGGATAGAATAAAAAGCCGGATTCTTGATAATGGGAGCGCCCTTGTAAATTTTGACGACCGTAAGGTGATACTCGAACTTGAACAGGAGAAGGAACAGGCATTTGAAAAATTCGTTGGCAAATTGGCGTTGGATCTGACTTTAGATGCATTTGCAGTCTACGCACCGGGAGCGGCGATCATACTTTCATCTGCGGCTGGCTTCGTAAACGGAGAACTTCCAGACATAGAGGGCCTGGACAGTCTGGCAGAAACAGACAGAGGAAAACTTGCGTTGAATGCACTTAATACTTTAGCATCAGATACGATTAACAGCTATACGGACTTTATGAATACGTCAGCAGAATTGGATAAAAAAGAATGGGAAATAGCACAGAGCTGGTTTGGAATGGGCGGCGTATACGAAATATTGGATGAAAATTACGAGGCCGATAAGCTTGCGTACAATTTCACAGGACAGTATGATCCCAATGTGCTGAGATGTATGAATGAATGGGAAAAAGAAGGGATAGGAGCATGGCTGCCGGAAGAGATGTTTGCAGATATGGCAGATGAGAATGGGGATGTTAACATGAAAAAGGTCGTAAGAAATATTTTAGGAGAGGTGCTAAAAGAGGATATTAGCGAAAAGGAGAAAGAAAACTGTAGAAAACTGCTTTATGGCGAACAAGGGATGTTTGAGGAGATGGATATGGGAGAGTTTTTGGATGCTGTCAGTGTGATTGAGAATATTGGGAGTGAAAGACAGCTTGATATCAAGACGTTATTTTCATATACGATTGATAAGGGGGCAGCAGATACATTATGAAAATGAAAAGACTTGGAAGAAAAACAATAATAATTTTTATATTGGTAATATTGCTATTATGTTTTATGGTAGCTGCCGTAAAATGGCTGATCAAGTTTCAAAGGGAAGCAGAGTACAGACGTGAAAATATAAAAACAAATGTGATAAAAGATGAGTATGATGATACTCTGTATATTGAAACGGGAACAGTCAATCCGGTGAATACAGTAATATCTACGTCAAAGGATAAGGAATTCTGGTATACTACGTTAATTCTGCCAGGACAATATATATGCCTGCCGGACATTGAATATACAGTTGATTATGTTGAACATAGATATGAAATTAAAAAATTAAATTATAAAGTCTGCGACCTTACGACAGGAAGGGTTCTTAATACAATAGATGTCAAGGCCATAGCAGAGAAGCTGGAGCCGGATAAAGTAATTACAGATCCAAATTCGGGAGATATTGATATAGAAACAGGAGGAGATAAGTATTTCCATTTTTCCCTGATGAATAAAAAGGATATCAGGGACAAGACACAATGGAGACAACTATATGTAAACCTGGATACAGAAGAAGCAATCATACGGTTGGGAGGCGACGGACTTGACAAGATAAAATCTCTGTCTGCTGATGGAATCGGAGACACAAATGAGTATAGTGCATTGCTGGACGACATGATTGGATTAATTCAGGCAAACGGATTTGAACCATATGATTCTTTAAGGGATGAATATGAAAAAACCCCCGGGCTTGATGTGTGGTATTGGGGATATGGTATTGTCCAGATCGATATACCCAAAGGGTATTTACCGGAAAGGAATGAAACTTTATACGCTGAATTTCCGGGACTTGCAGAGTACGAAGGAAGTGATGATGAGATACTGACATTTTATATCAGCGGGTCGCCCAGCTCAGAAGAGATATTGAAGATGTTTATGGAAGACGGACAGGAAATCTCATTTGAAGGCTGTGTCCTTCCAGCAAACTCGTCAAAAGACGGACAGGAGCATGAAATACACAGCTTTGAAGAATACGAACAATGGTATGAATATAGTTAGGTATATATGCCTTTGCAAACGGAGAAGTTCCAGATAGAAGGCCTGGTTTGCGGAGATGGATATGGGAGAGTTTCTGGATACTATTGGAGAGATAGAAGGAGAAGAAAGTGGAAGTGGGAGGCAGCTTGATATTAAGACTTTATTTTCATATACGATTGATAAGGGGGCGGCAGATACATTATGAAAAGATTTAAAAATAAGCTTATTTATATATTAATACTGTTTTTTCTGGCGTTGACTGCAGTTGTTGTGAAAATGGCGATGGAATATCAAAGAGAAGCAGAGTACAGACGTGAAAATATAAAAACAACTGTGGTAGACGATAAATATGATGAAATTTTGTATGTAGAGACAGGGGCAATTAATCCAATAGATACAGTGATAGTAACGAAACAGAATACTCGTTATGCTTATACAAAGCTGGTTTTCCCTGGAGAGTATATTTATCTGGCAGACTGTGAGTATACGTATGACTTTAAAGAAGGCGATATACTGAAAATAGACAAAGCACAATATGAGATATGCGACCTGACAACAGGCAGGACTTTAAGGACTATAGATGTTAAAGAGATTTCGGAGATGCTGGAACCGGACCAAATTATAGTCCATCCTGCTGCTGGCGCAGCTATCATGGATCAGGAAGGAAATAAATACATTAGTTTTAATTTGAAAAATAAGGAAGATCCAGAGGATAAACGGAGAATGTATGTAAATATAGAGACAGGAGAGGCCTTTGTCCGAATGAGATCAGATGGGATTGAAGAAATAAAATCGTTGTCTGGAAAACAGAGCAGTAGTGGAACCAGTTATAATGTACTAGTTTTTGATGAGATTGGTTTGATAAAAGCAAATGGATTTGAATCCTATTATTCAGAACGGTATGGAGAAGTAACATTTGGAATGGATGTGGGGCACTGGGGATATGATATTGTCCAGATTGATATACCCAAAGCGTATTTGCCGGAAAGGAATGAAACTTTATACGCTGAATTTCCGGGACTTGCAGAGTACGAAGGAAGTGATGATGAGATACTGACATTTTATATCAGTGGCTCGCCTACCGCAGAAGAAATATTGAAGATGTTTATGGAAGAGGGAGAAGAGATATCATTTGAAGGCTGTGTCCTTCCAGCAAACTCATCAAAAGACGGACAGGAGCATGAAATACACAGCTTTGAAGAATACGAACAATGGTGTGAATAAGTTTGGTATGCATTTACAAACGGAGAAGCTCCAGATAGAAGGCCTGGGTTGAGGAGATGGATATGGGAGAGTTTTTGGATGCTGTCAGAGTGATTGAGGATATTGAGAGTGCAAGACAGCTTGATATCAAGACGTTATTTTCATATACGATTGATAAGGGGGTGGCAGATACATTATGAAAATGAAAAAACTTGGAAGAAAAACAATAATAATATTTATATTAGTAATATTGCTATTATGTTTTGCAGTTATTGCCGTAAAAGGGCTGATCAAGTTTCAAATGGAGGAAGAATACAAGCGTGAAAATATAAAAACATTTGTGTGCAATGAGCAGTATGATGAAATTCTATATGTGGAAACCGGAGCGATTAATCCGGTAAATACGGTAGTAGCAACAACCCAGGATACACGATCCTGGTACACCCGTTTAATTATACCGGGACAGTGTGTTTGTCTGCCAGATTGTGAATATACGGTAGATCTTGGTGAAAATGATGTAGTAGAACTTGAAAAAGCAAATTATAAAATTTACGATCTTACGACAGGAAGGGTCCTTAATACAATAGATGTCAAAGCAATTGCAGAGGAACTGGAGCCGGATAAAATAATTACAGATTCATATCTGGGAGAGATTAATATAGAAACAGGAGGCGATAAGTATTTAAATTTTTCCCTGATGAATAAAAAGGATCAGAGTGACAAGACACAATGGAGACAACTATATGTAAACCTGGAGACAGAAAAAGCAATCATACGGTTGGGGGGCGATGGCCTGAATGAGATAAAATCTCTGTCTGCTGATGGAATCGGAGACACAAATGAGTATAGTGCATTGCTGGATGACATGATTGGATTAATTCAGGCAAACGGATTTGAACCATATGATTCTTTAAGGGATGAATATGAAAAAACCCCCGGGCTTGATGTGTGGTATTGGGGATATGATATTGTCCAGGTTGATATACCCAAAGGATATTTACCGGAAAAGAATGAGACTTTATACGCTGAATTTCCGGGACTTGCAGAGTACGAGGGAAGTGACGATGAGATACTGACATTTTATATCAGTGGGTCGCCCAGCTCAGAAGAGATATTGAAGATGTTTATGGAAGACGGACAGGAAATCTCATATGAAGGCTGTGTCCTTCCGGCAAAACTATCAAAAGACGGACAGGAGCATGAAATACACAGCTTTGAAGAATACGAACAATGGTATGAATATAGTTAGGTATACATGCGGTAACGGAGAAACTCCAGAGATAGAGGGCATGGTTTTATAATGTGGGTGAAGTAAATGGCAGAAAGCAGCGATATTTTATTAAATCCTGATGTTTTGGACGGGAACCAGAGTGAGGCGGTCCCGATAACGGATCTTTACGGACTGCCGGTATTTGATCCTGAGATAGAAGAACAGATTGAAACAGCAGAGCAGGAGGAGACGCAGGAACTCAAAGAGATCCGCTCGCAGGTGTTTGAGAATCACGTGGACGGGACAGCGCAGACGGTAGGCCGGATCCGCAGTCAGTTGTTTCAGACAGAACCATCTCTGACTAAGACAGAAATCCCGGACAGAACTGCGGATTCAGGAGACTATTTCCTTGTGATCGAGTTTATGGTCGTGGGTTTTCTCATTCTTCTTCTCTTTTATCAGAGATACAGACAAAAGAAACGAAAAGAGGTACAGGATGACATTAACGATTATGGAAAATGAAAAAAAGCTGGACGTGATCGTAAAACCGGAGCAGCGCATCCGGGAGGTTTACCGGATACTGGTGGAAAACGGGCGCTTTGCGCCTCCGGCTTCCAGTATGCAGCTTCAGGTATATTCAATGCGGCAGCAAAGATATATCAATCCCATGCTCACGTTCCGGCAGGGAAATATATATGAGGGAGATGTCCTTCGGATAAATGAAAAAGGATGAGGGAAAAGGATGAAGAAAAGAAAGAACCTGAATAAAAAAGACATGACGGCCCCGGCTGAGGCGGCAGCTACAAATACAGAGATAAGAATCCAGAAAGCGGATATGAAGGCGAGGACTTCCTATGATTACCGGCGGCTGGAACAGAGACACTCACTGTTTATTCCATGTTCTGTTGAAGAAGAAAAAGAGACACTTTACATAAAATTCAATACCGAAGGAATGCAGCCGTTTGAGACGTTGCGGGGAGAAAGCAGGCTCAGAAAGATCGAGGTGCTGCTGCAGGCGGCGGAACTGAAGAGCCTCTGGACGGGATTTGAGTTTTCCCTGCACCCGGACAATCTTTACTACGACAGGCTGGGAAGAGTGAAAGTGGCCAGAAGGGATATTGCCGATGCCAATGATCCGGGCCGGGAAGAACGGTTTCTGAAAATGTATCGCGCTCTGGCGGGATATATCCTTGAAGGATCCCGTTCCTATGAAGATTATCTGTCGGGAGGCGCGGAAATTCTTAAGAACCGGGAAGAGTTTGTCAGGCTGATGGAAGCGGAGACATTTGAAACGGAGAAAAGCTATCTGATCGGGCTGTACGAGACTACGCTGGCAAAGGAAAAGCAGACCACACAGAGAGTGGGACGGAGAAAATACAGGACGCTCGTTGTGTACAGTATCATTTCCGCAGTCCTGCTGGCCGGCCTTGCGGCAGCCTGTATTTACAGTTTTGCCTGGTATATTCCGCGGCAGGACAAAATGGCGGCTGCAAATGACGCCTATCTGCAGAGAGACTATATTGCGGTAATTGATTCTCTCAGAGATTTTGATATAGACGATATGGGGCGCGCGCAGAAGTATATTCTGGCTACAGCTTATATTCAGGGACAGTCGGTAGATACGTTCAGCACGGAAGATAAAGAAGCGATTCTGAGTAAGATTACCTATCAGGCAAATGAGACGGTGCTGGATTACTGGATCAGTCTGGGCAGACTTGACGTGTCGCAGGCTCAGGAGCTTGCCATGCAGATGTCGGACGACCAGCTTCTGCTGTACGCCTATATGCAGGAATTGGATCAGATCGATGCGGACAGAGAGATGGCAGGAGAGGAGAAAGCTTCACGAAAAGAGGAGCTGATGCAGGAAATAGAAACTCTTGCCGACCGGCTTGGGATCAGCTATGGGACCGACTCACAGTCAGGTACAGAAAATGCAGCCGAAACCGGGTCAGGACCGGATGCAGGCATAAATGACGGAACCGGAGCAGCGGCAGATGATGTAAACACCGTGGGCACCGGCGCGCTTTTAGACTGACCGGAAGTACAGGGGGAAGCGGACTATGAAATATATACTAAGAGAAACTGCGGAGGGATATCAGGAAATCCCTGCGGCAGAAAGCGGCAGAACGCTGAAAGAAGGTGTGTGGCAGCAGGAAGAAGGAGAGGTCAGATTTCTCCTGGGAGAGGAAATCCACATCTTTGACCGGCCTGAGGAACTGAAAATATCAAAAGGAGACGAGGCCGACCTGCGTATTCCGGGGACAGATGCAAGACTTTATCTAAGCGGCAGCGAACTGCTCATTGAGAGAGGAAAAGAAAATCATATTTATCTGAACCAGCGGAATATCCGTGCAGGACAGATGAACCTTCAGCCAGGCGACGTCCTGTTCCTGGCTACCCTGAAGATCGTATTTGAGAAAGAGCAGATTGCGGTGGTGGGAAACGCCGGACAGTACCAGGCGTCTCTGCCGGAGCGCTGCCCGAAGGCGAGCCCTTTCGACGGCTTTCCGGTGTATAAGCGGTCGCCCAGGCTGATCCGAAGGCTGTCTTCGGACAAGATTACTCTGGAACTTCCCGGAGAAAAAGAAAAAAGAGGGAGAAAAGACCTGCTGACAACGATTCTTCCGCCGATAGGCATGGCGCTGGTCACGACTGCAATAGGAATTATGATCGGACGGGGGATTTATATGCTCATGTCCGTGGCTGCAACGGGTATGACAGTGATTTTCTCCATTGTAAAATTTATCAATGATAATAATGAACTCAAAGAGAAAAACAGAAACAGGGAACTGCGATATACCGAGTATCTCTGGAAGAAGCAGCGGGAGATTGAACAGGCATACAGGCAGGAGCAGGAAGTATATCGGTTTCAGTACCCCGAGGTAAAAGAACTGTGTGAAAAAGTGCGTACATATGACAGCCGTATCTATGAGAGGGTGCAGTCTGACGACGACTTTCTGACGGTGTCTGTAGGACACAGCCTGGGCGCGACCAGTTTTCGCATTGAGAGCAAGGAGAAACAGTGGGATGCGGAGGAGACACCTCTGGCAGAAGCTGCAAGAGCGATCCGGCAGAAGTTTTCTTCCATAGATAAACCGAAGATTATTGACCTGAAGAAAGCTCATCTGGGGCTGGTGGGCGAGAAGGAGACACTGCACCATCAGATCAGGCTTATCGTATCCCAGCTTGCTTTTTTTCAGTCTTACCACGATCTGCAGATCATAGCAGTCTACGACGCAAAATACGAAGATGAGTTTTCGTGGATGCGCTGGCTTCCCCATACGAGGATACAGGCGATGAACGCACTGGGCATGATCCACTCGGAACGGACAAGGGATATGATCCTGGGCAGCATGAATCAGATATTAAAGGAAAGGCGCAGCCGTCTTGAAGAGGGAAAGAAGGAGGCGAGATTTATGCCTCATTACCTTTTCCTCATCGACGAGCCGTCCCTTGTTATGGATCATGCGATCATGGAATATCTCAGTATGGACGGAAATGATCTGGGCTTTTCCATTATCTATACCAGCTATCTGCAGGCAAATCTGCCGGAGTATATCGGAACAGTGCTGCTTCTGGAAAACTCCAGGGAAGCCACGCTGCTTCTGGAGGCCAGAGAATATAAGAAACAGAAGCTCCAGCTCTTCCAGGCCGGCCAGGACACCGATTTTGAGTGGATGGCGAGAAATTTAAGCGTCCTGGAGCATGAGCAGGGGATTACCAGCCATATTCCCAAAAGCGTTTCATTTTTTGAAATGTATCAGGTACAGCACCCGGAGGAACTGAATATACGCCAGAGATGGAGTCAGAGCCAGTCTCACAAGTCGCTGGCGGTTCCCCTGGGACTTCGCGCGGCAGACGATATCCTTTATCTGAACCTGCACGAAAAAGCGCATGGACCCCATGGCCTGGTGGCAGGAACGACAGGCTCGGGAAAATCAGAGACGATACAGAGTTATATCCTTTCCCTGGCAGTGAATTTTCATCCCCATGAGGTGGGATTCCTGCTGATCGATTATAAAGGAGGGGGCATGGCAAATTTATTCAAAGACCTGCCTCATCTGCTGGGAACGATCACGAATCTGGACGGGAGCGAGAGTATGAGAGCGCTGGCTTCTGTAAAGGCCGAGCTGTCCAGAAGACAGAGGGTATTCGGAGAGCATGGCGTCAATCATATCAACGGATATATGAAACTGTTTAAAGAAGGCACGGCCAGGGAGCCGATCCCACACCTGTTCATCATCAGCGACGAGTTTGCAGAACTGAAGAAGGAACAGCCGGAGTTTATGAAAGAACTGGTATCAGCGGCCCGCATTGGCCGAAGTCTCGGCGTACATCTTATCCTGGCGACGCAGAAGCCGACCGGAGTGGTAGACGATCAGATCTGGAGCAACAGTAAGTTTAAGCTGTGCCTGAAAGTGCAGGATGAAAGCGACAGCAAAGAAGTGCTCAAAACCCCGGATGCGGCCGGCATAACCCTTCCCGGACGGGCGTATCTGCAGGTTGGAAACAATGAGATCTACGAACTGTTCCAGTCAGCCTGGAGCGGCGCGGCATACATAAAAGAACAGGAAAAGGACGTTACGCTGGACGACCGTGTTTATACGGTTAATGAACTGGGACAGGGCGAGCTGATCAATCAGGACCTGAGTGGGAAGAAAGAGGAACAAAAGGCGGTGAAGACACAGCTGGATGTGGTGATCGGGCATATCCGGGAGATTTATGATGAGGACGCTCCAATGGAGGTGAAAAAGCCCTGGCTGCCTCCGCTCCCACGTATGCTGGAAAATCCCCGCACAGAGACCTGCGGGAAAGGCAAGGTGGATCTCTCTGTTGAAATCGGACTGCTGGATATACCGGAAAGACAGACGCAGCAGGAATACAGTGTGAATCTGGCCAGGCAGGGAAACATCCTTTATGTGGCGTCAAGCGGGTATGGGAAATCTGTATTTCTGGCCAATGCGGTACTGAATCTGGCGGTCAAAAACAAAGTGTCAGAATTGAATTTCTATGTGATAGATTTTGGAAACAATGCGCTGATACCCCTGAGCAGACTGCCCCATATGGCAGCGTATATTATGCTGGATGATGAGGAAAAATACGCAAAGTTTCTGGATCTGATGCAGAAAGAGATTAAAGAAAGAAAAAGACTGCTAGCTTCTGCTATGGCACAGAATTTCAGCGTGTATAATGAAACAGCGGCCGCTCCTTTGAAAGCGATCGTAATTGCTATCGACAATTATGATGCGATTAAGGAAATGGGATATGAAATGGAGCAGTACTATACAAAGCTTACAAGAGACGGCGTGGGACTTGGGATTTATGTGATCGCAGCCGCCAGCCAAAACAGCGCTGTCCGCACTGCTACAATGAATAATTTTAAAAATAAGATCGCGGGAGTGAACTTTGATGAAAATGAAGTGAAGATTCTGGTGGGCAGAAGCGACTATACCCTGCCGGATGTGAAAGGCCGTTCACTCGTAAAGATCGGCGAAAATATCAGCGCCATGCAGATATACAGCCCGGTAAAATTCAAAGATGAGGCGGATTATGGAAGGAATATACAGAAGTTTGTACAGAAAATAGCCGAGGCAAATCCCGGAGAGGAGGCGCCGCATATTCCAATCCTCCCGGATGAACTGGATCTGGATGACTTTATGCAGTATGAAAGCAAAGGAGCGGAAATCGGAATCGGTCTGGATAAGGAAACCGTCGTACGCTGCGGCATTACCGGGAAACATTCCCCGTTCCTGATCTTTGGAAATAACGGAAGCGGAAAGACAAATGCCCTGAAGATAATCCTCGGACAGCTAAATAGTGGAGAGAAGATTTATCTGTTTGACTCCAGGAGCAGAGCCCTGTACGGATATAAGGATAAGACAGAATATATAACGACTACAGAACAGCTGGAACAGTTTGCGGAGACGCTCAGCGAAGAGACGCGAAAGAGGCGGATACATATGGACGGCGAACTGTCCGGGGGCAGAGCGCATTCGGAAGTGCTGGCGGACATGGAAAAAATGTATGTTATCATTGACGATCTGGATGACTTTATAGAACTTGCAGGCCCCTCTAATATGCCAATCGTTGCGGGGCGCATGAAGAGAGCCGCCGCATATGGAATTGTATTTATTGTAACCGCGAATATAAACAAAATGAAGGGGATCGATGAATTTACACAGATGCTCAAAAGTCCGCGCAACGGGCTTCTTGTCAGCTCACAGGGGTATCTCACTGTATTTCCGGTAAAGCAGAATCAGGCTCCCGAAAAACCGGACGGCTATCTGCTGCTTGAAGGAGCGGGAAGATATGTAAGGATCCCGTTGGCGGAAAACAGAGCAAAACAGGTGCAGAGAGAGGAGGAAAGAGTATGAACAGTGCAATGATGGTAAACAGCAAAGCGGCAGAGACAGAGGCAGCGCAGGTGTCCACCGCTGCTGAATATTTCAGAGGGAGATCGCTCCCTATACAGGACGGAACAAGCACGATCACGGCAAACGGAAGCGGCAAGACGGCATTTGCAGAGGCTCAGAATGTCGGCTCCCAATTTGGCACAGCGCTGGATCAAGACGCCCAGAACATACGCCGGCTGGGCAATGCATTTGAGGAGTTTGACGCAATGATGGGTGCATTGAACGGACAGGGGAATTAAACCGGATCAGAGGTCTGTTTTACGGGAGGAACAGATGAAGAAAGAGAAAAGGGAAGAACTACAGAAGAGGATAAAGAAGATGGAAGAAGAACGGGACGACCTCAGACGGCAGGAGAAAAAATTCCGCGAGGAGCGGGAAGAGGAAGACTGGGAACTGCAGAAACAGTGTCACGCGCTGGACGAGATGAGAATGCAGACAGGCCCGGAGGACCGGAGGCTCCTCGAACTAATTGAGGAAAGCCAGAATATGATTAATTCCATCGGGAGAGAAAAAGCGGAAACAGCAGATTTATTTAAGGAAAACGTCCGCATAAAGAATCTGGAATGGGATATGCAGGAAGAGGACATTGCAGACCGGATACGCCTCCTGCAGCAGGAAGAAAAGGATAAAGGATAACAGAGAAAACGCGGAGAGGGGGAAGGTTTATGTATGAATGCTCGGCTGCCCTGTGGCGGCAGATCTATGACTGCTGGAAACAGAAAGAGGAGACATACGACCGGATTGAGAGCAGCACGGCGTCTCTTTTTACCGCCGGCCCCCTGATGCGGGCAGATATCCGTTCCGCCCTGGAGACATTCGGGGTGTCAGGCAAATACCAGACAAAGGGGAATCCCCTGTGGAGACAGAAACTCCAGGACGGGGAGATCAGTGAGACCCGGCGGGAACTGCTGAAGATGGGCGTTACAAAGCAGCAGCTTCAGCACATGGAGGAGATTGGATATCTTCCCAAAGAAGTCAAAGCAATATTGGAGTCCTGTGAGACAGAGGAGGACAGAATCTTTTTCAGTTATCTGATGGAAGGAACAGCGGAAAGCTATATAAAAGCCTTTGCCGTTAATCCCTATTCTCTTTCTGAAGACATGTCGATTGTGATGGCAGATTATGCATGTCATCTGCTGGAACCTGATGAAAGCGGACAGTCCACGAATCAATCAGCAGATCAGCTGATGAAATTTAGTAATGCGATCTTGAGGGCAGAGGAATTTGAATATAATCAGTCCGGATATGATAAACTGTTCAGGTATCGTGACATTTATCTGGAAAAGCTGTATGCCGGAATAGAGACCCTTCTTTTAAGTGATATAAAGCTACTCTCCCTCATAGAACCACCAGAGGAAAGTGGAGGAATACTGCACGAAAATTATGTAAAAATGTGTGCGGAATATAATAAAAAACTGATTTTAAAGAATTTTGTCGGAACCCAGCAGGAAATAATAGCGCAGCTGGACAAAATGACCGGGGAAGATCAGTTTTGCAGGATAAAGGAACTGTCCTATTCGAGTAAATTACTTCATTTTTCATTTGAACATTTTAGCCCGGATGCAGCTGGTGGCATTGCCACTGATTCCGTCGAATGCTCACTCGCCTTAAATGGCACCCATATGGATAACTATAAGGATCTTCAGCATCTGAATTCATTGGGGAATAAAGTACAAAAAATACAACAGGATCTTTATATAGAAGCGATTAAAAAGGGCTTCCAGCTCGTTTTTAAAAAAGCAAATCCAGGATTGGGACTGGCGATAGACATTATTTATGGTGTAACAGAGATTGCAGCAACAGCGGATGACCTGATGAGAACGGAAAAAACGATAAAAAAAGAAGATGAGATCACGATAGAAAAAATCCCGGCAAATCTAGCTGAAATGATATTTAACAGTTGTCTGAGATTTATCAATAAACCGGGAGATATGAGCAAGGAAGAATGGGATAAATACCAGAAGTGGTTCGGCATGGGAGGAAGATATGAATTAGAAAAAGCAAATGGAAACAGCAAGGATGGATATGCTTTTATAGGAAATTATGACGCAGACGTTATACGTACAATGATGAAATGGGAATGCGGAGGGCTGTCAGCATGGCTGCCGGCCGATGCGCTGGGAGTGGAGGAGACGATGGAGAAGGATGGCCTTCGGGTGATGAAAAGCGATGAAGAAATACAAGAGGAAAAACAGAGAAAAATAGATGCTGCAGTTTTAGAGATTAAAAAGGTTACTGATTTAAGTAATGCTGAGATAGAAAACTGTTGTAATTTATTGTTGGGAAAACCAGGTATGTTTGATGATATGACAATGTCAGAATTTTTGACAGCGGTACAAAATATCGAGGAACTGGATATGATGGGAGAACTGGATATCAGGGCAGAGTTTTATGTAGCGGTAAATTCAAGGACTAAACTTTGCTGACGAAGCGACAACGTAGGAAAACGGCAGCACTACTATTTAGATAAAGAAATGTGGAGATAATTATGAAAAAAGAAGATTTATTATTTTAGGTGTGATTTTGCTGATAATATGTTTCGTGTCAGCAGGTACTCTAGTGTGGTATTTATGTGACGGAAGATATATAAAATTTGCAGATGAAGTTATTCGAACATCTGCCCTATATGCAGTAAATAAGGATCCTAACGGCAACGGGGAAATATTGAAAACACAGATAGAGGAGATAGAGTCTTTTCGTATAAGGAATGGTTCTTTGAGAGGGGTTAAAACATTAGAAGATTTAACAAAGTTCCCCAATCTAGTTGTGACAGGGACATGGGTGAACGAGTATTATGATGCTGGGGCTACAAAAGAAGAAGTCGACAGTCTGTATCCAGAATTAACAGATGAGGTATATAAAAGATATACAGAGCAGTTATATAATGTGCTGCCGCAACTCGAACAATTAAAAAAGGTAGTTCTGAATTCTTTTACAATAATGTATGATATGGATGCTTTTTCAAAAAGCGATCAGGTAGAGGAAGTGTGGATAGTCCGAAATCGGATAAAGGACATAAGTGGAATCGCAGGCATGAAAAATCTGCGGATTTTGGATTTATCATACAATGAGTTTACAGATATTTCTGCCTTAAGTGGACTTGACAACCTGGAGGCGTTGAGTTTATGGGGAAATGATATTGAAAATCTGGAAGTATTGTTAGATATCCCGACACTGAAAGCCGTGATATATGACCCGAAAGATGAAAAACAGGAAGCTGTTTTGCAGCAGCTGAGCGAGAGAGGCTGCTGTGTGGTAAGAGAAGAGAGAGAATTACCATATGTTCTGAGAGATATAGGAATCGAACACGTTAAAGTGTACTTATGATCGGATATCCGACATGAATGTTTTAGAAAGAGTAATCATTCCCCGAAAAGTAATTATCAACTGAAATATGCCCTGCCTGTTATGGCGAGGGATAGGCTGCGCTGAAAAACATTGGAAAAAAGTTTTGCCTGCCGCCTGTAAAAATGGTATGATAAAGAAGGTATATATACAGCAGGACAATTTGTCCCCGCTGCAGTGCCATGTGAAAGAAATATTTATTCGGGAGGAATTTTGATATGAGAGATTATGTGATCACAGTGAACAGCACCGTTGATCTGCCGCTGGAATGGCTGGAGGAAAGGCATGTCCCGGTGATCCCGCTGCGCTACACGATCGACGGTGAAACCTATACCGATATGCATGGACTATCCGCGAAGGAATTTTTCGCAAAGCTGCGGGAAGGAAAGATGTCTACTACTTCTCAGGTAAACCCCGAGGAGGCGGCAGATATGCTGGAGCCTTTTCTGAAAGAAGGGAAAGATGTTCTCCATCTGGGATTTTCCTCAGGCTTAAGCGGCACGCTGAACAGCATGCGTGTGGGCGGAGAGATGCTGTCGGAAAAATATCCTGAAGCGAAGGTTATCGTTATCGACACGCTCTGTGCCTGCCTGGGAGAAGGACTTCTGCTCCATCACGCGCTGAAAAGAAAGGCGGAGGGTATGAGCATCGACGAACTGGCAAAGTGGGTGGAGGAAAATAAACTGCACATCTGCCACAACGTAACTGTGGACGATCTGAACCATCTCCACAGAGGCGGCCGTGTTTCAAAGACAACCGCTGTGATCGGAACTCTGGTACAGATTAAACCTATTATCCATATGGATAATGAAGGAAAACTTCAGGTGATCGGAAAAGAGAGGGGCAGGAAACGTTCTCTGAATAAAATCGTGGATATGGCTGTGGAACAGGCGAAAGGATGGGATAACGATATCGTGATGATCACTCACGGCGACTGTATTGAGGACGCGGAGTATGTGGCAAAGCTTGTACGGGAAAAGATGGGCATTGACAACATTCTGATCAATAATATCGGGACCGTGATCGGAAGTCATACGGGCCCCGGTGTGGTAGCTGTTTTCTGCATGGGAAGTCACAGATAAGACGAAAAAGGAAGGCTGCAGAACCTCCGGCCGGAAAGAATGCGCAGAGAATTTTCCGTTGATTTTCAGAAGGTCAGGAACTGTGTGTGATTTCTAAAAAATATTGTTGACAATGAATGGCGAGTGTGGTATATTCTATTTTGCGTAAAGCAAAAAACAAAGTAGAGTATCCACTCTCACCATAGCACAATCGGGTGACTATTGGTCTGATATTGACGGATCGGCTTCTGTGGTTCGGGAGCAGTGTTATTGATTGTCGGGTGGATATGATATTCACTCGTTTTTTTGTGTTTTCGCATAAGAAACCTAAAGGAATTTCATTGACGGAGGTATACTACAATTAGCGATTTAATGATTAACGAGCAGATCAGAGACAGAGAGGTACGGCTGATCGGCGAGGATGGGGAACAGTTAGGCATTATGTCCGCCAGAGAAGCAATGAAGATCGCCCAGGAAGCGGAGCTTGATCTTGTAAAGATCGCGCCCACTGCAAAGCCGCCTGTGTGCAAGATCATTGACTATGGCAAATTCAGGTATGAACAGTCGAGAAAAGAAAAAGAAGCGAAGAAAAAGCAGAAGACTGTTGAACTCAAGGAAGTGCGTCTGTCACCAAATATTGACACAAACGACCTGAATACAAAAGTGAACAATGCCAGAAAGTTTATTTCCAAAGGAAATAAAGTCAAGGTTACACTTCGTTTCCGTGGAAGAGAGATGGCTCACGTACAGCAGAGCAGACATATTCTCGATGATTTCGCAGAACTGCTTGCAGATATCGCGGTTGTAGAGAAACCGGCGAAGCTGGAAGGCAGAAACATGAGTATGGTCTTAACTGTAAAACGTTAAAAGATATTCGGAATGAAAAACCGGAAGGCGGCACAATAAAGGAGGAAATTATCATGCCAAAAATCAAAACAAATAGAGCGGCGGCAAAGCGCTTCAAAAAAACAGCTACAGGAAAACTGAAAAGAAATAAAGCTTACAAGAGCCATATCTTAACAAAGAAGTCTACAAAGAGAAAAAGAAATCTCAGACAGTCTACGATTACAGATGCTACAAATGTAAAAAACATGAAGAAGGTTTTACCATATCTGTAAAAGAAGCGGTACAGAAACGGGCGGCATAGTGCGGCTCTGTGTACAGCGCGTCTGAACGGATGAGTACATCGGTTTTTTGATAATAGGAGGATTAAGAAATGGCAAGAATTAAAGGCGGAATGAACGCTAAGAAGAAACATAACAGAACACTGAAACTGGCAAAGGGCTACAGAGGAGCACGCTCCAAACAGTACAGAGTGGCAAAACAGTCTGTAATGAGAGCTCTTGCATCAGCTTATGCAGGAAGAAAACAGCGTAAGCGTCAGATGAGACAGCTCTGGATCGCACGTATCAATGCGGCTGCAAGAATGAACGGACTGTCCTACAGCAAATTTATGCACGGTCTGAAGCTGGCAGATGTTGAAATGAACAGAAAGATGCTGGCAGAACTGGCTGTCAATGACAAAGAAGGCTTCGCAACTCTTGCGGCACTTGCAAAAGAGAAGATTGCGTAGTAGAATAAAGGCAGAAGCCCGGTCCCGGTTGGGATTCGGGCTTTTCTTAATTTACGGGAATGGCTGATCGTTTCCTGTGGATGAAAACGGATTCCTGATTTTGGACAGGGGATTTTGTCCCCGGGAAAAACAGCCGCAATATGGGGAGTGATAAAAATGAGAAACCACGAAGTGACCCGGATCCAGCCTCTTTTAAACGAAGACGGGCAGATCCAGGAGCCGGGATGGGCCAGACGTCCGGTCTGGCAGTATGAGAGAAACCGTATTTCCGCGCCAAAGTTTCGGATTAAAGAGTGGGATTACTATCTTGTACTGAACCAGGACTATGCCGGCGCATTTACATTGTCCGATGACGGATATATCGGTCTCCAGTCAGTATCCCTTCTGAATTTGAAAGAAGGATGGGAACACACGGAGACGATCCTGAATCCCTTCCCTATGGGAAAGATGAAGATGCCGGCTTCTTCTGAGGAGGGAGATATCGTGTACAGGGATAAACGGCTGCGCATGGAGTTCAGAAAAGAGGGCAACAGACGGTTTATATCCTGTGATTTTAAGGATTTCTGGCAGGGAAAACCATTCTACTGTGAATTGTCGCTGGAGCAGCCGGAGATGGACACAATGGTTATTGCTACACCCTGGGAAGGAAAGAAAGCATTTTATTACAATCAAAAGATCAACTGTATGCGCGCGGAGGGGTATATGGCCTTTGACGATGTTACCTACTGGTTTGAGCCGGAGAGAGATTATGGAACGCTGGACTGGGGCCGGGGAGTCTGGACTTACGACAATACATGGTATTGGGGCTCGGGAAACGGCACAGTGGGAGGCAGGCCCTTTGGCTTTAATATCGGATATGGATTTGGGGACACGTCTGCGGCTACAGAGAACATTCTGTTTTATGACGGAAAAGGGCATAAGTTGGATGATGTCGAATTTCACATTCCAGAGGGAGATTATATGAAACCATGGACATTTACCTCCAGTGACGGGCGCTTTGAGATGGAATTTGTTCCCGTACTTGACCGGGCGGCGGCTGTATCGGCCCTGGCGGTAAAAACAGACCAGCATCAGGTGTTCGGGAAAATGAGCGGACGGGCCGTGCTGGACGACGGGAGATTTATAGAATTGAAAGATTTTATGTGCTTTGCCGAAAAAGTGCATAACAGATATTGACATTCTCTTTCAGGAGTGATAAAGTTTCTGTAAACCGTTGAGGAAGAGCAAGTAACCTTACTGAATGCTTAACAGAGAGCCGCAGGCGGTGGGATTGCGGTATGTCGGACATAGGGTGAATGGGCTTCTGAGGGCGAACTGAAAATGGCTGCTGGATAATAACAGAGCAGCCAAGTAGGAAAGCCGGAGATTGAACTCCGTTAACAAAGAAAGCATATGTTGGTATGCGTGAGAGGATGTATATTACATCAAGCCGGGTGGCACCGCAGGAGAAATATAAGCTCCTGTCCCTGCAGAAAATGCAAGGGACAGGAGCCTTTTATATTTTAAGTCCGATGTGCACCGGAAGGACGCCTTCTCTCGCAAAAGGAAAGGAGAAGAAAAAATGAGTGAACAGAAAATCCCCTACAAAATCTATCTGGAAGAGAGTGAAATGCCAAAGGAGTGGTATAATGTCCGGGCGGATATGAAGAATAAGCCGGCCCCGCTGCTCAATCCGGGAACATTAAAACCGATGACAGCGGAGGAATTGGGAGCTGTTTTCTGTGACGAACTGGTAAAACAGGAACTGGACAACGATAACCGTTATATCGAGATCCCGCAGAAAATCCGCGACTTTTACAAGATGTACCGCCCCTCGCCCCTTGTACGGGCATATTGCCTGGAAGAGAAGCTGCAGACTCCGGCAAAGATTTATTATAAATTTGAAGGAAACAACACATCAGGCAGCCATAAGCTGAATTCGGCCATTGCCCAGGCATACTATGCGAAAGAGCAGGGGCTTAAGGGAGTGACCACTGAAACAGGAGCGGGACAGTGGGGAACTGCCCTTTCCATGGCTTGTGCATACCTGGATCTGGACTGCAAGGTGTACATGGTAAAATGCTCCTATGAGCAGAAACCTTTCCGCCGTGAAGTAATGCGGACATACGGCGCCAGCGTGACGCCGTCTCCGTCTGATACGACAGAGGTGGGAAGAAAGATACTGGCAGAGCATCCGGGAACGACAGGAAGTCTGGGATGCGCGATCTCAGAGGCGGTTGAAGTAGCCACGCATACAGAGGGCTACAGATATGTGCTGGGAAGCGTTCTTAACCAGGTGCTCCTCCATCAGTCGGTGATCGGTGTTGAGACAAAGACCGCCATGGATAAGTACGGCATTAAACCGGATATCATTATCGGCTGTGCCGGCGGCGGTTCCAATCTCGGCGGCCTGATCTCTCCGTTCATGGGAGAAAAATTAAGAGGCGAAGCAGATTATCACTTTATTGCCGTAGAACCGGCGTCCTGCCCGAGCCTGACAAGAGGCGTTTATGCTTATGATTTCTGCGATACCGGAATGGTATGCCCGCTGGCGAAGATGTATACGCTGGGCAGCGGATTTATACCCTCCGCAAACCATGCAGGCGGCCTCCGTTACCATGGGATGAGTTCTGTGCTGTCCCAGCTTTATGACGACGGTTATATGGAGGCCCGTTCTGTGGAGCAGACTTCTGTGTTTGAGGCGGCAGAACAGTTCGCGAGGGTCGAAGGAATACTGCCGGCGCCTGAGAGCAGCCATGCAATCCGCGTGGCTATTGATGAGGCGCTTAAGTGTAAAGAAACCGGGGAGGAGAAGACGATCCTGTTCGGTCTTACAGGAACCGGTTATTTTGACATGGTGGCATATGAAAAATATAATAACGGTGAGATGACAGACTATATTCCGACAGATGAAGATCTGAAAGCAGGCTTTGACGGGATTCCCAGATTTCCCGGAAACATGCAGTAGGCGTTGTACTGTCAGCTGAAAACAGGCCGGTAATATCCTGTACAGAGGATGGCGCCGGCCTGTTCTGTACAGGGTCAAATCCCCGGTGAGATGAAATGAAACATGGGTAAACTGCATGTCAGAAATATCTAAATATTCAATAATTTTCCGAAAATTAAAACAATTTTCGGACTTTCATATTTTTGAAAATAACAGTTGACATTTTGTGTCCGGCATAGTAATATATCACTTGTGGTCGTCACCGGATAGGGAGGAGATCACAAGTAAATATGAGATGCGGAAGTGTCGGAACTGGCAGACGAGCAAGACTAAGGATCTTGTGACATTCGTGTCGTGTGGGTTCAAGTCCCATCTTCCGCATTAGAGAAAAGCCCTTGATTTTTAAGGGTTTTTTTGTTGCTTCAAAAACCGTCTTTCTCATGGATTATCAATTCTTTTCTCCCGGTGAGCTCATCCAGCGACACATCAAAGTAATCCGCGATCCGAATCAATGTAAATATGTTGGGGAGCGTAATACCGCGCTCATATGAAGACACAGTCTGGCGGCGCAGGTGGAGACTGGTCGCCAGAACATCCTGCTTGACATTTTTCTGCCTGCGCAGTTTCTTGATATTATTTCCGATCGTATTGCACATCATTATATCACCAGTTCTATTTTATCATTCTTGACGGCATCTGTAATAATGCACCTTGTATATGGGTACACTTAAACCTGAAACTCGGATAGCATAGAAATCTGGATTCGATAGAATAGAGTATAAATGACAAAAGGGTGTGTATACAGTGGATAACCGTGTGAAAGAACTTCGGAACGAAAAGGGCTTAAGACAGGAAGACCTTGCGGGAAAGATCAATGTTTCGCAGCAGACAGTCAGCCGGATTGAGAACGGAGAAAATTCTCTGCCGGCAGACCTTTTGATCCACCTGTCAAAATTTTTTCATGTTTCGGCAGACTATATACTGAAACTTTCGGATGTAAGGATGACGCAGGAGTACCGTATTGATGTTGAGCGCAGCCTGGAGCGAAACATGAATTTCTGCAATGCATTTGAGCGTTTGAGCAGGACGAACCAGGAACTGGTCATACGGCTGATGGAACAGCTGGATGACAGTCAGAACGTTAAAAATGAAAAAGAATAATAAAGTTTGGAAAAAAGGGAAAATCTTGGATGGATTTTCCTTTTTTTATTTATTATATGATATAATTACAATAATTTACAGAAACACGTCAATACTATCTGAATAAGGAACGTGGAGGAAGGAATATGTTAGAAAAAGTTGATCTGTCAAAAAAGATGTCAAAAGAAGAGTATAAAGAGAAAATGTCCCAGCTTGAGACAAGGATCGGATTTCTCCAAAGAGAGTGCAAGGCACTGAAAATTCCTGTTATGATTGTTTTTGAAGGATTTGGCGCCGCCGGGAAGGGGCTTCAGATCGGACGTCTGATCCAGAGCATGGATCCCAGAGGTTTTCAGGTATATCCGATAAAGAACGAGACAGAAGAAGAGCGGATGCATCCGTTTATGTGGAGGTTCTGGACAAAGACGCCTGAAAAAGGCAGGATCGCCATTTATGACGGGAGCTGGTACAGACGTGTGCTGATCGACCGTTTTGAAAAGCGGACAAAAGAGAAAGAACTGCCGGAAGCTTTCCACTCCATCAAT
This sequence comes from Candidatus Mediterraneibacter avicola, assembly GCA_019115385.1. Classification (GTDB taxonomy): domain Bacteria; phylum Bacillota; class Clostridia; order Lachnospirales; family Lachnospiraceae; genus Mediterraneibacter; species Mediterraneibacter avicola. Next base: position 52,334 of record DXDR01000075.1, on the reverse strand, counting down.
TCCTTTGAGGAGCAGCTTACGGACGGCGGAACTGTGATCATCAAACTGTTTCTGGATATCAGTAAGAAAGAACAGAAGAAACGGTTCGAGAAACTCCAGAGGAATAAGGAAACCGCCTGGCGCGTAACACAGGGCGATCTGGAGCGGAATGCAAAATACGACGAATATGCGGCTATGATGGAAGATATGCTGTTCAAAACAGATACGGACTATGCGCCATGGACGATCGTTGAGGCCACTGACCGCAGGTTCGCCACGGTGAAGATCTATACTACTGTCATCAAAGCCATGGCTGATCAGATTGAAAAACTGTCTGTACAGGCGGAAAAGAAAGCGGGAACTGAGGCTGGACAGAGCTGCGGGAATGTCTCTCAGGTGGCGCAGGAAGCGGACAGAGAACTGCGGGAACTTCAGGTGTCTATTCTCTCAAAGGCGGATCTGACTCTTAAATATACAAGAGAGGAGTATGACGGGAAGCTTGAAAAGCTCCAGAAGAAGATGGAGAAACTGCACGGGGAGCTCTATAGAAGGAGAATCCCGGTCGTGCTTGGATTTGAAGGTTGGGACGCAGGAGGAAAGGGAGGCGCGATCAAACGACTGACGGCAAAAATGGATGCCAGAGGATATACGGTAAATCCAACCGCTTCTCCCAATGATATAGAAAAAGCCCATCATTACCTGTGGCGTTTCTGGCGCGCCATGCCAAAAGCCGGGCATGTCGCCATTTTTGACCGGACCTGGTACGGGCGCGTTATGGTGGAACGGATCGAGGGGTTCTGCACAAAAGAAGAATGGCAGAGAGCATATAAAGAAATCAACGATATGGAGAAAGACCTGTACGACGCAGGGGCAATCGTAATCAAATTCTGGATGCATATAGACAAGGACGAGCAGGAACGGCGTTTTAAGGAACGGCAGCAGAATCCTGAAAAACAGTGGAAGATTACGGATGAGGACTGGAGAAACAGAGAAAAATGGGAGCAGTATGAGGATGCAGTAAATGAAATGCTGCTGAGGACATCGACAGATTACGCCCCCTGGGTTGTTGTGGAAGGCAATGATAAATATTATGCGCGGGTTAAAGTACTGAAAACAGTTGTTGACGCCATTGAGGAGCGTCTGAAGGAGAAATAGAGATGACAGGGACAATCAGGGAACAGCTGGAAGAACGTGAAATTGAATATTTGAGCCCCTACGCCACGCTGAGCAAAAATTCAAGAGGCAGACAGAGAGAGGAGCCTCAGTGCGATATCCGGCCTGTATTTCAGAGGGACAGAGACCGGATTCTGCACTGCAAGGCATTTCGAAGACTGAAACAGAAGACACAGGTGTTTCTTCTGCCAAAAGGAGATCACTACAGAACCAGGATGACGCATACTCTGGAAGTCTCCCAGAATGCCCGGACTATAGCAAAAGCGCTGCGCCTCAATGAAGATCTTGTGGAGGCTATCGCCCTGGGACACGATCTGGGACATACTCCTTTTGGTCATGCGGGAGAAAAAGCGCTGAATCGGGTCTACCATTTTCAGCACCAGAAGCAGAGCCTGCGGGTGGTGGACTGTATTGAAAAGGAAGGGCGCGGCCTGAACCTTACATGGGAAGTGCGGGACGGGATTCTGAATCATCAGACTTCCGGCACTCCCCATACGCTGGAAGGGCAGGTGCTCCGCCTTTCGGACAAAATTGCCTATATCAATCACGACATGGACGACGCCATACGGGGCGGCATACTGACGGAGGATGACATTCCCTCCGGGATCAGAGAAATACTGGGCGGCTCCTGTAAGGCACGCCTCAACAAAATGGTACACGATGTAATTACAAACAGTATGGATCAGCCGGAGATAAGAATGTCTCCGCAGGTGGGAAAGGCTGTGGCAGATCTCCGGAAATTTATGTTTGAGAACGTATATCTTAATCCAAAAGCAAAAGGGGAAGAAGAGAAGGCCATACATATGATCGAACAGCTTTTTGATTATTATATGAGACACCCGAAAGCTCTTCCTCAGCAATTTCAGGAGGCGCTTTTGCGTTCTGAGAGCAGCAGGGAGCAGATCGTGTGCGATCACATAGCCGGCATGACAGATTCTTATGCCGTAAAAAAATTCCAGGATTATTTTATTCCGGAATCGTGGAAAAAATAAAAGGAAAGAAAAAGGTTTTGTCGAATATATAATATAGGGTATTCTTTGAAAGTATACAGGGAACAAACATGGAGGAAGGCATGTACTATTCAGATGAACTGATTGAAGAGATAAGAACAAGAAATGATATAGTAGATGTAATATCCGGTTATGTCCGGCTGCAGAAAAAGGGCAGTTCCTATTTCGGGCTCTGTCCCTTCCACAATGAGAAGTCTCCGTCTTTTTCCGTAAGCAGGCAGAAACAGATGTATTACTGCTTCGGATGCGGCGCAGGAGGGAATGTATTTACGTTTCTTATGGAATATGAGAATTATTCTTTTGTGGAGGCAGTCAAATATCTTGCTGAACGGGCGGGAATCAGCCTTCCCGAAGCAGAATACTCGAAAGAGGCGAAACAAAGGGCAGATTTAAAAACTTCCATACTTGAGGTGAACAAGCAGGCTGCAAAATATTTTTATGTGCAGCTTAAGTCGGAGAAGGGAACACAGGCCTATACATATCTGAAAGATAGAGGACTATCGGACGGCACGATTACTGCTTTCGGGCTGGGTTACTCAAACAAGTACAGGGACGATCTGTATAAATATCTCCGGAAACTTGGCTACAGCGAGGAACTGATCCGTCAGGCCGGCCTTGTCAATACGGATGAGAGACAGGGTGTTTATGACAAATTCTGGAACCGGGTTATTTTCCCCATTATGGATGCGAACAGCAGAGTGATCGGCTTCGGAGGGAGAGTAATGGGCGACGGCAAGCCCAAATATCTGAATTCGCCGGAAACGCCGGTGTTTGACAAAAGCCGGAACCTGTACGGGCTCAACAGAGCCAGAACTTCAAAAAAGCCTTTTTTTCTGCTGTGCGAGGGTTATATGGATGTAATTTCTCTGCACCAGGCAGGATTTACAAATGCAGTGGCTTCTCTGGGAACGGCCCTTACCGCGGGACATGCATCGCTGATCAAACGCTATGTGAAAGAGGTATATCTTACATATGACAGCGACGAGGCGGGAACGAAAGCGGCGCTCAGAGCGATCCCCATACTGAGGGACGCAGGAATATCGGCAAAAGTTATCCGTATGGATCCGTACAAAGACCCGGATGAATTTATTAAGAATCTTGGAAAAGAAGAGTATGAAAAGCGGATTGAAAATGCCCGGAACGGCTTTATGTTCAGCCTGAAAATACTGGAGAGGGACTATGACATGGCATCCCCGGAAGGCAAGACGGCATTTTTCCGCGAGGCGGCAGGACGGCTTCTCGAGTTCGAGGATGAGCTGGAGCGGAACAACTACATAGAGGCGGTGGCCTCCGCTTATAAGATCGGCAGGGACAGTCTGTCAAAGCTGGTTACCAAAACAGCAGTCGGCGCGGGAATGGCCAGGCCGGTGCGGCGGCCGAAAAAGGCAGAAGGAAACGAGCGGAAAAAAGAGGACGGAATACTCACCTCGCAGAAGGCGCTTCTGACCTGGATGATAGAAAGCGAAAAACTGTTTGACTGTATCAGCGGTTATATCAGCCCAGACGATTTTACAGGAGAGATATACCGGAAAGTGGCGGAGCTTTTGTACAGGCAGCGTCAGTCCGGGGAACTGAACCCGGCCCGGATCCTGGATTATTTTACGGAGGAAAACGATCATCGGGAAGCGGCTTCTCTCTTTCACACCCGGATCAGGGAACTGAGAACAAAGGAGGAGAGAGAACAGGCGCTCAGAGAGACGATCCTCAGAGTAAAGGCGCACAGTATCGATCAGAAAACATTGGATCTGGCGCCTTCAGATATGGCCGGACTGCAGCATCTGATGGAAGAGAAGCGGAAGCTGGAAGAGCTCAGACAACTGCATATTTCTATTGATTAAGGATAAAATAAAACAAGATAGCCTGCGTGTATGCGCGGCGAAGGAAGGATGGACACATGGAAGAAAACACACAGAAGTTTCTGGAAAGAATGAATGAACTGGTTGCGCTGGGAAAAAAGAAAAAGAGCATACTGGATGTTCAGGAAATCAACGATTTCTTCTCGGATATGGAATTGAATACAGATCAGATGGAGAAAGTATTTGATTATCTGGAAGCGAATAATATAGATGTTCTGCGCATCAGCGGGGATGAGGGAGACGATATCGACGTGGAGATCGACGATATCATTTCTGATGAAGAAGAGGTTGATATGGAAAACATCGACCTGTCTGTCCCTGAGGGTGTGAGCATAGAAGATCCGGTTCGCATGTATCTGAAGGAAATAGGAAAGGTCCCCCTTCTGAGCGCGGAACGCGAGATCGAGCTGGCAAAACGGATGGAGGAGGGAGATGAGGATGCGAGAAAAGAACTTGCAGAGGCAAATCTCCGTCTGGTCGTCAGCATCGCAAAACGATATGTCGGCCGTGGAATGCTGTTCCTGGATCTGATACAGGAGGGAAATCTGGGGCTGATCAAGGCTGTGGAGAAGTTTGATTATCATAAAGGATATAAATTCAGCACCTATGCTACATGGTGGATCCGTCAGGCGATCACCCGGGCGATCGCGGATCAGGCCAGAACCATCCGCATCCCGGTGCACATGGTAGAGACGATCAACAAACTGATCCGGGTTTCGAGACAGCTTTTACAGGAACTGGGAAGGGAGCCTCTCCCGGAAGAGATCGCAAAGGAACTGGACATGCCCGTGGAGCGTGTGCGTGAGATCCTCAAGATCTCCCAGGAGCCGGTTTCACTTGAGACGCCGATCGGTGAGGAGGAGGACAGCCATCTGGGTGATTTCATACAGGATGACAATGTGCCGGTGCCGGCAGAGGCGGCTGCGCAGACTCTTCTGAAAGAACAGCTGGACGAGGTGCTGGATACACTCACAGAGAGGGAGCAGAAGGTGCTCAGGCTGCGTTTCGGCATGAATGACGGACGCGCCCGTACGCTGGAAGAGGTTGGAAGAGAGTTTGACGTAACCAGAGAACGTATCCGTCAAATCGAGGCAAAAGCGCTGCGCAAGCTCCGCCATCCCAGCAGAAGCAGGAAGCTGAGGGATTACCTTGACTGACAGGAAAGACGGGAACTGCGGAGTAGATATGGGATATCCATCTTATTTGTCAGTCCGTCTGAAGGCGGTGGCGGAACTGGTGAGTGATGGGCGCTGTCTTGCTGATATAGGCACAGACCATGCGTATATCCCTATCTGGCTGGTGAAAAGCGGGCGGATATCAGAAGCCATTGCGGCGGATGTAAACAGAGGCCCCCTTCAGAGGGCTCTGGAGCATATCAGGGACAACGGCCTGGAAGACAGAATCAAGCTGCGTTTGTCAGACGGATTTCTGGCTTTGAAACCGGGAGAGGCGGATTCTGCCGTTCTCGCGGGGATGGGCGGAGGACTGATGATACGCATACTGAAGGAGGGAGCCCGTGTGGTGGAACACCTGGAGGAGTGTATTCTGCAGCCCCAGTCTGAAATAGAAAAAGTGAGAGCCTTTCTTTTAGAGGAAGGCTTTTTATTTCTCAAAGAAGATATGGTAGAGGAAGATGGGAAATACTATCCCATGATGAAAGTTAAGCCTCCGATCAGGGAACACCGGGAGAAAAAAAAGCCGGAAACTCCCTGGAGTGAAGCGGAGTTAAGATACGGGAAACTCCTGCTGGAAAACAGAAATCCCGTTCTGCGCGAATTCCTTGAGCGGGAGATCAGCATCAGAAAGCAGATCCTGTCCCGGCTGGAATCCGGGAACTCGTTTAGGATTGCCGAAAGGCGCAGAGAAGTGGAGGCGGAGTTGGATTGTGCAGAGAAAGGACTGAATTATTATGCTGTGCAGAGAGATTATACAGGTGATTGAAGCGTCTTATCCGAGAGAGGCGGCGCTGGACTTTGACAATGTGGGACTTCTGGCTGGCCGGGCGGAAAAAGAAGTAAACCGGATTTATCTTGCCCTTGACGCTACAGATCATGTGATCGACAGCGCTGAAAAAGCGGGGGCGGATATGCTGATCACCCATCACCCGCTCATCTTTTCCCCTGTGAAGAAAGTAACGGATGAGGATTTTACCGGCCGAAGGCTCCTGCGCCTGATCCGAAGTGATATCTCGTATTATGCCATGCATACGAATTATGATGTACTGGGGATGGCGGAACTTTCGGAGCGCATTCTGGATATACGGGACGCCCGCGTTCTGGATGTTACTTCATCGGACGGCGGGAAAGAGCAGGGCATCGGGCGGATCGGAAATCTGGAAAAACCAATGACACTTTCCGAATGCTGCGTCCATGTCCGGCATAGTCTGAAACTGGGGAGCCTGAAAGTGTTCGGGGATATGGAACGTATTGTGTACAGAATTGCGGTTTCACCGGGAGCGGGGAAATCGGAGATCCCTGTTGCTGTAGAAAAAGGGGCTGATGTGCTGGTGACGGGGGATATCGGTCATCACGAAGGCCTGGATGCGGTGGCGCAGGGCCTGGCGGTGATCGACGCCGGACATTACGGGACAGAATACATATTTATGGACGATATGAAGCAGTTCCTGGCGGATAAGCTTCCGGGCCTGGAAGTGAAAACGGCTCCTGTTATCCATCCGTTCCAGGTGATTCCGTAAATATGAAGACCGGGCGATTTGGCGGACTGTTTATATAACTTAAAAAGATTCGGGCTGTTTTGCAGCCGGTGTGCGGGCCTTTGATCAAGGAGGAATAAAATGGCGGTTCAGTATTGTACAGTTACAATAGACGGAGAAAAGAAAAGGTATGAAAAAGGGATCACATACCGGGAAATTGCAGAAGAGTGCCAGCCCCGTTATGAACATCAGATCGTGCTCGTGTTTGTGGACGGACTGCGGCTCCAGGAGCTGGCAAAGACAGTAGAGAGCGACTGTGAGCTGACATTTGTGACAACAGCAGACGAGATCGGCCATGCGGCGTATGTGAGGAGCCTGTGTTTCCTCCTTGTAAAAGCGGTACATGATGCGGCGGGGCATGACAGGATCCAGAGAGTGCGCATTCATTTTTCTCTGGGCAGCGGCTATTACTGTACTGTAGACGGAAATGTGACAACGGACGAGGGTTTTCTTGAAAAGGTATCGCATCGGATGAGGGAACTGTCAGAAGAGGCTCTTCCCATTCGGAAACGTTCCATCCATACGGCGGAGGCGGTGGAGCGATTTCATCGCCACGGTATGTACGACAAGGAAAAACTCTTTGAATTCAGGCGCGTGTCCAAAGTGAATATATACAGTATCAATGAGTTTGAAGATTACTTTTACGGATATATGGTGCCGGATACCGGATGCCTGAAGTATTTTTCCCTGATCCCTTATAACGGCGGATTTGTGCTCCAGATGCCTGACAGGGAAAATCCAGAGCAGGTACCGCCTTTTGAACCGCTTCCAAAACTGTTCCGGGTGTTGAGAGAATCTGTAAAATGGGGCGACCTTCAGGAAATCGACACAGTCGGCGCTTTAAATGATATGATCACCCGATACGATATGAGGGAGGTCGTGCTTGTCCAGGAAGCGTACCAGGAGCGGAGAATCGGAGAGATCGCAAAGAGGATCGCAGAAAGGCAAAATGTAAAGTTCGTGCTCGTGGCAGGCCCTTCCTCTTCTGGAAAGACCACCTTTTCCCACAGGCTGGCGATCCAGCTGAGAGTCAATGGACTCAGGCCGCATCCGATCGCGGTGGACAATTATTTTGTGGATCGGGAGCATACCCCCAGGGACAAAGATGGAAACTATAATTTTGAATGTATTGAGGCTATTGACATAGCAAAATTTAATGATGACATGGCCCGGCTTCTCAGGGGCGAAGCAGTATGCCTTCCTGTTTTTAATTTCAAAACCGGGAAACGGGAGTATGAGCGGCATCCCAAAAAGCTGGGAGAAAATGATATTCTTATTATAGAAGGGATTCACTGCCTGAACCCGAAGCTGTCGGAGATGCTCAGCGATGAGAATAAATTTAAGATTTATATCAGTGCGCTCACTCAGCTCAATATCGACGAGCATAACCGGATACCGTCCACAGACGGGCGGCTGATCCGGAGAATTGTGAGAGATGCGAGAACGCGCGGAGCGTCTGCCATGCAGACGATCGCAATGTGGCCGTCGGTCCGCCGGGGAGAGGAGGAAAATATCTTTCCTTATCAGGAGGAGGCGGACGTGATGTTTAATTCTTCTCTTTTATATGAACTTGCGGTCTTAAAGCAGTATGTGGAACCGCTGCTTTTTGGCGTGGATCGGGATTCACGGGAATATCTGGAAGCGAAACGGCTGCTCAAGTTTTTTGACTATTTCGTCGGGATAGGAAGCGAGAACGTGCCTACCAATTCTCTTCTGAGAGAATTCATAGGCGGAGGATGTTTCCGGGTGTAAATAAAAAACGGGCGGATCTGGTACCGGCAAATTACCGCTGATATCAGATCCGCCCGTTCTGTCTTGCTTTGTCTAGTTCTCTGTGTATATTTTTCTGATATTTTCAATCCTGGAGCACATATTTTGTAAAAGAAGATCGGCAAGTGTCACGGCTGTCATGGACTCTACTACGACCACAGCCCGGGGGACGATGAGGGGGTCATGGCGTCCTTTGACTACGATCTCCGTATTTTCTCCGGCCTCGTTTACTGTGTCCTGGGGCCTTGCGATAGATGAGGTGGGCTTCACTGCCGCGCGCAGCACCAGGGTTGAGCCGTCGCTCAGTCCTCCCAGGGAGCCGCCGGCGTGATTGGTCTTCTTGTAAATCTTTTTTCCGTCAGTAAAGAAGGGATCGTTGTTCTTGCTCCCTACAGAAGCGGACGCCCGGAAACCATCGCCGATCTCTACTCCTTTCACTGCGCCGATCGACATGACAGCCTGTGCGAGAAGAGCGTCAAGCTTGTCAAATACCGGTTCTCCCAGCCCGGCAGGAAGACCTTCTGCGGTGCACTCGATGACGCCTCCGCAGGAGTCGCATTCCGACATCAGGGAAGAGACGTATTCTGCCGCCTTTTCGGCAGTGTCATTGTTGGGAAGGTAGAAACTGTTTTCGAAAATTTCGGAGAAGTTGTACTCTTCTTCGGGAACCGTGTAAGGCCCGATAGATTTTGAGTATGCGCGTACTGAGATACCCAGCTCCCTTAGGAGAGCAGAGGCTACCGCTCCGGCCGCGACGCGCCCGATCGTCTCGCGGCCGGAGGATCGTCCGCCGCCCCGGTAATCCCGGAATCCGTATTTTTCAAAAAATCCGTAGTCTGCATGCCCGGGGCGAAAGGTATGGGCAATATTTCCATAATCCCGGGAGCGCTGATCCTGGTTACGCACCAGCAGAGAGATGGGAGTACCGGTTGTCTTTCCCTCAAAAACACCGGACAGGATCTCCACGGCATCCGTCTCGCTGCGTTTTGTTGTATATTTGCTCTGCCCCGGCCTGCGCCTGTCGAGAAATGCCTGTATCATATCCTCATTGAGGAGAATCCCGGCAGGACATCCGTCGATCACAACGCCGATTCCGGCGCCGTGGGACTCACCCCAGGTTGTAATCCGAAACAGTTTTCCAAATGATGAACCACTCATTTTATAAGTCTCCTTTCAAAATGTTTCCTTTATCTCTGGTAAAGGAGATATTTTACCGCACAAAAGTCATTATATAGGAAGACGCCGGCCTGCGCAAGTAAGAGACGGGAAAACGCCGGCCCGGCGGAACAAAAAGAATTCACTGTACTTTTTCTGCGTTTCGTACTATAATGGTGCCGAGATTTGAAAAAGGAGAGAGATGGATAATAAATGAGACTTAAAAAAAGATCCGGAAAAGCTTCTGAAGAAATAAATGTAACGCACAATGCAGATGATATAGAAAATATTGACATGACCGAAGGGGAGGAACACACGGAGAAAATCCCGGTTCAGGCCGTTCAGTCTGAACTGGAAGCGGAAGGCGTGGAAGTGGAAGACGAGCAGTCGACGGATAACGGTATGGCCGGTGAATCTGCGGACGCAGAGGAAGAGACAGAACGTGCCGGCGGCATAACAGAGGATTTTTCAGACGGCGGAGAAACACAGGAGCCGCTCCCGGAAGCGGCAGACACAGAATCCGGCGAAAATGCGGAAGATCTGGAGGAAGAGAATGACAAAGGCAACGGAAAAAGGAGAAAAAGACGGGGCCGGTCATCTGAAAACGGAAAAAGGCGGAGGAGACGCCGGGGAAGAAAAAAGAGAGAATTTAAAAAGCCAGGCAAAAAGTTTTTTATCATAACAGGCGGAGTGATCGGCGGCCTTATTCTGATCTATCTTGGAATATCGGCTTATTTTATCAGCCATTTCTTTGTTAACACGACGATCAACGGCAAAGATTTTTCTGGAAAATCAGCCAAAGCTGTGGAGGAATATATCAGGGGGGAGGTAAACGGATACGAACTGACGATCATAGAGCAGAACAACGACAGAAATATTATTAAAGGTTCTGAGATCGGTCTCACATATAAGGAGAGCTCTGAGATTGAGGATGCGTTGAAAAAGCAGAATCCACTGCTGTGGCCTGCAGGCTTTTTCTCGCAGTCCAGCACACAGGTGTCCGTCGGCGTGGACTATGATGAGGCGCTGCTGGATGAAAAGCTGCAGTCTATAAAGGCGATGTCAAAAGAGCAGACAGAGCCGGTGTCTGCTTATCCGAAATATAACGGAAATCTTTTTGAGGTCGAACCTGAGGTGTATGGCTCAGCCGTTGACACAGAGGCTCTTAAAGAAAAGACTGTGCAGTATATTACGGAGTTCCGGGACAGCCTGAATATGATGGATGAGGGCTGCTATAAAATGCCGGCATACACATCCGATTCTGAGGAAGTAAAAAATGCATGCAATACCATGAACCAGTATCTTAAGGCAAAGATTACCTATACGATGGATGAGGAGGTAGTAGTTGACAAAGATCTGATATCTCAGTGGGTAACCTGTGATTCCGAGATGAACGTAACTTTCAATGAAGAAGCCGTAAAAGCGTGGATGAGAGAGTTTGGGGAAAAATATGATACCGTCGGAAAAACAAGAAGCTTTACGACTCCCGACGGAAAGCAGACACAGGTATCAGGCGGCACATACGGCTGGATCGTGAATGAAGCGCAGGAAGCTCAGAATCTTATCGAAAACATAAAAAACGGGGAGAACATAACCAAGGAGCCGGAATACAAGCAGACCGCTGCTTCCCGTTCCGCTCTGGACTGGGGAACCACTTATGCAGAGGTGGATCTGGCTGCGCAGAAAATGTGGTTCGTAGTAGACGGTTCTGTAGCTCTGACTACTGATGTGGTAACGGGGCGCCCTTCAACAGGCAATGCGACCCCTGAAGGCGTTTATGATATTTTATATACGCAGCGGGGGGCCGTGCTGAGAGGGGATATAGATCCGGCTACAGGAAAGCCGTCATATGAGACGCCGGTCTCTTTCTGGATGCCGTTTACTTACCAGGGACATGGATTCCATGACGCCACGTGGCAGTCAGCCTTCGGCGGGAACAGATATCTGACGCATGGTTCCCATGGGTGCGTCAATATGCCATATGATAAGGCGTCCCAGCTGTTTGAACTGATAACGGCGGGAACCCCTGTTATAATCCATTCTTAAAAACTGTTGCAAGGTCCGGGAGCAGAGCAGCGCTTCCGGACTGACATTAAATATACAAGGAGCAGAGAAGTAAAATATGACATATGAACTGCTGAAAAAGGACGGGAATGCGAAACGCGCCCGTTTTCATACTGTGCATGGCACGATAGAAACTCCTGTTTTTATGAACGTAGGTACTGCCGCTGCTATAAAAGGGGCGGTTTCGACAGATGATCTGCGGGGGATCAAAACGCAGGTGGAACTTTCCAATACCTACCACCTTCATGTAAGGCCGGGAGATCAGATTATCAAAAAACTGGGAGGGCTTCACCGTTTTATGAACTGGGACCGCCCTATCCTGACAGACTCAGGCGGATTTCAGGTGTTTTCCCTGTCATCTCTGAGAAAGATAAAAGAAGAGGGCGTTCATTTCCACTCCCACGTTGACGGAAGAAAGATTTTCATGGGGCCGGAAGAGAGTATGCAGATCCAGTCTAATCTGGCTTCTACTATCGCAATGGCTTTTGACGAATGCCCCTCCAGTGTGGCGGATAAAAAGTATATCGCCGATTCTGTGGAACGGACGACCCGTTGGCTCTCCCGCTGTAAAAATGAAATGGCCAGGCTTAATTCCCTGCCGGACACGATCAACCCCCATCAGCTTCTGTTTGGCATCAACCAGGGGGGCGTATACGAGGATATACGGATCGCTCACGCACAGCAGATCACAGAACTTGATCTGGACGGTTATGCTATCGGCGGCCTGGCTGTTGGAGAAAGCCATGAAGAGATGTACCGGATCCTGGATGCGGTAGTGAAATATCTCCCTGAAAACAAGCCTACGTATTTGATGGGCGTGGGAACACCTGCCAACATACTGGAAGCAGTGGAGCGCGGCGTAGACTTTTTTGACTGCGTTTATCCGACCAGGAACGGAAGACACGGCCATGTATATACAAACCAGGGCAAGCTGAACCTTTTCAATGCAAGATATGAGCTGGACGACAGTCCGATCGAAGAAGGATGCGGCTGTCCGGCGTGCAGAAGCTACAGCAGGGCCTATATCCGTCACCTGCTCAAGGCAAAGGAAATGCTGGGAATGCGGCTCTGCGTTCTCCATAATCTGTATTTTTATAATACAATGATGGAGGAAATCAGGGATGCTATCGACGCGGGGTGTTATCAGGAATATAAAAAGAAAAAACTTGCAGGTATGGCGGGGCCGGAAATCATGCGGTAAATACAGTTCCCTGCCCAAAAAGGTTTTCAAAAAAGAGACTTGAACAATGGCCGGATATTGTGTATAGTATTCTTATCGTCTCCCGGCTTCCAGGCTTCCAGGCTTCTGCCGGGACGAAGATTGCCGGAACACAAGTAGTTAGGAGGAAGTTTAATTATGGAGATGGTAATGTTGCTTGTTGTATATGCTGTTATTATCGGAGGAATGTGGTTCCTTCTCATGCGCCCTCAGAAGAAGGAGCAGAAGAGACTTCAGGCGATGCTTTCCACAATGGAAGTTGGAGATACCGCTCTGACCACCAGTGGATTTTATGGTGTTATCATTGACATTACAGATGACGATGTGATCGTGGAGTTTGGAAACAACAAAAACTGCCGTATTCCGATGCAGAAAGCAGCGATCGCACAGATCGAAAAACCAAATGCCGAGTAAAAACACAGGGAGATCCTGCAGTGTTAAGCTGCAGGACTTTTTATTTGTGAACCCACTGTGCTGAACATTCTATTAGAAGTGACGCAAAATCTTGTCGAATAAGAACAGAGTGCCCTCTATTTTTTGGCTCAAAGACTTGAAACAATGTCTGAAATGCGGTATGATAAAGACTATCAGTATTTTTCATTCGAAGGGATGGGTAGACATGGAGTTGAAAATCGGAGTAATAAAAGGCGACGGCATCGGCCCGGAGATCGTCACAGAGGCGCTGAAAGTGCTCGACAGAGTCGGAGAAGTATATGGGCATACATTTTCCTATACGCAGCTTCTGATGGGGGGAGCCTCGATTGACGTGAATGGCATACCTCTTACGGAAGACACTCTGCAGCGGGCAAAAGAAAGCGACGCAGTGCTGATGGGATCGATCGGAGGAGATGCAAAGACTTCTCCCTGGTATCAGCTTGAGCCCTCCAGGCGTCCGGAGGCGGGCCTGCTTGCACTGAGAAAAGGACTGAATCTCTTTGCAAACCTTCGTCCGGCAGTGCTCTATGATGAACTGAAAGGCGCCTGCCCTCTGAAAGAGGAGATTGCGGAAAAGGGATTCGACATGATGATCATGAGGGAGCTCACCGGCGGCCTCTATTTCGGCAGGAGGAGTACAGAGGAAGTGGACGGAGTACTGACCGCCAGAGATGAACTTACATATAATGAACATGAGATCCGCAGAATTGCAAAGCGCGGATTTGATATAGCCATGAAACGGAGAAAAAAGGTGACCAGCGTAGACAAGGCAAATGTGCTGGATTCTTCCAGGCTCTGGCGAAAAGTTGTGGAAGAAGTGGCGGCCGATTATCCTGAGGTGACGCTGGAACACATGCTGGTTGACAACTGTGCGATGCAGCTGGTGAAAGATCCGGCTCAGTTCGACGTGATCCTGACGGAAAATATGTTCGGAGATATTTTATCAGACGAGGCAAGCATGGTAACCGGTTCTATCGGGATGCTGGCTTCCGCAAGCCTCAACGAGACAAAATTCGGATTATATGAGCCAAGCGGCGGCTCTGCTCCGGATATTGCCGGAAAAGGGATCGCAAACCCGATTGCCACAATCTTATCGGCGGCGATGATGCTCCGGTATTCCTTTGACCTCGATAAAGAGGCGGATGCTGTTGAAAGGGCAGTGGAGGATGTACTCAGAGACGGATACCGGACCATTGATATTATGTCGGAAGGGAAGACGCAGATCGGCACCGCTGAGATGGGTGACAGGATCTGCGGATATATCCGCTGAGACTTAGACGGATAAAAGGAAAATACAGTCAGAAAGCGAGGAGATCAGATTTGATAAGCGATACAGTTACAAAGGGTGTACAGCAGGCGCCCCACAGATCATTATTTAACGCACTGGGTATGACACAGGAGGAACTTGACCGGCCGCTGATCGGAGTAGTCAGCTCGTACAGCGAGATTATTCCCGGCCATATGAATCTGGATAAAATTACAGAAGCCGTAAAAATGGGAGTAGCCATGGCAGGCGGAACGCCGGTCATGGTTCCGGCGATCGCAGTGTGCGACGGCATTGCTATGGGGCACATCGGAATGAAGTATTCCCTTGTGACCAGAGACCTGATCGCAGATTCTACAGAAGCTCTGGCTCTGGCGCATCAGTTTGACGGACTGGTTATGATACCGAACTGCGATAAAAATGTGCCCGGCCTTCTGATGGCGGCTGCGCGCGTAAATATTCCTACTATATTTGTCAGCGGCGGCCCCATGCTTGCGGGACATGTAAAAGGGCAGAAGACCAGCCTTTCCAGTATGTTTGAGGCAGTGGGCTCCTACGCGGCGGGAAAGATCACGGACGAAGAACTCTGTGAATTTGAAAACAAAGCATGTCCTACCTGCGGTTCCTGCTCCGGTATGTATACAGCCAATAGTATGAACTGTCTGACAGAGGCTCTTGGGATGGGCCTGAAGGGCAACGGCACCATACCGGCAGTATATTCGGCAAGACTGCAGCTTGCAAAACACGCGGGCATGCAGGTGATGGAACTTGTGAGAAAGAATATCCGCCCGAGAGATATTATGACAGAAAAAGCCATCCTGAACGCGCTCACCGTTGATATGGCGCTGGGATGCTCCACAAACAGTATGCTTCATATTCCGGCTATTGCCCATGAGATCGGAATGGACTTTGAGATTGACTTTGCGAACAGCATCAGCGAAAAAACCCCCAATCTCTGCCATCTGGCGCCGGCCGGACACACATATATCGAGGATCTGAACGAGGCGGGCGGAGTCTATGCTGTGATGAACGAGTTGAATAAAAAAGGCCTGCTCTATACAGATTGTATGACGGTTACCGGAAAGACGATCGGAGAGAATATCGAGGGCTGTGTCAATAAGAACCCGGAAGTGATACGTCCCATTGACAATCCGTACAGTGAGACCGGCGGACTTGCAGTGCTCAAAGGGAATCTGGCCCCGGACGGCAGCGTTGTAAAGCGGTCTGCAGTGTGCGACGAGATGCTTGTCCATGAGGGCCCGGCAAGGATCTTTGAAAGCGACGAGGAAGCGACAGAAGCGATCAAGTCCGGCAAGATCAATCCGGGAGACGTTATCGTTATCCGCTATGAGGGACCGAAGGGCGGACCGGGCATGCGCGAAATGCTCAATCCCACATCCGCTATCGCAGGATACGGCCTGGGTTCATCAGTGGCGCTGATCACGGACGGAAGATTCAGCGGCGCGTCCCGCGGCGCGTCCATCGGCCATGTGTCCCCGGAGGCTGCGGTAGGCGGACCGATCGCACTGGTGGAAGAGGGCGATATCATTAAGATCAATATTCCAGAACTGAAGCTGGAACTGGATATTTCAGACGAAGAGATGGCTGCAAGAAAAGCAAAATGGCAGCCGAGAGAGCCGAAAGTTAAGACCGGCTATCTTGCACGGTACGCGTCAATGGTTACATCAGGAAACCGGGGGGCGATCCTGGAGATACCGAAAGCCGGAGAAACAAAATAGACCAGGGAGGAAGGCGCCATGCAGTTAAATGGAGCAGAGATATTAATAGAGTGCTTAAAGGAACAGGGCGTAGATACCGTGTTCGGATACCCGGGAGGGGCGATCCTGAATGTTTACGACGAACTCTATAAGCACAGGGATGAGATTCGCCATATTCTGACGTCCCATGAACAGGGAGCCTCCCATGCGGCCGACGGCTATGCGCGGGCCACCGGAAAAGTGGGGGTATGCCTGGCTACCAGCGGACCGGGAGCGACAAATCTCGTCACAGGAATCGCCACAGCGTATATGGATTCTATCCCGATCGTGGCAGTCACATGCAATGTGGGAGTTTCCCTTCTTGGGAAGGACAGCTTCCAGGAAATCGACATTACAGGCATCACCATGCCGATCACAAAATATAATTTCATCGTCAAAGATGTGGCTGATCTGGCTGATACCATCCGCAAGGCATTCCGCATTGCGAAAAGCGGACGGCCAGGTCCGGTACTTATTGACATCCCGAAAGACGTGACGGCCAATAAGGCAGACTATGAGCCGAAGAAGCCGGAAGAGCCTTCTCGTGCCGGGGTGCAGGTAAGCGATGAGGAAATGGAATGCGCGCTTGCCATGATCCGGGAATCAAAGCGTCCGGTGATCTTTGTAGGCGGCGGCGCGGTCCTTTCTGGCGCCAGTGAAGAATTGTTTGAATTTGCAGGAAAGGTGGACGCACCGGTAACGGATACGCTCATGGGAAAAGGGGCTTTTCCCGGGACGGATCCCAGGTATACCGGAATGCTGGGAATGCATGGCACAAAGGCATCAAACTATAGTGTGAGTGAGTGCGACCTGCTGATCGTTATCGGAGCAAGGTTCAGCGACCGCGTTACGGGTAATACAGAGACATTTGCCAGAAATGCAAAGATCCTTCAGATAGATATCGATCCGGCGGAGATGAATAAAAATATCATCATTACTCAGGGGATTGAAGGAGATATCAAAGATGTCCTGAAAATCCTGAATGAAAAGCTGGAACAGCAGGATCACCGGGACTGGCTGGGAAAAGTTGAGGAATACAAAGAAAAATATCCTCTGAAATATCACCCTGACATGCTGACAGGGCCTTTCATTGTGGAAGAAATCTACCGACAGACAAAAGGAGAGGCATTGATCGTGACTGAGGTGGGACAGCATCAGATGTGGGCGGCTCAGTACTACAAATATACGAAGCCCCGCACTCTTCTCACGTCAGGAGGACTGGGAACGATGGGGTACGGCCTTGGCGCTTCTCTCGGAGCAAAGGCGGGCTGCCCGGATAAAACGGTGATCAATATTGCCGGAGACGGATGTTTCCGTATGAATATGAATGAGATCGCCACGGCAGTCAGACATAATATACCGATTATCCAGGTCGTGGTAAACAATCATGTGCTGGGGATGGTCCGCCAGTGGCAGGATCTCTTCTATGACGAGAGATATTCGGCCACTGTTCTCAGGGATGCGGTTGATTTTGTAAAGCTTGCTGAAGCAATGGGGGCCGTGGGCATACGCGCAGAGAGCCGGCAGGAGTTTTCTGCCGCGCTGGAAAAGGCTCTGACGCTGAACAGGCCGGTCGTCATAGACTGTCAGATCGACAGCGATGATAAGGTGTGGCCGATGGTTGCCCCGGGCGCATCCATAAGCGACGCATTTGATGAAGAAGATATGGCGAGATAATTCCGCTGTATATAGACACGCTTTGGAGAACCTGATACAAAACGGGTTCGGGAGCGCGAAAAAAATCAGGAGGTAATAGAAATGAGCAGAGTGTATAACTTCTCGGCGGGACCTGCGGTTCTTCCCGAAGAAGTACTGAAAGAGGCGGCGGCAGAAATGCTGGATTACAGAGGAACAGGTATGTCTGTTATGGAGATGAGCCACCGGTCAAAGGCATTTGAGGAGATCATTACAGCCGCTGAACAGGATCTGAGAGATCTGATGCAGATCCCGGATAACTACAAGGTGCTTTTCCTTCAGGGCGGAGCTTCCCAGCAGTTTGCAATGATTCCCATGAATTTGATGAAAAATAAAACTGCAGATTATATCATCACCGGACAGTGGGCAAAAAAGGCGGCCAAAGAGGCGGAAAAATACGGAAAGGTCAACCGGATCGCATCTTCCGAGGACCGGACTTTCTCCTATATCCCGGACTGTTCGGATCTGCCGGTTTCCGAGGATGCGGACTATGTATATATCTGTGAGAATAATACGATTTACGGCACAAAATTCAAAACCCTGCCGGATACAAAGGGAAAAACTCTGGTAGCGGACGTGTCGTCCTGTTTCCTGTCTGAGCCTGTGGATGTTTCTAAATACGGCCTGATCTACGGCGGAGTCCAGAAGAATATCGGACCTGCGGGCGTTGTCATCGTGATCATCCGCGAGGATCTGATCACGGAAGATGTGCTTCCGGGAACACCGACCATGCTCACATACAAGACCCACGCGGACGCAAAATCTCTGTACAACACACCTCCGGCATACGGTATTTATATCTGCGGAAAGGTGTTTAAGTGGATCAAATCTCTCGGCGGCCTTGAAGCCATGAAGGAGAGAAATGAGAAAAAGGCGAAAGTCCTCTATGATTTTCTGGATCAGAGCAGGCTGTTTAAAGGAACAGTTGAGAAGAAAGACCGCTCTCTTATGAACGTTCCCTTTGTTACGGGTGACGCGGATCTGGATGCAAAATTTGTCAAGGAGGCGAAGGCCGCAGGGCTGGAAAACCTGAAAGGACACAGAACAGTAGGCGGAATGAGAGCCAGCATCTACAATGCGATGCCTTACGAAGGCGTTGTGGCTCTGGTAGAGTTCATGAAGAAATTTGAAGAGGAGAATCTGTAAAATGTTTAAATATCATTGCCTGAATCCGATCTCTCATGCAGGACTGGATCAACTGGACGAAAATTATGTAAAGACGGAAGATGTAAAAGATGCGGACGCCATACTGGTGCGCAGCGCTAAAATGCATGATATGGAATTCGGATCAAATCTGAAGCTGATCGCCCGTGCAGGCGCCGGAGTAAATAATATTCCTCTGGACAGATGCGCAGAGGAAGGGATCGTTGTATTCAATACTCCCGGTGCAAATGCAAACGGAGTAAAAGAGCTGGTGCTTGCCGGTATGCTTCTGGCGGCGAGAGATATTATCGGCGGTATTAACTGGGTGCAGGAATACGAGGAAGACGGCGATATTGCCAAGATCACCGAAAAGAAGAAAAAAGCTTTTGCAGGAACTGAGATCCAGGGGAAAAAGCTCGGCGTGATCGGTCTTGGCGCGATCGGCGTGCTTGTGGCAAACGCAGCGGTAAATCTGGGGATGGAAGTATACGGGTACGATCCTTATCTTTCTGTAGACGCGGCGTGGAAGCTGTCCAGACACATCCATCATGCAAAGACGGTAGATGAACTTTACAATCAGTGCGACTATATCACGGTCCATGTTCCGGCTACAGACGACACAAAAGGAATGATTGATAAAAATGCGATCAGCCTGATGAAGAGCGGAGTTGTGATCCTTAATTTCGCCAGGGATATTCTTGTAAATCAGGAGGATATCGTAGATGCTCTTGTCTCGGGAAAAGTCCGCTGTTATGTGACAGATTTCCCGACAAAGGAAATTGTAGGAGTAAAGGGGTCTATCGTGATTCCTCACCTGGGGGCATCCACGGAAGAGTCGGAGGACAACTGTGCAAAGATGGCCGCTTCCGAACTGCGAGATTTTCTGGAGAACGGAAACATCCATCACTCTGTCAATTACCCGGACTGTGACATGGGTGTAAAGAGCAGCGCCGCAAGAGTCACGGTGCTTCACCGGAATGTTCCCAAGATGCTGGGACAGTTCACTGGTATTATGGCTGAGCAGGGAATCAACATTTCTCTGATGACAAACAAGAGCAGAAAAGAATATGCATATACGATGATGGACGTTGATGCGGAGGTGCCGGCAGAGGTGGAAGAGAAGATCGCCGCTGTGGACGGAGTGCTTCGCGTAAGAGTTCTTTAAGGATCAAAAAAGTTATATCCGCAGCGGAAAGGAAAAACTGCGGATATAACTTTTTTATTTTTACTGAGTGGACATGTTCTGGATGAAGAATGCAGTGTTTTTGACCCGCAGGATATTGACAAAAAGTGTATAAATGTATACAATTATACAAGTGTGAGATGATTATGTGGTATTACAGCAGGAGGGTATCAGATGGAAGAGTATCAGGACTATTCTCTTGGAGGACGGGTGTTCCAGAAAATCCGGGAAGACATCTTAAACGGCAGATACAAGGAGCATGACGAACTCAGAGAAAATACGCTGGGGAAAGAGTTGGGAGTGAGCCGCACTCCTGTCAGAGAGGCGCTTCGCCAGCTGGAACTGGAAGGTCTGGTTACGATCATACCGAACCGGGGCGCCCGGGTGACGGGCATATCCCGCAAAGACATATGGGATATCTATGTGATGCGTTCCATGCTGGAAGGGCTTTGCGCCAGATGGGCGGCAGAGCATATTACGGAGGAACAGCTGGAGGAACTTGAGGAGGCGATCCTGTTGTCTGAGTTTCAGATTAAAAAAGAATCCGGGTTTAACGCATCCCAGATCACTGTTCTGGACGGAAAATTTCACGCAATCCTCTATGAGGCGTCCGGAAGCAGAATTTTAGGCCATGTTCTCACAGATTTTCACAACTATGTAAAAATGGCCCGCAAATCTTCGGTCGTATCGGAAGAACGGGCCAGAAAGTCGATCCGGGAACACCGTCAGATCCTGAGGGCGATCCGGGACCGGGATGCCGATATGGCAGAGCAGCTGGCAAACGAGCACATCATGCATGTAATGCAGAACCTGAAAAAACAGGGCTATCATGAGATTTAGGAGGAGACAGCAAAATGGAAAAAATTAAGATGACAACACCTCTTGTAGAGATGGATGGAGACGAGATGACAAGAATTCTCTGGAAGATGATCAAAGAAGAGCTTCTTGAGCCTTACATCGACCTTAAGACAGAGTATTACGACCTTGGCCTGGAGCACAGAAATGAGACAAACGATCAGGTGACTGTTGATTCCGCAATGGCTACAAAGAAATATAAAGTAGCTGTAAAATGTGCGACGATCACTCCGAATGCCGCGCGTATGGACGAGTACGATCTGAAGGAAATGTGGAAGAGCCCGAACGGAACCATCCGTGCGATCCTTGACGGAACAGTATTCCGCGCCCCCATTGTGGTAAAAGGAATCGAGCCCTGTGTGAAGAACTGGAAGAAACCCATTACTATTGCAAGACATGCATATGGGGATGTATACAAAGGTTCTGAAATGAAGATACCGGGAGCGGGAAAGGTAGAACTCGTCTATACAGCAGAGGACGGATCCCAGACAAAAGAACTGGTTCATGAGTTTGACGGGCCGGGAATCGTACAGGGTATGCACAATCTGAACAAGTCCATCGAAAGCTTTGCAAGAAGCTGCTTTACATACGCCCTGGATACACACCAGGATCTGTGGTTTGCTACAAAAGATACCATTTCCAAAAAGTACGACCACACTTTTAAGGACATTTTCCAGGAGATTTATGACGCCGAGTTTGCAGAGAAATTTGAAGCGGCCGGAATTGAATATTTTTACACACTGATCGACGATGCGGTAGCCCGCGTAATGAAATCAGAGGGCGGATATATCTGGGCCTGCAAGAACTACGACGGTGATGTTATGAGCGATATGGTATCCTCTGCTTTCGGTTCTCTGGCCATGATGACTTCTGTGCTTGTATCACCGGAAGGATACTATGAGTATGAGGCGGCTCACGGAACGGTACAGCGCCACTACTATAAGCACCTGAAGGGAGAGGAGACATCCACAAACTCTGTGGCAACCATCTTCGCCTGGACAGGGGCTCTCAGAAAACGCGGTGAGCTGGACGGCATCAGCGAACTGTGTGATTTCGCAGACCGCCTGGAAAAAGCCACGATTGATACGATCGAGGCAGGAGAAATGACAAAAGACCTGGCGCTGATCACAACAATAGAGAATCCGACCGTATTAAACAGCGAAGGCTTCATCAAAGCAATCGCAAAGAGACTGTAAATTTATATTTGTATGCAGAAAGGGACGCCATTTTCGGCATCCCTTTCTGCATAGTAAATATAAATTCAAATTTCCAGTTCTGCCCAGCGCTCGTAGAGTTCTTCCAGCCGGCTTTCGTTTTCGCTTCTTTCCAGCGCCAGTTCCTGGCACCTGACGGAGTTGGAGTAGACTTCTTCGAGGGTCAGTTCGTGGTCGATCTGGGCGTTTCTTTCTTCCAGCCGGCCGATTTCTTCTTCGGTCTTTTTAAGATCGTTTTTTCGTTTCCGTTCTTTTGCCTGCTGCTCTTTCTGCTCCTGCCAGCTGAGTTTTGATTCTGATACGGAGCCTTCCGCAGTGAATCTGACAGAAGGAGCGGAGCCCCGGGCGCCGGAGGAAGAGGAGACAGGCTCAGAGTAGGCTTTCGTCAGCTCTTCTCTTTTTTCAAGGTAGTAGTCGTAGTTGCCGATATAGTTTACAAAAGTCTGGTTTACCAGTTCCAGGATCCGGGACGCGGTCTGGTTGATAAAATATCTGTCGTGGGAGACATAGAGGACGGTGCCGCTGTAATTATTCAGCGCCTCCTCCAGGATCTCTTTTGAAGTAATGTCCAGATGGTTTGTAGGCTCGTCCAGGATCAGGAAGTTTGCCTCGGAGAGCATCAGCTTGGCCAGTGAAACACGGCCTTTTTCCCCTCCGCTTAAGGAGGAAATTTCTTTAAACACATCATCTCCGGTGAACTGGAAGGCTGCAAGGGTATTGCGGATCTCTGTGTTCGTGAGAGTCGGATAATCGTCGGAGATTTCCTGGAAAATGGTCTTTTCGTCGTGGAGGACATGGTGCTCCTGATCGTAGTAGCCGATATTTACTTTTGTGCCAAGTGTGAAGGAACCGCTGTCAGCGGGGACAACCTGATTGAGGATTTTGAGCAGGGTGGTCTTTCCGGTTCCGTTGTCGCCGATTATGGCCACGTGTTCACCGCGGCGGATATCAAAGCTGACGTCCCGGAACAGGATCTGACCGTCGAACTGCTTTGACAGTCCTTCTACAGACAGTACGTCGTTTCCGCTTACGCAGGAGGGCTCAAGGGAGAAGAACATTTCGCCGGCGGCTTCCAGCGGCTTTTCTACAGGGGTCATTTTACTGAGCATTTTCTCTCGGCTTTCTGCACGGCGTATGGATTTTTCGCGGTTAAATGAGCGCAGCTTATCGATAACTGCCTGCTGATGCCGGATTTCCCGCTGCTGATTCAGGTATTCTTTCAGGCGGGCGTCCCGAAGCATCTGCTTTTTCTCAGAGTAAGCCTTGTAATTTCCCATATACATCTGAATCTGTCCGCGTTCGATCTCGATTACCTTTGTAACGACGCGATTCAGGAAATAGCGGTCGTGGGAGACGATCAGTACGGCACCGGGGTAGTTGATCAGATAATTTTCCAGCCACGCGATGGAATTCAGATCCAGGTGGTTTGTGGGCTCGTCCAGGAGCAGGATGTCGGGATTCTTCAGAAGCAATTTGCCCAGAGAGACTCTTGTCTTCTGTCCGCCGGAGAGTGTGTCCGTTCTTTTGGAAAATGCTTCTTCTGTAAATCCAAGCCCTTTGAGGACGCCGACGATTTCACTTTCACAGGCGTATCCGTTTTTTGCCTCAAAATCAGACTGAAGACGATTGTAGGTTTCCAGTCTGGCGTTCAGCGCATCGCCGGACAGGGATTTCAGCTCCTGTTCAATGGAACGAAGCTGCCGTTCCATTTCAATGATATCGGCCTTTGCACTTCGGACTTCCTCATAGATCGTACTTCCTTCCTGCATGGCCTGATGCTGAGCCAGATATCCGATGGTTTTCCCTTTGGCGAGGATCACATCTCCCGCATCCAGAGGTTCACTTCCGATGATCATTTTAAGCACCGTTGTCTTGCCTGCTCCGTTGACCCCTACAAGCGCTGCTTTTTCACGCTCTTCTATATGGAAAGAGCCGTGTGATACAATGACCTGCTCGCCGAAAGATTTTTCTATATTATGACATGCCAGTATCATGGTAGTTCTCCTTTCAATGGCAGAATCCGCCAAATTTATTATAACGGAAAAACGAGAAAAGTAAAGTTTGACATAATATTAACTATTTTATATAATAAAAAATGATTGCATAAGGCACAGCAGAACGATGGAGGTCGATAAACTTTGGAGCAGAGAAAAATATCCCGCGCGGTGATATCCAGACTCCCACGATATTACAGGTATCTTGGAGATCTGCTTGAAGCGGGCGTAGAGAGGATATCTTCCAATGATCTGAGTAAAAAGATGCAGGTGACTGCGTCCCAGATCAGACAGGACTTGAATAATTTCGGCGGCTTTGGACAGCAGGGATATGGATACAATGTAAAGTATCTCTACACAGAGATCGGCAAGATCCTGGGCCTTGATAAGACGCATAATTTTATCATTATCGGAGCGGGCAATCTGGGACAGGCGCTTGCAAATTATGCGGCGTTTGAACGGAGCGGCTTTATCCTGAAAAGTCTTTTTGATGTAAATCCCCGGTTTGAAGGGGTTGCGATCAGGGGGATTCCCGTGCGTATGATGGATGAACTTGTAGACTTTCTGAAGGAAAATGAGATTGAGATCGCTGCGCTCACCATTCCGAAATCAAAGGCCGTTGAGGTGGCTGATATCCTGGTGGAGAACGGGATAAAAGCGATCTGGAATTTTGCCCACACTGATCTGGATCTCCCTGATGATGTGGTTGTAGAGAGCGTTCATCTCTCGGATAGTCTGATGACGCTGTCCTACAATGTCAGCCAGCGCAGGGAAGGGCTTACAGAGGATGAAGAATAAAGTAAAACAGAAAACATGCATCAACCATAAACCCCGCAGCGTGCTGCGGGGTTCTTAAAAGGAAAGGCAGGTACAGGCAGTGAGATATCTTCCAAACGGAAAGCAGATGAAGGCGGCTGACCGCTATACGATAGAAACGATCGGGATTCCTTCCGTGGTACTAATGGAACGGGCGGCTCTTAAGACAGTGGAAGTTCTGGAGAGCAGGGGCGTCGACACATCCAGGACACTTCTGGTCTGCGGGGGCGGAAATAATGGCGGAGACGGCTTTGCTGTTGCCCGGCTTCTGGCAGAGAAAGGCAGAAAAGCAGAAATCTTTTTTACCGGGAAAGAATCTTCCATGAGCCCGGAGTGCAGGATGCAGAAGCAGATCGCTGAAAATATGGGGCTTCCCATATTCACTGAATTTCCCTCCAGGGAATATACTGTTATAATAGACGCGGTTTTCGGAGTGGGACTGAGCAGGGACATCAGCGGGGCTCTCAGCAATGTCATCCAGAACATGAATGATGCTCCCGGCTATAAGGTGGCGATCGATATCCCTTCCGGAGTGTGTGCAGAGAGCGGGAAAATCCTGGGCACAGCGTTCCGCGCAGATCTGACTGTGGCTATGGCCTGCACGAAGGCAGGCTGTGAATTGTATCCGGGTAAAGAAAAGGCGGGGGAGACAGTGGCAGTACCCATCGGTATCGACCCGGGATTCTTTTTAAAAGTGCCGGATGTCTGTTTCACCTACGAGAGAGAGGATATCCCCCGGCTCCTTCCGCCCAGACGGGCAGATTCCCACAAGGGAAGCTACGGCCATGTTCTGATGATCACGGGAAGTTACGGGATGGCAGGGGCCTCCTGCCTGGCGGCTGAGGCGGCTTATACCGTGGGAGCCGGGCTTGTGCAGATCTGCACTCCGGAAGATAACCGGGTGATCGTACAGCAGTTTTTGCCCGAGGCGATCCTGTCCTGCTATAATGAGTTTGACGGGAATAAGCTGGATAAACTTCTCCAGTGGGCTGATGTAGTCTGTATCGGATGCGGCCTGGGAACAGGTGAACAGGCCGAAAAGCTTCTGTCCCATACGCTGGAAAATGTGAAGGTTCCCTGTGTGGTGGACGCGGACGGACTGAATCTGCTGAGCAGGAACAGGGAACTGCTCAGACGCGCAGAAGCGCCTCTGATACTGACGCCCCACATAATGGAGATGTCGCGGCTCACTGGTATGAGCGTTCCAGAGATCAAAGAAAACAGAATGGCAGTTCTCAAAGAGTTTACAGAAAACAGCTCCGCCGTATGCGTTTTGAAGGACAGCCGCACTGTGGTGGCTCAAAGAGGAAAACAGGTATTTGTGAATCTGGCCGGAAACAGTGCAATGGCGAAGGCCGGGGCGGGAGATGTGCTTGCAGGCACGATCACAGGCCTTCTGGCACAGGGCATGCCGCCTTTTGAGGGAGCTGCTTTAGGCGTCTGTCTCCACGCGTGTGGAGGCGACGAAATACGAGAGCATCTGGGAGGCTACAGCGTGATGGCCCGTGATTTGATCAGAGGAATCCAGATGTGTATAAAAAAAGCCGGGGAGCAGATGGAAAAATGAAAGAATACAATAGAGTATATGCAAAGATAGATTTGGATGCGGCCGCATATAATATGGAACAGATGAAGAAAAGGATCGGGAGCGGCGCCAGGCTGATCGCTGTCATTAAAACGGACGGTTACGGGCACGGCGCAGTCCCTCTTGCCCGAATGTTTGAGGAGACAGACTATGTATGGGGATATGCGGTAGCCAGCCTGGACGAGGGGGTCGTGCTGAGAAAACATGGCATAAAAAAACCCATCCTTGTACTTGGCTGTATTTTCCCGGATCAGTATGAAGAGATGATCCGCTATGAGATCCGGGCGACAATATATATGGAAGATATGGCCAGAGAAATGGCCGATACCGCGAGAAGAGCAGGAAAGAAAGCGTTTTTTCACATTAAAGTGGATACAGGGATGGGGAGGATCGGCTTCCCGGTATCCGAAGAAAGCGCCGACATCATCGAGCGGATCAGCCGTATGCCCGACGTGGTGACGGAAGGGATGTACACTCATTTTGCAAAGGCAGATGAGACAGATAAATCCTATACGCTTGAACAGCACAGAAAATTTATGTGGATGAAAGAGCAGATGGAAAAAAGAGGAGTGGAGATTCCCTACTATGACTGTGACAACAGCGCGGGGATTATTGATTTCCCGGATATGAAGCATGACCTGGCAAGGGCGGGAATATCCATGTACGGTTTATATCCTTCCGACGAGGTGGATCAAAACGCTGTGGATCTTAAACCGGTTCTTTCGCTGATCAGCCACGTGACTTTTGTCAAGACGGTAGAGCCGGGGACTGCCATCAGTTACGGGGGCACGTTTGTGGCTGATAAAACAATGCGGGTCGCCACCATTCCCGTCGGGTACGGGGACGGCTATCCCCGTTCTCTGTCCAATAAAGGCTTCGTGCTGATCCATGGGAAAAGAGCCAGGATCCTTGGCAGGGTGTGCATGGATCAGTTCATGGTGGATGTTACAGATATCCCCGGAGTAAAATTTATGGACCGGGTCATCCTGGCAGGAGAGGACGGAAACGACAGGATAACGGTAGATGAACTTGCAGGGCTCAGCGGAAGATTTAACTATGAATTCGTCTGCTGTCTCGGAAAGCGGATTCCCAGAGTATATACTCTGGGCGGCAGGATCGTAGAACAGTCGGACTGCTTTTTCTGACAGAAAACACTCTGCCGCAGCGTCTGAGTGGCAGATGTGAATACATCCGATAAAACTGGAAATACTGAAGTATGCTTCTTTCGTGCAGGGGTCACGAAAAAGAATGCAAGTATGGAAATCGGAGTGTGGAAAAGTTGATTATCAGACGAGGAGATATTTATTACGCTGACCTCAGCCCTGTAGTCGGGTCTGAACAGGGAGGGATCCGTCCTGTTCTTGTTATTCAGAATAACGTGGGAAACCGTCACAGCCCTACGGTTATCTGCGCCGCGATCACGTCTAAGATGAACAAGGCTAAGCTTCCCACGCATATAGAGATCAGCGCGAGAAACTATAAAATTGTAAAGAATTCTGTGATTCTGCTCGAACAGATCAGGACCATCGATAAGCAGAGACTGAGAGAATTTGTCTGTCACATCGATCCGGATATGATGAGGAATGTAGACGAAGCGATTCGCGTTAGTCTGGAGCTTCCTACATAGACTTCTTTACAGATTGTTAAAAGAGTGATAAAATTAAACGATGTATAGTGCGTACAGCGCTTTCGGACGCTGTTTCGGTACAATGAATATGAGGGGACGGCGCCGGAGGCTGTTCCCTGTATGAGAGAGAAAAGAGGAGAGATACAATATGTCAGGACATTCAAAATTTGCCAATATAAAGCATAAGAAAGAAAAAAATGATGCTGCAAAAGGAAAGATCTTTACCAAGATCGGCCGGGAACTGGCGGTGGCTGTCAAGGAAGGCGGCGGTGCCGATCCGGCAAACAACAGCAGGCTGCGTGACGTTATCGCAAAGGCAAAGTCCAACAATATGCCGAACGATACGATCGAGAGAAATATCAAAAAAGCAGCGGGCGAAGGCGCGGCAGATAATTATGAGCATATTACATATGAGGGGTACGGCCCCAATGGTACGGCGATTATCGTAAAAACGCTTACAGATAATAAGAACAGGACGGCTTCCAATGTAAGAAATGCATTTACGAAAGGAAGCGGGAACGTGGGAACCCCTGGCTGTGTGTCTTTTATGTTTGACGAGAAAGGACAGATTTTCGTAGCCAAAGAGGAGTGCCCTATGGACGCGGATGAACTGATGATGCTGGCTCTGGACGCAGGAGCGGAGGATTTCATTGAGGACGAGGAAAGCTATGAGATCCTTACTGCCCCGGAGACATTCAGTGATGTGCGGCTTAAGCTGGAAGAAGAAGGAATCGTCATGGCCGAGGCTGAGGTGACTATGATCCCTCAGACTTATGTGGAACTGACCAGTGAAGAGGATATCAAAAATATCCAGAAGACGCTGGATCTGCTTGAGGAGGATGATGACGTCCAGGATGTATATCACAACTGGAGTGAATAAAAGGAGCAGATTATGGAGAGAGAAACGCTTCAGAAAGAACTGATCGGCCTGTTTGAGGAGACGGCAGGATGTAAGTTTAACAAAAAACATTACGCCTCTGATATGGAAGACATGATGGAAAAGCACGGAGAATTTCTGCGGGAGCTGGTGCAGATGTGCGAGGAGTCGGAGGAAACGCTGGAAGCGGCGGTATCCTGCGTCCCGGAATATGCCTTTGCACAGCTCGAACAGATCCGATCGAAGAGGAAGAGAGATATTGTCTCGTTTGATTACAACCTGAATATGGTCGCTTATTTTATGCCTCTTGTAGGACAGATTGAATCAGAAAAGACGGATGAGATCATAAAGCGCATGACAGATGCCTGGAATGAGAAAATGCCCGGCGGGAAGATCGCATATTCCTCATATGAAAATATTAAAGGAGGCTTCCGCAGAAGCG
This sequence comes from Candidatus Mediterraneibacter avicola, assembly GCA_019115385.1. Lineage (GTDB taxonomy): Bacteria > Bacillota > Clostridia > Lachnospirales > Lachnospiraceae > Mediterraneibacter > Mediterraneibacter avicola. The sequence goes on along the minus strand of DXDR01000075.1, from coordinate 22,508 downwards.
TTTTCTGCTATATTACCACCGCTGTCTGCAAAAGCCTTGGCAAACCTGACGACTGCTATGAGTTAAATACGTTGCGCAGTTACCGTGACTCCTATCTGCTTTCTACCGAGGAGGGCAGACAGATGGTCGACGAGTATTATAATATTGCTCCTACGATCGTTAAGAGGATTGACAGAGAGAAAAATGCGGGAGCAATCTATGAGGATATCTGGAAGACCTATCTGAGTCCGTGCATTGATTTGATCGAGCGCGGGGAAAACGAAAAGTGCAGGGATCTTTACAGCAGTATGGTGAGAAAACTTGAGGCGAAGTATTTATACTTACAGGAGGAGTGACGCATGAGCGATTATAAGATTGAAACAAAATGCATCCAATCCGGTTACAGGCCGGGCAACGGAGAGCCGAGGATCGTGCCTATATACCAGAGCACAACATTCCGTTATACATCCAGCGAACAGATGGGAAGGCTTTTTGACCTGGAAGAATCCGGATATTTTTATACACGCCTCCAGAATCCGACCAATGATGCTGTGGCGTCGAAGATCTGCGACTTAGAGGGCGGTACAGCGGCTATGCTGACGTCGTCGGGACAGGCGGCAAACTTTTACGCCATAATGAATATTGCCCAGGCGGGAGACCATATTGTGTGCGCCTCTGCACTGTATGGCGGTACATACAATCTTTTTGCCCATACCATCAGAAAAATGGGAGTAGAGGCGACTTTTGTCGATCCCGACTGTACTCAGGAGGAACTGGAATCCGCATTTAAAGATAATACAAAGGCTGTTTTCGGCGAAACGATCGCCAACCCGGCTCTTGTGGTGCTGGATTTTGAAAAATTTGCCGAAGCCGCGCACAGGCACGGCGTTCCGCTGATCGTGGACAATACGTTTGCAACGCCGATCAACTGCCGTCCTTTTGAATGGGGCGCTGACATTGTGACTCATTCTACAACAAAATATATGGACGGTCATGCCGCGTGTGTGGGCGGCGCCATCGTGGACAGCGGAAATTTTGACTGGATGGCTCATGCCGATAAGTTTCCGGGGCTGACAACGCCGGATGTGACATATCACGGAATTGTTTATGCGGAGAAGTTCGGGAAGATGGCGTACATTATGAAAGCGACGGCTCAGCTTATGCGCGACCTTGGCTCTATCCAGTCTCCCCAGAATGCGTTCCTGCTCAACATCGGGCTTGAGACGCTTCACCTGAGAGTGGCAAGACACTGTGAAAATGCGCTGAAGGTAGCCCGTTATCTTCAGAGCCAGGAAAAGGTTGCGTGGGTGAATAATCCTTCGCTTCCGGGAGATAAATACTATGATCTGGCCCGGAAGTATATGCCGGGCGGAAGCTGCGGCGTACTCACTTTCGGACTGAAGGGCGGAAGAGAAGCGGCCGTTGAGATGATGGATAAACTGAAAATGATCGCCATAGTGACTCATGTTGCAGATGCGAGAAGCTGTGTTCTGCATCCGGCAAGCCACACTCACCGCCAGATGAACGATCAGGAGCTGATCGAGGCAGGTGTTCAGCCGGATTTGATCCGGTTCAGCGTGGGTATAGAAAATGCGGAAGATATTATCGCAGATCTGGAACAGGCGTTGAAGTAAATAAAATGGTATGGATGTATACAATTTATATCCATACCATTTTATTATGCAGTGAGATTCTGCTTTTATATTTTTCCGAATAAAACAATTCGTCTCTTCCTATAATAGTTTCTGACAGACTTTGAAAAGGAGGAGAAACATATGCCGGAGGAAGAAAATACAAAGACAGAAGGCGTGGCTCAGGATCCCGGACAGGAGGAAGAAGAGATCCGGGAAACCGGCTCTCTCAAACTGACCGGAAAGAGCGGGAAACACGGGATACGCCTGCTGACAATTATCGGAGAAATAGAAGGACACGAGGCGGTATCAGGAAATACGAAAGCAACCAAATATGAGCATCTTCTTCCGCGCCTGGCAGAAGCGGAGGAGGATGAAGACACAGAGGGTGTGCTGATCTTGCTGAATACACTGGGAGGGGATGTGGAAGCAGGGCTGGCTATCGCGGAGATGATCGCGTCTCTGAGCAAACCTACAGTATCTCTTGTGCTCGGCGGGAGCCATTCGATCGGAGGTCCGCTGGCCGTATCGGCCGACTATTCTTTTATTGTGCCTACCGGAACGATGATCGTGCACCCGGTCCGCTCAACCGGAATGTTTATTGGAGTGATCCAGAGCTACCGCAATATGGAGAAGACTCAGGACAGAATTGCACGATTTATAGCAGATCACTCAAAGATCACGCAGGAGAGGCTGCTGGAGCTTATGCTGGACTCCACTCAGCTCGTGAAAGATGTCGGGACCATGCTTGAAGGAGAAGATGCGGTGAGAGAGGGGCTGATCGACGAGGTAGGGGGCATCAGCCAGGCATTTGCCAAACTGCATGAGATGATCGAGCAGAGACGGAAAAATTTGTAATGACACACTTTTTAAATGATGATATACTAGATATAGTATGTGTAATTACTAAGGGGGAATTTTATGGCTGGAAAACATACAAAAAAGAAGAAAACAACAAGAGGAAGGCCGGGGAAGAACCAGCAGAATTCAGAAATCAGAGGGGAGATCATCATTCTTATCGCACTGGCGGTATGTATTCTGCTTGTTCTGAGTAATTTCGGTCTGGGCGGAATCGTAGGGGAGGCGGTTTCTTCCGTATTTTTTGGACTTTTTGGCATTATGGCATATGTTCTGCCTTTTGCCGTTTTCGGCATAACTGCATTTCTGATCTCAAATCGTGGAAATGCACATGCCTACATAAAAATAGGAGCCGGAGTCGTATTGTTTTTTATCCTTACGGCAATACTGGAGCTGATCTTTCATCCGTATGAGCCCGGAACATCTCTTATGACATATTATCAGGAGGGAAGCGTGCATCAGAACGCCGGCGGACTGACAGGCGGCTGTATTGCCGGGATTTTCTGCCCGCTGATCGGGGAAATCGGGACATATGTGGTTCTGTTTGTACTGGGGATCATCTGCGTGATCCTTATTACGGAAAAATCCCTGCTCGCGCCGATCGGGAGGAAAAGCAGAAAGGCTTATGAGGATGCAAAAAAGAAGAGACAAGAAACAGCGGCGGTAAGGGAAAAGCAGAGAGAGGAGAGGCGCAGTGACAGCGTCCGCTCTCGAGGAAAGGAAGATAAAAAGGTCACAGGCGTGTCTTTCGCGACTACACTTACCCCGGAAAACGGAGAAAAGAAACGGAGGGGCAGAAAAAAATCTCCTGAGGTCCATGAACTGATTCCAGAGCCGGAAGACACATCAGAGAATTCTTCAGATTCCTCCGGCCAGTTTATAATCAACCGGGCTGAGCCGGAACCGTTTCCAGATATGGAACAGGAGAGCCGTCCTCTTTCCGACGGGCCGGAAGTGGAGCCGGCGTCTGCCGATACAGCTGAGCCGGGGTCTTCCGGGAAGAACGGAAGACGGAGCTCAAAAGAAGAATTACGCGAGATCGCCGCAGAAGCGGCGAATGTGGAGGATACTGTCCGCCGCCGGGAGGAAGAGCCGAAGCGCACATACCGGACGCCTCCTGTATCTCTGCTAAAAAAAGGAAAAAAGACCGGAGGAGATTCAGATTCCCATTTGCGGGCTACTGCCATGAAGCTGGAACAGACTCTTCAGAATTTCGGGGTGGGCGTACATGTCACAAATGCAAGCTGCGGCCCCTCTGTCACACGATATGAGCTCCAGCCGGAGCAGGGAGTAAAGGTCAGCCGTATTGTAGGGCTGGCAGACGATATAAAACTGAATCTGGCGGTGGCGGATCTGCGGATCGAAGCGCCGATCCCCGGCAAGGCGGCTGTCGGGATTGAGGTTCCAAACAGCGAAAACACGCCGGTCATGCTCCGGGATCTTCTGGAGTCAAACGAGTTTAAAACAAGCAGTTCACCGATATCTTTTGCTGTGGGAAAGGATATTTCGGGAAAAGTCGTGGTGGCTGATATTGCAAAGATGCCGCATCTTCTGGTGGCAGGGGCTACCGGCTCGGGAAAGTCGGTATGCATTAACACTTTGATCATGAGTATTATCTATAAGGCTTCCCCGGATGATGTAAAACTCATACTGGTGGACCCGAAAGTTGTGGAACTGAGCGTGTACAACGGAATCCCCCACCTTATGATTCCGGTTGTGACGGATCCGAAAAAGGCGGCCGGCGCTCTCAACTGGGCGGTGGCCGAGATGGAAAAAAGATATAAGCTGTTTGCCGAGTACAACGTAAGAGACCTGAAAGGATTTAATGAAAAGGTGCTCAGTGGAAAGACAGGGGATGAAATAACGAAGAAGCTGCCCCAGATCGTCATCATTATCGACGAGCTGGCGGATCTGATGATGGTCGCGCCGGGTGAGGTGGAAGGAGCGATCTGCCGTCTGGCACAGCTTGCGAGAGCGGCGGGACTCCATTTGATACTGGCTACGCAGCGGCCGTCGGTCAACGTTATCACAGGACTGATCAAGGCCAATATGCCGTCCAGGATCGCATTTTCTGTATCGTCAGGAGTGGACTCCAGGACCATTATTGATATGAACGGGGCAGAAAAGCTGCTGGGAAAGGGAGATATGCTTTTCTATCCGTCAGGCTATCCAAAGCCGGTGCGCGTCCAGGGATCATTCGTATCAGACCGGGAAGTGCAGGATGTGGTTGATTATCTGATCAGCAACAATGAGAACGCCGCCTACAATGATGAACTGGAAGAGCATATGAATTCAAACACGCTGATCCAGGAAGAAAGCAAAGGGCCGGAGAGCGGGGAAGATCACGATACATATTTTGCAGAGGCAGGGAAGCTGATCATTGACAAGGAAAAGGCTTCCATCGGAATGCTGCAGCGTATGTTCAAGATCGGATTTAACCGGGCGGCGAGGATTATGGATCAGCTCGCAGAGGCAGGGGTCGTAGGGCCGGAAGAGGGAACAAAACCCCGCAAGGTCCTGATGACAAAAGAAGAATTTGAAGAGTATCTGACAAACAGAAATACAGACCGGGGATAAGGAGGAGAAACATGAAAACAGATATACAGATCGCGCAGGAAGCGCAGATGGAACCCATCGGAAAGGTTGCCGGGCGTATCGGAGTTTCTGAGAACGAGCTGGAATATTACGGCAAATACAAAGCGAAACTTTCGGATGAGCTGTGGGAGCGGATCAAAGATAATGAAAATGGCCGGCTGGTACTTGTAACGGCCATCAATCCCACCCCGGCAGGAGAGGGAAAGACGACCACCACAGTGGGCCTGGGAGATGCCATGACCAGGCTTGGGAAGAAAACGCTGATCGCACTCAGGGAACCGTCACTGGGACCATGCTTTGGCATAAAAGGCGGAGCGGCCGGAGGCGGATATGCGCAGGTCGTTCCGATGGAAGATCTGAATCTCCACTTTACAGGCGATTTTCATGCGATCACATCGGCAAACAATCTCCTGGCGGCAATGCTGGACAACCATATCCAGCAGGGGAATCCGCTCAGGATCGACCCACGGCAGGTCGTGTGGAAGAGATGCCTGGATATGAATGACAGAGTGCTGCGCAATATTGTGGTAGGACTGGGAAATAAAATGGACGGCATGGTAAGAGAAGATCATTTTGTGATTACAGTGGCTTCTGAAATTATGGCGATTCTGTGCCTGGCTGAGAATCTGACAGATCTGAAAAAGAGACTGGGCAGGATTATCGTGGCCTACAATTTTGACGGAGAGCCCGTAACAGCGGATGATCTGAATGCAACCGGAGCTATGGCCGCGCTTCTGAAGGATGCGGTGAAGCCGAATCTTATCCAGACCCTTGAGCATACCCCGGCGCTGGTGCACGGAGGGCCTTTTGCAAATATCGCCCATGGATGCAACAGTGTGCGCGCTACAAAAATGGCTCTGAAAATGAGCGATATCACGATAACAGAGGCAGGATTCGGAGCAGATCTGGGTGCAGAGAAATTTTTTGATATTAAGTGCCGGCTGGCCGGCCTGCAGCCGGATGCGGTTGTTTTGGTTGCAACTGTACGGGCTTTGAAGTATAATGGTGGAGTTGCGAAAGAACAGCTGGGAGAAGAAAATCTGGATGCACTGGCAAAAGGAATCGTCAATCTGGAGAAACATATTGAGAATATACAAAAATACGGCGTGCCTGTGATCGTAACGCTCAATTCTTTTATTACAGACACTGACGCAGAAAATGAATTTATCCGCAGGTTCTGCGAGGAGAGAGGATGCCGCTTCGCCCTTTCACGAGTATGGGAAAAGGGAGGAGAAGGAGGGATCGAGCTTGCAAGGGAAGTTCTGGATACGCTGGAAACCCGCGAGAGCCATTTCCATCCCCTCTATGACGACAGCCTCAGCCTGGAAGATAAAATAGAATGTATTGCAAAGGAAATCTATGGAGCAGACGGCGTAGTCTATGAGCCTGCAGCGAAGCGGCAGCTGGCCAAAATAGCGGAGCTGGGATTTTCCAGATTTCCTGTCTGCATGGCAAAGAATCAGTATTCTCTTTCTGACGACGCCCGGAAGCTGGGACGTCCGTCCGGTTTTGACATCCATGTGCGCGAAGCCTATGTAAGCGCGGGCGCGGGATTTGTTGTCGCTCTGACCGGAGCGGTAATGACAATGCCCGGCCTTCCGCGGGTTCCGGCTGCAAATGGAATAGATGTTACTGAAGACGGGAAAATAACAGGATTGTTCTAGTGTGCTGTCTCATTCCCTTTCAGGAAAGCCACCCTGTAAAATGCAGGTGATACAGCACGCTGGCCCAGGAGAACTTAAGGAGAAAGCAATGGCACGGTTAATTAATGGAAAAGAGATTTCAAAACAGATCAAGGATGAACTGAAGGAAGAAGTAAGCGGTCTGAAAGAGCAGGGCGTACAAATATGTCTGGCTGTGATCCAGGTCGGAAGTGATCCTGCGTCCTCGGTTTATGTGAATAATAAGAAAAAAGCCTGTGCGTATATCGGGATCGACTCCAGGTCATATGAACTTCCCGAAGACACAGGGGAGGAGGAGCTTGTCAATCTGGTAGAGTCACTGAATGAGGACGAAAGCGTAAACGGGATCCTCGTTCAGCTTCCTCTGCCGGCTCACATTAATGAAGACCGGATTATCAGGACTATATCTCCTGATAAAGATGTGGATGGATTCCATCCGGTCAGTGTGGGAAGACTCTGGCTGGGAGAGAAAGGGTTTCAGTCCTGTACGCCTGCAGGCATTATCCAGCTTCTGAAACGCTCCGGCGTTCAGATAGAAGGCAGAGAATGCGTGATAGTCGGGAGGAGCAATATCGTAGGAAAACCTATGGCGGCGCTGCTTTTGCGCGAGAACGGAACGGTGACGGTGACCCACTCCAGGACAAAAGACCTGCGGGAAGTTACAAAAAGAGCCGATATTCTGATCGTAGCGATCGGAAAAAAGCAGTTTATTACTGCTGAATATGTAAAAAAGGGCGCAGCTGTTATAGACGTCGGCATACACAGAGATGAGAACAATCACCTTTGCGGAGATGTTGATTTTGACAGTGTGGAGCCTGTGGCATCTGCTATTACTCCGGTTCCGGGAGGAGTAGGGCCTATGACGATCGCTATGCTGATGGATAACTGTGTGGAAAGTGTGCGCGGCCGGGAGGGATCACAATGAGATGTATGCACTGCGGAGCAAATATTCCGGATGATCGGATGATCTGTCCTGAATGTGGAGCAGAAGTGCAGATCGTGCCGGATTATAATCCGCTGGAGGATGTTCTTGCCAGAGAGGTCAAGGGCTCTGTAGAAGGGGCGACCCGGCAGATCAGTTCCAGTGATGTCCGAAGATATAACAGAAGAGCGGATCTGACTCAAAACATCAATTCCACCCGTGTGCTGAGCCAGGGGGAACTGGACCGTCTCAGGGAAGAGCGAAGAGAAAGAATGCGCCGCCCGGGTGAAGGTGCACAAAGAAACGTCCGCAGTACAGGAAATATGGGCCGCAGAACGGGCGGCATGCGCAATACGGAGGACGCTCCGCGCAGAACAGGCGGCGGCGTGCGCGGCACAGGGAACATCCGCAGTACAGGAAGCATCCGCAATACCGGCAGTGTGCGCCAGAGCAGAGACCAGAATCTACGCTCCAGAGACGAGAGAAGGAGACAGCAGCAGATCAGAAAGAGAGAAGCGGCAAAAAAACGCAGGCGCAATCTTCTGATCACATTGTTCCTGCTCCTTGTCCTGATCGGTCTGGGTATATACGTTGTATATCAGAACTCTTATACCGGGGTTATGAAAAAAGGATATAATGCCCTTCAGTCCGGTGATTATGCAGAGGCGGAAAATTATTTTAACCGTGCCATTGTAAAGGATGAATCGAGGGCTGAAGCTTATACAGGCCTCTCAGAGATCTATATTGAACAGAATGATCTGGACGCTGCAGAATCGGTATTTTTGACAGCGCTGGAGACACAGCCCACAAATGAGGGTCTTTATCAGGCTGTGATCGACTTTTATATGGAGACGGAGCAGCCGGAAAAGATTTCTCCTCTGCTGGAGGATTGTGAATCAGAGTCTGTCCTGAACGCTGTTTCAGAGTATGTGTCTTCTGCGCCAGTGTTCAGTCTGGAAGGCGGGACGTATGAGGAAGTGCAGGAGGTGAGGATCAGTTCGCCGACAGGAGGAACGATCTATTATACGACCGACGGCACCGATCCTACGACATCCAGCACAAAATATCAGGAGCCGGTTCTTCTCCAGGAGGAGGGTGAGGTGGAGATCAGAGCGATCGCAGTGAATGATAAGGACATACCGAGCGTGGTATCTTCTGCCAAATATACGATTGAATTTCCGATCGCCAGCGCTCCGGCAGTGAATCCGGCTACTGGTCAGTATACGGAGCCGACCCAGATCACGATCACGGTCCCGGACGGATATACTGCTTATTATACGATGGACGGAACCACCCCGACCAGCGAATCCAGCAGATATACCGGACCGGTCGATATGCCGGCAAATCAGCAGATCATTTTTAATGCGGTCCTGATCAATAACAGCAATGGAAAGGCAACGGATGTCACGACAAGAAATTATATAACAAGATCAGAATGATTTTGAAAAGATTTATCAAATTGTTTACAGAACCCAGGTTGCATTTTGCCATGTAAAGCAGTATAATATCCATGTTAGATAAATAAAAAGGAGATGCTGAACATGAGCAGATTTTGTTTGCCGCGTGATATTTATCACGGAAAAGGCAGTCTGGAAGAACTGAAAAATTTAAAGGGCAAAAAGGCGATGCTTGTTGTCGGAGGCGGTTCCATGAAGCGCCAGGGGTTTCTTGACAGGGCTGTAAATTACCTGAAGGAAGCTGGCATGGAAGTGCAGGTTTTCGAAGGCGTTGAACCGGATCCGTCTGTTGAGACAGTTATGAAGGGCGCAGAGGCGATGCGTGCTTTTGAGCCTGACTGGATCGTATCCATGGGCGGAGGCTCACCGATCGACGCTGCAAAGGCCATGTGGGCGTTTTACGAGTATCCCGAGACTTCTTTTGAAGATCTCTGTACACCGTTTAATTTCCCGGAACTCAGAACAAAAGCAAAATTTGCTGCAATCCCGTCAACATCAGGAACTGCAACAGAGGTTACTGCGTTCTCAGTTATCACAAATTATCAGACAGGTGTAAAATATCCGCTGGCTGACTTTAATATTACGCCGGATGTGGCGATCGTGGATCCGGATCTTGTTTCAGGGCTTCCTGTAAAACAGGTTGCTTACACAGGAATGGACGCACTGACACATGCCATTGAGGCATATGTATCTACTCTGCACGGACCGTTTACAGATCCTCTTGCACTGCAGGCGATCGAGATGGTTCTGGATTATCTTCCGGCGTCTTACAACTGCAATATGGAAGCGAGAGAGCAGATGCATTATGCACAGTGCCTTGCGGGAATGGCGTTCTCCAACGCTCTGCTGGGAATCGTACACTCTATGGCCCACAAGACAGGCGCTGCATTCTCTACGGGACATATTCCGCACGGATGTGCAAACGCAATTTATCTTCCGTATGTAATCGCATACAATGCAAAAGATCCGGCAGCTGCCAGCCGCTATGCAGAGATCGCCCGCAGGATGGGACTTGACGGAACATCTGAAAAGGCGCTGATCAACAGCTTAAGAGAGAAGATCAATGAGTTCAATGCGAAGCTGAACATTCCGAGAACTCTGAAAGATTTTGGAATCGATGAAAACGAGTTCAAAGAGAAAGTTGCTAAAATTGCAGAACTGGCAGTCGGTGATGCCTGCACAGGATCCAATCCTCGTCAGATCGATCCTGCGGCAATGGAGAAGCTTCTCACATGTACATATTATGGAACAGAGGTTGATTTTTAACCTTCCGTAAAAATATCCGTTCAGGATCATACAGTAAAAAAAGCAGATCTGGGAAATCCCGGGTCTGCTTTTTACTCTATGGTTTTTTAGCTTGCCTTTCCCGGCCGGTTGGCGTATTATTAAAAAAGGGCAGTTTTTACAAGGAGGAGAATCATGTATAAGATAGTAAAAGCAGAAAAACTGGCGGATAAGATCTTTCTCATGGATGTGCACGCACCGCGTGTTGCCAGCCATTGCCAGCCGGGCCAGTTTGTTATCGTAAAGATGGACGAAAAGGGAGAGAGAATCCCTCTGACAATCTGCGATTATGACAGAGAAGCAGGTACGATTACTATTGTCGTCCAGGAAGTGGGGGCATCTACCACAAAGATGGGCAGTTTGAAGGAAGGGGATTATTTCCGGGATTTCACAGGTCCGCTGGGATGTCCGTCGGAGTTTGTCCATGAAGACATTGAAAGCCTGAAAAAGAAAAAGATGCTTTTTGTTGCAGGAGGAGTAGGCGCAGCGCCTGTTTATCCACAGGTGAAGTGGCTGAAAGAGCGCGGCGTTGATGCAGATGTAATTGTAGGCGCTAAGACAAAGGACATGCTGATCCTCGAAGATGAGATGAAAGCTGTTTCAGGAAATTATTATCCATGTACAGACGACGGTACATACGGCCATGCAGGCATGGTTACTACGAAGATTGAAAAACTTGTGGAAGAAGGAAAGAAATATGATGTCTGTGTAGCGATCGGGCCTATGATCATGATGAAATTCGTCTGTCTCCTCACAAAAAAACTGGAGATTCCTACGATCGTAAGCATGAACCCGATCATGGTGGACGGCACAGGTATGTGCGGCGCATGCCGCCTCCAGGTAGGTGACGAGATCAAGTTCGCCTGTGTGGACGGACCGGAGTTTGACGGACATCTGGTTGACTTTGACCAGGCAATGAAGAGAAGCCAGATGTATAAGACCGAAGAAGGAAGAGCGATGCTCAAGCTTCAGGAGGGCGATACTCATCACGGCGGATGCGGACATTGTGGAGGTGACGAATAATGGCTGATATGTTGAAAAAAGTGCCTGTCAGAGAGCAGGATCCGAAAGTACGCGCGGCAAACTTTGAAGAAGTCTGCCTTGGATACAACATGGAAGAGGCAATGGAAGAAGCACAGAGATGCCTGAATTGCAAAAATGCAAAATGCATCAAGGGATGTCCGGTATCCATTGACATTCCCGGATTTATCCACCAGGTAAAAGAAGGAAATATTGAAGAAGCATATAAAGTGATCGGAAAGTCCAGCGCTCTTCCGGCAATCTGCGGACGTGTCTGCCCGCAGGAATCACAGTGCGAAGGCGTCTGTATCCGCGGCATCAAAGGCGAGCCGGTATCTATCGGTAAGCTGGAGCGGTTTGTGGCAGACTATGCCCTGGAACATGATATCAAACCCCAGGGCGCGGAGAAGATGAATGGTCATAAAGTAGCCGTTATCGGTTCCGGTCCCTCCGGACTTACCTGTGCAGGCGATCTGGCAAAGTTGGGATATGATGTGACCGTATTTGAAGCGCTCCATGAGCTGGGCGGTGTGCTCGTATACGGAATTCCGGAGTTCCGTCTCCCGAAACAGAAGGTCGTTGCAAAAGAGATTGAAAAGGTAAAAGAGTTGGGCGTGAAGTTCGAGACAAACGTAGTGATCGGCAAATCAACTACTATCGACCAGCTTATGGAAGACGAGGGATTTGAGGCAGTATTTATCGGATCAGGCGCAGGTCTTCCGATGTTTATGGGGATTCCGGGTGAGAATGCAAACGGCGTATTCTCTGCCAATGAATATCTGACAAGAAGCAATCTGATGAAAGCTTTTGACGACAGCTACGACACTCCCATCATTGCCGGAAAGAAAGTTGCTGTTGTAGGCGGTGGAAATGTGGCAATGGATGCGGCAAGAACAGCTCTCCGTCTGGGAGCGGACGTGCATATCGTATACCGACGCAGCGAGGCTGAACTTCCGGCCAGAGTAGAAGAGGTACATCATGCAAAAGAGGAGGGCGTGATCTTCGATCTTCTGAGAAATCCGAAAAAGATCAATGTAGATGAAAACGGAAATATCAAGAGCATGACCGTTATAAAAATGGAACTGGGAGAGCCGGATGCTTCCGGAAGAAGACGGCCGATCGAAGTGCCGGGCTCTGAGTATGACATTGAAGTTGACACTGTCATCATGTCTCTTGGAACATCACCGAACCCGCTGATCTCCTCTACAACAAATGGGCTTGATGTGAACCGCAGAAAGTGTATCGTGGCAGACGAAGAAACCGGACAGACTTCCAAAGAAGGCGTATATGCCGGTGGAGATGCTGTTACAGGCGCGGCTACGGTTATCCTGGCAATGGGAGCGGGAAAAGCCGGCGCAAAGGGAATTGACGAGTATCTGAAAGAAAAAGGAAGCAAATGATAGAGGAAGTGAGACAAAAGCTTTATCATCTGGCCGAAGAGGATTATAAAGAATTTAATAAAAAGCTCCTGCCAGGAGTGGAAAATATTCTTGGCATTCGGCTTCCTGCCATGAGAAAACTGGCAAAAGAGATCGCAAAAGACGATTTCCGGGTCTATCTGTCAGAGGCGCGGGAGAAAACAGGATCGGTCTCTATCCATGAGGAAATCATGCTGCAGGGACTTGTGATCGGATATGCAAAAATGGACCGTGAAGAGAGAAGAGAATTCCTGGACGAATTTGTGCCAAAGATCGGGAACTGGGCAGTCTGCGACAGTTGTGTGAACAGCTATAAGTTTATGCAGAAGGAGCCGGACTACTGGTTCGATTATCTGAAAACATATCAGACGAGCAGGGAAGAGTTTAGGCTTCGGTTTATGATCGTGGCAATGATGTCTCATTTTGTGGATGAAAAACATATTGATGAAATTCTTGATATATGCGGCAAAATCCGGCATGACGGATATTATACGAAGATGGGTGTGGCCTGGACGCTGCAGGTCTGCTATGTAAAGTTTCCAGAACAGACAAGAGCGCTGCTCAAAAATAATGATATGGATACTTTCACTCATAACAAAGCCATACAGAAGATCCGGGAGTCATACCGGGTGAGCAGGGAAGAAAAAGAAGAACTGAACCTGCTCAAAAGAAAATAGAGATTTCGATTTGTGTATGAAAAAACGCCGGGTGGGTGTGGTGTGACATGGAGGACGTGCTTTACGCTCTCCCTTTGTGGCACCATACCTACCCGGTTTGATCTTTCCCGCCGCAATCCTGGATTGTGACAGACGCTACATACATCTGATCGGCAGTGTGCATAATAAATTCCGCTATTTATTCGTAGATCCCATTGATTACAACTTCAAATACGGCATCTTTTCCATTCAGCTCTTCGTTGCCGTAGTCTTCGGGAAAGGTAACGTTAACCTCCACCGTATCTCCGGGATGTGAGCCGATAAGTTGTTCTTCGAAATCATCAATGTACCGTCCTGAACCTATGGTAAGGTCGGCTCCTGCTCCGTTGGTACTTCCGCCGTCAAATTCTACGCCGTCTACAGTGCCGACGTAGTCAATATTGACGGTGTCTCCATTTTCTATCGTAAGAGAACTGTCGGTTGAGAGAACCGGCGTGTCTGTATTTTCGGCTGTATCGGATGTACCAGTGTCCGAAGTGTTGTCTGTTTCTGCTGTTCCGCTGCTGTCTGACGAACCGGAAGATTCGGGAGCGGTAAAAATAATAAGTACGGCCACAAGGGCTGCGAGTGCGAGAATGGGGATCACAACAGCAAGAATAGTTGATATTTTCCTGCGTACTGCTTTTTTTCTCCGTTCCTGTGCTCTGCGCTGCTGTGCCATTTTTCTGTTTTCTTTTTTCATTGTGTGATTTACCTCATTTCCTGAAATATCTTTCTGTATTTTACATAAAATTTATGACTAAATTGTGACCTCATTTCAAAAAATACATGTTATACTATCACTATGACTGCAAAAAAGCAGGAGCGTAAGTATTTACTGACAAGCGCTCTGTGCTGTACACAAGACTGGAGAATGATACTATGGCAGAGAACAGAAAAGATTTTGAAGGAGCGGAGTTTCTGGAGGCTGTGCTTCAGAAACTGACCATACGGCTCCGTGAGATAGAAAAGGACTTAAGTGAAGGGCAGAAAGAAATTGAAAATATGCATGAATACTACTGGGAAAACTATACTGAGATGGACCAGTACGGGTACGAGGATTACGACAACCGCCAGGCCCTGCTTCAGCAGAGTAATGCCAATGATGAAAAACGGAAACTGAAGCACCGTTTTCAGCGGATGCTGAACGCGCCGTTCTTTGGACGGGTGGATTTTGTCTTTGAAGATGAGGAAGAGACCCAGGCATTTTATATCGGAATCGGGAATTTTGCGGAACGTGCGGGTATGACGCCTTTGATATATGACTGGAGAGCTCCGGTGAGCGGCCTGTTTTATGATTATGACAAAGGACCTGCAGCCTACGAAGCGCCGGCAGGCGTGATCAAAGGGGAAATCAGGGCAAAATGGCAGTATAAGATCCGCGGCGGCAGAATGGTCTACGCCTTTGAGAGCGATACAAAGATTGACGATGAGATCCTGAAGCAGGAGCTTGGAAGCAGCGGGGATGTTAAGCTGAAAAATATCGTACGGACCATACAGAAAGAACAAAATGAGATCATCCGCAATACAAAAGATAAGATTTTGGTCATTCAGGGCGCTGCGGGAAGCGGAAAGACTTCTATTGCCCTTCACCGGATCGCGTATCTTTTATACCATGACCGTGACAGGCTGAAATCATCCAATGTACTTATCCTTTCACCGAACAGTGTATTTGCAGATTATATTTCCCACATTCTTCCTGAACTGGGGGAGGAAAATATCCGGGAGATGAGCTTTGATCTTTTTGCATACAGAGAATTGAAAGACACTGCGGCGGACTGCGAGGACAGATATGATCATCTGGAGCGGATGATGCAGTTCCCGGATGCGAAAGCGGAGAAAAGATTCCGCTGGAAACAGTCTGCGGAATTTGCAGGTGAGGCAGAAGGGTTTCTTGCTCTGGAGGAAGACAGCCTGATGGATTTTTGCGATATAGATTTCCGGGGAATGCATTTGTCGGAGCAGGAGGTGATCCATCTTTTTTATGACAAGTTTTACGATACCCCGATCCTCAAGAGGATGGACGCGGTGATGGAGTACTTTATTGACGCATATGAAACGCTTCGGGGACGGGATATTGAAGAGGAGGACAGAGAACTCCTTCAGAAAAAGTTCGACCGGATGTATGTGGAAAAGGATATCTATGAAATATATAACCGCCTGCTGGAATACTGCGGACAGGAGCCGCTTTCCAAGATCCCTTATGAACGCAGAAAAATCCCTTATGAGGATGTGTTTCCTATGCTGTATCTGAAATACAGGCTGACCGGTGAGAGCGTGCATAAAAATATTAAGCATCTTGTTATTGACGAGATGCAGGACTACTCATATCTTCAGTATGTGATCCTTAGCAGGCTTTTCCACTGCCGTATGACGATTTTGGGCGACAGGGCGCAGACCCTGGACAAGGAACAGAGGGATGTGCTGCTTTTCCTTCCGAAAATATTGGGGAAAGACATCCGAATGGTCGTTATGAACAAGAGTTACCGCAATACGTGGGAGATTGCCACATTTGCAGCCGGGATAAGCGGAATTTCCGATATAGAGTTATTGGAAAGGCATGGGAAAGCGGTGGAAGAGAGGCGTTTTCCTACGGAGGATGAAATGCTGTCCGCCATCAGAGAGAATCTGAACGTGGGAGCGGACGGATATGAGACGGCCGCGGTGATCACCATGACGGAGGAAGAGGCGTCAGATATCTGCCGGCTTTTACAGAACCGGGGTGTGGAGGCGTCCTATATGGACAGAAACAGTTCGGCCTTCCGTAAGGGACTGACCGTAACGACGTTTTATCTTGCCAAGGGTCTGGAGTTTGATCAGGTGTTCATGATCCGGGGAACACGAGAGAATCCTCTGGCAGATCAGGCGGAGTATATCTGTGCTACGAGAGCTCTGCATGAGTTGTATGCATACGGAGAAGAAGATAAAGTATAAGAATGTGATCCGGCGGCGCTGAGCCGGTACAGGTATAAATTGCCTCTCATGGGTAATCTTATAAGTAAAAGAGCATGGGAGGACGGACATGGAATCTGTGACAGGAATAGAATCTATATGGAACAAAACCTGTAAGATAGAAAGAAAATCAGCGCTGAACGGCGATATTAAAACAGATGTGGCTGTGATCGGCGGAGGAATGGCGGGGATTCTGACTGCATATCAGCTTGAACGGGCCGGAGTGCATACCGTTGTTTTAGAGGCGGAGCAGATCGGGGGAGGGCAGACAAAGAACACCACTGCAAAAATTACCTGCCAGCACGGACTGTTCTGCCGCACATTTATAGAGAAAAAGGGAAAAGAGACAGCGAGACTGTATGTCCAGGCGAACCAGGATGCAGTGGAGGAATATAAAAGAATTATCTGTCAGGAGCAGATAGACTGTGACTTGAGAGTGTCAGACGCTTATGTGTATTCCCGGGACAAGGAAAAATTGGAGCAGGAGACGGAAGCAGCCGGAGAACTTGGAATAAACGCATCCTTTGAAAAACAGATTGAGATACCCGTGGAATGTGCAGGGGCAGTCCGGTTTCGGGATCAGGCCGAATTCCATCCGCTGAAATTTATAGAAGCGCTGGCGAAAAAGCTGACAGTATATGAGGATACGCCGGCAAAAGAAGTAGAAGGAAACAGGATTATGACGCCATGCGGGAAGGTAATGGCGGGAAAGATCGTATTTGCGACGCACTTTCCGTTCATAAATTTTCCGGGACTGTACTTTGCCAGAATGCATCAGGAGCGGTCTTACGTGATCGCATTGGAGAACGCGGGAAGACTGAATGGTATGTATATCGGGGACGGGGAAGAAGCGCTTTCTTTCCGGCAGTATGACAGGTATATCCTCCTGGGAGGGCAGGGACACCGGACCGGAGAAAACCGGGAAGGCGGAAGATATATAAGACTGAAAGAAAAAGCAGCGGAGCTTTATCCCGGGAGCCGGACGGCGGCCTGCTGGTCGGCTCAGGATTGTATCACGGCGGACAGCATCCCGTTTATCGGAGGGTATGCGGGCGACTGTCCAGACTGGCTTGTGGCCACCGGGTTCCAGAAGTGGGGCATGAGTTCTGCTATGGTATCCGCGCTGCTGATCAGGGACATTATCTGCGGAACGGCGAATCCCTATGAGAAAGTATTTGATCCGTCCCGATTTTCGGCAGAGGAAATCCCGCAGCTTATAAAGGATGGCGGAAACGCCGTGAAAGGGCTGGCAAAAAGGATTTTCCATATCCCGGATGAAACAGCCGCGGCGCTTGAACGGGGACACGGGGCAGTCGTTGAGACGTCCCAGGGAAAAGCCGGCGTATATAAGACCGAAGAGGGAGAGATCTTTCAGGTAGATATTGTCTGTCCTCATCTGGGGTGCGAACTGACATGGAATCCAGATGAACGGACCTGGGATTGTCCCTGCCACGGATCCAGGTTTGATTATAGGGGAAATCTGCTGGAAGGCCCGGCGCAGGAGGGAATCCGGCATGAGTGAGTATTTTTACGGATGGTATTTTCGCTGTAAGGGAGAAAAAAGGAATGAAGATATCAGTAATCACAGTGGGGAAAATAAAAGAAAAATATCTGAGGGACGCCATAGCTGAGTACAGTAAACGTTTGAGCCGTTACTGCAGGTTGGAGATCATTGAAGTGGCAGACGAAAGGACGCCGGATCAGGCAAGCGAGGCAGTGGAAGAAAATATCCGTACAAAAGAGGGAGAACGGCTATTGAAATATGTCAGGGATGATATGTATGTGATCACTCTGGAGATCGGCGGAAAGATGCTCACGTCGGAACAATTTGCAGAAAAGATCGAGACGCTGGGGGTACAGGGAAAGAGCAGTATTGCCTTTGTGATCGGCGGTTCGATAGGCCTTGGAAGAGAGGTGCTAAAGCGGTCGGATTATGCGCTTAGTTTCTCGAAGATGACATTTCCACATCAGTTGATGCGGGTGGTGCTGTTAGAACAGGTGTATCGGGGGTATCGGATTATCAATGGAGAACCATATCATAAATAAGTGCGGTTTTTTATTTTGGGTGATGCGGTGTGAAGTAAACGGATGATATAATGAAAAAAGTAAGAGTGATAAATTGGAATTTTACAAGGGAAGATTGCTGTGAAAAATAAAAAGATCCGCTTAATAATTGCGATAGTATTTGTTTTAATAGCTGCTTTGACCATATGGTATTTTATGCCAACTACTTTTTTGAGTAAAGTTAACCCGTCCGATATAAAATCTATATCTGTTTTTGATGGCAATACAGGTGAAAGTTTTGATTTTAGCGATAGAGATGAAATACGTTATGTTGGAGAAAATATACAAAGCACCAAAATGAAGAAAGATACGCTCTCCATAGGATATATGGGTTATAGTTTTCGTATAAGTTTCTTTGATGAAAATGGAAAGGAAATTGAGAGCTTCATTATAAATAGTTCCAATACAATTCGCAAAGACCCGTTTTTCTATCGTTGTGACGGCGACCTGTGCTTTGATTATTTGAAAGAGCTTGAAGAAAAATATTCAAGCTGAACGGCTGCTTCGCCCTTGTTTTAAAATTGAATTCATACCCGCACCTGGATATGTTATGGAGAGCTATCTCATAATAAGTGATTCAAAAAAGTATATACAAGGAGACCATATAAATGACACGAGAGGAATATATAGCAAGAATGAATTCAGAAGATGACTGGGCTCCCGGCTGGGATGCGGTCGAAGAGGAATTTAACCGGCTGTACCCAGGCAGGGAACCGTCTCATTATGGTACGGAGATCCATGCAAGAGCTATATTTGGCGGAGATAATTATCTTGACGGCTATTCGATCTATGATTCGGGAAAAGGCTATCAGCACATTGTTACATTTGGGATGAGTGAGCTTTATACCGACGAAGATGCTTTCGGAGGCGAGTACAGCCGGTGGGGTTATGAGATGACCATAAAGCTGAAGGAAGACAGAGCCGAGGACTGCCTCTGGGCGTTGGACATGTTGTCCAATCTTGCCCGGTATACCTATACGACTGAAAGATTCTTTGAAGCCGGAGCGTGTGTACCGGGAAATGGAACATCGCTTCATATCGGAACAGATTCTCTGATCACAGCGCTTATCGCGGTGAATGATACTTCCGCGCAGACGCTGGACACTGTCCATGGAAAAGTGGAATTCATCCAGTTTGTGGGAATAACGGAAACAGAGCTGAACAAGATACGGGAAGACCTCGATAACCTCCCGATTTTGATCGGGAACATGAAAAAGGAAAATCCGGAGCTGATCACAGATATGAAGCGAAAAAAGTCTTATCTGTAAAAAGATATAAAAATATATGCCGAGGCGCTGTAAGGTGAAGATTTCAGGAACAAAATCACACATACAGATCGAAGATGAAAATGGAAATATCGCAAGGTTTGTCGGGGAGTCATGCTTTGGGGAATTTTATGCATATGCCAGTCCGATCCAGTGGATCCGGCACAGAGGCATGGTAACGGATGAGGATCGGATGGATCTGATCTATCGGGCAACCAGATATGGAAAAGAGAATGGTACCAGAATCCTGTTTTTTGATGATGATCGCAACGTGATGTTCGAGACAGAGCTGGGATTGAAAACAGAAGTATATTTTTCCAAAAGTGAGCTCCTTTTTCCGATAGTTGTAGTTTTATCTCTGTTTTTCTCTGCGCTGCTGATCGCTGCATTGGATGTGGTGAGCCTGGAATTTTATCTTGCATTTTGTACAGGATCTGTGTTGTTTGCCAGTCCCTTTCTCGTCTGGGGACTAAGGATATGCAGGTTTCGGATCACTGCGGAGGGCTGCTCTGTCACGGTCACTCCAACAGTCGGAAAAACTGATACGTTCCCTGTGAGTGCAATTACTCGGATTATCCGCAAGACAAGGAAGGATTATGGATATGATGAAATAAAAAAAATCCGGATTTATACCAATAGGAGACGGATCACAATAAACTGTGAAATAGAAGGAATCGACGATATGGATGCCTATCTTATGCGGCATGTCGATGCAGAAAAAATTATTACGGAAAAAGCATTTTGATCAAACCCAGAATGTTCATTTAGCCGTCGTATGGAATATATGTCTTGTTCCGAAGCAACGCAGAAATTGAGCGGTTGGGTTTGTTTGTGCTATAAGTTAACAGTAAAACCAGGCGGGCAGTGATTATGCAAAAAATAAAGATTATCCCATTAGTGGGAATAGAATTTGATGATATAACGATTGCATTGTATTCTTCATGTGAAGATGTAAAAAACTTATTGGGAGAACCTTATAGTACACGGGATGATTCTCTATATTATTTTAACAATGAATTACGATTTGATTTTGATGATGACGGAAAAGTAGAATTTATTGAGTTCCTGGGTTCAATTGATGGGGAACTGCAGCCGATCATCTACGATGTACCTGCTTTCCAGAGCAAAGCTGATACTTTGTATAATATACTTAGGGAAGAAAACCGTGGAGATATTGATGACAGTGAAGATGGATACTCGTACGGATTTTTAAATATCAGTGTTGGAGTATACCGGTCCTCTATTCCCAAAGATGTTGAAGAAATGATAAAAGAAGCAGATGAGGCTGGGGAGCCAATGGACGCAGGAGACATTGAAGAGGAGAGACGAAAAGCGGACTATTGGTCTACGATCGGCATTGGCATTAAGGATTATTACAGATAGCTTCCGGGTAATAGTAGTTTGTATCATCGTCGGACTGAACACTCGATTTACCATATGACTTTCTTTATCGGGGATGGAGATGCATTTCTCACGCTGGGATGTACCTTGAAAGAGATACAGGATTTCTGTGCATATTGAGAAATACGACTGATATAAGGAGAGAGCGAAAATGGCGGCTTCAAATATAAAATCAGCAGGCACAGTTTGCTGCGGATTTGAGAAACGCTCTGGGAGGAAAATAATCTATGAGAGATATGATTGGTTACTGCGGGCTGGACTGCGAAAAATGCGATGCATACATAGCGACTGTCAATGACGATCAGACATTGCGGGAGAAAACAGCGAAATTATGGGCAGAGTTAAATAACGCGCCTATTCTGCCGGAACATATTAACTGCGTGGGCTGCCGTGCGGACGGAGTAAAAACAGTATTTTGCGAGCATATGTGTGAAATCCGTAAATGCGCTTTGAGCAAAGGGTTTTCCGCTTGCGGCGACTGTTCTGAGGTGGAAATTCAGACCCAGCGCATCATTGATTCTCTACAGCAGTATATCTATCGCAGGACGCCGGGAACTTTATTCTCTGACGGTTCTTTATCAGATCTTGGAGAATGGCTGATCTGTATTTACATATATAGGGACAATGAGCTTGTCAACACTGTAATCGTCTCGGATACAGGGGACATATCTGTAAACGACAGATGCTACAGTATGCAGGATTCCCCAGCGTTGATACAGGAAATAACAGAGATTCTCTGATCTCATCCTGACGTCAGCTCATCGTGTTCGGCTGCTAATTTGAAAAAACTCCCTCGGAACATTCAGATTGGTTTGGCAGATAATAATCATGAAACCGATCATGTTTCAGAAGGGAGTTGTTTTTTGTGCAAATGCAGAATGCTCATTTAGCCGTCGCATCTGTCCCGGTCCAGAGCTGGGGAGAGCTGTACGATCAGGATGCGGCGCTGAAAACAGGAACTATTTTTAAAGATCTGGATCTTCCGTTTTTTGCAGCTGATCAGATTCCGGGGGCTCTGTCTTCTCTGGAGGATTCCCTGAAGAGCCCGGAAGAAATAAAATGCCGCGATAAAATGCTGGAAGTCCAAAAGGTCAGTTTCGTTATGGATGACCTGAGGCTGTATCTGGATACGCATCCCGAAGATCAGGACGCCCTGGCTGTGTTCAGGGATGTTGTGAGACAGAGAAAGCAGACGCTGTCCGAATTTGCGGAGCAGTTTTATCCTCTGACTCCGGACTGTATGGCGGAAATATATGAAAAGGAGCCTTCCTCATCCTGCTACTGC
>DXDR01000014.1 GCA_019115385.1 Candidatus Mediterraneibacter avicola | reverse complement strand
CTTTGAAAGAGCCTTCTGCTAAAAGAGATAAAAGTGGGCGAAAGAAGTGCAGGGAGAATTATCTGAAAATAAAAGAAATAAACTGACATCAATAAATAAGAAAAAGTGCCAACGATTACTTGACACATACCGCCCACCTGTGTTATTGGATTTTGTCGGCATTTTCTCACCTCTTTTCCTCAAAAAATAAGCAGCCCCGGCAGGCCGCCCTTAATTACCCTTTTGAAAACGCTTTTTTCGCACGTAAGACCCCGCGCCCGTTCCCATGGTACAGAGCTGTAGAGATTTTGACCGCCCCTCCCGTCACAAAAATGCAAGAAATAGGTTGAATTTCTCCTATTTTTGGATATAATAAAAGTAACGAAAGCAACGAGGAGGTTTTCCTATGAACATTAATACAAACAATCTGGTTTCCATTACGGAAGCAAACCAGAACTTCTCCAAGATCGCTCGCCTTGTTGATGAGAGCGGCGCAGTAGTCATCCTGAAAAACAACGTTCCACGCTATCTGGTTATGGAATTTTCATCAGCTGAACAGGAGCAGCTTGCTGCTGATGAAGATGTCATGTCTATTTCCCGCCGCTTGATTGAGAAGAACCGTCAGGCCTATGAGGTGCTTGCCAAATGATACGACTAACCAAATCACAGGTACTTCTTATCCATGACCAGCTGATTGCCGAAACTGGCGGCTCATCAGGTCTGCGTGATGAGGGAATTCTCGATTCTGCACTAAGCGCGCCGTTCCAGACATTTGGCGGAGAAGATGTATATCCATCACTACAACAAAAAGCTGCGAGACTCTGCTTTGGTCTTGTTAAAAACCACCCCTTCGTGGATGGAAACAAACGAATCGGCGCTCATGTAATGTTAGTATTTTTAGCGCTCAACGGTGTAGAATTGCAGCATTCTCAGACAGAGCTCTCCGATATAATTCTCCAGCTTGCCGCCGGAGAGATAAACGCAGAACACCTGCTTCGCTGGATTCTTTCACATCAGGTTTAAAAGCCACTCCTCTGTGGGTGGCTTTTGCCATGCCACCTGTCACCACGCTTCGCATGGATTTGTGCATGGCACGAAGAACAAAGAGACATCAGGTTCCCATCGCTGTGGTCGCCGCCTTCTGCTAACGGCTTGATATGATGCACCTGCTCCGCCTCGGTAAGTCTCCCTTCCCTAAGACACTTCTCACAAAGAGGGTGTGCATGCATATATCTGTCCCTGATTCTTTTCCACGCTCTTCCATACCTGCGTTTCGTCTCTGGATTCCTGGCGTACTTCTCGTAGCGTTTGGCCTCCAGCTTCTCGTGCTCCTCGCAGAACCTCCCGTCCGTAAGCCGGGGACAACCAGGGTAGGAACAGGGCCGTTTTGGTTTCCTTGGCATCGGATTACCTCCTTTTTGCATACAAAAAGCCCCACAGGATTGCTCCCATGAGGCTTGTATGATTCTGTTTTGCTGATTCTACTATATCACAAAGGGCACGCGGGCATCTTAGGACAAAGGTGGACATTTCGGGCGCTTTTTATATTTTGATTGGATTTTCCGGGAGAATAACATGGAGAAGCGCTTTCCCGTGCCACCTGCGTACTGTCCTGGCATCTGCATGAAGCACGTTTCCAATCCGTTCCCATGTCCAGTTGTGAATATAACGGTAGCGGAGAACCATCTGCTCGTCAGGGTTTTCCACCCGGTCAATGACGGTGCGGATCTGCTCTTTCAGGTCTACCAACCTGTCAATCTCCGCATTGATTTTCTGCTCCAGCTCCCACACCCGCTCAAGCCGGATTGTAAAAGATGCTTCTGTCAGGCGGTTCGGATTGTAATGTTCTTCAAATCCAGGAGAACCGACACAGGAAGCCATGCTTCTTAGTTTCGTAGCCTCCGCAATGTCACTGTTGATTTTCTGGTCAAGCCTGTAGGCCTGTTTCAGGTATTCCTTTGGCGTCATATTTCTCAATCCTCCTCCCTGAGTTTCCGGATCAACATCTCACCATCCACATCTGTCAGACATTTGTACCAGCCGGAGCAAAAGAACCGCTCGATGGAATCAATTCCTGCCTGTGCGAGGGTGTTGCCCGGTTTCTTCTTCAGCTTCCTTCTGGCGGCGCGGTAGTCCTTAGCCGCCTGCAGGACGATGGCATTTGCCAGGTTCTCATAGGGTGTAATCTCGCTCATATGCGTACGCCTCCTTATTTTGGAATAGGGCTTGAAGCAATGAAGCGATGGTTCTTTGTATCAGTGCAGGGAGCCGTTCACCACGGCCCGCACCTCGTCCACTGAGCGCACCACCAGTGCGGTACCGCCAGCTGCGAGGATTTTTCGGATTGTCGCTTCCTGGAGCTTCGTAGGCTTGCCGCTATCCGTCTTGACCTCGAACCCGTAGAAGCGTCCACCAATGCAGGCAATGATATCCGGGATGCCTGCTGTCCCGTACATGCCGCCATGCTCCTTCCAGCAGAAGCACTCCGGCACAGTTTTTAAGTACCGCATAATAGCTTTTACGATATCCACTTCTTTCATCTGTCAAATAGACCTCCCTGTTTTCAAGGCTTCTGACACATTTGACACCACAAATTCCATTTTCCTGTAAATTTTTGTGTGAAAATCAGGTATATATAAAAAAGGTATAATATATAGAGAGATAGGAATTACGTGTAAGACCTGTCAAATGTCAGCGCCTGCTCCGGCTGTGGCAGCTTCTTGCACACAGCCAGTGACACGTTATCCCAGCACCTCACCCAAACGGATCCCGGAAAGGATGCGCCGTTTCCCCAGCTTATCGACGCCACGAGACACACCTGGAAAGCCTGCTGTAATCTGCTGCACAAAGTTCTTCTGGGAATAAGGCTTTAAGCCGCATTCCTCGCAGTATCCCTTATAGGCGTTAAACAACTCTGTGGAGCCCACAGCCCCTGCGCCATCCAGTTTACAGTATTCCTTTATGAAAGACAGCACAGAGTCCGACTCCTCCCGGTACTGCTGCAGCTCGTCCGCATTCACCTGTGTCTCAGAGAACACATAGTGGTTGTTCATCAGCCTGCGTAAGCCTTCCAGAGCGAAAAGGAAGATGCCGTCTGCTTCCATCCGAAATTTCTCCAAAAGCTCCGGATCCTTTTTCTCCTGCGGCACGGCATGGCTGAACCGGATGATAATCAGCCTGCGGTAAAAGCCCTCCGAGCGATCCCCGTAGTTCTTTGGGATACTGTTGCAGGAGAACAAAAGCCTTGCGCTGGACTGGAAGGAAAACGGATTCTTGTTCTTCTTCTCCACAGTCAGGTAATCCTCACCCACCAGAGCCTTGAAGATACCGTTATCATCAATGTTCTTCGTAGGCAGGTCAGCAAAGATGTTGGCCAGCTTTCCAAAAAGCTCCGCTGTCTTGAAGCGTTCGTTCAGTGCCTGCCAGGATACGTTTGACACGTTCTGTTTCCCCAGCAGCACATCATTTAACACCCGCAAAAGCACGCTCTTTCCGGCAGACGCCACACCTACGATAACAAAACACTTCTGGGCAGAGTTGACCGGGATGAGGAAGTACCCAAGCATCTCCTGAATCAGCCTGACCTGCTCCATGTCTCCGCCCATAGACTCTTCGAGGAACTTTTTAAACAGCGGACAGTCTGCCGACTTATCGTAGGTCACGTTCAGCTGCACGGTGGAATAATAATCCGGCGTATGCTCCGTCAGGGTATCTTCCAGCACGTTGTATAAACCATTGCGGACATTGATGATATAGGGATTGGCATTCAGTTCCCGAATATCCCTCTGCACCAAAAGACGCCACTGTTTCTCTGCGTCAATGATCTGGGACATCTTGGTTTCCCGTATCAGCATCTTCTCCTGCACCAGTCTCTGGGCTTCCATCTCCGACATCTCACAATACACACCTCCACGGTAGCAAAAGTGCTGCTCTGCCGCATAAAAGACCTGCTGCTCCTCGGACATATTTCTGGCAAGCACTCCCGGCAGGAAGCGCAGACCCTTGTCGGTAGGCTCATACCAGTCAGGGATAGACGTCCCCGCCTTCGCCTTCTTAGCTGCCTTGCTGGCCTGATAGGCTTTGCTGGCATCCCTGAATACCGTGTTCAGAGATTTCAGGAAGGAAGCCTTCAGCTTGAAATGCTCGCGGATCTCCGAATTAATGATCACATCCGCCGTCACTACGTCCTGGTTATACAGGTAATCGGATACAAACTGCTTTGCCGCCTGCAGATCTTTTATCGCTTCCCCAGTCACCGGGATGCTGTGAAGAATCTCCTGAAGAACCTCCGCAGACAGCGGCTGGTAGCACCAGGCTGCCGGTGATTTTACCGGGCATTCGCCTGCCGGAAACTTCGGACACTTGAATCCCTTTTCACAAATGGTCTTACAGGTAATAGGATTCGTCCCACTCTCCAAAAAATGATTGATCTTCTTCTGTGTATTGCCTTCGCTGTATCCCGGATAGGGTGCGGAAAGCTCATGGATCAGCTTCGTACCGCCCTCAAAAGGAGCAAGGTTCGTGATCATAGCATACCAGTCATGCTCTGACAATGTGGCCGCACCCTCCCGACAGTGCTGCATAAATGCGCAGGAGCGCATCACCTGGTCGATACCTTTCTCCACACCGCTTTTTCTCTCCACAGGAACAAGATCAACCTCCGGCAGCACATCCGACAGCTGGTCCTGGGTGTATTTACGCTCCGGATGGAAGCTGACGCAGGTCACCTCCACCGGTGTTTCCTTCTTGCAGTGCATGAAACCTGGAAGGCGCATAACCCTTGACTCATTTACACACACCGGATCTCCGGAGAAATGTTTTACCAGCTGCATCTGTATCATGCGGAAACGCTCCACCTTAGCTGTACTGTCCATGAACCAGTACACATGATAGGACTTCTGCGTTTTCATGATCATTGATGGTGGGAGCGGGAAGGCATCGATCTTTTTTTGCTGCTCCTCGAAGCTGCAGTCATCCATCTCCACAAACTGCGCATTGATCCTTGTGATGGCGTCATCATCGTGCCCGCCGTAATTGACCACAAAAAAGATGCCCCGGTTCATTGCGTTATGGTTCTTCAGCGTCTCCTCGATGCTCTTGTATTTCCCACACTCGCAGGACAGCTTCGAGCCTTTAAACAGACCTCCCTTTTTGTCGTCAAATATCCGGAAGCATACCGTATCGGTGGGATTAAAAAGAGCCCCTATCACATCAGGCACCGTTACATTCATGCGTCCACCTCCTCAAAATACCGGAGCGGTTTCTTCAGCCGCTTTGCTTCCTCGATCTCCCGTGCCATGCCGGAAGATACCTCTCCGAACACCCACACCTCATCGCACATCCGAAGGAGCGCAAGACCGAAGGAGAGCCCCAGTTCCCGCTCACCCGGATCGGAATCGCACAGCATCTGCGGATACAGAAGATGGCTCGCCACCGGCATATAGCCCTCGCTGATCACCCGGCGGCAGTATGTAATCGCCGCCGCAGTATTCCTCCCCACATCTTCCGCATATCTGGAAGCCACATACACCTTCCTGCGGTTCTTATCTGCATACCGTTTTTTCTGCTGCTGCCGGTACTCCTTCATGATCCGGCTCATGGCCAGTCCGGCAGTCGCATCGGCGTAACCCTCATTATTTTTAAACATATTCAGTCCTCCAGTTCTTCCATCATCCCAAAGGTCAGTCCGGCAGACGCTTCCGCCACCAGAGGGAGGTCAAATTCCGGGAAAGGCTTCTCTTCCATGCAGCCACGGATAAAGGTCACTGCTTCCGGCAGCCTGTCCTCCGGGAGAATGAAGGTCAGTTCATCGTGGATCTGCAGGATGGGCTTTAGCCACTCCCGTTTTGGCAGACCTGCCAGTATCCTTGTAATCGCAAGCTTTAAGATATCCGCCGATGTCCCCTGGATGGGTGTGTTCAAAGCGCACCGCTCTGCAAAAGACTTCTGACCCCAGTTCTCCGAAGCGATCCCCGGAAGGTACCTGCGCCTGCCAAGCCAGGTCTCCGAATACATGCGCCTCGCAGCCTCTGCCTTGGTTTCCTCCTGCCATGCGGTAAGACCCTTATATCCGTGCTTCAGGTTAAAAAGGATCTCCTCACACTCACTTACGGATTTTTCAACCCCTGCTTTAAACTTCAGAGTTTTCTGCAGCCCCCTTGGGAACAGGCCGTAAAACGTACCGAAATTCACGTTCTTTGCAATCGTCCGGTGTTCCTTATAATTCTCTGAATGCTTATCCTGCGCCTCCTCATAACTCACCCCGAAAATGACACTGGTCGTAGCCGCATGGATATCTCCATTCCTGCGGTAGGTATCCAGCATCCTCTCATCCCGGCAGTAGAATGCGCCGACACGCAGTTCGATCTGGGAAAAGTCCAGGGAAAGTATCAGACAGCCCTCCGGCGCTTTGATAAAATTCCTGACGCCGATGGGATCGTTGGTCTTCCTGGGCATGTTCTGGGCATTGGGATTGCGGCAGTTCATCCTGCCGGTGTCCGTTGACAGCGCAAACAGATCCGGATGGATGCAGCCTGTCACGGGATTAAGATGCTTCAGATAGCCGTCAATGTAGGTGGATTTGATCTTTCCCCACTTGCGGTACTCCTGTACCAGCGAGAACAGTCTGGAAAGCTCCGGCCGATTGGCATCACACCACTCCTTAAGGAGCGTCATGGTCATATCGTCCGCCGCCTCCCGGTTAGTTTCTGTGGTCTTTAAGATGGGCAGCCCCAGATCCTGATACAGGTAATTTTTGAATGCCTGCGTGGAGCAGTTGGCACCGATATTCACATCCCCGATCATAAATGCGATCTCTTTCCGGATTCGTTCCATCTCAGCTTCTGCCTCTGCCTTCCTATCCTGCATCAGCGGGATATCCACCGGGATGCCGTTCTTTTTCATAATGCCCAGATAGACTGCGGTAGGGCTTTCGATCTCCTCCACAATATACCGATGCTTTGGCAGGAACCGGTCAAACCAGGTGTTGAATTTGTGATAGAGCCGCAGGGCAAAATCCGAATCCGCAGAGCCGTAGCGCACGGTCTCCTCATCCTGTGCGTCCAGTTCGTCAAAATGCTTCCCGTCTGTCACGCTGGAAAAGGTGGGGAGCGGTTCACCGAACAGTTCCTCGGCCAGACGCTTCAGACCGCTCTCATTCAGCTTCCGAAACTCATAGATACTTTTCAGGCTCATCTGCGATGCACAGATGGTGTCGTAAACTGGAACCTGGATCACAATACCTGACGCATAGGCGAAGGAAGATTCAAAGGCAATGTTATGGGCAATCTTGATCACAGACAGGTCTGTGAGGAATGCTGCCAGAAAAGCAAAAAAAGCCGCGTGATCTATATTGGCACCGACAAGATGGGCAACAGGGACATAGATACCCGTCCCTTCCTTTACGGAAAAGGAGCATCCCACGATATGTGCCTTCGCAGGATCCAGGGCAACTTTCTCCTCCTCCCGGTAAGGTGCATCCGGTGCTGTCTCAAAATCAAATGCCACAAAGCGGCTGCCTCCGAGATAATCCCGGATTCCTTCCACCGTAGTCACACATTTATATTCTGTATTCATTTCTCATCACTCCTATGGAATTACCCGGAGGAGGATTGCACCCCTCCGGGCTTTCATGTGCTTTACTTCAAAGGTTCCATGATTTCTCCGGTTTCCGGATCCACCGGCGGCTCATCTTCCATAAGGGATGCCATGGTAAGATTTGCCGCATACACCTTGACAGATTCGGTCACCCCGGCTACGGCAGTGCGCTCCTGTGCATCCAGCATCCGCTCAAAAGCAAACACTGCCTGGGAAAATGCGATGCCGGAAGCGTTAGTAGCCTTCTTCAGCGTAATCTTCGTGACCACCTGGTTCAGCTTGCGTCCACGGGAAAGCTGGCTCTTCACATAATTTGTAAAGGACTTCAGTGACCCGGTCGGCAGGGAGAGAGTGATGGGGAACAGCTCTCCCTCACGCAGGATGTAAAGCATGCGCTTGTTCTTGCACATCTTGCTCTGACCTTCGCCGCTTCCAAACTTGTTGTACGGGCAGTTCTGACAGCTTCCTCCGGGAGTACCGATGCCGGTCACCCCGTCAAAGGAACCGCAGTCCGGCGGATTGTTCCCACCGGTATACTTGTCATGGTAATAGGCGTAGGCGGGATGGTTATACACAATCACCCCTGTGATATCCTTTGACATCTCCGACTCATCGCTCTCAGCGGAAGGAATCTCAAAGGCTGTGCCCCCGCCTGCAGGGAGTTTTACCCGGTCAAAAGAAAACTCCAGCCCCTGGCAGTCATCCGCCATCGCTTCGTTCAGCATGTCCATGTTAGCGAGAGCAGCAAAGCTCCCGGTTTCTGTGATTTCTGTATTCTTTTTCTCTGACATATCCATGTCCTCCTATGAAATGAAATAAGTTCTGGTTTTTGCATTGATGCAGTGAATCGATGTTGCTACGACTTGCGGATACCGACCGACACCTTTTCGTAGGTGCTGACCGTATCATGGAGCCATGCCGGAACATCTTCTCCGGTGGCTTCCCGCTGCTCCTTAATGAAGGATGCGAGAGTGTTTGCATTGACCGTCTCCACCACCAGGCTGGCGTAACCGTTCGCCTTCAGTGCCTGCATCATCTCATCCTTCCGGCCTGCTGCCGGAGATGCGAAGAGCCTGCTCTTTAAGTAGAACGTGCTGCCGTTCCTGGAGAAGCGGTCAAGCTCGGCTTCTGTCATGGCATCGGAAAGCTGTTCGTCCAGTTCAGCGATCTCTGCCACAAGAGCCTTGGTCTGTGCTTCCAGGTCTTTCTTGCGTTCCTGCAGCGTCTTGAGCCTGTCAGCCATTTCAAAAATCTTCATGTTCTCCATCGGTGACTACCTCCTTTCACCTACTACCGAAAAAATCAACCCCTCGTCCCAATGTGGAAAAAGACATAAAAAAAGACCTGCAGGCTTCATTACGAAACCCACAAGTCAGTAACGTTATCTGTTCCATTACATCTATACATTTGTATTGGATCACAAACACTCTTTTTGGCAAACCGGACAATAGGTGCTGCTGCGTCCACCCACCCTTATCCTTTTAAATAATGTGCCGCATTTACTGCACGGTTGCCCCTCATGGCCATAGGCTT
Organism: Candidatus Mediterraneibacter avicola; assembly: GCA_019115385.1. Lineage (GTDB taxonomy): Bacteria > Bacillota > Clostridia > Lachnospirales > Lachnospiraceae > Mediterraneibacter > Mediterraneibacter avicola. The sequence goes on along the minus strand of DXDR01000014.1, from coordinate 126,290 downwards.
TTAAAAATGGCGTATTTCGATACTCCTTACCTTTCCCTGCAAGGTACTCCTCCGGTGTCATATAATTTACTTCGATTCCCCACCGGATGACAGCCGGTATCTGCTCTGCAAGACACTGCCAGTCATTATCTTTCATATCCACGCATCGCCTTCCCGGATAAATCCCTGCCGCATACAGTATCTCATCTGAGTAGATATTTCCAATTCCGGCGATCACACTCTGATCATGCAGCATCTCCTTAATCGGCGTCTTTCTATTTCCAAGTACAGACTTAAGATAGGATGCTGTCAGTCTATCATCTGTCGGCTCAATACCCAGCTTATCCATTCCGGCAATCTCATTGTTCTCTCCGCTGCTCAAAAACCAGAAGCGCCCAAAACGTCGAACATCAATATATCGAATCTGTTTCCCTCCTGAAAGATTCAATATTAAATGCATGTGTTTCTCTTCCGGATAATCCGCAGGCGTCACAAGGAGTTGCCCCGTCATGCGAAGGTGAATAATGATCCTGTCTCCGCCTGTCAGGTGAACAGCAAGATACTTTCCTCGTCTGCTCATACCTGTAATTGTCCTTCTGCATACCATACTTGCGAAAATATCCGGGGATGGATACGCTATAACCTGCGCATTGCGCATTTCTGTAGATACAATGCTTTGACCTGTTATCTGCGGCGCAAGGATTCTCTTTATCGTCTCAACTTCAGGCAATTCCGGCATACATTCACTTTCCTTTCTTTGCGGACTTCTTCACTTCCTCATGATAAAAATAATTCACAATTACCGGCGGAGCGTCAAAGGGATTTTTGATACTGTCATCATCCCGGACATATTTCAGAGCGCTTTCCTTCGCATATTCTTTCAGGCGCATATCCAGAGCCTCCCAATACAGACGGCTTCCATGGATATAGATTTCCTTATAAAGAGGCAAAAGATCCGGGTATTTTTCCCTGATATAGTCCAGAATGACCGCCTTATAGCTGCCTCGCAGATTCAGATTCTCCAGCCAGATAAGATTACACTGATTCTTTACCCTGTCTATGATCTCCTCGCAGTCAGTGATGCCGGGAAAAATCGGGGAAATGAAGCAGGTAGTACGAATCCCCGCATCATGGAGCTTCTTCATGGCGGCAAGCCTTCGTTCGATACTGACCGCCTGATCCATATCATTCTTAAACTCCTCATCCAGTGTATTGATTGAAAAGCCTACTCTTGCGTCCGGAAACGTCTTAATCAGATCCATATCGCGCAGCACCAGATCCGATTTTGTCTGAATGCTGAGGCGGATGCCGCTGCCCGCAAGCTGCATAAGCAGGGAACGGGTACGCTCATAGGTTTCCTCCTGGGGATTGTAGGGATCCGTTACAGAGCCAAAAAACATCTCCTTTCCGGCGTACTTTTCCGGACGTTTCATCTCAGGCCAATATTTCACATCCAGAAATGTTCCCCACTCCTCCTGGTGATTTGTAAACCTCTTCATAAAACAGGCATAGCAGTATTTGCAGGCGTGTGTACATCCCACGTAAGGATTTACGGAATAGTCTCCCACGGGAAGATTGGATTTTGTCAGAACGGATTTCACTTCAATTTCTCTTATCATCGGCTCCATTTTATTTCCACCTTCCGAAATGAAGTTGTTTTTCAAGATCCGCCATATTCTGCTCTAACACCGTTTCTTCCGGATCCGCATATCCGATGCCAATGAACACAGGAATCATGTAGGTGGGCGGAACTTTCAACTTAGCTTTTACAATATCGTGCTCTTCGTTCAGCGGTATCCGCATGGAACAGCCCAGCCCTTCTGCGGTTGCGGCCAGAAATATGTTCTCGATCACACACCAGATGGTTGAAAAAGGATTCAGTTTAGAGACATATTGTCCGTTTAACTCCTTGCACTTAAAGACCGGGATAACCACATAGGGAGCACTTTTGAGCATCGTGAACTGTCTGGGCATGGCATAACCGTACATCTTCTGAGCAAGGGTAGTTGGATACGGTCTCGGCGCATTCAGATATTTATCTGCATCAAATTTGTCAGCGATTTTCTTCGCATATTCAAAGGCATATTCCTTCTCCTCATCCGTTCTTAGGATGATATAACTCCAGTTACGATTATGGTTCCATGTGGGAGCTTTATTTCCTGCCTCCAGAATCCGTTTGATGATTTCAAAGTCCACCTCTTTATCCAGGAACTCCCGCACTGTCCTTCTTTTGCTGATTGCTTCATAAAACTCCACCTTCTGATTCCTCCATTTCCGACCCTTCCTGATTGACGAGCTCTGTAAGCCGTTTTGTAAAAGTCCTTGAAAGGTCTATCAGTGTTTTTTGCTCCTCCGGCGTAAACATAGACATGACTTTGTCCTCCGCCCAGGTAATATGCCTCACTACTTTTTCGCAGTGATCCCTTCCGGCATCTGTCATTTTAACGATCTTATTACGCTTATTTTCCGGTACCTCTGTGACAGTCACATAGCTGGCAGACAGAAAATTTTTGATGATCAGATTCACCGTTTGTTTGGATTGAAAGGTTCTCTGGCAGATTTCCGTCTGCGTCATTCCTTCCTTTGCGTAAAACAGCACATTTGCGACCAGAAGTGTTTTCATCAGCATTCCATGCCGCTTGGCATACTCATCGTAAAGAGCAAACTGTTCATCCCGGAATTTGCAATAGAGATATGCATTTTTCCTGTCTTCCTTTGTCATTTCGCAGCTCCTTTTCAATTTCTTGACAGTCAATTTATTTACTTTGTACTAACACACCCTTCCTTATTTTTCAATACTATCTGACATAAAAAGAAATCTGCAGTCGACCTTTCCCATTAGCTGCAGATTTCTTAATTGATTTTACTGTCTGAACGGATTCCTGCCCTTGCGGTAGTCATCCACAAGCATTTTTGCCAGGTTCATCTTCTGGCGCAGGGCATACAAAACCTTGCGGTCAACCGTGCCCCTGCAGACAAGATAGATATAATGACAGTTCTCTTTCTGACCTGCCCTGTGGATGCGGGCCTTCGCCTGCTCGAAATTGCTCATGCTGTAATCAAGGGAATAAAAAACCATCGTGGATGCTGCAGTCAGCGTGATACCCAGCCCCGCAGCTGCGATCTGACCCACAAACACCCGGCACTTATCGTCATACTGGAAGCGATGAATCTCTGTCTCACGGTCTTTTACCCCGCCGCGCACCACGGCATAGCCGACTTTTTTCTTTTCCAAAAGTTCCTGAATATCGTCCAGTTCCGGTACGAAACGAGCCATAATCACAAGCTTCTTATCCTCAGCCATAGCGGAGTCGATGATATCGGAGAGCGCATCCAGCTTGGCTTTGCTCACGTTTTTAACGATCCCATCATCATCGGTCAGATGGCCGCCAGTAATCTGCGACAGGCGCAAGAGCCTTGTAAGAATGTTCGCTGTGGTAACCTCGGATTCATCAAGCTCCGCATAACTTTCCGCTTCAATGCTGTCATAAATCTTTGCAGCATCCTTCTCCAGATCCACGGTACGGACTTCCTCTGTGATTTCTGGCAGATCCAGGCACTCGCTTTTCGTCACGCGAAACGCCACCGAATGAAGTCTCCGTAAGAAATCATCGGTCATCCATTTGCGGAAGATCGGCGTGTGATTGCCGTAACCACCCATGTCAAAATACTGATTTCGGAAGGCATAGAAAGATGTCCCGAATATCTGTGGATTGAGAAAACGATACTGCGAGAACACATCCAGTTCCTTATTTGTGATCACCGTTCCGGTCAGAAGCAGTTTATACCTGGCTTTATCTCCGATATGGTGCATCCCCTGGCTCTGCTTCGATCGATTCTCTTTCAGCTTGTGGGCTTCATCCGCAATCACCAGGTCGGCGTTATATGCCAGCAGTTCCTTTTCAAGCCGCCATGCAGATTCATAATTCACGACTACCACCTGCAGCCCTTCCCCGGACAATTCTTCCAGCTGCTTCTTTTTCTTCGCCACCGTGCCCTTTAAGACTGTCAGTGTGTAGGGGAAGTCCGCAAACTTCTCAAACTCCTCTTCCCAGACACCGAGAATGGAAAGCGGAGCCACGATCAGCACCCGGTCTACTTTCCCAAACTGATACATACAGCCTGCAATGGCTATTGATACGAGCGTTTTCCCTGTTCCCAGGCTACATCTCCATCAATAGAGCGCAGCCTTTTCCGCTTTTATTGATTGGAGTCATGTGCATCACCTTCTTTCTTCTTTTTGCCAAAACCATGGATTTTGCAATGGTCTGACTGAGAAGGCAGAACCATCAGGTTATCCGGATCATTGTTCCTGTGATCACCATCGATGTGATGGACGATCTCACCATTCCTTAATGACCTGCCAAGTTTTTGTTCAGCTACTACCCGGTGCTCATGCCGTCCGAGAAACTTGCGGTAGGTTCTCCCTTCTCCGCTGTCCCTCATTTCCTGACTTCTTTTGAGCCGGGATTCCAGCACGCCACCTGGCTGATTCATAGGATTTTCCGTCCTGTTATATTTGGAGATCCGTTTTGAATTCCATTGATAGATATGCTCCCGGCAGCAGAAATTGTGCTTATGGATTTCTATCTGCAGCTTCTGGAAATCCTTCCCGCAAAGGTTGCAGGTTACTCTTACCATCGGCATGGCCACCACCTTCTTCCCGGAACACTCCAAAGATTTCGCAGGCAAACAGAAAAGCACGCTTCTGATGCTCATAGGGAACAGCCCTGGTCGGCATCATCAGTTCGATGTTCTCAGTCATTGCCGTCACCCCGCATTTCCTTAATCTCAATTCCCCGCACCGTTTCCCCCGGTGTCAGCACAAGAACCTCGCAGAATTCGCCGAAGAGAAAGGTGAGCAGCCTTTTGGGAATGCTCCTGTGCTCGCTCTGCAGGACTTTCTGCTTATTGCCGCTTTTATCAGCGATGTTGATTCGTATCTTATGGTTTTGCTTCATGGATTGTCCTCCTTTACGTTTGATAGAGGATGGAGCTATTTCCTTCCTCACTGACTAACGTAAAAATCAACCCCCATCCAGGAGGGCTGCCGGGGAGGACTCCGGCAGCAAGACTGTCTCCACTTGGATCAGTCCTTTTTTGATTTGCGGCGCTTAACAGGTGTTACTCCAAGTGCATCGGAAACCTTTTTAATCACGTCATTCTTGACATTTACGATTGCCTGCAGTTTTTTCTCCTTACCTTCCTTTGAAACCTCATCCTGACGGATCTGCTCCAACTGCTTTCCCTCGCCAAAATGTGAGAAGAACAGTTCCTGCTGACGTGCAGTGCATCTGGTGTCGATTACCTCACGAACTTTCGCTGCGTCCGGATTCTCTGCTTCCGGTTCGGAAAACAGCACCTCTTCCGGGCTGGCGCTTTTATCGGGAATTGTGTCCCATGGATTGACCTTGTCCTCATTCTCCGGATCTGCCTTATAGCTTTTTGCCTTGGCTTCAAACAGAGGATCTTTGAATTCCTGCTGGTAACGATCATTCAGATCCATATCGTGGTCTGTCTCATCAAGAAAAATCGTCCAATCTACGGAGTAGTCCCCCTTGCCGACCTCAAACTTCTGGGTTACTACCCGATCAGTTTCAGGATCATAAACCTCATAGCAGTAGAACTTTCCATCTGCCGAAAGATAGCAGGGACGATTGGAGTTGAAATTGCTTTTACGGTTCTTTGTTTTCTTGCTCTTCATAGCAGTGTCCTTTCCGTCCGAGCGGTACGGAGGGACACAAAAAGAGCCTGCAGTTGAAGATGACCACAGGCTCCGATAGCAGAAAATAGGCGCACGAAACTACGGTGGGAGCATCTTCATTCCAAACACAGCTTTTATTGCTGTGTTCCGAACTCTTATGCATCCCTCCGTCCTTATAGCGCTATTCGGACTAAGAGATTTATTGTGCCTTTAATTTAGCAGATTTGTATTTTGAGGCCGTTGAAGAAAGTTCAACAGAAAAATCACGAGATTTTACCATCACGATAGGGATTAAATTGAAATGACCATTTATACGCCATCATTAAGAGCGTTTCTTTCTCCTATGCCGTTGAAAAAAGTTCAACAAAAATTTTTTAAGATTTTTTGCACAAAAAAAAGAGGCCAGATTTTACTCTGACCTCTGTGCAAAACAGAATTCATCAAATTGGAGGCTTCTTAATTAACGCTTCAAGACCTTGCTCTTCTAAATCGTCATAGATGTCACCATAGTCAGAAGCCCAGCGGAGCGTTAGCAGTTGTATGTAGGTTTTGTTCTTATCCGGGCCTTTATCCATACGAAAAATCAAATTCGCCAATTCCAACATATTGTTTGAAACGGGGAACGGGAGATGGATGCCTAAGCAGGCTGAAACCACATTCACATCTGTGAGATTCTTTCCTTCTCTCATATTGCTTATCGTGCGATTATCGAGGCCGGTTGTGCTTTTCAACAATCCCACACTATAGTGACAGATTCTTTCACTCATTAGTTCTTTCAGAGCATCTCCAAACTCCATGTCCCTAATAGCGGCAAGCATCTGATTTGCGATTTCATTCACAAGACCATACTGTGTCAAAATCTCTTCAGAGATATGATCGGAATAACGAAATTCTTTGTCTGCTACACTCTCAGGTAATTTTACATAATGCAAATTTCCATCTGCGTCCACCTTAAACTGCAGGAAGCATTCTTCTTCATGCTCCTTTGCATAAGATGTTAAACGCATTTTTCCGGATTCCTGTCGCTCTACATATTTGGGCTCATCTAAACATACTTTATTTTCAACATAGGCGAAGCAGCCAGTATTCATCATACAAGCCACAGCTTGACTGGACTGATACCACTGATTTAGTTTCTGACTTTTAACCGTCGTTCTCACAATGACATCGCCGACGGCTTCATCATCATTCGCTGTATCAACTACAACTACGTAATCTCCAGATGAAGTGTGAGTATATTCATCTGCACCCTTTTTGGTCGATTTTCTTCCGCTGTCAATTATGTCGGCATATGGATCAACGCCCCCGCTTATTACAAATTTTTTCAAATAAGCTGAGATGTACATATTCAGGCGATAGTCTTTATAGTTATCCCGTTCAATAACAACAAAAAACTTTTTGGCTTTGCCTTTATCCACAGATGCAACAAGCTCATCGAAATAACCGAACTCTTTATAATTTGTCTCCGTCACCTTCCTATCTAACAGCTTTCGCAGCAGGTTCTCATAGCACCCAAGCCGCCGGACAATACGGGCAATACGAGCATCCTCAGACCTCCGCATATACAAGGCGATGTAATCACGAAATGTCATTGTCGGATCAATTGTAATTTCTCCTGACTGCACATCACTGATAAAGAGATTTGCATACCTTTGCTGCTCTCTCGGAAGCATCGAATATGACTTGTGAAGGTCTTTTAGCACCTGATCCAGCGTTTCTTTATCTACATCACCTTGCTGAAGTAACCTGAAGAACTTATCAAACCGGGAATTCATGTAATCCGCATCAATGGCATCTGTATTGATTTCTGTAATGTGTGTATCAATTTCAAACGGTGGCTCTTCACCAGCCCCGCCTCCACCAGCGGATGGAAGTTCCTTGTATCGCTGCAGCAGTGCAAGATACGTATTGTAATCAAAATGCATTACGATATAAGATTCCGATTCATCCGATTCGCTGACTGTATAAGTGTCCTTTGACCAATTAAATCCCTGTATTTGTGCCGCCTCCAGTCGCTGATTAAACATCTTAAACAGCTTTGCGAATTTACGTTGTTCAGACTTTTCTTCTGGAAGCTTTTCAAAATTCTCAATGCCCGCATTTTTAAAAAGGTCAGCAATCTCATCAAAGAATCGATTCATGCTATTGAGATTGCCTGGAAGCTTATCAACGAACAGTCCTGTAGGAATATCCCCCGAATATGCCTTTACCGCGATCTCAATATTCCTTCTCATAGTGTGAGTCCGGCGGTAATATTTGATAATTCCAAAAGGCTTCTCATCTCCATATAACCTGTTTGTTCTGGAGAATGCCTGAATAAGATTCTCGTACTCCATAACTTTATCGAGATACAGAGCATTAATCCATTTTGAATCAAACCCTGTCAACATTTGGTTTACCACAATCAGAAGATTTATCTGCTTGTCCACTGGAATGCGATTATAAGGCTTCTTATGCGCCAGACGCAGCTGCACGTCCTCCCTGAAAGAATCATAGGTCGGCAGTCCAAAAGAAGGTCCAAAAATAGTTTCATAGTCTTCAAGGATTTCTACAATACCATCTTCCTTTTCCAGAGAGCCGCCGCCCTCATTATCGATATTTGGATCAAACACCGCTGTAATCCTCAAATGAGGAGCTTCAGTTTTAAACAATCGATAATAGGCCACTGCTTCCGGAATACTGCTTGTGGCGAAAATCGCATGAAACATCCCGCCTCTGCTAAATATATTCCAGTATTTTACAATATTTTCAACAACGGCTTTTTGATGCTTCTCCTCCTCATACTGAGAGTTTGGGATGTAATCCTCGATTCCTTTAACGTACTTTCTGCCTCTCTGCTCCCCATACATCTTGACCTGTGTAGGATTCATGAATTTATGATATATCTTTTCTTTTTTGGGATCTCCTTTTACCTCGTCATACGACTGCGCTTTGGCTTTCATCAAGGCTACTTTTTCACGAAGCTCTATATCCAAAAACGTAGACTCCATATATGGATCAAAGCCAAGGACATTCTTGTCTCGAATTCCATCGCCCAAAGTATATCTATGAAGCTCGTTGCCAAATACAGTAGTTGTGGTGTTATCCTTCTTGCTATTAGCATCCTGGATCGGTGTACCGGTAAATCCAAAAATAATGGCATGAATAAAAGTATTCTTGATGTTGGTTAACATCTCTCCGAAAGTAGAGCGATGTGCTTCGTCAATAATAATCACGATCCGCTTGGCTACTATCTTATCAATATCCGACGTTTTGATGTTTTCTGCATCTCTCGTCACATTACTCAGTTTCTGGATAGATGTGATAATAAGCGTGTCGTCTTTATCATCGCTCTTCAATTTGCCCACAAGAATATTTGTATCCGCCGTATCCTGTATTTCTTCAGATGCACTGGAAAAGGCTCTGTAATCATCAAATGACTGCTTGCCTAATGCCTTTCTATCCACCAGAAAGACAACCTTATCAGCCATTCCGCTGCTTACAATAAGCTGGGCTGATTTAAAGCTGGTCAGTGTCTTCCCGGATCCTGTAGTGTGCCAGATATGTCCGCCGAGAATGTTGGTATCTTTCCAGTCCTTGGCAGCAACCGCAGCCGATATTTCTCTTGCAGCATAATATTGATAGCTGCGCATAACTTTCAAGGTATCGTCTTTTCCATCTGGGATTGTGTAGTAGCCAATGAGCTCATGTGCCATCGGAATATTCAAAAGGTACTTCACTACATCCTGCCAATCCGAATATGGAACATTATCAAAGTCTGCCCAATGGAAATAAAATGCCTTGTTAAACACACCATCGGGACCGGGATTTGCAAAGTAGACTGCTTCTTCCGGCTCCATGGCTACAAATACCTGAATCAGTGAAAACAGCCCCGTGAACACACCCTCATGAGCATATTTTTCTATCTGATTGTAGGCATTACTGACAGGTATGCCGCTTTTCTTTAATTCGATGTGTATGACAGGCATCCCATTAATAAGCAGCATCAAATCCCCACGGCGATCATTCAACCGTGGTGCCGTCTTAAACTTAGGTTGCCTCACAATCTGATAGCGGCTTGATCCCAAAGCAATCTCGCGCCTGTCGTAGATTTTAAGACTTACTTCCTTCCCGAAATTCTGTGTATCATCAGGATTCTCACGCTTGATACCTACGCTCTTTCCATTGATAAATTCATTTAATCTTACAGGTGTGCGTAAAGAAATAACCTGTTCGAGAATCTGTTGCATTTCGCCATCGGTAAGGGGACAGTCATTCAGAACATCCTGCTGCCGATTATTCGCAAAAAGGATGTCTGCCCAATTGTGAATCAGTTCCTCCTCTGTAGGATATTCTATGACTTCCTTTTCCCATCCGTATTCTTTCAACTGTTCTATGACAGCATCCTCAAATTTTTTCTCATCGTCAAAGGTCATTTTCCATACCCCCTACACGAACATCCCCTGCAGGCATGCCGCTTTGATATTCTTCAATTTTTCTACTCGTATCCGATACAGCTCTATAAGATTATCCAATGAATTCAGATAACCCGCTATTTGTTTCTGCTCCTCGATGTCAGGAATCCTCATTTCATATTCCAGCATTTCTGGAATTTTCAGCACACGATTTCTCCCCGCACCACCTGGCGAAGACAGCAAAAGGTGATGACGGAATCTTGCATCCAGAATCAAATATTTCAGAAATTGATCATGAACTCCATCTGCCATTGAAAATTGTGGAAAACGATGCGAAACAAGCTTGCCTGCATCCTCATCACTGGTAACTGCTACCGCATGTTCCCACGCAAAGGTGATGTTTACAATTAAATTATGTGCCGCCACCCTGTGCAATTGAGCTGTGGTTATCTCTTTCCCAGCTTCTACATATTCATGAAAGACACCTCTTCCGTAACTGCGAATACCCAATCTTTCGTAACCACTATGTGGCACTTCGACTGGATCTGAATATGGAATCACAATGGCACCAAGCGACTTTTTTCCCCAATCTCCTTCAAAGCCTTCAAAGCGAATTGCTGGCACCTTAGCTTTACCTTGAGGAAAAAGTTTATCCAGCATAGACTTCTTCGTTGATACCATTTTCTCGTAGTTTCTCTGATGAAGAGTAATAAGGTGATCTAGTTTCAGGAAGCAGTCACCGATATAAGCTTGCTCTTTGATATCTATTGGATAACATATAGTTGTATCTTGAAGAGCTGATTTTGACACGGAAGTTACCTTCGTTCCCTGCATTAAAGGCAATAGTTGATTATGATACGTTGACGAGTTCATATAATATCCAAGATATCCTTGTGCATATTGCCCTCGATGTCTACAGGGAATAGTATGAAGTCCAGCAACTACATCTATATCAGAAATCCCTGTGATTTCAATACATTTTCCTACCGTAGTGTCTTCTGCGGTATCTGCAATAATAATATCACCATTCTGTAAAAAGTCAGATTTTAAAGCTTTTGATTCATCGGTGATAAAAGGCAACTTGTCGGTCTTAACGTTTATTATCTCTCCAAACTTAACAAGAATATCACCGTAGTGAACATTCTGAACTGTTCCATGCTCATCATTTAATTCTGCTCTTGAAAGAGTGTTGTTTGTTAGCAAATCAAAAATATCCTTAAATTTCCTCTGTTTCCATTCCTCGGTGTATCCCTCAAATCGGATTACCGGTTTTTTTTCCATCAATCATCACCTCCTAACAGTTTCTGCAACTCTGCTAACCCAGCCATATCAAATTCATCACCTCTGAGTTTGGAAACATAGCCAGAAATTTCCTCTTCACTTTCTGCGATCCGTTTTCCCACTGCAGCAAACGTCACAGAGTATTTCTGTTGCAAAACAGCAAGTCTTGTTATAAACCCACTAATGAGTTTCTCCGGAAGTTCCATGATGCCGTTCACAATAGGCGTAATCCATTTTTCTTCCAGCACTGCTTTAGCCTTTTCAGGTTCCATGCCCTCAATCAGACTCTTTGTCTTCTCATGCAACTCGGCACTCCTTGTCTTGATTTCACGTTTCAATGCAGCTTCTTGCTCCATAGTAGCCACAATATTAAGCAACTTCTGCTCAAAGGAATCCTCTGGGAACACCCAATTTGCCTTAAGCTCCTTCACACGAGCAGTAACTACCGCCTTGGTATAAATGCCATTCTTGTTGGCTGTCATTGCAGACCAATCCACAGCAGTAGCAGATTTAACAAATTCAGCCTTTTTCTTTTGTGGCAGTGTCAAATATTCCAGAAGGGCATTTATCTCATCAGATTCAATTTCCTCCAGCACTTCATCTGCCTTAGATTTGACTTCCTTACTGATAAATTCTGTACCTGCATCATTCAAAATTCCAGTTTCTTTTTCCTCGTCCGTAAAGCCATCAATCATATCGCTGTAGGAAGCGGATATTGTTGCCGCCTTCCTTTGAAGCTCCTGTAGTTGATGCAAATCTTCCGTAAGATACATCTCCTGCACCAGCTCAAAGGGCAGAATATGTCCCTCCCAGCCATCTTGAACTTCTACTTCCTTGTCATCCTTTTTCTTTGTCACCATATGAGGGTCCACCTGTACTATGGCAGCTTCACCCTCTGTCTGTATTATCTCCACATCGGCAGATATCTGATTCCACACATTATCCAATACTTGAAATGCCTCATATCTGTCTATCACCGCAATAGTTTCCAACCTCTTGAAAATGTCCGCTGTAAACTTTTCCTCCTCGGCCTGTGGAGATATCGTGGAATACTGCTCAATCAGAACAGATCGCAGTTTTTTCCGTAAATCGGCAAAAGCGTCGGCATACGCATCCTTGTATCTAATAACAGACGCTTCATTATTCACTGCCTGTCCAATGTCAGAAAATGCAATTTGTACATATCGCTCAGAGATCGGCTTATATAGATAATCTCTGAGTGTCGGAAACGCCTTCCAATACTCTTCCAGCGCATCCAGCTCTATATTTGGAATGCCTCCAAACATGATGGAATGCAAATCCCAAGGTTCCGGCTTTTCATAGGAATCAACGTAACGAGGAATATTCAGATTATAATCGTTTTCCTTAATCCTTTCCTTACTTACGCGCTCAGAAAATCCAGGAATAACAGCACGGGTACGCATACAATCCACAATACGTTTGATATCCGAAGAACGCAGTCGGTTGCTCTTTCCTGCTTTTTCGAATCCTTTCGACGCATCGATAATAAGAACATCCGTCTCTGCCCTCTCCCTCTTTAGCACCATGATTAACGTCTGAATAGATGTACCGAAGAAAATATTGCCGGGAAGTCCAATAATCGCATCAATGTTGTTTTTTTCTATCAGATTTTTTCGAATTGTATATTCTTCATTTCCACGAAAAAGGACACCGTGGGGAAGAACTATCGCCATGATGCCATCCTTCTCCAAATGATACAAATCGTGCAGCAGAAACGCATAATCGGCCTTACCTCTGGGCGCTATTCCATAATCAGAAAAGCGTGCATCATGTTCCTTGTTTTTGGGATCCCACTTCTGTGAATAAGGAGGATTTGATACTACAGCATCCACGCGAACAAGCTGATAATGTTCAATGTCGCCTTCCTCAAAAAAAGGCCAATCCTCTTCCAACGTATCACCATTTCTCACATAAATATTAGCCGGATCGATATCTCTCATCACAAGATTCATTCTGGTTAGGTTATATGTATTCTCTTTCAATTCCTGTGCATAATAACTGATTCGTTTTCCTCCACTAATATACTTGGATGCAGCAGCGCCCATGTTAATTAATAGGGAACCGGAGCCTGAAGTGGGATCATATATGCGGATTTCTGTCCTGTCTTTCAGGTGGTTTGCCACAATCTCAGACATAAGCATCGACACTTCATGCGGCGTGTAGAACTCACCCGCTTTTTTTCCTGCATTGGCGGCAAACTGACCAATTAAATACTCGTAAATAAAGCCGAGAACATCATAATCCTGACGTCCATCCATAGGGATACGTCTGATCAACTTAATAAGGGCATTTATGGATTTTGTCTGTGTGGTTGCTGTTTCTCCCAGCTTTGATAAGCCAGTTTGAAGGGTATTGAATATTTTCTCGAACACCTTTTTGTGAGACGGACTGATAAGCCGGTCAAAAGCAGTCAGAGCACGCCTTACATCAGAAACATCAAAATCGCTACCTTTTTCCAGCCATGTAGAAAACAAATTCTCGTAGGAAATAAAATAGCCGATAGATTCTTTGGTGAAATCTACAAACTCCTCATCAGATTCATTCATCTCTTTTATATCTTCATCCGACATCCTTTGTTCCTTAAAGAAACGCAATTCCTTTTCAGACAGATATCTATAAAAGATAAATCCCAGGATATAATCCTTGTATTCATTGGCCTCTATTTTAGAACGCATCTCGTTGGCCGATTTCCATATCGCGGCAGCCAATTGTCGTTTATTCATATAGCAAGTTCCTCCATTCTATGGTTTATATTACGTGTCTCAATAATCCCTTATGTCAATTCCCGCCTCCAGCAGTCGTTCATATCTCGCATTGGATATAACAACAGCTAACGGTTTTCCGTTTTTCAGTATGTAGGCTGTTTTGTCGTTTTCAGCCAATTCTCGCAACAGCTTTGATGATTGACCGCGATTGAACTCCCCTATATTAAAATGTTGCATTGGCTCTTTGCTTTTTTTATTCACCCCAAAACCTCCTCTCTGTTTTCTAGTTTCCCACTATCCATTGTAGCATAAACAGATTGTAATTACAATATGAATTACAACCTGTTTACAAACTAATTTCTCAGTAAAAAAGTAATTACTATTACAACGAGAATCTACATACACTCAACACGCTGTTGACAAATGTCAAGCTATTGATGCCATATCCTTATCCACCACAGAAAGACTCTAAAAAGCAAAATCATAGCCACAACCACCCGAAAAAGTAGAATCGTATCCACAACCCCTATCTTCGACATGTTCTGACAAAAAGAAAAAGGAGTTCTCATTACCGGAGGTGTCAACCGCCACGGTAGTAAGAACTCCTTTATTTCAAGGCATTATCAGCCCTTTTCTTTATTTGTGTGATAGCAAAACTACGGTCTCCACATGCACTGTCTCACAAAACTGATCCACTGCCGTCATCTTCTCCACTCTGTACCCCGCAAGCTGCATCATCTCCAGATCCCGCGCCAGACTTGTCATCTTACATGAGATGTACACGATCCTATCCACACCATAGTTCAGGATCTTTGGCAGCGCCTTCGGATGTATTCCGTCCCGGGGCGGGTCTAACACGATCACATCCGGCTTTTCCTCAATCTCATCCAGCGCCTGAAATACATCGCCTGCTATGAATTTACAGTTGGAAATACTGTTGTGCGCGGCATTTTCCCGTGCAGCCTCCACCGCTTCTTCGACAATTTCCACACCCACTACCTGTTTTGCCACCGGAGCCAGCACCTGGCTGATAGTTCCTGTGCCGCTGAACAGATCAAATACCGTCAGTTCATGGATATCGCCAATGTATTCTCTCACTGTTTCATACAGCACTTCCGCTCCTTTTGTATTTGGCTGAAAAAAAGAGAATGGTGTTATCTTGAATTCCAGCCCGAGAATCTTTTCATAGAAAAAGTCCTGTCCGTACAGCACCCTTGTCTCGTCGCTTTTCACCACATCGGAAAGCGCGTCATTTAGGATATGGAGGATTCCCACGATCCGGCCCTCCAGCTTCAGTTCCAATAGCCTGCTCACAAGATGAGTAAGATCGTGTTCTTCCTGAGTCGTTGTCACCAGATTAACCAGAATCTCTCCCGTCGCATCCCCTCTTCTTAAGAGCAGATGCCGCAGATATCCGCTGTGCTGCATTTTTCTATAATAGCTGACATTCCTCTCACGGAAATACTCCAGTACACAAAGGAGAATCTTATTCATATCCTCATGCACAAGTCTGCAGTCTCCCGCTGTCAGCACATCATATGTGCTGCCTTTTTTATGCAGTCCGAGGGAAAGCGGGCCGTCCTTGTACTCATCCCCAAAAGAAAACTCCATCTTGTTACGATAGCCGAATTCTTTCGGACTGGCTTTCACGCCTTCAAAGACATATTCGCCTTTAACCGCCTCATCCATAAGCCTGCGTATCTGCCCTTCCTTCATCTTCATCTGCTCTTCATAGGGCATAGTCTGATACATACATCCCCCGCAGGCCGGGAAAATACTGCACACCGGCTTTCTCGTTTCAAGAGGAGACTGTTCCAGCACCTCCAGAAGGCGGCCCTCTGCATTGCCCCTCTTAAACTTATTAATTACAAACCGGACTTTCTGCCCCGGGATTCCGTTCTTCACCGTAACATATCCGTCTTCTTCCGAAATATGGACAAATCCCTTATTCGGAAAATCCACCCTCTCAATAATACCTTCAAAAATCTGTCCCTTTTTCATTCTTCTCTCCAAGTTTTCAGATAATTCTTTCAAAAGGGGCCTGACCCCTTTTGCTCAAGTTTTCAGACAATTTTCTTCAAAGGGGTCTGGCCCCTTTTGAAGCAATAAAAGAGGCAGGGTGCTCTTCTGCATCCCGCCTTTATTCTGTTCTTATATTTTTCCGCTAATTTTTATACCTGATCTTCCTCACTGAAATAATCATCGAAGTCATCGTCAAAGTCGTCTTCGAAATCTTCCAGATAGTCCGGTGTGAAGAAGCGGTACACTGCATATGCGATTCCAGCTACTGCCGCTATTGCTCCTATGATGGCCAGCACCCAGATTACTGTGTTTTTTTGTTTTTCTTCGCCATTCCTTTTCAGTAAGTCACTTAATTTCGATTCAGCAATAAACTCTTCTACCTTGCTCATAATTCACGTCCTTTCCCTGTCCTGCCGACAGCGGTTTACTTTCTGTTATTATAACACTAACATTTTCAATTTACTACTAATTTATTACAAATTGATTGATTTTCTGATCTGGTCTCCCTGTCTGCTTCGGTCATTCCGCCGGTCAATACGGTTTATATTTTAATCAGCTTCGCAAACATGGCAAACATCTTTCTTATACCTGCGCCGTCAAAATTGACGGTCACTTCGTAGTCTCTGCCTCCTTCTTTTATATCCAGCACAGTCCCCTCACCGAATTTTACATGACGGACCCTGTCGCCCGGGCCATAGGAGAGACCGCCGCCTGTTCCGGCCGCAAGCTGGCTTCCCTTCTGCAGGGAGGAAAAAGGCTGTCTTTCTGAACTGCCGGACCGCCCCTGTGAATAATCGGCTGCGAATGGTCTGGCCTGAAATGCAGCCCTTGCACTGCGATATGTATCCTGCGTGGGGAAGCTTTCTCCTTCTTCCGCCCTGCGGCTTCCCGTGTCCAGGATTTCTACGGGAATCTCACCTACAAAACGGGATATCCTATTGTACTGAGTTTCTCCCCGGATCATCCGACGGCGCGCACATGTCAGGGTCAGCTTTTCTTCAGCACGGGTGATCCCCACATAGCAGAGTCTGCGCTCTTCTTCCAGTTCTTCTCTGTCATCCGCAGTGATCGTCATGTAACTTGGAAAAAGGCCGTCCTCCATTCCTGCAAGGTACACATGGGGAAACTCCAGACCTTTTGCACTGTGCAGAGTCATGAGCACCACATAATCCTGGTTCTCATCCAGGCTGTCAATGTCTGCCACCAGCGCCACTTCCTCCAGGAAACTGCTCAGATCTGCTTTTTCATCCCGGTCGGCACATTCCTCTTCATATGCTGCCGCCTTGTTCAATAGTTCGTCAATATTCTCAATCCTGGCCTGGGCCTCCAGGGGATCGTCTGCGTCCAGATTCTCTATATAGCCGGTCTTTTCAATCACCTCATTGATCAGATCTGTCAGGCTTTCCTTCCGAGCCTGCTCTTTAAAATACTCAATGAGAGCCGCAAATGAATCCAGCTTTGATGCGCTTCTCCCCACACCGGGGATCAGTTCCGGAGCCAGGAGCGCATCATAAAAGCTGATTTCCCTGGCGGCAGCCGACTCCTGAATACGGTTTATCGTTGTCAGTCCGATCCCTCGTTTCGGCACATTGATGATCCGTCGCACCGCCAGGTCGTCCCTGCCATTGTCAATGGTCTTTAAATAGGCCAGAACATCTTTGATCTCCCTGCGGGCATAGAAATTTATTCCTCCCACGATTTTATAGGGAATGCTCATTGCCACAAATTTTTCTTCCAGCATACGGGACTGGGCGTTGGTCCGGTAAAGCACTGCGCTGTCCTTATAAGACGCGCCGCCGCGTACTTCCGAGGCAATATCCTCCGCGATAAACTCCGCCTCATCATAAGCGGTGTCAAACTGCCGCAGCTGTATCTTTTCCCCTGCTCCCTTGTCTGTCCAGAGCGTTTTCTCTTTACGCCCCCTGTTGTTTCGTATAACGTGATTTGCAGCGTTCAGAATATTTGCCGTTGACCGATAATTCTGCTCCAGCTTGATCACCCGGGCGTCAGGGAACTCTTTTTCAAAATCCAGGATATTCCGAATATTTGCGCCGCGGAACTTATAGATGGACTGATCGTCATCACCTACCACACAGAGATTCCTGTATTTTCCGGCCAGCAGGCTTACAAGCCGGAACTGCACGGTGTTTGTATCCTGATATTCGTCCACCATGATATAGCGGAACCGTTCCTGATAATTATCCCTCACATCTGGCTGCGTCTCAAGAAGCTGCACTGTCTTCAGCAGCAGATCGTCAAAATCCAATGCATTGTTTGCCTTAAGCTGAGCCTCATACTCACGGTATGCCCTCGCGATCTTAAGCTGTGCGAAGTCACCCCCGGCATTCAGTTCAAACTCTTCCGGCAGGATCATTTCATTTTTTGCCGAAGAAATAACAGACAGAAGCATACGCTCTTTAAATTTTTTCGTATCAATGTCGGCCTTCCTGCATACTTCTTTCATCAGCGTCTTCTGGTCATCTGTGTCATAAATCGTAAACCGACTGTCATATCCCAGTCTGTCAATATATCTCCGAAGGATCCTCACACATGCCGAGTGAAACGTACTCACCCAGATACTCTCCGATCCGAACCCTACAAGGTCATCCACTCTCTGGCGCATCTCTCCGGCCGCTTTATTGGTAAAAGTAATGGCGAGAATATTCCAGGGATTGACTCCTTTTTCTTCAATGAGATACGCAATACGGTGTGTAAGTACTCTTGTCTTCCCCGACCCTGCGCCGGCCAGGATCAGCAGCGGACCATCTGTGTACAGCACCGCTTCTCTCTGAGGGGCATTCAGTTGTTCGTGTATATTCATAAATTTCTCCTTTGCTTCAATCAAAAAATATCAATTACCGGTATATACCTGTCCGTCCCGGAATACTGATCTGAGTATTACTATTATCGAACGCACATTCCCGATTGTCAACCTGATTTTGCCGCCTTTTTCTTCAGTTCTTCTTGCCATCTGGTTTCAATTACTATATAATAGCTGTACTGAGGTGATAATATGACAGTTGATACAAACGATATACTGAACAGTATTCTGGAGAGTCTCTCCCGCATTGACTATATCCGTCCGGAAGAAATCCCGAATATAGACCTGTATATGGATCAGGTCACCACGTTCATGGACACACAGCTTGCATCTACAAAGAGATACGACGAAGATAAGATTCTGACAAAAACTATGATCAACAATTACACAAAAAATAATCTTCTGCCGCCTCCTGTAAAGAAAAAATATTCCAAAGAGCATGTGCTCCTGTTGATTTTTATTTATTATTTTAAAAATATCCTGTCCATCAAGGATATTGAAACCGTTTTAAAACCTCTCAGAGAAAAATATTTTTCCGGGGAAGAAGACGTAGAGCTCTCCGGCCTCTATCAAGAAATCTGTGAAATGGAAAAGAGCCGGATCAAACAGCTCCAGGAGACGGTCCGGGCAGCTTACGACAAATCGCTGGAAGCATTTTCCGATATTTCCGACAGGAAAAATCAAGATGAACTGCAGCTTTTCGCGTTTATCTGTAATCTGAGTTTTGATGTCTATCTTAAAAAAACAATGATCGAAAAAATCATTGACGGGCTGGCCGCCCAAAATACAGAGGAAGAATAAAACAGCGGCGCTGATCCCTTTTGGAACAGCGCCGCGCTTCATTTATCTGTTAATTCTTTCAAACACCATGTCATATCCATCATTTCCATAATTCAGCGAACGGTTTACACGGCTGATCGTCGCAGTGGAAGCACCGGTTTTCTCTGCGATCTCAAGATATGTTTTCTGTTCCCGGAGCATTTTTGCGACTTCAAACCGCTGCGACAGCGAAAGAAGCTCATTGATGGTACAGATATCCTCAAAAAATGTATAACACTCTTCTTTATTTTCCAGACTGAGAATGGCGCTAAACAGATAGTCTACCGCCTCTGTCCTGATTTTTTTGCTCATAATCATCCAATCTCCTTTTCAGATCCAGATAAATATAATAAAAACGGCAGCTTAATCTTTCCAGAAGCTACCGTTACATTTTAGCACACTAAATTCTTAAAGTCCACCTTTTTATCAGATTTATCTGTTTCCAGGTATTTTTCCAAAATTTATGAACGGTCTGATCTTCTCAAAATCCGTCGTCACCACCAACTCTTCCGGGAAGCCGCAGTATTCCAGCAGTTCTTCCGCCCGGGTGAAATTTCCTGCATCCACATCAATATGGGCGTCGCTTCCTGTTGTTATCGGGACCTCATACTGCCGGCACAGATCCAGCATAACGAGCATGTTTTCCCTGGCTCCCACTCTGCTGCTCTGGGGCCGGAGGGACGAATTATTAAGTTCCAGCAGTGTTCCCGTCTCTTTTGCAGTTTTTACCAGTATCTCATAGTCCACCGGAACCCGACTGTCATCTGGATGTCCAATGATATTAATATAAGGCTTTTTCATAGCCTCCACATACGCCCTGGTATTGTTCTCCTTAGTCGGCTCGCTGCGGTAGCAGGGCGGATGGATGCTTGCCACGGCAATATCAAGATCCCGGCACACATTCTCCGGCAGATCGACTGTCCCCTGTGCATCCAGGATATTGAGCTCCGCTCCCATCAGCAGCCTCACTCCGTTCATCTCCCTGGGAACCACATCATAATTCATAAAATAAAACCTGCCGCAGGAATTTTCCATTTCCGGGGCATGTTCAGTGATCGCCAGCGCCTGCAGCCCTCTGCCGCCCGCCGCCCTGGCCATTTCAGACAAAGTGCTGTAGGCATGACCGCTGGCTATTGTATGAGAATGGGTGTCTACAAGAATCCTCATAATTTTCCTTTCCTCCTTTTCAAGATTCAGACCATATCGCAAAGTATAACACATTTTCCTGCATTTTTCCATTGTCGGAGCCTTTTCTAAATGTTATAATAGTGGTGTTGATTGCAGATTTTGTCAATTAAAATGAGCGGAGTACAAAAGAGAGGAGTATATACATGAAGTGTCCTATATGTGGTAAAGATGTAGAATTAAAAAACAGACAGGTTGGCACTGATGAAAACGGCGAACCGGTCTTTAATGAATATGCAGTCTGCCGTGACTGTAAAAAACAGTGGAACCTTGATAAACAGCGCGCAAAGAAAGCCGCTGGGCACAAAGAAGAACCTGTAAAAAAGGCGGCGCCGGCCAAAGAGAAACCGGTTAAAAAAGCTGAGCCGGATAAGGAAAATGCTGTAAAAAAAGAACCTGCACAAAAAAATGCAGTACCGAAAAAAACTGCGGCAGAAAACAGCGCCTCTGTAAAGAAAGCCGCCCCTGCTAAAGAGAACGCAGATCAGGAAGCGTCTGCTCCAAAGGAACGCCCTGTCAGGAAGCCGGCTCCCCGCAGAGATGCTTCCTCCCCGCAGCCAAGGAAAAAACCCGCCTCTTCCGCGGAAAGTCGAACCAGAAAACCTGATACGGACGAGACGAAAGCAATCCCATCAGGGAAAAATCCCGGGCGCACGGCAAAATCTGCCCCCGCGTCCGACAAGCGTCCCGTCAGAAAGCGTCCTGCCGGAACGGATTCATCTGGAAGCAGCGACGAAAAGCGTTACGCAAATATCCCGTCTGAAAAAGTCCGGGAAAAACGGGAACAGGCTGTCCGCAAGGGATATGAGGATATGCTTTCTACAGACCCCAGGCACAAGCCTGTCCGCAAAAAATCAGCGCAGGAGAACTCTGAAGACAGAGAGAGAGCTGCTGCAAAAAGACGCCGTGATGATGCAAAGGCCTCGCGCCGCATGCCGGAACCGGAACCAGAAATGGATGATTACGATGAGTACGAAGAATATCCCAGATTCCGTCCAGCGCGCATTGTGATGGGAGTTCTTTCCCTGATCGGTTTTGCATTCTTCATATACAAAGGATTTGCGGCCGGCCTTCAGGGCATTTCTGCCGGAAGCGGTTCTTCTGGCACTACATATATTATATTGGCGCTCTGCTTCCTTGTATCCGCCATGCTGTATTTTATCCTGATCGGGAAAAACACTGTGTTCGCTTTCCTGCTTCCCATGCTGTTCTATCTGGGCAGCGCCGTCGCGGCATTTTTCATGCGGGACGGGGACACAATACTTCTGATCTGCGCCGCTGCCGGCGGAGTCATGGCTATCGTTTCTCTGATCCTGGCAATCGTGTCCAGAGGCGCGGCGGATGAAGAAGATGATTACGATGATCCTTTTGACGACGATTATGCAGACTGAACCAACCGGTCAGAGATATAATTAAAGTCCTCCGATCCATTACAGGATTTTTCAAAGAACTGCTGAAATTCCTCCTCTGCTGTTTTCAGAAGCGGACAATCCGTCCGCCGGAAACAGGAGATGGATTTTCAGCAGTTCTTTTTATCTGAACACATTTTTCCTGATTTTCATATAGTATAAGGGAATAAGAACAGATTCATGGAGGATTATATGAAAAAGCGTATACTTGCCTCGCTTCTCTGTGCTGCCCTGACCGCAGGACTTCTCACTGCCTGCTCAGACGGAGCAGATGACAAAGACAGTAAGAAGAACAACGGCGATCCTGCTGTCCAGGAAGAAGAAAAAGAACTTACAAAAGTGACTTTAAACGAAGTCGCCCACTCTATCTTCTACGCCCCAATGTATGTGGCTATTGAAGAAGGATATTTTGAGGAAGAAGGCATCGAGCTGGATCTGGTCTGCGGATTTGGGGCAGATAAAACGATGACTGCTGTTATTTCCGGCGAAGCCGATATCGGATTTATGGGTTCTGAAGCCTCTATTTACACCTACAACGAAGGCGCAAACGACTATGTTGTCAACTTTGCCCAGCTGACCCAAAGGGCGGGCAACTTCCTGGTAGCCCGGGAAGAAATGGAGGATTTCTCCTGGGAGGATCTGAAAGGGCGCCTGGTGCTTGGCGGGCGCAAAGGCGGTATGCCCGAAATGGTATTTGAGTATATCCTGAAAGAAAACGGCATTGACCCGGAGACCGATCTGGAAATCAACCAGAACATTGATTTTGGTTCCACTGCCGCGGCGTTTGCAGAAGGCCAGGGAGATTTCACCGTCGAGTTTGAGCCGGGCGCGACCACCCTTGAGTCCGAAGGGAAAGGCTATGTAGTGGCCTCCCTTGGCGAAGACAGCGGCTATGTTCCTTATACCGCCTTCAGCGCAAAAAAGAGTTATATCGACGAGAACCCGGATATCATACAGGGCTTTACAAATGCTCTTCAAAAAGGTATGGACTATGTGCAGTCCCACACGCCGGAAGAAATTGCCGCCGTCATTGAGCCTCAGTTCCCGGAGACCAATCTGGAGACTATTACTACCATAGTAACCCGCTATTATGACCAGGACACATGGAAGAGCAATCTGATATTTGAGGAGAGCAGCTTCGACCTTCTCCAGGATATTCTGGAAAGCGCGGGCGAACTGGAAAAGAGAGCGCCCTATGAAGATCTGGTCACAACAAAATTTGCGGCAATCGCAGCACAGTGATATAATATTCAAAGGAAACAGATATGCCCAGCCCGGAAGCGGCTGTATGCACGGATTCCGGGCTGCGGCTGCATACGCGCAAAACGTACCGGGGATGCGCTGCGCTCCTCCTCTTCCATAACTCACGAAAGGAATTTTCAGCAGATTATGATCGATAAAAGACTTGTGCCCTTCGGCGGGCTGAAAAAAGAACCATTTTCGGGAAGCCATCACGGAATGCGCTATTTGCTGGCGGGCGACGACGGTAAAAACAGCACTACATTTACGGCCTATGTCTATCCCGAACCCTGGTGTTTTGAACAGACACCGGAGGACCAGAAAGAAAGCGCCACCTTCCCTCTCTCTGAAGAAGGGATGGATCAGGCGATGGCCTGGCTTAATGAACGGTTTGAAACTGAAAAAAAGCGATGGCTGCAGGCCGCTCAGGACACCATGCATACCATCGCAAAAAAAGTTTAGTTTCTTTTTATAATTTTTAAGATTTCTTCCATATATTGACACACCGGATTCACATTTTCCTGTTATCCTGTAAACATGAAAACAGAAGACAATGGCTGTTCATACAGCTTGTGTGCACGGCCATTGGACTTCGCCTAAATGAATATTACACAGAACGTTTAATCGCTCTGTATCTGGTTCCCGGCATACCTGTCCGGGAATATTTTTTTCAGGTCGATCTTCACCACATAGTAGTACATTCCGATCAGAAGAAGGGCGGCCAGCACCCAGGCTGCGGGACTTGCAAGACACACTCCCAGATAACTTTTCTGCCTGGCCGCTATCACCGCGACCACACCTCTCCCTGCCAGTTCAGCCACGCCGGCCATCATGGGAAGCAGCCCGTAACCCAGGCCCTGAATGCCGTTCCGGTAAATGTTCACAATGGCCAGAGGGATGAAAAAGATTCCCGCGCAGACAAGATATGTATTTACCGAATCCATAATCAACGCCACATCTTCCGACACAAACAGATACGTCATGTATTTTCCCACTGTCATCACCAGCGCAGCAGAGACAACTGCATAGACAACTCCGATAACGGTGGACGCCTTAAATCCCTGACGGATCCGTGATATGTTGCCCGCTCCCATGTTCTGGGCTCCATATGTAGCCATCGTCGTGCCCATGGCTACATATGCCTGAGTGACGATCTGCTCGATCTTCCCTGCCGCCGTATAAGCAGCTACCAGTGTGGAACCAAGAATATTCAGGGAGGCCTGTACCATCATCGTTCCCACAGCAGTAATGGAATACTGCAGGGCCATGGGAATGCCAATTCGGATCTGGGTGCCCAGAAGAGCCCCGGACAGCTTCCAGTCTTCTCTGGTCATATGCAGAAGGGGCACTTTTTTCACGATATAGACCAGACACAGAGCCCCGGACACTCCCTGGGAGATCACAGTTGCCGCTGCAGCCCCTGCTGCCCCCATATGAAACACAATAATAAATACAAGATCCAGCACAATATTGAGCAGCGCCGACAGAATCAGAAAATACAGCGGTACCCTGCTGTTGCCCAGAGCGCGCAGAATGCTGGCCAGAAGGTTATAGAGCATCTGGGCCAGGATCCCGGCGCTGATGATCATAATATACGCGTAAGCATCCGCAAAAATATCTTCCGGTGTGTGCATCAGAGTAAGCCAGGGCTTCATAAACGCCATAAAAGCTGCTGTAAGTACAAGGCCCACGAGTAAAGACAGAAACGACGCTCCCGCCACTGTCCTGCGCATGGCCGGCATATCCCCGGCTCCGAATTTCTGGGCGGTCAGCACCGTAAATCCTGCTGTCATGCCGACCACAAACCCGTAGATCAGAAACATGATCGTGCCGGTACTGCCCACGGCTGCAAGGGCTTTATTTCCCACAAACTTCCCTACGATCACCGCATCTGCCATATTATAAAACTGCTGAAACACATTTCCGATGAAGATCGGCAGAGTAAAGTTAAAGATGATATTCATCGGATTTCCAGTTGTCATATCAGACTGAACTGCTTTCATAATATCTTCCCCCGTTACTAAAATCCAGATGCAGATTATATAACAGAAGAGACAGAGTGTAAATACACTTTTGCAAAATTTTACTTTAATATTAATTTCACTTCAAAAACAGTATCTTATCCTCTGCCAGCCTGAGATAGTCCGGCAGTCCCTTTTCTTCTATTTCACTCATCTTCTCCCGCTGAACAAACCAGCACACAGTTTCCCCTGCTTTTATGTAATAATTGTGTTCGAATGGAAGCTCCGCGCTGCTCTCCAGATCAAATTTCAGCAGATTGTCTCCGCCCTCTCCCCATACGGGAACAAAATCATGGGCCCGGTAGCCCACCCACAGCGTGTCCTCCGGGATCTCCCTGGAAGTTCTCAAGGCAACTCCCCAGTCCAGCGCCTCCGCAGTATGTGCGTCCAGCCTGCGGGCACGGGAAAAGTTTTTGCAGCCGGTCAGACGGGCAGCTTCCAGGCTCACCGGATTCTCAAATATATCTTTTGTCTTTCCTCTGACCGCGATTTTCCCCTGATCTATAACCAGAAGTTCCTCGCTGAACCGGTACACTTCGTCTCTGTTGTGGGAGACCAGGATCACGGTTCCTTCATAATCTTCCAGCATTTCTGCCAGTTCCCTCTGGAGCTGGTCTTTCAGGTACATATCAAGAGCGGAAAAAGGTTCGTCCAGCAGAATAATATCCGGCTCATAGGCCATGATGCGGGCCAGGGCTGTTCTCTGCTGCTGTCCGCCGGACAGTTCTGACGGCAGCCGCTTCTCCAGCCCCCGGAGCTGAAACTTCTCCACCATCTCCTTTACCCGCCGTGCAGTTTCCGCCCGGTTTCCGCGAAGCCCTGCCGCGATATTCTTCTCCACCGTCATAGTAGGGAACAGGGCATAATTCTGAAACAGATATCCTGCATTGCGCTTCTGGGGCTTCAGATTTATCCTGGCGCTGCTGTCAAAAAATGTTCTGCCGCCCGCCTCAATCTTGCCTTCATCCGGAACCGCAATCCCGGCAATGCTTTTAAGCGTCATACTTTTCCCGCACCCGGAAGCCCCCAGGATACCGATCCTTTTTGCTTCGCTCTCAAAGCTGATATCAAGCAAAAAGTTGTCCAGACGCTTTTTTATATGCACGGATACGCCCACGTCCTACCACCTCCCCACGTTCTTCATCTTTTTCCCGGAAATGAGATTCATCAGAAAGATCACAAGAAATGCAATCACCATAACAACTGCCACCCAGATCCCGGCGGTCAGATAATCTCCGTCCTGGATGACCATTGCGATCTTCTGGGAAATGGTTCCCGTCTTGCCTGGTATATTCCCCGCCAGCATAGATGTGGCTCCGTATTCTCCCAGCGCCCTGGCAAAGGTCAGGATGGTGCCCGACACAATACCGGGCCCGGCCGCAGGGACTACCACCTTCCAGAAAATCTGCACATCTGACATGCCAAGCGTGCGTCCCGCATAGATCAGATTGACGTCCACCTGTTCCATAGCCGCCCGGGCATTGCGGTACATAAGCGGAAACGCGATTACTGTGGCCGCGATAATACACCCCAGCCAGGTCTGCACTACTTTAAAGCCGAATTCTTCAAACAGAAATTCTCCCAGGGGCCGCCTCCGGCTGAACAGGAGCAGCAGGAAAAATCCCGCGACTGTTGGAGGAAGCACCATTGGCAGTGTCAGGATCCCGTCGATCACTGCTTTCTTTCCGGGAGACGCTTTCACCACTTTTCTGGCCGCAAATATGCCCAGAAAGAAGGATATCACTGTGGCTACCACTCCGGTTTTCAGTGAAATAAACAGCGGACTCCAGTCCAGTTCTTTTAAAATATCCATTATCTCTTCCATGTATTTCCTCCTGCAAAATACTGGTGCGGCGCCGTTTTCAATTATCAGACGTTTGTATCAAAATAGTACGCTTCAAAAACTTCTTCCGCCTCATCAGAGAGCACGTATTCAAGGAAGTCTTCTGCAGCTGCCGTCTGGGCGTCGTCCGCCTCCTCGTTTACCACTCTCGCGATCGGATAAATTACGTTTCCGGTCAGATCATAGCTGACTGTCTCAAGAATCTCAAGATCGTCCTCATATCCGTATGTATCAGAATAATAGGTTGTGCCAACCTCGCAGGATCCTTCCACAACCGCCGTCAGCACCTTGCTTACGTTGTCCTGTTCGCTGATCTCCACACCGCCGAGTGCTTCGGACACTTCCTCTGTCGTAACAGAAGCCGGATCATCTGCCTCTGGAAGCATGCCCAGATTAATCAGTGCCTGTCTTGTATATCTGCCTACCGGAACGCTGCCGCCCGCCAGGGCGATACTCTCCGCGTCTCCCAGATTTTCAAGACCTGTCACTTTTGTCCCGCTGTCTTTTAATGTCACTACAACAACCTGGTTATTAACTACATCTGCCCGTGTACCTTCCACCATAAGGCCGTCCGCCTCCAGATCGTCCATCTGTTTCTGAGCTGCCGAGAAGAAAATATCACACTCATACCCTTCCCGGATCTGGGTCAGCAGCGTTCCTGAACTGTCTGCGTTAAATGTGATTTTTACATTCGGATGATCCTCATTGTACTTCTCCGCCAGTTCTGTCATGACTGTATTCAGGCTGGCTGCAATGAACACCTGGATCTCTGTCTCTTCTTCCGCTGAACTTTCACCCTGGTTTCCGCTTTCTCCCGAATCTTCTCCGCCGTTTCCGCACGCCGCCATAGAAAATACCATAACCGCTGCCAGCATTGCCGCCAATACTCTTCTCTTCAAAATACGTTCCTCCTGTTTCTTTTTTATATTCCATACCGCTCTTCGCAGTTCTGGATCTGTAATACCCGGGATGAAAACATTCCTTTTCCACTGACTCCCTGGCTGCTCCAAACCGGCATGGCTCTTTTTGTGCGATAGATCTCTTCATCCGCAATATGTATATATTATATCCGATTAGTTTTTAAAAAACAATCGGTGAGCCAATAAAAAGGCAGCCGCATACTGCCTTTTTATTGTATGTAAACTATATTTTCCTCTTGGTTCAGTCAAAAATCTCCCTGTATTTTTCCTGCGCGATCCGGGCGATCTCTTTTTCAAACTGCTCATACCGGTTCAGGAGGTTAAGGCCCTGTTCGCTTACCCTGGCCGCCCCTCCGCCGATCCCGCCCGGACTGCGTTCCACGATCGTACATCCCAGCTCACGCTCCGCCGTGCGGATCAGGCTCCAACCCTTGCTGTAGGACATCCCCGTCTTTTCGCATGCTTCCCGTACAGACCCCAGGGCCTGTATCTGCTTTAAAAGCGTTGCCATGCCCGGTCCGAAAAAGGGCTCGCTCCTCACGAGCTGCACCTTTACCCGCGGATAAATCTGACGTATATCCCTGCTGACAGCCATTTTTTCAAATACACCGTCCGCGCCCGCGCGCACCGCGACTCCCGCATCTTCTACGGGGAGGAAAGAAATATCCGCTCCAGAAGCGTCAACCGCTCCCTTCAGCCCTCTTTCACCCCTGTATGCACAGATTCCCGGCACAAGTTCTGCGCCGATAAGGATCGGATGGCCTTTTCTGCCCTCATACACTGGAATCACTGCCCGGCCTTCTGTCTTTATCATTGCCTGCACTGTCTGTACGGAAAACAGCGGCACGTCTGCCGGACAGAAAAAGATTCTTTCACAGCTTTTCCTGAGGTAATCCAGTCCTCTTGCCGCATAGTCCAGCATCTGTTCCCCGGCGTAGTCCGGGCTCCGCAGAAATACAGCGCCCAGCTTTGACAGACTTTTTTCTGTCTCCTTTGCCCTGTAGCCTGTTACAACAGCCACATCCTCCACCCCGGCCTGGTGAAATACCTGTATCATCCGTTTCACCATATCCGGACCGTTTGCATACTCTGTTCTGTCATATGCGGCAAACCCGCCGGGAATACCGGCTGCCGCAATTACCGCGCCGACTCTCATGGACTACTTCACCGCCTTCTGCTTCTTGGAATAATAGGTATCCTTCATGGGCAGGCTTGTACGCAGCACGTGATCCTTTGCATAATATGCCCCCTGGGCCGCCGGAGCGGTGGGAATGGTCGCAATCTCTCCGATTCCCTTGGCGCCGTAGGCAAAAGGAAGCAGTTTTTCTTTCTCAACGTAAATTGCATGTATATCGGGAATCTGAGGCGCCCGCATCAGTCCCAGCGTCCCGTATTTTGCCTGGGGTACGCCGTCTTTCAGCGGGAAATCCTCCGTCAGTGCATAGCCCAGCCCCATAAGCACGCCGCCCTCGATCTGCCCCTGAATCGCAATGGGATTGACCACCTTGCCGGAATCATGGGCCGCATAGACTTCCTTTACCCTGCCATCATCATCCAGGATCACCACATGAGCGGCAAATCCGTACGCCACATGGCTCTTCGGATAGGGCACGTCAGCCCCCAGCTTGTCTGTGGGATCAAAAAACTCTGCGAAGAACTCCCGCCCTTCCAGTTTGCCAAGATCCCCTCCGGCTTCTTTTAAAGCGTCATCAAGTTCCGCTGCCGCCATCCGAACAGCCTCTCCGGTAATGAGAGTCTGACGGGAACCGGATGTTGTTCCCGAATCCGGGGCCACCTCTGAATTGGAGCCCATATTTTTAATATATGCCCTGCCAAGCCCTGTAGCCTCGGCAACCATCTGGACAAATACCGTTGCGCAGCCCTGTCCGATATCCGAAGCAGCGCTGTACAGTTCCACTTTGCCGCCGTGAACGACCAGCTTTGCTCTTCCTTTATCGGGAAGTCCCACGCCCACGCCGGCATTTTTCATGGCGCAGGCGATCCCTGCCCGCCCAGGATTGCTCTCATAGGCGTCTTTGACCGCCAGGAGCGCTTCCTTCAGCGCGGTTGAACAGTCCGCGATCTGCCCATTGGGAAGTACCTTGCCAGGCTCAATGGCATTGCGGTAGCGGATTTCCCACGGGGAAATTCCCACTTTCTCCGCCAGCAGATTGATATTGGATTCAAGGGCAAACTCACTCTGGCACACCCCAAATCCCCGAAATGCTCCTGCCGGCGGGTTATTCGTATAATATCCATAACCACGGATATCTGTATTCTGATAGCAGTAAGGCCCTACCGAATGGGTGCAGGCCCGCTCCAGGACCGGCCCGCACAGCGACGCGTAGGCTCCTGTGTCAAAATAAATCTCACAGTCCATACCCGTAAATATGCCGTTTTCGTCACACCCCAGAGTAAATGTGCCCTCCATGGCATGACGCTTCGGATGAAAATTAATGGACTCCTGCCTGGAAAAGACCACCTTTACCGGACGCTGCACTTTAATCGCAGCCAGCGCCGCGATATGCTGGGCTGACACGTCTTCCTTTCCTCCGAATCCGCCGCCCACCAGCTTGTTTTCCACCACGATCCGCTCCGGCTCCCACCCAAGCATAATGGAAATCTCATGCCGGGTATCATAGACGCCCTGGTCTGTGGAATACACTTTTACCCCGTCCTTGTACGGAAAAGCGACGGCACACTCAGGCTCCAAAAATGCATGTTCTGTAAAGGGCGTCGTATATTTCTGGGTCACCACATACTTGGATTGTGCCAGCGCTTTTTTTGCATCTCCTCTTGTCACATGACGGCTCTGGCACAGATTTCCTTTTGAATGGACTTTCGGCGCGTCCTCCGCCATTGCCTCACGGATATTTGTCACAGGCTTTAATTCTTCATAGTCGATTTTAATAAGCTTCTTTGCTTTCTCCAGTGTATTTCTCGTCTCAGCCACAACCAGACAGATCGCATCTCCCACACAGCGGGTAATACTGCCCTTTGCGATCATCACATCCCAGTCCTGCTGCAGATGACCCACCTTGTTGTTCGGCACATCCTCCGCTGTCAGAACAGCCAGCACGCCTGGCAGGGCAAGCGCCTTTTCATAATCAATATCCAGGATCCTGGCCCGCGGGTACCGGGAGCGCACCGCCGAAGCATACACCATGCCCTCCATCTCCACATCATCGGGATACTCGCCGTAACCCAGCACTTTTTCCCGCACATCCAGGCGGAAAGCCTTTTTCCCGACGCCGTATTCATCCCCTTTTTCCAGTTCCTCTTCTATAGACGCGTCGCCCCGGAGTATGGCCGCAGCCAGCTGAATGCCTTCTATGATCTTCTTATAGCCGGTACAGCGGCAGATATTTCCTTTCAGGGCAGTTTTGATCTCCTCTTCCGTAGGATCAGGCACCCGGTCGATCAGAGCCTTTCCTGCCATCACCATGCCCGGAATGCAGAATCCGCACTGAACGGATCCTTTTGAGCCAAAGGCATATACAAAAGCTTCCTTCTCTTCTTCGCTGAGTCCTTCTGTAGTGATAATATTGCGCCCCACGGCAAGCTTCGTGGTCAGCACACAGGATTTGACCGCTTTTCCGTCTACTATGATCGTGCAGGTCCCGCAGGCTCCTTCACTGCAGCCGTCCTTGACAGAATGCAGATGCAGGTCATCTCTCAGGTAGCGCAGCAGAGGCTTGTTCTCTTCTGTGCTGCGCACAACACCATTTACCTTAAAACAATACTTCTCTTTCATTGCCGCCTCCTGTCACTCTTTTCTCTGCGAGCTCCCTGCCGCAAAAATCCCGTCATAATCCCGGATGATTCCTCTGGGACATTTCACCGCACACATGCCGCATGAAATACATTTCTCCTCGTCGATCACCGCGTGATTCTCCTCGATCTGTATGGCGTCTGCCGGACAGTTTTTCACACAGATCCCGCATGCAATGCAGCCCGCGGCACATTCTTTTTTCGTCTGTGCTCCGGGCGCCTCACTTACACAGGCCGGATATATATGATATTCCGGTTCGGTAAGACGGATCAGATGGCGGGGACAGGCCTTCACACACAGGCCGCAGCCAACACATCTGCTTCTGTCTATCTCCGCCGTCCCGCCGCTGTTTATGAACACAGCCCCCAGCCGGCATACCTCCACACAGCTTCCCAGTCCCAGACAGCCCCACCGGCACAGTGAACTGTCCTGCGAAAGCTTCTGAGCCGCATCTGCACAGTTTTCGTACAGCCGGCTCTCGCTGCCCTTTCCGTTTTCTCCCTGTGCAGGAGAACCCGCGCGGCATCCTCCGGCACACTGTACAACCGCTGTTTTTTTCTTACGCTTCTGAGCCATAGTTCTCATCTCCTCGCCGCTTTTTTAACCGTCCTGCCTCCGGCAGGTCTTCTCTCACGTCGATATCTCTTAACTCTTCCTCTTCTGCCTGGACGATCCGCAGGTTATCCCTGTGTTTCTCCATGATCTGTCTTCCGCCCCGGTCCCCGGCAAGCGTCATCAGTTCAGAAAAATACTTTCTGTCCCACAAAACCGGGTTTCCTCTCTTTTCCCCGCATCCTGCACAGACAATGCTGCCCGGG
Organism: Candidatus Mediterraneibacter avicola; assembly: GCA_019115385.1. GTDB lineage: Bacteria > Bacillota > Clostridia > Lachnospirales > Lachnospiraceae > Mediterraneibacter > Mediterraneibacter avicola. The sequence continues at coordinate 93,337 of DXDR01000014.1, read as the reverse complement.
TGAAGAGCCGCCGCATTAAAAATCTCCTGGATCGTCGCGGCGCCCAGCCAGGGCTGGTCGCAGACCGAAAAAAGTACGCCTTTCAGATTCGGATCATGCTCCAGAGCCCTGCGAAGTCCCAGCCGCAGAGAATGGGAGATTCCCTTCTCCGGTTCACAGTTTTCCACAGGGGTGACCCCATATTCCAGGGCTTCTTCTGACATGTGTCCCGGCCCGGCAACCAGATAAGCCGGAAAACCGCCGAACGCCTGCATTCGCTCCAATGCGTGAACATAAAGCGGTTTTCCGTCAATTTCCGTCTCCAGTTTGCCGCCGCCAAATCTTCTTCCCTGTCCTGCCGCCAATGTCACATATGCATACCGGCCTGCGGTCTTCTCATAAAGAGCCGCCGCCTCCAGCACAGCTCCTCCTACTGCCCTCGCTTTGTCGGATATGGTATTGCAGTGGGAGGTTTCTGCCCTGGCATCTATATCTCCGATCTTCAGGCCCTTTCTGACTTCTGTACCTTCCTGCAGCATTCCTCTTACAATCCCCGGCATCTGCGCGCAGACAGGAACGCCTCCGGTAAGTGCGACAACCTGGCCCGGTTCCACCCGGTCTCCGATCTGAACCCTGGGTTCCATAATCCCGTCCGCCGATGCTTTTAACAGACGCTCTGTCGTATAGCCGCCCACATCACCGGGTACGCCTGTATTGGGGATAGCGCTTCCCCGCCAGATCACCCGGCCCAGAAAGTGTCCCCGTTTCGTCTCTACTACACAGTTGCAGTCTGTTCCTGCCGTAAATCCCGGCCCCACGCCGATCACAAAGGGCGCGTCCGAGATATCCGTTCCCAGATTCTTTTTGGCAAGAATCGCGTCCACGATCACATCCGGACAAAACCACTCCCTGCAGGATGCATCCGGGTCAACCATTACAGCAATATCCCCCCGGGACATAATCCTTTCCGCCTCTGCTTTTGTGCCTGCAAGATATGCCTCTGTCTCTTCCACCTGCGCTCTTCCCTCATAGACAGCGGGGGAAAAGGCCACTGTCCTCCGCACAGTCAGGGGCGCCGGGATCTCTGTCATCAGGATCTGATGTCCTGCCCGGAAAAGCCGGACCGCAATTCCCGTCGCCAGGTCTCCGGCTCCTTTTATCAGTATTTTCATGTTCCTCTTTCCGGCCTCCTAAAAGATGTCACAATGACGCGGGTGACGCCCTGCTGTTCCAGAAAAGCGCCGATTTCGGCTGCCATTTCTATTCTCTGAGAATCATCCGCTTTATTTAAAACGACCGTATAAACCGCATTCTCCGGGCAGCCTTTTCTGCCTGCTTCCTCTGAAGCGGCCAGCCTCCCGATATCCTCTGCGGCAACCGGTTCTGTTATTTTCTTATCCAGCAATTTTGCCGCCCTCTCCGGCCGGAAACAGATCTCTTCCATTCTCTGTCCGACTGCGTCCAGGCCATAGACGGAAAGCACATGGGTCGTTCTGCCGGGAATCACCGGTTCTTTGGAACCGGGGCACTTCAAAGGCAGCATTCTTGCTCCGTCCGCCTCGATCAATACCGGTACGCCCATGCCCTCTATTATTGAAAAAAAAGATTCCGGCACGCTCCCAAGCCGTCCTTTTGCCCCCGGAATCCCGATCCATGCCTGTCCCCACTGTTTCAGCCTCTCTTTCAAAGCGTTCTCTGACGGCTCTGTGAGAAACCAGGGCAGGTCTTCCTTTAAAATATGGGTAGTTGTTGTGACAACCGCTCCCCGTCCCTCGTCCGCATATTCCCGGGCCAGACGCCGGAGCAGGGTCGTCTTTCCCCCGGCTCCGACTGCGGAGACTACCGGATGTTTCCATCCGGCAAGCCCCGCAGCCTGAAGCAGGGAATGTGTTTCACATAGTTTATGATCTCTGTAAATATATATCATATTGTTGTTTTTGTGTCCCTATCTCAGCAGATACGAATAGTCGCTGATCACGGTTTCCATAAGCTTTAACAGGCCGTCGGGAATTCTTGTCTCTTCCCCTTTGGTCCACACATAGGTTTCTCCAAAGAAACGGACTTTACACTTCACCGATTCTGCATCCAGCACTGTGAAACCCTGGTTTTTGCTGTCTTCCATGTCTTTCTCGTCTGCGAACAGTGTAAATTTGTCAAGATAGGGCGCGCTGTCATAGGGACAGAAGCTTTTACAGTTGCCGCACTCATTGCACATATAGTCCACGTGAATGATCTGGTGCTTCTCCATGCCTGGTACGCGGATAGAGATATTTGCTCTGTTCGGACATACCTCGACGCAGTTTTCGCAGATACCGGAACATCCGAGACATCTTCCGCTCTCTTCCTTACCAGCTTTCTTATCGGAGAGATTGCCTTTTCTGCTGTAGATTTCTCCCTCATCGATCTTTGGTTCACAGTCTTTTACCAGAGTTTCTCCGATTACAGCCTGTGCAGCTCTTAAGGCGTCGCTGATGCCTTCCACTACCGTAGCCGGTCCGCCAAGGCCGTCTCCTGCAAGATATACGCCCGGACGGCTTGTCTCACAGGTTTCTTCATTGACGATCGCCCGTCCTCTGTCATTTACATTGATCCCGCAGGCCTGATAGAAGGCTGTCGGCACTCTCTCGCCTACGGCTGCAATAACAGTATCCGCCGGAATCTCCTTTTCCCCGTCGGTCTCCACCACGCCTCTTCTTCCGGAAGCGTCATAGTCGCCCAGTTTCATCACTTTGCAGAGAAGCTTTCCGTTCTCCAGCTTCACCGGAGAAAGCAGTTCCATAAGCTCTACGCCGTCGTCTACCGCCATGACAAGTTCTTCCTCGTCCGCCGGCATATATCGCTTCGTTCTTCTGTAGACAAGATATACGTGTTCCACGCCTTTTGTGCGTTTCGCCGCTCTTGCCGTATCCATCGCCGTATTGCCGCCGCCGATCACGACCACGTTCTTTCCGATATCGAGATCGCCGTCTTTTTCCTTAAACTCCTCAAGGAACTGCAGCGCATTGACCGGCTCGCCTTTTTCCAGCCGGAGCACTCCCGGCTCAGAAGCGCCTACGGCAAGGATGACCGCCGTGTATCCGGCATTTTTGAGCATATCCAGATCGGTGATCTCTGAGTTCAGGCAAATGTTTACTCCCATCTTTTCCAGAAGCGCCGCGTCTTTGTCTATGGCGCTGCCGGAAATCCGGAATCCGGGGATCACATGGCGCACTACGCCGCCCAGAGAGTCTGTCTTTTCAAACAGTGTAGTCTCCATACCTGCCCGGCGCAGAAAATATGCCGCAGCCATTCCCGCCGGACCGCCGCCGATCACAGCCGCTTTTCCGTTCTTTGTGACAGGCGGAGCCGTGATCTGATCCATCAGCGCATCATATCCGTTCTCCGCCGCAGTCAGCTTCATCCCCCGGATATATACGGACTCCTCATAGAAATTGCGGGTACACTTATTCATACACGGATGCGCACAGATCGTTCCCGTGATAAACGGAAGCGGATTCTTTTCCGTGATGACTTTCATTGCTTCCTCATACTTTCCTTCTTTTACGAGCTGCAGGTAAGCCGGGATATCCTGATGGATGGGACATCCGTCCTTACACGGAGCCACAAAACAGTCCAGAAGCGGAACCTGTTTTTTCATCTTTCTGGAGGGCAGCGGTTTCACTGCTTTCACATGATGGGGATTTGTCCTCGCATCGTCCGCCAGTTTCCGCACTGCCTCAGGATCCACACGTGTAAATACAACATTTTCCTCTTCCAGGAGGGACGCCATCTGCGTCATTCTGTCATATCCTCCGGGTTTCAGAAGCGTGGTTGCCACAGTCACAGGCCAGATGCCCGCGTCCACGATCTCCTTGATATTGTGATAATCCGCGCCGCCGGAATAGGAAATGCGCAGCCTGCCGTCAAACTCCTCCGCCAGCTTCGCCGCCAGTGAAATAGACAGCGGATACAGGGATTTTCCTGACATATACATCTCTTTGCTTGGAAGCTCGTTCTGCTTCACATCCACCGGAAATGTATTGGTGATCTTTACACCGAACTCCAGATTTCTCTCCTGACAGACTTTCATCAGTCTCGTCAGCATGGGGACTGCATCTTCATACTGCAGATCATCCTTAAAGTGGAAATCGCCGAACGCGACATAATCATACCCCATGTCGTCCATGATCTTTCTCGCATACTCATAGCCAAGCAGAGTCGGATTGCACTTGATAAAGGTATGAAATCCTTTCTCGGTGATCAGATGCATGGCGATCTTCTCAATCTCCTCAGGAGGACATCCGTGAAGGGTTGAAATCGTCACGGAATTGCATATATCCCCTGAGATGCTCTCAATGTCTTCTTTCGTCACTTTTTCAAACAGATCCGCATGATCCAGCAGATATTTTTTACAGGTTGTAAAAATGTCCGAATCCTGGGCATGTTTCATTGTATTGAGGAAGGTATCAATTTTCTCCGACTTAATGCCTTCCAGGTCGTATCCTACGCTGATGTTGAACTGGAATCCGTCCATGCTGCCCAGACCGAATTCCTTTGCGATCACTTTGCACAGGAACCATGCCTTGATATACTCTTCCATAGCCTGGGGCACATAAAGTTCTGTGGACCACTCGCAGTTGTAGCACTCATCGTCCGCCTTAATGCACGGTTTGTTCACACATGCAGAAAGGTCTGCACCGTCCATGATCTGTACCGTCTTCAATTCAAAGAAACGGCTTCCGGTATAGTAAGCTGCCACGATATTCTGGGCAAGCTGTGTATGGGGTCCTGCTGCCGGACCTACCGGCGTCTCCAGCGCACGCTCAAAGATCGTCCGGTCATATCTGGCATCTGCATGATAGGGATGATGCTCTCCGAACACAGTCCCTCTTTCCTTATGCTCTGTCAATGTCCAGTTTAAAAGCTGTTCAAAGGACATGGGTCTCATAATATCACTCATAATTCTTTCCTCCTGTTATTCCGGCCGGGTTTCACTGGGCGTCCGGCTTGTCTTTCGGCAGGATCAGATTCAGGATCACTGCAAATATCGTCGCCAGAACTACCGGTGAAGATGCAAATGTGTTATTAATGATAGACTGGAAACTTTCCAGGCTCATGCTCATATTGAGAGCGTTGTGGATGCTTGCCGTCATCTGGTTCAGGCAGCCTTCGCTTAAGGAAACACCCATGCCAATGGCAATGGAAAGTCCTGCAACAGTTGTATTTCTGTATGTCAGTTTCTCAGTTACAAGCAGTTTGATGCCTGTCATGGCGATGGAAGCAAATACGGATGCTACCGCGCCGCCCAGCACGCACTGCGGAATTGTCCGCAGAAGTGCGGAGAATTTCGGAATCAGACCGGCAATAAGCAGAATGATCGCGGAAGCAGTGAAAACTCTTCTCGCCACAACTCTTGTGGATCCCACGATACCTACATTCTGGCTGTATGTTGCCGTCGGCGGGCATCCGAATACCGCGCCTACCATGTTGCTGACGCCATAGCCGATAATACCGCCGTTCAGTTCTTCGTCGGTGGGCAGTCTGTCCATGCCGCCTGTCGTCGTCGCGGAAAAGTCTCCCATAGCCTGGATCGAATTCACAAGGAACAGGATCCCAAGAGGCAGGATCGCGGATATGTCAAATTTCATACCGAATGCCAGCGGCATCGGCACTTCAAACCAACCGGCGGAGGAAAGCGCGGAAAAGTCCACCATACCGAAGCAGAGCGCCACCACATAGCCGCAGAGCAGTCCGATCAGGATGGACGCCAGTTTAAACAGACCTTTTCCATAATGATTGAGCAGCACTACGATAGCCAGTGTGATAAACGCTACCAGCCAGTTCTGCCAGGAACCGAATACCAGAGCCTCTGTCTTGCCCTGCTGTTCTACGACCACTTCATATGTATTGGAAGAATTTCCAGCCATATAATTGACTGCAGTACTATAAAGCGACAGTCCGATCGCCAGGATGACCGTACCGATAACAAGCGGCGGGAATACTTTTCGTATCTGGCGGATAAACAGGCCTACAAGAATCGCTACGACACCGCCTATGATCATGGCCCCAAAGATCGTATTTACATCCTTTGCCTGTGCGGCGATGGCCGTCATTGTCGGTACGTATGCAAAGCTGACGCCGATGATAACCGGAAGTCCGCTTCCAAGTTTAATTTTTTTCGCATATAACTGCAGCAGTGTAGATAACGCCGCAAACACAAGGGATACCTGGATCAGAAGGCCCATATCCACATTGCCGCCTGCATTGTTTGCAGCATTTGCCACAAGGATCGCCGGCGTTACGCATCCTACTACCGCGGCCAGCACATGCTGGGCCGCCAGAGGAAGGACCTGTCCGAACGACGGCTTTCCATCCCACTTAAACAGTTCGCTGTTGTCTTTTCTTACTTTCGTGTCACTCATTTTTGTTTGTCCTCCATTCCTTTCATACTGAAAGTTTATGCTGCTAACGGCTGTTGATCCTGTAGGCCAGTTCTTTTGCCGCCTGCCTGCAGTCAGCCATAACTTTTTCCGTGTCAATCTCTGTCAGTTTTCTGTCTTTCATCAGGACTTTGCCGTTGGCTACTGTCGTCACCACATCATGGCCGGTTACGCCGAACACCAGATGTCCGTTAATGTTGCTTTCATTCAGTGGAGTCAGAGGATTATAATCTACAATAATCACATCTCCTGCCGCCCCTTCTTTCAGTACGCCCATCTCCTGTCTGAAGTATCTTCCCGCGATCTTTGCATTGTTTTCAAAAAGCATCTGCGGCACTTCTCCCCATGCTGCGTTCGGGTCACACAGGTGATGCTTGTGCAGCACATTCGCCACCTTGAAAGATTCCATCATGTCATGGGTGTATCCATCCGTCCCCAGGCCGGTAAGGATCCCCCGGTGTACCAGTTCCATGGTCGGAGGGCATCCACAGGCATTCCCCATATTTGACTCTGGATTGTGTACGACCATTGTGTCTGTTTCCTTAATTAAATCCATCTCGTGGGGATTAATGTAGATACAGTGTCCGAGCAGAGTCTTTTCTCCAAGAATGCCGTGATCCATCAACCGGTCCACGATCCGTTTGCCATAGTGTTTCAGACAGTGGTGCAGGTCTTCGATCCCTTCCGCCACATGAATGTGATATCCAACTTCATCCGGTTTATTGGCGGCAGCCAGTTCCATCGTTTCATCTGAGATGGTAAACTGTGCGTGCATTCCCATCATTCCTGCGATCATCCCGGTGTCGTCTTTTAAAGCATGCCGGATAAACTCTGCATTTTCCATTACGGAGGCTTTCGCCTTGTCCATGCCGTCTCTGTCTGAGATCTCATAGCAGAGACAGGAACGCACGCCTGTTTCCTTCGCCGCTTTCTCAATCTCAAAAAGAGAACCGCCGACAGAGCCGAAACTTGCGTGATGGTCAAAAATCGTGGTCACACCGTTCCTGATACAGTCAATATAAGTAGCCATAGCGCTTAAATATGTATCATGCAGCGTGAGATTGCGGTCAATGGTCCACCACATACCATCCAGGATATCGAGAAATCCTTTCGGATCATAGCCTTTTATGGAAAGCCCTCTTGCAAATGAACTATAGATATGTTCGTGTACATTGATAAAAGCAGGCATGATCAGGCCGCCTTTTGCGTCAATGTACTCCGCACCCGGATACGCCTCCCTGATTTCTTCGGTGCAGCCCACCTGGCAGATTGCAGTTCCGTCGATCGCCACCGCTCCATTTTCGATCAGGGGACATGCAGCATCTCTTGTGATAACTCTTCCATTCCCTAAAACCAGCATGTTAATTTCTCCTTTTTATTTATTTTCCACATACTGTTCCTAGTGCATCCCCGCACATAACTGTGCAATTCGCACACTAAGTCCTGTCACTTCTTATAGAATACCATTAATATTGTATAAATGCAACATAGATTCTAACTAATTTTTAGAACCCCTAAATTTTTTTTAGAAATCAATATTTCTGTTTTTTTACTGTGAATTTTCAAGCGCGATCCGTATTCCTAAATATTTTTTAGATTACCTAAAAAAGTTTTAGAAAAAGTATTGACTCTGTATTTTTTTATGCTATGATGAGTTTAGAGACACACGTTTTTCTTCTGTGATATATAAGTTCGGAAAAGGCAGGTGAAACAATGGATCAGAAGCTTGATTTTCTAAAACAGCTCGCTCACGGACTTGCAGTACAGTTCGGCAGTTCCTGTGAGGTCGTTATCCACGATCTGACGAAAAAGGACCTGGACAAATCTATCGTGTATATTGAGAACGGGCAGGTGTCCAACCGTCATACCGGCGACGGACCTTCGGGTATCGTATTTGAAACTCTCCGGTCTGATCCCGGGAAGATCAACGATAAACTGGCCTATCTGACAAGAACAGACGATGGAAGGATCTTAAAATCCAGTACACTTTACATCCGCAATGAAAAAGGCAGGATCGCCTACATATTTTCGGTAAATTATGACATCACTGCCCTGCTTGCGGCTGAGAATTCCATCCGCAGCCTGATTCAGACCACACCGGAAGAAAATCCTGAAGCAGACAGTTCTGACACACCTCAGAAAATCACTCACAATGTAACAGAACTGCTTGATCTTCTCATTGAGCAGGCGATCGCGAAAGTCGGAAAACCTGTAGCCTTGATGAACAAGGACGACAAAGTCGCCGTGGTGCAGTACCTGAACAACGCCGGGGCATTCCTCATCACAAAATCCGGCGATAAAGTCTCTTCCCTTCTGGGAATATCAAAATTTACATTATACAGCTATATGGACAAAGGATGAACATGCGCAAAAGAACGAACATGCGCCCGGTATCGTCAATATATGCCGTGCAAGCTGGCTTGCAGACGGCAGATAGGGACGATACCGGCATATGGCGAACGCCATGCAGCGAGAAGGGGCCGTCTGGCGGCACATTCGAGCTGGCGCATGTTCTGGAGATTATCGGCAACAGTTGCCGTGCAAGCTGGCTTGCAGACGGCAGATAGGGACGATACCGGCATATGGCGGTCGCCATGCAGCGAGAAGGAGCCGCACCGCGGCGCATTCGAGCTGGCGCATGTTCGGGAGATTATCGGCAGCAGTCAGATATTTTATTTAAGGAGGTTTCTTTATGGAAACAATAAAGTGGGCTGTCAACAAGATGCCCAAAACAGATGATGCTCAGCTTAAGGTCATGGATCTCGATAATGTCAGAAAGGCACGGGCTTTTCACGAAAGTTTCCCGCAGTACACTGTAACGCCTCTGGCCGGACTTGAAAAGATGGCTGAATATCTGGGCCTGAAAGAAGTCTATGTAAAAGACGAGTCCTATCGCTTTGGCCTGAATGCCTTTAAAGTGCTGGGCGGCTCATTTGCAATGGCACGCTACATAGCCAAACAGACGGGGAAAGATGTCTCAGAGCTTCCCTACAACGTGCTTACTTCTGATGAACTCCGAAAAGAATTCGGCCAGGCCACTTTCTTTACTGCAACAGACGGCAATCACGGCCGCGGCGTAGCCTGGGCTGCAAACAAACTTGGACAGAAAGCAGTTGTTCTTATGCCAAAGGGCAGCACGCAGACACGACTGAACAACATTCTTGCCGAAGGCGCCCAGGCAACGATCGAGGAATATAACTATGACGAATGCGTCCGTATGGCAAATGCGATGGCGGAAAAGACAGAGAACGGCGTTATGGTACAGGATACTGCATGGGACGGATATGAAGAGATTCCTTCCTGGATCATGCAGGGATACGGGACAATGGCGATGGAGGCTGACGAACAGCTTCACAGCGCAGGATGTGACCGCCCCACTCATGTCTTTATCCAGGCCGGAGTCGGCTCCTTGGCCGGAGCTGTTCAGGGATATTTTGCCAACCGCTATCCCGACAATCCGCCAAAGGTAGTCGTTGTAGAAGCAGAAGCCGCTGCCTGCCTGTACAAAGGAGCCTGTGCTGCAGACGGAGATATCCGTATTGTTGACGGAGATATGGAGACGATCATGGCAGGGCTTGCCTGCGGTGAACCGAACACGATTTCCTGGGATATCCTGAAAAATCATGTAGATACTTTTGTCGCTGCTCCTGACTGGGCGGCTGCAAAGGGAATGCGTATGCTGGCCGCTCCCATTAAAGGAGACCAGCCTGTAACATCCGGCGAATCCGGCGCCGCGCCTTTCGGCGTGCTGGCCTGCATTATGACTATGGAAGAATATCGCCCTCTCAGAGAACATCTGGGACTGGACGAGACCTCTAAGGTCCTCCTCTTCTCCACGGAAGGCGACACAGATCCGGACCGCTACAAATCCATTGTTTGGGACGGAAACGACAGATAATCCGGCTGTTTCCTTACCATAAAGCAACCTTTCAACTTTTTGTGTCAGGGTATTCCGGGACGGCTCCCTCCGCCGCCCGGAAACCTGGCCGCACCATGTCGTTATCATTTTATCACTTATTAAAAGGAGAGAAAAATTATGGATTTCAACAAAATCAAAGAAGCTGCGCAGGGATATCAGAAGGACATGACCGCATTTCTGCGCGCTATTGTAAGAAACCCGGGGGAGAGCTGCGATGAAAAAGCGCACATTGATACGATCGCAGCTGAAATGAAGAAGCTGGATTTTGACGAAGTTATCATAGATCCTCAGGGAAATGTAATCGGCTATATGGGAACCGGTGAAAAGATCATCGCATACGATGCACATATCGATACCGTTGGCATTGGAAATATCGACAACTGGACATTTGATCCTTACGAAGGCTATGAAAACGAGACTGAAATCGGCGGCCGCGGCGTATCCGATCAGTGCGGAGGCCTTGTATCCGCAGTTTACGGAGCCAGGATCATGAAGGATCTGGATCTGATCCCTGAGGGATGCAAGATAATGGTCGTGGGAACCGTACAGGAAGAGGACTGCGACGGACTGTGCTGGCAGTACATTATTAATGAAGATAAAATCCGCCCGGAATTCGTTGTTTCCACAGAGCCTACAGACGGAGGCATCTACCGTGGGCAGCGCGGACGTATGGAAATCCGTATTGACGTAAAAGGCGTTTCCTGCCATGGTTCTGCTCCAGAACGCGGCGACAACGCGATCTACAAGATGGCCGATATCCTTCAGGATGTACGCGCCCTCAATGAAAACGATGACGCAGATGAGACAGAGATCAAAGGTCTCGTAAAAATGCTGAACCCGAAATATAACCCGGATTGGGAGGAGGCACGTTTCCTGGGCCGGGGCACTGTAACCGTATCTCAGATCTTCTATACATCCCCCAGCCGCTGTGCGGTTGCCGACTCCTGTGCGGTATCTCTTGACCGCCGCATGACGTTCGGTGAAACATGGGAGAGCTGCCTGGACGAGATCCGCGCACTTCCCAGCGTACAGAAATACGGCGACGACGTAGTCGTATCCATGTACAACTATGACCGCCCGTCCTACACAGGATGTGTATATGAGATCGAGTGCTACTTCCCCACATGGGCGATCCCGAAAGACCACAAGGTCACAAAGGCTCTCGAAAAAGCATATACTTCCCTCTACGGAGACAAGAGGATCGGCGCTGAGGAAACACTGGAAATGCGCCAGAGCCGCCCGCTGACAGACAAGTGGACCTTCTCCACCAACGGTGTGTCCATCATGGGAAGAAACGGAATCCCGTGCATCGGATTCGGGCCCGGAGCAGAAGCACAGGCACACGCACCGAACGAAAAGACATGGAAACAGGATCTGGTGACATGCGCGGCTGTGTATGCAGCGCTGCCGGAATGCTACTGCAAGTAAACATCGATTTTAAATTTCAGTAATTAAGGAGGATACACAACATGAAAACATTACAGGATTATATTGATAAGCTGAACAAGCTGAACTTCAAGGAGATGTACAATGGAGACTTTTTCCTGACATGGGAGAAGACAGACGACGAGCTGGAAGCTGTATTTACTGTTGCAGACGCACTGCGCTACATGAGAGAGAACAACATTTCCACAAAGGTATTTGAAAGCGGCCTGGGTATTTCTCTTTTCCGCGACAACTCTACACGTACCCGTTTCTCATTTGCGTCTGCCTGCAATCTGTTAGGCCTTGAGGTGCAGGATCTGGACGAGGGCAAATCCCAGGTGGCACACGGCGAGACGGTCCGGGAGACGGCAAACATGATTTCCTTTATGGCTGACGTCATCGGCATCCGCGACGATATGTACATCGGAAAGGGAAATGCTTACATGCACGAAGTTGTTGACGCGGTAACCCAGGGAAATAAAGACGGGATCCTGGAGCAGAAACCGACTCTTGTAAACCTGCAGTGCGATATTGACCACCCGACACAGGCAATGGCGGATATGCTCCACATTATCCACGAGTTCGGAGGAGTTGAAAATCTCAAAGGAAAGAAGATTGCAATGTCCTGGGCTTACTCTCCGTCCTACGGAAAGCCGCTCTCTGTTCCCCAGGGTGTGATCGGCCTGATGACACGTTTCGGAATGGACGTTGTCCTGGCTCATCCCGAAGGATACGAGGTATTCCCGGAGGTTGAGGCTGTCGCTGCTGAAAATGCAAAGAAATCCGGCGGCTCCTTCACAAAGACAAACAGCATGGAAGAGGCGTTTAAGGACGCAGATATCGTATATCCGAAGAGCTGGGCTCCTTTCGCAGCTATGGAAAAACGTACGGAACTGTACGGAAACGGTGACTTCGAGGGAATCAAGGAACTGGAGAAAGAGCTGCTGGCTCAGAATGCACAGCACAAGGACTGGGCATGCACAGAAGAACTGATGAAAACAACAAAAGACGGAAAAGCTCTGTATCTGCACTGTCTGCCGGCCGACATCACAGGCGTAAGCTGCGAAGAAGGCGAAGTTGACGCAAGTGTATTTGACCGCTACAGAGATCCGCTTTACAAAGAGGCAAGCTACAAGCCGTATATTATCGCAGCTATGATCTTCCTTGCAAAATTCGCCGATCCGGCTGACATCCTGAAAAAACTGGAAGAAAGATCAACACCGAGGATCTTTAAATAATAACCGTTCAGCCATCTGACGCGGCCGAACATCTACTCACCAAAAGTAATCTTATCATCAGGAGGAAAACGAACCATGTTAAAATATGTAGATACAAAAAACGCACCCGCAGCTATCGGCCCTTATTCTCAGGGAATCATCCTGAACGGCATCGCGTTCTTTTCCGGACAGATTCCTCTCTCACCGGAAACAGGAGAAGTTGTAGGAACTACCATCGAAGAGCAGACAGAGCAGGTAATGCAGAATGTAAAGGCACTTTTGGAAAGCCAGGGTGCCTCCTTCACAGACGTGGTAAAGACAACCTGCTTCCTTGCAGATATGGGAGATTTTGCAGCATTTAATGAAATTTATGCAAAATACTTTACCGGAAAGCCGGCCCGCTCCTGCGTGGCTGTAAAGGCGCTTCCGAAAGGCGTTCTCTGCGAGGTAGAGACGATCGCCGCTGTCAAAGAGGACTGATACAGGAGGCCCGCTATGGAAAAGAAAAAACGTATCGTCATTGCCCTGGGCGGAAATGCTCTCGGCAATACCCTGCCGGAACAGATGAAAGCAGTTAAAATCACTTCCAGGGCTATCGTAGATCTTATCCAGGAAGGCTGTGAAGTCGTGGTCGCCCACGGCAACGGCCCTCAGGTCGGAATGGTAAACAACGCCATGATCGCTCTGACCCATGAAGATCCCCAGCAGCCGAACACGCCGCTGTCCGTCTGTGTTGCCATGAGCCAGGCGTATATCGGCTACGACCTGCAGAACGCCCTCAGGGAGGAGCTGCTAAACCGGGGAATCGACGATATTCCCGTGGCAACTATGATCACACAGGTGCGCGTGGATGCGGATGACCCGGCATTTGAGAAACCGTCAAAGCCCATCGGACGTTTCCTGACAAAGGAACAGGCTGATCTGATGGCAGAGAAATATGATTATATAATGAAAGAAGACGCCGGCCGCGGCTATCGTCGTGTTGTCGCTTCTCCAAAACCACAGGAGATCATAGAGATCGGAACGATCCGCACAATGGTAGATTCCGGCGATCTTGTAATCGCCTGCGGAGGCGGCGGTATTCCGGTTACCCGTCAGGGCAATCACTTAAAGGGAGCCAGCGCGGTTATCGACAAAGATTTTGCAAGCTGTCTGCTGGCAAAAGAACTGGACGCGGATTTTCTCATTATCCTGACCGCCGTGGAAAAGGCAGCCATTAACTACGGAAAACCGGACGAAAAATGGCTGGATGACATCACGGTTGAAGAGGCGAAACAGTACATAGAAGAAGGTCATTTTGCACCGGGTTCTATGCTGCCGAAAGTACAGGCAGCTGTAGAGTTTGCCGAATCCAAGCCCGGCAGACAGGCCCTTATCACTCTTCTGGAAAAAGCAAAAGACGGAATCCTTGGAAAGACCGGAACGAGGATTCATCTGTAAGGCACAGCGCTCTTCATAAATGCAGCGGAGCCGGCTTCTTATTTGAAAAGAAGCCGGCTCCGCCTCATCTGTGAAGGGTGCATTTATTGCTGATATGTGACATGGCGTATCATTCCCTGTACCGCTTTATTTGCATTCACCACTGTAAGCGTGATGTCAGGATGACGGTTCTGAAACACACGGAATGGGGGCCTTCTGTAAACTTCTCCTCCGTCCCCTTATAGATGACCCAGGGTTTGCCGATCAGTTTTTTCTCTGCCTCAGAATACTCCGTACACATAATGCCGTAGAAGGGATGATGCCATCCTCTCGGATCCCAGTACTGGTTTACAAGATATTTTCTGCCGTCGTCATCGTGAAACAATGACGCGTCGAATCCGGCCGTATTGAGCATGACCGGGTCGGACCAGGGCCCCATAATGTCCTCGGCCGTGATCAGATAATTGATACAGTCCTTAAAGGATCCGTCGGTCACCTTCACGTCTGTATATACAAGATAAAATTTTCCGTCATAATAGGAGAGATCCGGCGCCCAGATCCCGCCGGAATCCAGGTTGCCTGTCATATCAAGCAGCCTCTTTTCGTTCAGCGGATGCGTGATCAGCTTCCAGTTCGCCAGATCTTTTGACATATGGATCTGCACTCCCGGCCACCACTCAAACGTAGAGGTTGCAATATAATAGGTGCCATCCACCCTTACAATACTTGGGTCTGAATTGAATCCCCGAAGAATGGGATTTTTGATTTCCATGACTTTCCCCTGCCTTTCGTTTTGTACATATGTACCACGATTATAGCAGGGGAAAATTTTGAATTGATATAGAAAAAAATGACAGAATACTTGAAATTTCCGCCCATTGCCGCTGTCTGCCGGCGCGGGCGTAAACGGCCGCCGCTCCGTTAAATGGATTTTCTCATACCGGCTCCATCTCCAGCATAACCTCCACGGTTCCTCCACAGACCATTCCTTCCTCTTCCGCCGCGTCCGCCGTCATATCCACGGTACACAGCCGGAAGGCCGGCTGCCCGGCCCGCATCATAAGCAGAGCCTTCTGTATCACTTCGCTTTCAATACAGCCTCCGCCTATCGTCCCCAGGCATGTGCCGTCCTCACGGATCAGCATCTTTGTTCCCACACTCCGGGGCGCGGAGCCCTTTCTTGAGATGATGACTGCCAGCACCTTCTTTCTCCCGTCATCCTGAGTCAGCGCCTGAAGCAGTTCCGGTGAATATCCCCCGGTTTTCTTTTCGCTGTTTTTAATCTGGATGATTTCTGCCATCACGGACACTGCGATCTCTTCCGGCGTCTCCGCATGGATCTTAAGCCCGATGGGTGTGTGTACTCCGTCCAGCACGGCCCGGTCCACTCCCTTTTTGTGAAGCTGCTCTTTGACGATCTGCGTCCTGCGCCTGCTGCCCATCATCCCCACATAAGCATACTGCTTTCCAAGGATGGATTCCAGACACTCCATGTCATAGCGGTGCCCCCGGGTGACGATCACAAACCAGGAATTCGCGTTTCCCTTTATTCCGGCCAGACCTTCCCCAAAGGGCTGGCAGATCACTTCATCCGCTCCTGCGGCTCTGGCGTTATCTGCAAACTTCGGCCGGTCTTCCAGCACGGTAACAAAAAAGCCCAGCATTTTTCCCATCTGGATAATGGGCGCAGACACATGGCCGGCGCCGCAGATGATCAGACGCGGCACATGGCCGGCCTGCTCCCGGAAAATTCGCCGGGGCTCCTGCGCTGAATTTGCAGGGTCTTCACTTCTTCCGTTTCCCTCTGAGCGGGATATGCGCTTCTCCCCTGCATGTTCGCCGGTCAGAACTGTCTCGACCCAGATGTCGTTTTCCGTATTTTCCAGTTCCTCTAAAAGCCTGGCGTAAAAATTGTTCAACTTTTATCCCCCTTCTATTTTCCGAATCCGCAGTTCGGATATGTGCACACTTCACAGTTCAGGCACAGTCCGCCTTCCCCCATTCCGGTAAAATCTTCCGCCTGCAGTCTCTCGCCTGCCGCGAGCCGCGGGAGTACCAGATCAAATATCGTTCTCCTGGCATACATCACACATCCCGGAAGTCCCACTACCGGCACTTTTCCTGCATAGGCCAGCATGAACATGGCTCCGGGCAGCACCGGAGCGCCGTAGGTGACCACAGTATCCGACGCGTTGCGGATAGCCAGAGGCGTCCTGTCATCCGGATCCACACTCATACCTCCGGTGCAGACTACCATTTCCGCGCCTTTATCCAGCCACTCCCGGATCGCCCCGGTGACTTTTTCTGTATCGTCTCCGGCCAGCACATTTCCCATAACTTCCATGCCTGCTTCTTCCAGTTTGCTTACGACCACCGGAGTAAACTGATCTTTGATCCTGCCGGAAAGCACTTCATTCCCGGTTGTCACGATCCCCGCCCTCATCTTTTGGAACGGAAGCAGGCGGAAGATCGGTTTTCCCCCGCAGATCTCCTCTGCACGGTTCATCTTCTCTTCCTCGATCACCAGAGGCACGACCCGCATCCCTACGATCTTATCCCCTTTTTTCACAGGGAAATCTCCGTGCCGGGAGGCCAGCACCATCTGGCCCAGGGCGTTGACCTGCTGCAGCTTTTCCCGGTCAATCTTCAAAAGCCCATCGCACTCCGCCGTCAACTCGATCTTCCCCTCCTTCGGCGCAGAAGCTTTCATATGCTCCCCCTGGCAGATCCGGCGCAGCACTTCTGCCGCGTCATTTTCGTGAAGCATCCCTTCCTGTGCTTCCCACACATACAGATGCTCCTTTCCCACAGAGAGGAGGACCGGGATGTCCTCTTCAGTCACTACATGCCCTTTGCGGAACACGGCGTCTTTTACCTCTCCCGGTATGATCTGTGTAATATCGTGGCAGAGCACGCTCCCCACAGCGTCCTCGGTTCTGATCAGTTTCATGGCGTATCTCCTTCTTTTTTTCATAAAACAAATCCCGACTGTTTTCCCATACTATCCTTCCTGTCAGATACGGTCCGTCAGAGAAATATTCCCCAGGTCTTTCATCCATACGTCCACACAGGCATCGCTTGGCATTCTCCAGTCTCCTCTGGGCGACAGCGCCACGGTCCCTACCTTCGGGCCGTCCGGCAGGCAGGAGCGCTTGAACTGCTGGGAGAAAAATCTCCGGCAGAATGTCTCCAGCCATTTCAGTATCGTCACATTGTCATATTCGTCTGAAAACTCCCTCTCTGCCAGGCGGAATATCTTACTCGGCTCATATCCAAACCGCAGCATATAATACAGGAAGAAATCATGCAGTTCATAGGGACCCACAAGATCTTCCGTGCGCTGGGCGATCTCTCCGTCCTTGGGCGGAAGCAGTTCGGGACTCACCGGGGTATCAAGCACATCATAGAGGACTTTCCGCAGTTCCCGGTCCTCGGTCTCATCTGCCGCATATTGAACGAGGTGGCGCACCAGCGTCTTAGGCACCGAAGCGTTTACCCCGTACATGGACATATGATCGCCATTGTAGGTAGCCCAGCCGAGAGCCAGCTCGGACATATCTCCGGTACCGATCACCATACCCCCTGTCCGGTTGGCGATATCCATAAGCACCTGCGTTCTCTCTCTCGCCTGCGAATTCTCGTAAGTCACATCATGGCACTGAGGATCCTGGCCGATGTCCCGGAAATGAATATTCACCGCCTCGCCGATGGGCACTTCCATCAGCGTGGCTCCCACTTTTTTGGACATTTCACAGGCATTTTGATAGGTGCGGTCTGTTGTTCCGAAACAGGGCATCGTCACCGCAATAATATCCTTTTTATCCCGTCCCAGCATATCAAAAGCCCGTCCGGTCACCAGAAGCGCCAACGTAGAGTCCAGACCACCGGAAATACCCACGACCGCTGTCTTTGCTTTCGTATGGGCAAGTCGTTTTTTCAGTCCCACAGCCTGGATGGTGAGGATTTCCTCACACCGTTTTGCACGGATGCGCTCGTTTGCCGGGACAAAGGGCATCTTCGGAAAATGCCTGGTAAGAGAAGTTTTCTCATTTATTATATGGAAAGGAACCTTGATCAGCGAATGGCGCCCGGCAGTCTTAAATGTGGTGTTTCTGCGGCGTTCACTGACGATCCTCTGAATGTCCAGTTCGGAATATATGATCTCATTGTGGTACCGGCGGGCCTGTTTTAGGATAGCTCCGTTTTCTGCGATAATATTGTGACCTCCGAAAACCACGTCTGTTGTGGACTCTCCCTCTCCCGCATTGGCATAGACGTAACCTGCGATCAGGCGGGCCGACTGCCCGGAGATCAGCTCTCTTCGATAGGTATCTTTTCCAATCGTCTCATCGCTGGCCGAGCAGTTCACAATTACCGTGGCGCCTTCCAGAGCCGCATGGATACTTGGCGGAATGGGCGACCACACATCCTCGCAGATCTCCGCCGCCACGATCAGGCTGTCCATCCCGTCAGCCGCGAAAAGAATCTGCGGCCCAAACGGAACCTCCTCTCCCCCGAATGAAATGTACCGCGCCTCCTCCGGTCCCGGCGTAAACTGGCGCATCTCATAAAACTCTCCATAATTGGGAAGAAACGTCTTCGTGGTAAGCCCGATCACCTTTCCCTCATTGAGCGCGGCGGCCACATTATAAAGTTTGCCGTCCATCTCAAGAGGTACGCCCACAAAGGCAAGGATATCTTTGTCTGCCGTATACTCCGCTATCCTGAAGAGCGCCTTTTTCGCTTCTTTCAGAAGGATATCCTGTGTAAACAGATCCCCGCAGGTATATCCTGTCACACACAGTTCAGGAAATACGATAACCTTTGCCCTGTTGTCGGACGCCTCCCCGATCGCCTCACATATTTTCCCTGTATTAAACTTCACATCCGCCACCCGGATGTCAGGAGTGGCCGCTGCCACCTTTACAAATCCATGTTTCATTTTCTTCTCCTCTTTCATTGGGGACGTAGTAAAACCCGGTTTTACTACGTCCCCGTTCACACTTTTTTCACACTTTTGCCTTCTTCAACAGCTCTTTCAGTTCATCCACGGTATAGTTGTATGCTGTATTACAGAAGTGGCATTTCACTTCGATATCTTTCCCGTCGTCGATCATGGACTGAATTTCTTTCTTCCCGATACTGATGATCGCTTTCTCGATCCTTTCTTTGGAACAGTTACAGGAAAACTGTGCCGGCAGGGTATCTGTGAATTCTACGTCCAACCCTTCCAGCACCTCCCGGAGCATCTCTTCCGGGGTATGGCCGTTGTCCAGCATGGCCGTTACCGGACGGATCTTTCCGATATTTTCTTCCAGTTTATCAAGCACCTTATCTTCCACAAAGGGCATCACCTGCACGATAAAACCGCCTGCGCAGCGCACGGTGTTGTCTCCCTCCATCAGCACGCCCAGCCCTACAGAAGAGGGGATCTGTTCAGATGTGGCAAAATAGTAAGTCAGGTCTTCCGCTATCTCTCCGGTCTGGAGGATCGTCTGACCGGAATAAGGCTCCTTCATCCCCATATCCCGTATCACAGTCAGCACGCCCTGTCCCAGCGCGCCTCCCACATCCAGCTTGCCGTTCTTCGGCGGCAGCATGACATCCGGGTTGTGTACATATCCTTTCACGCTGCCCTGGCTGTCAGCAGTTACGGTCAGGCCGCCGACAGGGCCGGAACATTTAATCTGAAGCGTCAGGATATCCCCGGGATTTTTCATCATGCTTCCCATCATCACTCCGCCAGTCATCAGGCGTCCCAACGCCGCCGTCGCCACCGGACTTGTATTATGTCTCTGTCTGGCTTCCTCCACAATATCCGTGGTCACTGCGGCAAACGCGCGTATCTGTGTATTTGCGGCGGCCGCCCTTACAATATAGTCTTTCATCCTTTATATCTCCTTCCCTGATTCTTCTGCGATCACGCAGATCCTCTCGCTTTTTTCCGAAACTTCTCTGCCCGTCTCCATATCGTGCGCCTCCCGGAATATCAGCCCGGCGCTCTGAAGCAGCTCTTTGATCTCGTCCAGAGTATACCCCCTCTGGTAATGGGTTTCTGTATACTTCCGGTACAGCTGTCCTGTACCTTCACCTGCTGCAGCTTCCCGGATAAACAGAGTCAGATCATACTCGTTGATCTGCTCCTCTTCATAATAGTAATTGTCCCAGATAAAACTGCAGTCTCCTCTGTCTTCCGCGATCGTGCAGTCTCCCATGACTTCGCGGTATTTATAGTCTGTGTTAAAATCAAAAAGAAAAATGCCGCCCGGATCCAGATAATTGTTGACAAGGCGGAACACCTCTCTTAAGTCTTCCGGCTCTGTCATATAGTTGACAGAATCACAGACACTCACGACTGCCCTGACTGTGCCGTACAGTTCAAACGCACGCATATCCTGCAGAAGATACAGGATGTCATGACCGGACTTCAGGCGTTTTTCCATTGCCAGTTCCAGCATGTCCTCCGAATTATCCACTCCGATCATGTCATAGCCGTACCCGGCAAGAAATTCTGTCATCGTCCCGGTTCCACATCCAAGATCCAGCACAATGCCGTCATTAATACCATATTTACATAGCATACTGCATATATAACTCCCCCATTTCTCATAGGGGACATTGTCCATAAACGTGTCGTACACCGACGCAAAACTCGTATATGCTTCCACCTGTGTATCCTCCCATGAATAAAAGTGTACCACATTTTACGGCAAATAACATCAAATTTCAGAGAAGCTGCATTTGAAATCCCATGATCTTCGAT
Source organism: Candidatus Mediterraneibacter avicola (assembly GCA_019115385.1). Classification (GTDB taxonomy): domain Bacteria; phylum Bacillota; class Clostridia; order Lachnospirales; family Lachnospiraceae; genus Mediterraneibacter; species Mediterraneibacter avicola. The sequence goes on along the minus strand of DXDR01000014.1, from coordinate 72,196 downwards.
GTAAAATCATTTTGACACCGGATTTTGAATCTGTATAAGACTTTTGATAGACGCGGCGGCCTGTGTCGTTTATGATATATGTACATGGAAGAATGTGCAGGAACAGGAGGAATATTTCACATGAATATACTTATTATCGACGCCCAGGGAGGCGGTATTGGAAGACAGCTTGTCTCCGCAGTCAAAGAAAATATCCCCGACGCTTTTGTCACAGCGGTCGGCACAAACTCAGCAGCTACTTCCGCTATGCTCAAAGCCGGAGCAGACATCGCCGCCACCGGGGAGAATGCAGTCATTGTAAACAGCCGGAAAGCAGATGTTATCACCGGCCCTGTAGGCATTGTGATCGCAGATGCCCTCCACGGGGAGATCACTCCGGCTATGGCAAAGGCAGTAGCACAGAGCAGCGCCCGACGTATTCTCATTCCTGTCAATCACTGCGATAATATTGTAGTAGGAGTCAGCAGTTTAAACATCAGTAAACTGATCCAGGACGTGTTAGACGAATTGTCGGTTCTGTCTAATAAAAATAACTGCCGCTAAATCATCGGGGAAGCCATATAACTGCTTAAAAATGGAAGAGCAGCTCCATATATAAAATTCTTGACTTTGCAGCGCAAATCATGTAAAATTTTTCCGGCAGCAGGAAGCTGCCTGTATCAGTGCAGAAGCGCTGACATTTTTAAAACGAGCAAATAAATTTGCGAAGCGGCAGACCTGCCGCTTCTGCAGGAACTCTGTTTTCCATTTATATTATTATTGTAAGAAACCGTATGCTTAGACAGCACACATATTCTCTGAAGGGAATCTGTGTGCTGTTTCTGTTGGGAGGATGACTATTGACTTTACAGGATTTTTTTACATCGCATCCAAAGACCGCCATCGCCTTTTCAGGCGGCGTGGATTCCGCATACCTTTTGTACGCCGCAAAAAAATATGCCGAAGAAGTGCGGGCTTATTATGTAAAATCGGAATTTCAGCCACGGTTCGAACTGGAAGATGCGGTGCGTCTTGCTCAGGATATCGGAACAGATATAACCGTACTTGAACAGTCTGTGCTTTCTGTCCCACAGGTGGCAGAAAATCCGGCAGACCGCTGTTACCACTGCAAAACAGCAATTTTCACCGCCGTCATGAAAGCGGCGGACGCAGACGGCTTTTCTGTCCTCCTGGACGGTACGAACGCTTCGGACGACGCACAGGACCGCCCGGGAATGCGCGCCCTGAGAGAACTGTCCGTCCGCTCTCCTCTGCGCGAATGTGGGCTGACAAAGCAGGAAATCCGCCGTCTTTCAAAGGCTGCAGGGCTTTTCACCTGGAACAAGCCGGCCTACGCCTGTCTTGCCACAAGAATTTCCACCGGAGAGAAAATCACAACTGAAAAGCTTAAAATAACAGAACTGGCGGAAGATTATCTGTTTTCCCTGGGATTTACAGATTTCCGCGTCCGCTGGCAGAATGGGCATGCAAGGCTGCAGCTGCCGGAGGACCAGTTGTATCTGCTGCTTGAAAAGCGGGAAGAGATTTTGACCCGTCTGAAGAAATACTATAAAAGTATAGTGCTTGATCTGGAGGTAAGAAAATGAATGACGACACAAGGCAGCTCCTGGAAAATGTCCGGGACGGCAAAATTTCCGTAGAAGAAGCTGTATTAAAATTAAAAGTAAAGCCATTTGAAGATATCGGCTACGCCAAAGTCGACACACACCGGACGCTGCGCCAGGGCGCCGCGGAGGTAATTTACGGCGCCGGCAAAACACCGGAACAGATTGCGGGAATTGCAGACGCCATGCTCCGAAACGGGCAGGAAACGATCCTGATTACCCGATTATCGGACGGATCCGCGCAGGAAGTACAGAAAGCGCATCCTCTGCGCTACGAGAAAAATGCACGATGCGGCATCATCGGACCGGTTCCCGAGCCTGACGGGATTGGTAAAATCGTGGTTGCCACAGGGGGTACAAGCGATATCCCGGTGGCCGAGGAAGCGGCCGTGACCGCTTCTGTGCTTGGAAGTGAAGTTGTCCGCCTTTATGACGTAGGCGTGGCGGGGCTTCACCGGACACTGTCCCATCTGGACGATATTATGAACGCCAGCGTGATCATCGCTGTCGCCGGAATGGAAGGCGCTCTTACCAGCGTAATCGGAGGGCTTGCGGACTGCCCGGTAATCGGTGTTCCCACAAGCGTAGGCTACGGCGCGTCATTCAACGGCCTGTCGGCCCTGCTGGCAATGCTTAATTCCTGTGCAAGCGGTGTCTCTGTCGTCAATATCGACAATGGATTCGGCGCGGGATTTCTTGCAGACAGGATCAACCACATGAACAGAAAAAGGGAGGGATAATTTTGCGTACTTTATATCTGGACTGTCAAATGGGCGCGGCCGGAGATATGCTGACAGCAGCCCTGCTGGAACTTCTGCCCGACCCCGATAAATTTATAAGCGAACTGAACGCGCTGGGGATCCCCGGCGTGGCCTTTGAGAAAAAAACAGTTGTAAAATGCGGCATCACCGGCACGCAGATATCCGTAACGGTAAACGGCGCAGAGGAAGAAAGCGCTGACGTCTGTCTGCCGGGAACCGACGCGCATGAGCACATACACGGTCATGACCACGGGCACGGCGATGAACACGTCCATGATGCCGAATGCGGGCACCACCACCATGACAGCGAACATGGACATCATCACCATGGCGGCGAACACGGACGCCCCCACGGGCATCATCACAGCAGCATACAAGAGATCGGGCATATTGTGCGGGGTCTCCCTGCACTGCCCGGGCACGTACAGGACGATATCATGGCGGTCTACGGACTGATCGCAGAAGCAGAAAGCCATGTTCACGGGGTACCGGTTTCTGACATCCATTTCCATGAAGTTGGAACAATGGATGCTGTTGCTGATATTACGGCAGTCTGCCTGCTGATGGACCGGCTGTCTCCTGATGAAGTTGTCGTTTCGCCTGTCCACACAGGCAGCGGCCAGGTTCGCTGCGCCCACGGCATTCTTCCTGTTCCTGCGCCTGCCACCGCACATATTTTGCAGGGCGTGCCTGTCTATGGCGGAAGCATCAGGGGGGAACTCTGTACGCCCACAGGAGCAGCTCTTCTGAAATATTTTGCCGGTCGTTTCGGAGAAATGCCTGTCCTGAAGCCTTTCGCTATCGGATACGGCATGGGCCGGAAAGATTTTGAAGCCGCCAACTGCATACGGGCAATCCTGGGCGAGACAGACGTTCCGGAGGATGAAATCTGCGAATTAAGCTGCAATGTAGATGATATGACCGGCGAAGCCATAGGGTTTGCCACAGAACGGCTTTTCGCCGCCGGGGCGCTGGATGTATACACCGTACCCGTCGGCATGAAAAAAAACCGTCCCGGGACTCTGATCCATATTATGTGCCGCAAAGCGCAGAGAGAAGATGTGATCCGCGCAGTATTCCGGCATACCACTACCATTGGGATCCGGGAAAACCTGCTCCGCCGGTATGTCCTTGAACGCCGCATTGAAACAGTGGAAACGCCTTACGGCGCCGTCCGCCGCAAAGTTTCATTCGGTTACGGAACAGAGCGCCGCAAATATGAATATGATGACATCTGCCGCATAGCAGAAGAAAAAAAGATCAGTTTTTCTGAAGCGCTCTCTCTTATAAACGAACTGAAATAGAAATTACTGACTGATAACAAAGGAAATCGCATATGAACTTCAAAAAAATTTCAGCTATACTTTTAAGCGTGATCGCCGTTGTCTCATCTGCCTCATGCGGGAACGGCGTTTCCGGCCAGGCCGGAGCAGATTCTCCCCGGGAAAATGACAGCGTGATAATCGCCATCGGCTCTGAACCGGAAACACTGGATCCCACTCAGGGCTGGGGGCATGGAAATTCCCCGATCGTACAGAGCACCCTGGTAAGGTATACTTCTGATCTGACTTTTGAGAATGATCTGGCCACCGGATATTCTTTATCTGAGGATGGTCTCACATGGACCTTTACGCTTCGGGACGATGCATATTTTACCGACGGCGAAAAGGTCACTGCTTCTGATGTTGCCTTTACCCTTGAAACCGCAAAAAAAGCACAGAGTTCCGTTGATCTGACATATATGGAAAGTGCATCCGCCCCGGATGATACGACGGTCGTCATAACTCTGTCCCGTCCCACTTCCGTTTTTCTCAATACGCTTGCGTCCATCGGCATTGTGCCCGAGCATGCCTATGATGAAGATTACGGAACCCACCCTGTCGGCTCCGGCCCCTATCGGTTTGTGGAGTGGGATCCACAGGAGCAGATCATCTTCACCGCCAACGAAAATTACTATGGCGAAACACCCGCCATTAAAAATGTAACGGTTGTGTTCATGTCCGAGGATGCGGCCCTTGCGGCCGTCCAGGCGGGAGAAGTAGACGTGGCATACTCCTCTGCCGCTCTGGCTGCAGCAGAGGCGGATGGTTATCATATAGAAGCCATTCCTTCCGCCGACAACCGGGGCTTTACGCTCCCTGTCCTGCCGGATGAAGGCCAAACCACAGAAAGCGGCGCTCCTGTCGGGAACAATGTGACCTGCAATCTGGAAATCCGGCAGGCCATCGCCTATGCCATTGACCGTCAGCAGATCGCTGATGTGGTCCTAAACGGCTACGGAAGGCCGGCCTACTCTGAAAACGACGGGATGCCCTGGAACAACCCGGAAGTCGTGATCGAAACAGATGTGGAGTACGCAAAACAGCTTCTCTCCGACGCCGGATGGACGGATACGGACGGAGACGGCATTGTGGAAAAGAACGGTCTGAAAGCGGAATTCTCCTGTCTCTATCCTGCCGGGGATTCTGTACGCCAGGCTGTCGCAATGGCCGCCTCAGAACAGATAAGGGAAATTGGCATCCAGATCAATGTAGAGGGCACAAGCTGGGACGACATCACACGGCGCATGTTCTCCGAGGCCGTGATGATGGGCTGGGGCTCTGCAAACCCGAATGAAACCTATTATCTGTACCGGTCCGAGGGCGCTCTTCTGGATGATTTTTACAACCCGGAAGGCTACACGAGCGATGTGACTGACGGATATCTGAATGCAGCCATGAAAGCGCTGACTGTAGAAGAAGCCTATGAAAACTGGAAAAATGTACAGTGGGACGGCACGACAGGCACCGCCATGAAAGGAGCCTGCCCCTGGGTCTGGATCGTCAATCTGGATCATGTCACCTACGTCCGGGACGGACTCTCCATAGGAGAGCAGCCGATCCACGGGCATGGCCACGGCCTGCCCCTGATCCAGAATCTTCAGGAGTGGACCTGGGACGTATAATGTAAATGGAGGCGTATCTGTTGAAAGGAACCTTGCCGCGGCTGGGCCGCATTTTCTTCATGCATAGTATTAAAATCATCTCTCTGCTGCTGGCTGTAAGCATTATTTCCTTTGTACTGATAAGCGCGTCGCCTGTCGATCCGGTGCAGCAGTATATTACAGGACTGGGAACCGCCGTTTCCCCGGAACAGCGCGCCCAGATCGAAGATTACTGGGGCGTGGATAAACCGCCCGCAGAACGGTATATGAACTGGCTCACTGATCTTCTTCACGGAGATCTGGAAGAATCCTCCGTTTACCGCAGGCCTGTGGCAGATATTATCGGCGAACGTTTTTTGAATTCCCTGGCTCTGATGCTCTGCGCCTGGGTGATATCCGGCGTGCTGGGCTTCCTTCTGGGCTGCGTCATGGGAATGTACCGGGAGCGGTGGCCGGATAAAATCCTTAAAAAAGTCTGTTATATCCTCAGCTCTGTCCCCACATTTTGGCTGGGACTTGTATTCCTGCTGGTATTTTCCGTGTGGCTGAAATGGTTTCCAGTGGGATTTTCTGCTCCGGCAGGCGTGCTCAGTGAAAATGTGACTGTCTGGCAGAAAATCCATCACCTGATCCTGCCCGCTTTTACGCTGGCTCTGATGTCCTTTTCCAGCATCGCCCTGCACACAAGGCAGAAACTCTCAGACGTACTTGACAGCGAATACGTTCTCTTTGCACGGGCCAGAGGGGAAGGGGAATGGTCCATTCTCCGCCGCCATGGGCTGCGAAATATTCTTCTTCCGGCACTGACCCTGCAGTTTGCTTCCTTTTCGGAACTGTTCGGCGGTTCCGTCCTGGCAGAAAATGTATTCAGCTATCCCGGTCTTGGCAGCGCTGTATCGGAAGCAGGCCTCAGCGCGGATATACCGCTGCTCCTGGGCATCACGCTGTTTTCCGCCCTGTTTGTCTGTGCAGGCAATATGGCTGCAGATCTGCTTTACGGGATCATTGACCCCCAGATCCGGGAGGTGAAGGAATGAAGAAATTAAACCGGCGCAGTAAAACTGTGCTTCTTTCTGTCATTATAGTTCTTGTGCTGACCGGCATATATGTCCTGGGCATCTTCCTTCCCGAAGATGCAGCGGCAGGAAGTTTTCTTGAAGCAGGGCAGTCTCCTTCCCTGGAGCACCCTTTTGGCACAGACGCCCTGGGACGGGATCTTCTGATGCGTACTCTGAAAGGTATGTCCGTCAGCATCACGGTAGGGATCGCAGCCTCCCTGATCAGCGCGGTGATCGCCGTATTCGCAGGCATTGCCGCGGCGTCAGGTTCCAAATATGCAGATGCTTTTATCAACTGGGTGATCGATCTTGTGATGAGCGTGCCGCATACCATCCTGGTTATCCTGATCTCTTTTGCACTGGGAAGAGGGATGAAAGGTCTGCTCGTCGGAATCGCTGCCACACACTGGTGTTCACTGGCACGTCTCATCAGAGGAGAAGTGCTTCAGCTGCACACACAACAGTATGTGGCTGTATCACGAAAGCTCGGGAAATCCGGCGGATGGATCCTGGTGCACCATCTGCTGCCCCATCTGGCGCCACAGTTTTTTACCGGGCTGATCCTTTTGTTTCCCCATGCGGTGCTGCATGAAGCCTCTGTATCGTTTCTGGGATTCGGACTGTCTCCCGAGCAGCCTGCGATCGGCATCATCCTGTCAGAGAGCATGAGATATCTCTCTGCGGGAATGTGGTGGCCCGCAGTGCTGCCCGGTCTTATGCTCGTACTCATCATACTGCTGGTGGACAGACTGGGGGAACATCTGAAAATGATCATGGATCCCTTCCACGCACAGGAATAAGGAGAACACTATGGAACACAAAAAAGAACCCTTACTGGAAATCCGCGATCTGTCTGTTTCCTTCCGCATGTATGGACGCGGACTGGAACAGACGGATCTTCAGGCAATATCTGATCTGCATTTTACCGTATATCCTGGTGAGATCATTGCCGTTGCAGGCTCCTCCGGCTCCGGGAAAAGCCTGCTTTCTTCTGCCGTTTTGGGTATTCTGCCCGGCAATGCCTCCATTCGCGGACATATGTATTATAAGGGACAGGAACTGACCCCGGAACGCCAGAAGGCGCTGCGCGGAACAGAGATTGCCCTGGTCCCTCAGTCTGTCTCCTATCTTGATCCGCTAATGAAGACGGGCGCGCAGGCTGACGGACACAAAAAGCCCCGTCCCACAGAAAAACGGAAAGGGCTGTTCCGCCGTTTCGGGCTGCCGGAGAAAACAGAACAGCTCTATCCTTTTCAGCTGTCCGGAGGTATGGCAAGAAGAATTCTCGTATCAACCGCCCTGCTCACAGATGCAGAGCTTATCATCGCGGACGAACCCACCCCCGGCATGAGCCTTGGACAGGCACTGGAAGCCCTGCAGATGTTCCGGGAAATGGCAGACGCCGGCAGAGCTGTTGTTTTGATCACTCACGATATTGACCTGGCGTTTGAATTTGCTGACAGAGTCTCTGTCTTTTACGCAGGGACCACCGTTGAGACTGCACCTGCGTCTGATTTTAAGAAAGGCCCTGACGCGCTGCGTCACCCGTACACGAAAGCTCTGTGGAAAGCCCTTCCGCAAAATGAGTTTCAGCCTCTGGAAGGCTTTCAGCCCTATGCCGGAGATCTCCCCCGGGGCTGTCTCTTTGCTCCCCGCTGTCCTTTCCGGACCGGACGGTGTACGTCCAATGTGCCCCCGGTACGCAGAGTGAGGGGCGGGGAAGTGAGGTGTTACTATGGCTCTTGAAGCAAAAAATATCTATTTCCGATATAACGCGAAAAAACCCTGGATCCTCGAAGACCAGAGTTTAAAAGTAGAGAAGGGCGAACGCCTTGCCCTGTCTGCGCCAAGCGGCTGCGGCAAATCAACACTGGCTATGATACTGGCCGGATATCTGAAACCATCCGCAGGACAGGTTCTGGCTGACGGGAAACCTCTCCCGGCAAAAGGCCTCTGCCCCGTCCAGCTGATCTTCCAGCATCCCGAAAAAGCGGTAAATCCCCGTTGGCGGCTCAGGCGCGTACTGGAAGAAAGCGGCGGACTGAATGAAGATATGCTGAATGCTTTCGGCATTGAGCCCGCATGGCTCGACCGTTTTCCCCGGGAGCTCTCCGGCGGCGAACTGCAGCGTTTCTGCGTGGCCCGGGCGCTGATGAGCAAAGCAGACTATCTGATCTGCGATGAGATCAGCACCATGCTGGATGTGATCACACAGGCCCAGATCTGGGATGTGGTCCTCCGGGAAACTTCCCGGCTGAATATGGGGGTTATTGTCATTACCCATAATATGCATCTGGCCCGGAGAACTGCGGACAGAATACTGGAACTGCGGCCCTGATGGCTGAGCTGTTACGGACAATCCTCTCTTCTCTATAAATTTCTTCTTTCCTTTATCAGGCCAAAGTGCTATAATAGTTTGGACTGTGTTAAGAAGTCGTTAAAAATATAGAAAGGAATGAACATCATGGACAACAAAAATGAGTTCAAACCGTATATTCCGGCGAACAAGATCGTTCCGGAGTTTACGGTAACCTCTGTTCTCATTGGTGTCATCCTTGCGGTTGTGTTTGGCGCTGCCAACGCATATCTGGGACTTCTTGTCGGCATGACAGTATCTGCTTCTATTCCGGCGGCTGTTATCTCGATGGGAATTATCCGTATCATTCTTCGCAGGGATTCCATCCTTGAGAACAATCTGGTACAGACTATCGGTTCTGCCGGTGAGTCTCTTGCAGCGGGAGCAATCTTCACGCTGCCTGCCCTGTTTCTTTGGGCTGAGGAGGGAAAAATCGAATTCCCGAGCATAATGACTATTTTCCTGATCGCGCTGTTCGGCGGTATCCTGGGTGTCTGCTTTATGGTACCTCTTCGTCAGGCGCTGATCGTAGAAGAACACGGAACGCTTCCGTTCCCTGAGGGAACTGCATGTGCAGAGGTTCTTCTTGCAGGAGAAGAAGGCGGCAGCAAAGCAGGCGCTGTATTCTCCGGCCTGGGTATTGCCGCAGTATATAAGTTTGTGGCAGACGGCCTGAAACTGTTCCCCAGCGAGATCGGATATGCATTTAAAGGCTATGCCGGATCCCAGATCGGAATCCAGGTACTTCCCTCACTGGCCGGTGTGGGCTTTATCTGCGGACCGAAGATCTCCAGCTATATGCTGGCCGGCGGTACGCTGAGCTGGTTTGTACTTATGCCTGCGATCGCGCTGTTCGGCGGAGATGCCACAATTTTCCCGGGAGAAGGGCCGATTTCTTCCCTCAGCCCCGATGAGCTGTGGGGTACTTATGTCAGATACATTGGCGCCGGCGCCGTTGCGGCAGGCGGTCTGATCAGCCTGATCAAGACATTCCCGCTGATCGTCCGCACTTTCAAACAGGCAATGGCAAGCATGGGCAAAAAGCAGACGAACAAAAATACTCTGCGTACGCAGCAGGATCTTCCGATGCCCGTGCTGCTGATCCTGATCCTTGCTATTGTTGTGCTGATCTGGCTTATCCCCACATTCCCGGTTAACCCCATCGGATCACTGATCATCGTAATCTTCGGATTCTTCTTTGCATCAGTATCCTCCCGTATGGTAGGCCTGATCGGGTCATCCAACAACCCGGTATCCGGTATGGCTATCGCAACGATCATCATTGCCACTGTTCTGCTTAAAGTGACAGGCACAGACGGCACAACAGGTATGATCGGCGCTATCGCGATCGGCGGTGTTATCTGTATTATTGCTGCTATCGCCGGAGATACATCACAGGACTTAAAGACCGGATTTATTGTCGGCGCTACGCCGAAAAAACAGCAGATCGGTGAGCTGATCGGTGTCGTTGTATCTGCAGCTGCCATCGGCGGCGTGCTTTACCTGCTGAATGAAGCGTGGGGATACGGCACAGAACAGATTCCTGCCACACAGGCAACTATGATGAAGATCCTGGTTGAAGGTATTATGGATGCAAATCTTCCGTGGGCTCTGATTCTCATCGGTGTATTTATCGCCGTAACAGTTGAGATCCTGAAGATCCCGGTAATGCCTTTTGCCGTAGGTATGTATCTGCCATTCAGCCTGAGCGCCGGAATCATGGCAGGTGGTATCATCCGCTACATCGTAGATAAAGTCAAAGGAACTGACGCAGAGAAAAAGGAACGTGCAGACCGTGGAGTTCTCTTTACCTCCGGCCTGATCGCAGGAGAAGGTATTATGGGTATCATTCTTGCCGTTCTTGCTGTCTGCAATGTGGCAGATGTCATTGTGCTTCCATTCTCTATTCCGCAGATCGGAAGCCTGGTAATCTTCGTTGTACTTCTCTTCGGACTGTACAAGCTGTGCATGAAGAAAGAAAAATAACAGCGTCGGAGTACGCAGGGGGCTGTCCTATGGCACGGCCTCCCGCCGTACACTGGCGCTGTATTTTGTCAAAGGTTCAGGCACAATATAAATGACGCGGCTGAATTGCTGCACTTCGGCACTGATGTAAAAAGGAGACATATTTATAAAATGAAAAAGAAAAACCAGCAGAATTATCTGGATTATATTCCGGTCAAAAATCCGGATATCGAGTTTCAAATCAATGAAGACGGACGGGCCGTTATTCTGATCGAATGGAAGGGATTTTACCACAGGATCGCCCAGAAGTTCTTCCACCGCCCCAGAGTCAGCGATATTACCCTGGATGACTACGGAACGTTTGTGTGGACAGCTGTCGACGGCGTAAAGGATGTACATCAGTTATCGCAGGAAATGGAGCAGAAGTTCCCTTCAATGGAAAAAACGATGTCAAGGCTGATCAAATTTCTTGAAATCATGCACGATAACCATATGATTCACTGGAAAGGGGAGAAACAGAAATAATGTTGAAATATATTCCCTATGTTCTTCTCTTTGCACTTGCCACAATGATCATCTATGCCTGGGGTCTGTGGCGCTCTGCGCGCCAGAATCAGGAACTGTCCAATCTGCTCGCGTCAAAAGGGGTTGCAAGGGTTAAAAAAGCGCTCCGCAAAAACAAAGCGCTGACTTTAAAAGAACTGGAACCTTTTGTTAAAGATCTGACCGCAAAACAGCCTTTCAGCAGGCAGCAGATTGCCGTGACAGACCCGAAAGAATTTTTAGGATCCATCCTGCCCTATATGATCCGGCAGAAAATGATCACAGAAAACAAAGACGGAAGTCAGACTGTATATCAGCTGAAATAAGGACTGATACAGCAAAAGCCTGCAGCGTGATTCTGCAGGCTTTTCTGTTTTTCATATTGATCTGGCGTCTGAATACAGAAGACAGGTCTACCGCTCTGCCAGCCGTCTCAGCACGTCTTTCAGGAACTGATAAAATCTCTCAAAAGAATCCAGCGGCAGGCTTTCATCCGGCGTGTGCACGTCTTTCAGAGTCGGGCCTACGGCGATAGCGTCCAGCCCCGGCAGCGCATCGGAAAACAGACCGCACTCGAGCCCTGCATGTATAGCTTCGATCTTCAGTTCTTCACCGAACAGCTCCCTATAACTCTCCTGCATCACCTGGCGGACAGGAGATTCTTCCTTATAGCTCCATCCCGGGTACTCTCCGCTGAAGGAAATCTCAAATCCGAATACCTCCCCATACAGTTGGAGGCGTTCTTTCATCTCTTCCTGCAGAGAAGCCACGGAAGAACGAGGGGCAAATATAAGCTTCGCTTCATTTTCCTCTGTGCGGGCCACCCCCATATTCGTGGATGTTACCACAAAGCCGTCCATTTTAAGATTTCTTTTCTGCACTCCGTTGGGCGCAAGATACATCGCTCTGACAACTGCCTCTGCATCCTTGTCAGTTAGGACTTCTGCAGATACATTTTCTTCCACTGACATCTCGCAGGAAAAGTCCGGCTCATCGGAAGAGAGTTCTGCAGCAAACGTCTCAGCCAGGCTGCAGGCAAGTTCTTCTGCTTTCGCAGCTTCTGTCTCTTCTGCATAGAGCAGAGAAGCTGTACATTCTCTGGGAATCGCATTATCCTTGCTCCCCCCGGAGACGCTGATCAGCTTTCCGTCCGTATTTTTCATCAGACTGTGCAGCATCCTCCCCATCAGTATATTAGCATTCTGCCGCTCTTTATTGATATCTACTCCAGAATGTCCTCCCAGCAGTCCCGATATGTCAATCTGGATCACAGTTCCTTCTGCCGCTTCCCGCTTTATCGGGCGTACACACTCTGCTCTCAGGCCGCCGGCGCAGCTTACTGTGGCAATCCCTTCATCCTCGGAATCCATATTGATCATGGTTCGCGCAGTGATAAGAGACTTGTCCAGAGTTTTGGCCCCGTCTAACCCAACCTCTTCCTCAGTAGTAAACACGCACTCTACCGGAGGATGCTTGATGTCTTCATCGTCCAGCACCATCAGCATCAGCGCCACTGCCACGCCGTTATCCGCGCCAAGGGTGGTGCCGTTGGCTGTGAGCGTTCCGTCCTTTACGACCAGCTCAATACCCTCCTTTTCAAAATCATGCTCCACTCCCGCTATCTTCTCGCATACCATATCCATATGTCCCTGGAGCATAACAGCCGGCTTGTCTTTTGCGCCCTCGCTTCCGTCTTTTTTTATGATCACATTATATGCTTCGTCCTGATGTACCCAGAGATTTCTGTCTTTTGCAAACTTTACAAGATAATCGCTGATTCCCTTTTCATTTCCCGAACCTCTGGGGATCGCGCTGATTTCCTCAAAAAAGTGAAATAGTTTCTCCGGTTTATAGCCTGTAATCTTATATTCCATTTCTCTTCCTCTTTTCTATGGCATTTTCCTTTATTCTGCCCGTATTCCTCTGTTGATATGACCGTGCCGGGGCACTGTCTTCCATGTTTTATTGCCATTTGCTTTCATCAGGAAAACAGGCGAACTGGCTTTTCTCATTATAGCAGATTTTTCCGCAAATTTCACCACGATCAGATGTTTTTTCTTGACACTCTGCGATCCAGGGGCTACAATAAGTAAGGTAAATCTTATATATTTCGATATATTTCGGTAGGTGAGGTTACCACAGGGATTGGGATATTCCCGAAGACTGCTGCCGCAAGATTGTGGAGACACAATGCGCTGGTCAGCAGGAAGCGTCGTGAAGGCGCATCCTAATGCAGTTGATATGCCCTGTGATACTAAAGCTTGGACGATGTACATCCGCAGATATTAATTTTGTTATTCTGGCTCCGTCATTGTTCAGGCAGTGACGGAGTTTTCTTATTTATCAGATGAGAGTTTTCTCCCATCTGATAAGCGCTCTGCGAGGATGCGCAGGGATTCGGAAAAATATTATGTCAGCTTACGCTGACCCGGATCCCGCGCCGCAGCCCGCGAGCGAGTCTTGGATAAAAGGAGGTGAGGTTATGGACTCTGGCGCCAGTTATCATTTATGCAGCTTTAAAATCAAAAATTTCATAAAGAGAGGTAATGATTATGAACAGAGATATTTTTGTAAAGCTCCTGGAACAGCGGCAGTTCAAAGCGGTAAGAAGTATTCTGGACGTGATGAACGAAGTGGACATAGCCCTGCTTCTCTCCGAGCTGGATGACAAGGCTCTGGCTCTTGCATTCCGTCTGATTCCAAAGGACAAAGCAGCCGAAGTATTTTCCAATATGGACACATCCATGCAGACGTATCTGGTACAGATATTTACAGAAAAAGAACTGAAGGAACTGCTGGAAGACCTGTATATGGACGACACTGTCGATATGCTGGAAGATCTTCCCGCCAATCTGGTGACCCGCATTCTGGATACGGTATCTGCCGAGGACCGCATCAAAATAAACGAACTGCTGAACTATCCCGACGACAGTGCAGGCAGCATCATGACAACTGAATATGTAGATCTGAGAAAAAACATGACCGTAGCTCAGTCTATGGCTCATATCAAGGAGACCGGCATCCACAAGGAAACAATTTATACCTGTTATGTCACAGAACGCCGGAAACTGATCGGAACCGTCTCAGCCAAAGAGCTGATGACAGAAGATGACAATATGCTGATCGAAACACTGATGGAGACAGAGATCATTTCTGTAAAAACACACACGGACAAAGAGGAAGTGGCCCGTCTGTTTACGAAATACGACCTGATCGCGCTTCCCGTCCTTGACGAAGACGACCACATGGTGGGTATCGTCACTTTTGACGACGCGATGGATGTCATGGTAGAGGAGGCCACAGAGGACATCACAAAAATGGCAGCTATTAACCCAAGCGAAAAACCGTATTTTGCGACCTCTGTGATGGCTCACGCGAAAAACAGGATCCCCTGGCTTCTCGTGCTGATGTTTACTTCCATTATCACAGGAACTATTATAACAAGGTACGAGGACGCCTTTGCAGCCATTCCCCTGCTTGTCTCCTTCATCCCCATGCTGATGGACACGGGAGGCAACTGCGGCTCACAGAGCGCTACTCTTATCATCCGAGGGCTGGCTTTAAATGAGATTCATTTCCGTGATCTGTTCCGGGTAATATTTAAGGAGTTCCGTATTTCTCTGATCTGCGGCGGCGTTCTCGCGGTGACCAACGGAATACGCATCTTTATCACTTATCACAATTCCCAGCTTGCGCTGGTCATCGCCCTGTCTCTGATCGCTACGGTTATTATTTCCAAGCTGATCGGATGCATGCTTCCGCTGTTTGCGCAAAAACTCCGCCTGGATCCGGCGATCATGGCATCCCCGCTGATCACAACACTGGTGGACACGTTTTCCATTTTAATTTACTTCAATATTGCGACCATATTGTTTGACCTTTAATAGCCTGGACGGGCAGACCGCTTATCAGGGCAAAAAACGGCTGCATGAACATTCAGAAATTTTCTGTCTGCTCATGCAGCCGCTTTTCATTGGACTGTCCGCCGGAATTTCCGCCGTCTTCTGTCCTTTCTGTTTTATCTTACTCGATGACTTTGATCCAGCCCTCCGGCGCTTCAATGTGTCCCATCTGAATGCCGGTCAGTGTATCATACAATTTCTGGATCGTCGGCCCCATCTTTTCCATTCCGCTTGGGAAGCAGATCTCCTTGCCATGATCTACTACCTTTCCTACCGGAGAAATCACTGCCGCAGTTCCGCACAGGCCGCACTCAGCGAAGTCTTTCACTTCATCAAAGTATACGTCTCTCTCTTCCACCTCAAGTCCGAGATAATGCTCAGCCACATACATCAGAGACCTTCTGGTGATAGAGGGAAGGATCGTGGAAGAATGAGGGGTTACGATCTTATTGTCTTTTGTAACAAAGAGGAAGTTTGCTCCTCCGGTCTCCTCCACTTTTGTTCTTGTCGCGGAATCCAGGTACATATTTTCGTCGAATCCGTTGGCGTGTGCTGTCACGATCGCATGAAGGCTCATTGCATAGTTCAGTCCTGCTTTGATATGTCCTGTTCCGTGGGGCGCCGCACGGTCAAAATCCGACACACAGATTGTGATCGGCTTTACACCGCCTTTGAAATACGGCCCGACCGGTGTGGTAAATACGCGGAACTGATATTCGTCAGCCGGCTTTACTCCGATCACAGGATTGATGCCGAACATATAGGGTCTGATATATAATGTAGCGCCTGAACCGTAGGGCGGAACATATGCCGCGTTGGCCTTCACTGTCTGCACCACCGCGTCAACAAAGCGCTCCTCCGGAAATACCGGCATCTCCAGACGCTTTGCCGAATCCACCATGCGGGAAGCATTGAGATCCGGACGGAAAGTCACAATATGCCCGTCTTCTGTCGTGTAGGCTTTCATTCCCTCGAATACGGTCTGAGCATACTGGAGAACACCTGCACATTCATTCATCACGATATTCGGATCATCGATCAGTGCGCCGTCGTCCCATTTTCCATCTTTATAATTTGACACATAACGCTTGTCTGTCTGGATATAGCTAAATCCGATATTTTCCCAGTCAAGAATCTTTTTCTCCATTGTGTTTCCTCCATTCCTCTGCTTCACGCAGGACAACAACTCTTTACTCTGAACATTATAATACCGCCATTAAAAAAAATCAAGAGTGCGCTCGGTTTTTTTAGGCGTCCGCCTTTCTCGTCTGCTCTTGCCAGCTCGATTCCGCCGCTCCGCGCCTCCATCTCGCTGTTTGGCGTCCGCCATATGGAGCAACATCCAGGAACCGCCTTCTGCAAGTACACTTGCAAGACGGTTCCTGGATGTTGCTCCGCATGAGCAGACTGGTTTGCACCCTATCGTTCCATCATGCTGATGGATTCGATGCCTACGCTTCCGCCGCGTACTACTTCGATTGTTTTGAATTCTTCTTTCATCAGTTTAACTACTGCGTCGTTTTTTGTCGCGGTCTGGACGAATTCCACCAGCACACTGTCCCGGCCATAGTCGATCACCTTTGCCTTGAATGTCTCGGCGATCTGGAAGACTTCTACCTTGTCCTCCGGTGTACATTTGAGCACTTTTACATAAAGGATTTCTTTCATTCTTACAAATATATCTGTAAAATCAATAACTTTGATCACTTCAATCATGCGGTTGAGCTGCTTTTTGATCTGCTCAAAGGTCTCGTCGTCGCTTACTGTGGCTATAGTCATTCTGGATACCGTAGGATCTTCTGTCGTTCCTACTGTCAGACTGTCCAGATTATATGATTTTGCAGAAAACAGGCCGGATATTTTTGACAGAACGCCAACCTGATTCTCTACATAAACAGAAATCCATCTTTTCTTTATACTGTTATCCATCATCCTGCCTCCTTCTTAACAATCCAAAATCATTTCGTCCAGACTTCCGCCCGGCTGCACCATCGGGTACACAATCTCCTCCGGGTCGATCAGAAATTCGATCAGCGTTGGTGTCTTTGTATTTTTCTTCGCCTCTTCAAACGCTGAGGCAATCTCCTCTTTTTTGGAAACCCGGAGTCCCTTCGCTCCATAACTTTCTGCAAGCTTTACAAAATCCGGCGTATACTCCGGCATCTCCTGTCCGTTTGTCCTCCGGAAAAGGGCTCCGGAACGGAGATTCGTCATGCTGTAACGCTTTCCGTAGAACAGTTTCTGCCACTGCCGCACCATACCAAGGTATTCATTGTTGAAAACACAGAGGATCAGTGGGAGTTCCTCCAGCACAGCAGTTGCAAATTCCTGGATGTTCATCTGCATTCCGCCGTCTCCCGAAACGGCAATAACCCGTTTATCAGGATTGCCTATCTGAGCGCCGATAGCTCCGGGAAATCCGTACCCCATTGTTCCAAGCCCGCCGGACATGATCATCCGTTTCTTCTCTGTGATCTCCGTGTACTGGGATACGAACATCTGGTGCTGTCCTACATCTGATACGATGATGGCGTCATCGAACTGGCGGTTCATCTCTTCTATAATGTCCTGAGGCGTCATCTGCGGCTTGCTCTTTATTTTCAGCGGATGTTCTTCATCCCACTTTTCAATCTGTGCAAGCCATTTTTTCGTATCGCAGGGTTCCACATACTCATTCATCTTTTGAACCGCCTCCAGAGCATCCGCTACGATCGGAATATCCACGTGAATATTTCTGGAAATGGACGCCGTGTCAATGTCAATGTGCACGATCTGCGCATTCGGCGCAAAGGAGTGCAGCTTTCCTGTAATACGGTCGTTGAAACGGGTTCCAATAGAAAAAAGCAGATCACACTCTCCCACTGCCATATTCGCCGCATAACAGCCATGCATTCCCAGATTTCCCACAAACAGTGGATGATCCGTCGGAACTGCCCCCCTGCCCATGATCGTTGTAACAACAGGCACGTTTGTTTTATTTACCACTTCCGTAAACACGTCGTTTGCCCGGGCGATATTGACTCCGCCTCCTGCGAGGAAGAGCGGCCGCTTCGCCTTTTTGAGCATCTTAAGCGCTTTTTTGAGCTGTCCCATATGCACGCTGGTGTTCGGCTTATAGCCCCGGATATTGACGGAAGACGGATACTCTGCGCTTCCCAGTTCACACATCACGTCTTTGGGAAGATCGATCAGCACCGGCCCCGGTCTCCCCGTGCGGGCAATATAAAACGCTTCCTTGATAATTCTTCCCAGATCTTCTCTGTTGCGCACTGTCACTCCGTACTTGGTGATGCTCCGGGTGATCCCCACAATATCCACTTCCTGGAACGCGTCATTTCCGATCAGATGCTTTGCGACCTGTCCGGTAAAACATACCAGAGGCACGCTGTCATAGTTGGCTGTAGCAAGACCTGTCACCAGATTGGTAGCGCCAGGGCCGCTGGTAACAAGACACACGCCGACTTTCCCCGTGGTCCTGGCGTATGCATCAGCCTCATGTACCAGCGCCTGCTCATGGCGCGGCAGGATTATCTTAATCTCATCCTGTCTGTAAAGTTCGTCGCTGATGTCAATGGTACATGCTCCCGGATATCCGAAAATCGTGTCCACTCCTTCTTCTTTCAGCGCTCTTACAAGTAGTTTGTTTCCTGTAATCTGTCTCAATTCAATACCTCCCTTTCATAAGAAAAACCCCGAGCATCTGCATGCTCAGGGCGAATTAAAATCCGTGGTACCACCTAACTTCAGAGAAGTTTTCTCTGCACTCTTCCGGTACGGGAGTCTGATTCCGGCGCCGCTCCATCGCGGCCGCTGAAAATGATTCCGATACCGAGTCCCTGTAACGCGGGAAAACGTTGAAGCCTACTGATGCTCCTGCCGCGGCAGATGCCGTTCGGTTCACTGCTCGAAGGCTACCTTCCATAATTCCCTCTCGAAGATTTACACCGGCCATCTTCTCTCTTTGCTTCGGAAAACTATGTACTCCTCCTTGTCGCTGCATTTGTACGCCTGCCTTTTTGCGTCTCTGAAAGCAGAGCGCCCTTGGCAGGGAAAATTTATATTTATTATAGTGTGGGATTTTATCTCTGTCAATCACATATTGTTGATCTTTTTTAATCAGCCTAAAAAGAAAAGCCGTTTAGAACCACAGCCGCATGGAGAAAAGATAGACCGAAAGATAATACAGGATCAGGACTGCCGCTCCCTTCTTTCGGCTCCGGCGTTTTCCAAACCTGTTCTGCCCCAGGAGGATGTCAGATATAACAAAACATATCCCGCCCGCAGCCGGGATCCAGGCGTTCCAGTTTCCGCTCAGCATCCCCTTCTGCACGCCGTCGGTGACAGCCAGCGCGGCCATAATGCTCAGCACCGTGATATATCCGGCTGCAGGCGTCAGAACTTTCTTTTTCTTCAGATAGGGGAAATATCTGTGCAGCGCCGCATATGCCGCGCCGATAAAAAGCAGAGAAAGCGCCGCCGTCCACGCCGCTGCACCGGCATGGCCCGATACCCCCGGAAACTCCCGGATGCCGGACAGGATTTCCTTCCTTACGCCAGCTGCAAACCCTGCGGCCATGCTGACATGCCCCGCCGCAAAACAAACTGCCCCCGGAATAAACCGGCATTCCAAAAGGACATCAGCCGCCATGTAAAATACAATTCCCGCTGCCGTACACCAGTATGGCAACGGTCCTGCGTCAATCGCTGTCTCAAAATTCCAGATCAGCAGAAAAAGCGGCAGAGATGTGGCTGCCGCTTTACAGATCAATGCTTTTATTTTTTCCTCCCGCTTCCTGAGAAAATAGTATGTTCCCAAAGCGGCCATACAGAACAGCGCAGCTGTATTCATATCCTTTTCTCCCTGTGTTCTCTTTCTTTTAGACAGGCAACGCGCCGGAATATCCGACGGTTGTCCCCCGATTTCTTACCGCTTTATCCTGCCCCGGAGCACCCCTGTCAAAGAATACAGCGCCAACGCCGCGATATTTGCCATCACCACACTGGCTCCCGCCGGAGTTCCGCCCAGATACGACATCAGAAGTCCGGCGATCAGGCAGATCACAGAAATAAATGCCGCGTGGATCGTCACACTGCGGAATGTCCTGCACGCCCGCATAGCCGTAAGCGCCGGGAAGATGATCAGGCTGGAGATCAAAAGAGCGCCCATCATCCTCATTCCAAGCACGATCGTCACCGCTGTGAGCACTGCGATCATGGTATTGTAAAGTCCGGCTTTCACTCCCGTAGCTCTTGCAAATGTCTCGTCAAAGGTGATGGCAAATATTTTCTGGTAAAAGAAAATATAAAGGGCCAGTACCACCACGGCCAGAGTCACGCTCAGTACCACATCCTCACGGCTCATTGCCAGGATGCTGCCGAACATGTAATTATATACATCTGTATTCATTCCTGTTGTCATAGAAATCACCATCACGCCTACAGCCAGAGAGCTGGTGGAGATCAGTGCGATCGCCGCGTCCCCCTTAATCCGGCTGCTGCCGCTGATACGGAGCAGAAGCACCGCTGCTGCAATGACCACGGGAATCGCTACGGCCAGAGGCGCCGCGTTCATGGCCGCCGCCACAGCCATTGCCCCGAACCCCACATGGGAGAGTCCGTCCCCGATCATGGAATAACGTTTCAGCACCAGACTCACCCCGAGAAGCGCGGAGCACAGTGCCACCAGGATTCCCACCACAAAAGCCCGTACCATAAAGGGATAGGAAAGCATTTCAAATAATGTCTCAGTCATTTGATCCACCTCCCAGAAACGTTCTGCCCACGCGGCTCTTCTGATACTCTCCGGCGGTTCCGAAAAACAGCGCCGTCTCCTGAAGGTGCAGAATGTGAGTCGCATACTCTACAGCGCTTTCAATGTCATGGGAAACCATCACGACTGCAATGCCCGCCTCTTGATTGATTTTCTGTATCAATTCGTAAAATTCCGCCGTAACGATCGGATCCAGTCCTGTCACCGGCTCGTCCAGAAGCAGCAGCGTCTTCGTGGCGCACAGCGCTCTCGCCAGAAGCACTCTCTGTTTCTGGCCCCCGGAGAGATCCCTGAAGCACTGCCTGGACAGATCTTCTATGCCCAGCATTCTCATTTTTTCATATGCTGTTTTCCTGTCCACCGCGGTATAGAAAGGACGGATCCCTCTGCTGTTAAGCCTGCCGGAAAGCACTACCTCGTACACACTGGCCGGAAAATCTTTCTGCACGTCTGTCTGCTGTGGCAGGTAACCGATCTCGTTCTGACGCAGTCCGTCACCAAACAGGATCTGCCCTTTCTCTACAGACTTAAGACCCAGGAGGCTTTTTACCAGCGTACTCTTTCCTGAACCATTTTCACCTACAATACACAGGTAGTCCCCGGCGTCAATCTGAAAATCCAGGTCTTTTACCACGGTCTGGCCCTCATAGCCGACAGACACATTTTCACATTTGATCAGCGCCATCGTTCAGCACCTCCTTTAATGTTTCCGCATTCTTTTCCATCATGCTCAGATATGTTTCTCCGTTTTCAAACTGTTCTGCCGACAGATTGTGGCAGCTGTAAAATACTTTTACATCCACGCCTGCGGCTTCCGCCACCGCATTGGCGATATTATCGCTGCTCAGTTCCATCTTCAGGACAGCCGGAACCTTCTCCTCTTCTGCCTTCCGTATCAGAAACGCCATTGTTGCGGCGCTGGGTTCCGTATCGGAAGCGCAGCCCGGAAACGCGGCATAATACTCCAGCCCGTAGGCGTCTGCAAAATACCGGAATGGAAATCGGTCGCCGAAAATAATGAGATTTCTTTCCGCGCTGTCCACAATCTCACGGAACTTTTGATCCAGACGTTCCAGCTCTTTCTCATATGCAGAAGCATTTGATTCATAAACGCCGGCGTTCGCCGGATCTTCCTCGGACAGCAGCTCTGCGATGCGCGCAACAATGAGAGAAGCATTTTCCGGGGAAGTCCACACATGTTCATCGATTTCATGGACCGAATGATCCGCCTCCTCTTCCCCGTCGTCGCGGGCGTGCGTGTGCCCGGGCTGTTCCTCCATTCCCTGCACGTGCTCTTCTTCCACTGTGTCCACATAGTCCATCAGCCTCAGTGTCTGCATCCCGGCGTCCGGCATGGAATCCAGGATGTCCTCTACCCAGACGTCATTTTCTCCGCCTACATAAATAAATATGTCGCAGTTTTGTATGGCGATAATATCCTGGGGCGTCGGCTCATAAGAATGGCTCTCCTCGCCGGGTTTCAGGAGCATCTTTAAATCCACTCTGTCCCCTGCAACCTGGCGGACAAAATCATATTGGGGAAAAATAGTAGTCACTACGCTGATCTTGTCTCCCGCTGCATCTTCCTGGGAATCTTCCCGGAAATCTTCTGATCCCGGGAAGCTGCAGCCTGAAACCAGAGTGCACACTGTCAGAAGCAGCGCTGCGCAAATCCTCTTTCTTCTTTCCCGTCTCCTTTTCCCTTTTCTCTCTGTCATTCAACCATCCTATCTGCGCTCATATTTTGTAAAACGAAATTCCAGGTCAAAGCAGGTCTGCTCCTCCCCTTCCTCTGTCATTTCCCACTCTTCCATCTCGTCCAGGTTCGGGAAAAACGTATCCGCCTGGAATGTCCGGTCGATCTTTGTCACAAACACCGTATCGCAGTACGGAAGCATCATACGGTAAACGCTCTCCCCGCCGATGATATAGATATCCTCTGTATCGTACTGCTTCAGCGTGTCAAGCAGTTCCTCCTGCGAGTGCACGATCACCGCTCCTTTGGCAGTATAGTCCTTATTCCCGGTAAGCACGATATTGATCCGGTTTTTAAGCGGCTGTCCGTTCGGGAAACTCTCCAGGGTTTTCCGACCCATTACCACAACCTTTCCCGTCGTAGTCTGACGAAAAAACTTCATATCCGAAGGAATGCTGACGAGAAGCTTGTTCCCGTTTCCGATTCCCCAGTTTCTGTCTGCTGAAAGTATTGCTTTCATTTACTATTTCCTCCATATAAATAAAGCGGGTGTGCAAAGCCCGGGTTGCTGTCCTGCATCCGGCCTGCCGCAAAATATTTTTGTAATGTCTCTGTATCAGACCGCCACCGGAATGTTTCTTATCTGCGGATGGGTCTCATAATTTTCCAACTGTACGTCGTCCGTTGTAAAATCGTAAAAATCTTTTATATCTGGATTCAGCCGGAATACCGGAGCCGGGAGCGGCTCCCTCGAGATCAGTTCCTCCACCATCGGAATATGACGGTCGTAAATGTGGGCATCTGCGATCACGTGCACAAATTCTCCCGCTTTCATACCGCACACCTGAGCCAGCATATGGATCAGGACTGCATACTGACACACATTCCAGTTGTTAGCGGTCAGCACGTCCTGAGAGCGCTGGTTAAGGATGCCATTCAGCGTCAGCACATCACTGTCCTTCTCCTTCGTTACATTAAATGTCATGCTGTACGCACAAGGATACAGATGCATCTCATGAAGATCCTGATGCACATAGAGATTCGTCATGATCCGGCGGCTGTAAGGATTATTCTTCAAATCATAGATTACCCGGTCCACCTGATCCATCATCCCCTCCTTATACTGATGCTTCACACCCATCTGGTAGCCGTATGCCTTCCCGATGGAACCGCTCTCATCCGCCCAGCTGTCCCAGATGTGACTCTTCAGCTCATTCACATTATTAGACTTCTTCTGCCAGATCCACAAAAGCTCGTCCACACAACTTTTGATCGCCGTACGACGGAGCGTAAGCGCCGGAAACTCTTTCGACAAATCATATCGGTTCACAACGCCAAACCTCTTAATCGTGTAGGCCGGTGTGCCGTCCTCCCAGACAGGACGCACCTTCTCCCCCTCCGTACTCGTGCCATTCTCCAGAATATCCCGGCACATATCAATAAACACTCTGTCCGCGTAACTCATCCTATTCCTCCTTAAATATTCAGACAACTTTGTCAAAAGGGGTCAGACCCCTTTCAGCCAAATTTTCAGATAATTTCATTCCAACGTCATGGATTGTTTTCAGGGCTCCGCGATATTATATAGTAATTTTTCCAGATATTTTCTGAGAGCGTCTACTTCTCTTCTGGTCATCCCCCTGGTCAGTTCCCTGTCCATCCTGCGGCGATCGCTTTCCATTCTTCTTCGTATATCATAAGCTTTTTCCGTAAGATAAATTTTCTTTTTCCGCCTGTCATTTTCATTTGGCACGCAAAAAATATATCCTTTCTCATCCAGCCGTTTCAGTATGCCGGTCACTGTGGGATTTTTGAGAGACAGATGGCGCTCCACATCTCTCTGGCTGACTTCATCCTTGCTGGTATGAAAAAGATAGTCCAGCACCGCGCACTGTGATGCTGTAATCCCCAAACCCTTCAGCTTTTCATTCAAGTCTTTTTCATATACATTATTAATCTGTTTGATCAAAAACCCTACAGGATGCCCCCGCCTTTCCATTGTCAAACCTCCCTGCTGTATCTGACGCGTTCAGTAAAAATCAGGCCATGTACACCGTTCCGCCGACCGGTTTTGCTGCGTTCACAGTATATCACAGAACCCCTGCGCCAGGAAAGTCCCGTCAATAAGAATTTTTCTCCATAAATTATACTTTAACAGCTCCCGCTGGTAAAAATGAGACAGAACAGACACATTTTACAATATAGAAAAAGCATCTGAACCTTTTCAGATCCAGATGCTCATATCAGAGCGACAGACGGGGTTCGAACCCGCGACCCCGACCTTGGCAAGGTCGTACTCTACCAACTGAGCCACTGTCGCATCATCTGTTCCGTTGACCGGAACAATGAATACTATACTACAGTGTTGCCGGTATGTCAACACTTTTTTTAATTTTTTTAAAACAGTATTTTGAGAATTGTCTGAAGATTTTTCTCAAAGGGGTCTGACCCCTTTGAGAAAAGTTGTCTGAATTTTTTTGCCAAAGGGGTCTGACCCCTTCTGTTAAACGGCAGGATTCTGCAACGATTCTGCAATTATTCTGCAAGCGATATTGTATATTCTCCGGTATAATGTATAATCATCAGAGAATATTTTGCAAAAGGAGAACTGAATATGAATCTTTCTTATAAGTCTACGCTTGCCGCGTGCTATACGGGATATGTTGTTCAGGCTGTTGTGAATAATTTTGTACCGCTGCTGTTTCTGACTTTTCAGGATACTTACGGGATTTCTTTGTCCCGGATCACAATATTGATCACGGTAAATTTTCTTACTCAGCTTATTGTGGATATGCTTTCTGCCGGGTTTGTGGACCGGGCCGGATACCGGGCTTCTGCGGTAGCAGCTCACGCGTTTGCTTTTGCAGGGCTTGCAGGACTTGCCTTTCTCCCGGATGTAACGGCCGATCCTTTTGCCGGCCTGCTGATCTCAGTCGTTGTCTACGCTGTAGGCGGCGGACTGCTGGAGGTTTTGATCAGTCCCATTGTTGAAGCTCTCCCCACAAAAAATAAGGAAAAGTCCATGAGTATGCTGCATTCCTTCTACTGTTGGGGCCATGTAGCTGTGGTGTTGCTGTCCACTCTGTTCTTTCTTGTTTTCGGGATTGACAACTGGAAGACCCTGGCTCTTTTGTGGGCGCTTGTCCCGGCGGCCAACCTTGTCGTCTTTACAAAAGTGCCTCTCTATCCCCTTGTTTCCGAGGACGAAGAGGGCATTCCCCTTACCGGGCTGATAAAGCGCCCTGTGTTCTGGATCTTCCTTGTAGTCATGACCTGCGCCGGAGCCAGTGAGCAGGCGGTCAGCCAATGGGCTTCAAGCTTTGCAGAACAGGGACTTGGCGTGAGCAAGACGATCGGGGATCTTGCCGGCCCCATGCTTTTTGCCGTATGCATGGGAACATCCAGATTTCTGTATGGTCTGTACGGGGACAAGATTGCTCTTAAAAAGGCAATGAGTGGGAGCGCCCTTCTCTGCATTGCTTCCTATTTTGTTATCTCCCTCTCTCCTGCCGCTGCACTCAGCCTGATCGGCTGCGGCATCTGCGGATTTTCGGTGGGGATCATGTGGCCGGGCACATTCAGCATGGCAGCGGCCTCACTGAAGGGCGGCGGGACCGCAATGTTTGCCTTTTTTGCACTGGCAGGCGATCTTGGCTGCTCTGGAGGGCCTTCTTTTGTAGGTATGCTCTCTGAATCTTCCGGCAAGGGGCTCAGCTTCGGCATTCTCTGTTCTGTCGTCTTCCCGGCAGTGCTCCTGATCGGCGTCCTTCTCTCAGATGCTGCTCCTTTGAAGAAGAGAAGGCAGGCGGAAAAGACTGCATAAATATATTTTCCTGCCATAAATGCATTTTCCTTTTCAAATCCCCTTGTCATCTCTCCTGATCTGTTATATCTTAATGGAGTACCGCCCGTTGGCATATCACACGCAGGAATACGCCTCCCGGGGCGGTCCACTCCACATCAGAAAGGGGATATCTGTAAAATGAAATTTATTTACCCCGCCGTTTTCCGCAAAACAGAATCCGGAGGCTACAGCGCCTTTTTCCCGGACCTGGAATGCTGCGAGGCTGCCGGCGATACACTGGACGAAGCTATTGACAACGCAAACGAAGCTGCAAGGAACTGGATCAACGTAGAACTCGAAGAAGAGGAACCCTCGCTGCCGTACGTTTCTGATATCAGCGATATTTCCACAGAGGACGGCGATATAGTAAGAAATATCTGCGTAAACATCCGCTTTTATGAAGGATGGGACGAATAAAGCGCCGGGGCAGCCGCCAAACGGACGGAAATATACGCCCGGCTTCTTTACCGATCCGCCGCGGAATACAAAACGGCAGAAAGCCCGCAGCAGGAAACTTTTCATCCTGTCTGCAGGCTTTTTTCCAGTTCTTCCAGCGTCCGGTATACCTTATCCGCCCCCGCAGCCAAAAATTTTGCTTCTGTCTGAAGACATTTCTTTTCTCTTTCTTCCGCTGAGAGCGTCTCAAACTCCTCCTGCGTCAGTCCCATCTCGGAGCTTCCCACAATGATCCCAGCAGACAACACTCCCGCATTTTTTCCCTCTTTAATATCTGAAACTGTATCCCCGACTTTGATTACACGATGCACATCTGTCAGTCCCAAAGCTTCCATATTGCGGAATATCATATAGGGATAGGGACGTCCTTTCTCCCCCACAGAGTCGGGGCTGAACCACACGTCCGGCTCATACCCTTTGGAAGCGGCAGCAGGGACAACAATATCCATCATCCTGTCTGTATACCCTGTTGTTGAACCGATTTTTATTCCTTTCTCTCTGAGCTTTTTCACCGTATCAACTACTCCCGGCTTCGGATCAGAATGCAGGTGGAGGATACTCAGGAGCTTTTCTTCAAAAATGGCAAACAGCTTCTGCGCCTCTTCCTCTCCCGGTACATTTCCATGAAGTTCTTCCCAGCACCGGCTTATGCGGGGCATCCTGAGCATAGTGCGTATATGGTCGATCTTGAGCATCCCCATCGGCTCTCTGACCTCCTCTATCGTCGGTTCTACGCCATACTCTCTAAACACCTCCATAAACGCTCTGACAGGAGCAAAGCATCCGAAATCTACAGTCGTTCCTGCCCAGTCAAATATCACTGCATCTATCTTACTCATGGTTGTACTCCTCCAGAAATTCTTTTATGATCGCGCATACGTTTTCGATATCTTCCCGATAGATCTCGCCGATATTTCCAATCCGAAATGTCTCAGCCTCCGTCACTTTGCCCGGATAGATAGCATATCCTCTTTCCTTGATGTACTCATACATCTGAGAAAATGTAAAACAGCATTTCTCAGGATAAAAAAAGGTGGTGATGATCGGTCCCTGGTGTTCGCTGTCGATGTACAGATAAATCCCCATTTCCCCCATCTTCTCGATCAACAGACGGTTGTTTTCTGCATAGCGGCGGCCTCTGGCTGAAATGCCGCCTTCCTCTTCCAGCTCTTTCATCGCACGGGCAAACGCCAGGACCACATGGGTCGGAGAGGTAAATCTCCATTTCCCATCCACTTCCATCGTCTTCCACTGATCATAAAGATCCAGGGAAAGACTCCTTGCCTTTCCGGCGCTTTCTATCAAAAGATCCTTTCTTGCAATGATAAAGGAAAATCCCGGGACTCCCTGAATACACTTATTGGCGCTGCTGATGATAAAATCAATCCCCCAGTCCTTGACCGGGATGTCTACACCTCCAAAACTGCTCATGGCGTCTACGATAAACACTCTGCCTTTTTCTTTTACAGCCTTTCCTACCGCCTGGATATCGTTGAGAATGCCGGATGTCGTCTCGCTGTGTACCATAGCCACATGGGTAATACCGGGATCTTCTTCCAAAAGCTGCGCAATATGCTGCGCATCCGGTACTTTGTTGTAATGTTCTGAATACACCTGATACGCGATTCCTGCATGTTCAGTAATATCGGCCATACGCTCTCCATATGCTCCGTTGGTACATATCAGCACTTTGTCTCCGGATCCGATCACACTGGTCAGTACAGATTCCACTCCAAATGTGCCGCTGCCCTGCATAAGAACAACCGTATACTCTTCCTCTGACACATGGGCAAGCTTTAAAAGTCCCCTGCGGATCTCCTGGGTAATCTTTTTATAGTCGTCGTCCCATGTACAGTGATCGAACATCATCTCTCTCTTTACCGTGGCTGTTGTGGTCAGCGGACCAGGTGTAAGCAGTTTATATGTTTTCATTTTATTTCCTCTTTCCTGTTCTTCATTTTCTGACGGCGCCCGGGTCTGCCAATGCACCGTTCTCTATTTGTGCCGCCCTCCGCCGGCATTCTCATCTTATTTACACTCTTCAGACAACTGCTGATGTTTTTCCAGCAGATCTACTGTCAGTTTTTCCGGAAATACTTTCGGATTTGCGGATTGATTGGCCGCATCTGTCTCCTCACCGTTGTACAGTGCATTCGGATAATAGGACTGAAGTTCTTCCCTGCCGTTCTCAATGATACACTGTGCCATCTTCATAGCCTTTTCATTCGTCTTGTCACCCTTATCAACGACTGCTACCGACTCTGTCAGGCTGAAATTTCCCTCTGCCGGATCCACAAAGTCGATAGGAAGCCCATCCTCTTTGTCAGCAACCGCCTGCTGCCTGAGGCCGAATCCTACTGCCACTTCTCCGGCACGCACCTTTTTCAGCGGCGCAGAACCGGAATCCTCGATATGGTCTCCCGCATTTTCATAAATTCCCGTAAGCACTTCTTTTGCCCCGTCCTGTCCGTACTCAGATACAAGAGCCTGGATCAGCAGCCATGCGGTAGAAGAAGACGCAATGTCGGTCACAGATACATAGCCCTTGTAAACCGGGTCAGCCAGATCTTTCAGAGACTCAGGCATGGGCAGGTCATGTTCTTCCAACATTTCTGTATTGACGATGATCGTGCCCTCCTGAGATGTGATCGGCGCACAGTATGCCGGGAACTCGTCGATGGTGTCTGCGTCAAAGTCCAGATCCAAAAACATGCTGTTCTGCTCCTGGGCGCTCTCTGTGTAAAATGTGCTCATGGTCACCAGGTCTGCCTCAATATCCTTGCCCTCTGCCAGCAGTTTGCCGCCCAGCTCGGAAGTTCCGAAAGTCTGGAACATATACTGTCCCTCGTATCCATTGCTGTCCAGGGCATTTTTCATCGCCTCCACAGCCTCATCATCTGCATTCGAATAAATAATAACCTGATCTTCTGAAGAGCCGCCGCAGCCTGTCAGACTCACTCCAGTTACAGTAACTGCCGCAGCAAGGGTAAATGCGGCCACCTTTTTAAAATTCATTTTTTTGATTTTCTTATTCATATTTGTTCTATTCTCCTTTCTCCGGCTGGCTTCTGCCAGTTTCCGAAACAGTTCCCTGCCGATCAGATTAGTCAGAAGGATCAGAAGCGACAGGACAAAGATTTCATTGTATTTGTTAAAATACTGCAGTTCTTTAATTTTTGTGGTGATCACCATTGTCCGGGCTCCCGCCAGGAAGATCACCGCGCTGACCGTTACCATTGCATTTACAAAATAGTAGCTGAATACCTCCAGCAGCGTGGATATGGCATTGGGCGTCACAACACGCATGATCGTCTTAATCCAGTTATCGCCCATCAGCATGGCCGTTGTCTCCCAGGAAGCATTCATCTTGGAGAGTGAATTCTTCATCATCAGATACGGCGTAGAGAAAAAATGGACAATATTACATATGATGAGAATGGCGAACGTGTTCTGCAGGGATGTCCCCGTAAATGCAAACAGATAGGCAAGACCGATCACCATTCCGGGAATTGTATTTGTCACAAAGGCAATACTTTCAATCGCACTTTTGATCTTACCGCTGACCGTGCTTCTGGCTGTCACAAGCGCCGCCCCATAGGAGAGCAGCGTCCCTGCAAGAGCCGTGATCACCGCCACCATAAGCGAGTTGGTGTATACGCCGAACAGGGTATTGTCCTCAAACACTGCACGGACATGCTCTGCGTAGTTGGAAAACGTAATCCCGTTCTGCCCGTCCACCGTAAAGGACTGCCCCAGCACCATGATCATTGGCAGCGCCAGAAAGAGGGTAAAAAAGACTGCCAGCAGGATAAAAATCATTTTAATCTCTCTGTTCTTTCTCATCGTTCTCTCCTCTTCAGCAGACCTGCATCTGTTCCTGCATCTGCCCGGAAAACGGAGTATAGATATTATTTTTCTTTATCTCCAGCTGATTCAGGATAAATTTTCTTACAAAACCGTTCTGAGGCCGTTCTATGATTTCTTCCGGTTTACCATACTGTGCGATTTGTCCCTCATTGATGATCATTACTCTGTCAGAGAGGGTCAGAGCCTCTTCCGGATCATGGGTAACGATGATCGTCGTCAAATTGTACTCTTTTGCAATGGTCTTGATCCGGTCTTTGATAGATTCCTTGATCACACCGTCAAGGGCGCTCAGCGGCTCGTCAAGCAGCAGGATCTTCGGCTTCATCACCATTGTCCGGGCCAGCGCTACTCTCTGCTTCTGCCCGCCGGAGAGCTGCCCGATCCTTTTCTCCAGATGTTCCTCCAGACCAAGCAGAGCGATCAGATCCTCCACCTCTTCTTTTGAAGAAATTTCCGGCCTGTTCCTCAGTCCATAAGTAATGTTCTGATACACATTGAGATTGGGAAACAGTGCATAATCCTGAAACACAATATTAAATCCCCGCTTTTCCATCGGCACAGCCGTGATATCTTCCCCGTTAAAAATTATCTTTCCGCCGTCGGAATCCACAATTCCGAGAATCAGGTTCAGAAGCGTCGTCTTGCCGCACCCGGACGGTCCCAGGATCGACACGATCTCGCCGTCTTCGATATCAAGGGTGATGTCTTTGAGAACCGGCGTCCCGTCGTAACTCTTTTTTACATTTTTCAACTCCAGCATAATACTTACTCCTCTTTTACAGATCGATCAAAAATATCGAAAGATTCCGAGAACCGCACGGCTTTTCTGCGCGGCCCACAGGAAGATTATATCCGGCCTTTTTCCGTCGTTTCTATCAAAAAAAAATAAGCCTCTGTAAAGGAAATGTAAACTTTACAGAGGCTTAACCTACTTTAAAATGTAGAAAATCTACCTTCTTTTTCTGTTGTCATATGCCTTCTCGCGCACGACTTTTTCGCACCGGTTCAGCTGCTCCACATACCGCTCATAATCAGATGCAATGATTCCCATATATATCATATCCACGATCAGCAGCTGAGTAGTTCTGGAAAAGATCGCGTCCCCGTAGAAAAACTGTTCCTGGCTGGTACAGATGAGAATATCTGCATATTTCGCGATCGTAGAATCTCTGAAATTGGTGATCACGATCGTGCATGCCCCGGCCTTTCTTGCCGTGCGCATTACATCCACTGTATCCTTCGACTCTCCGGAGTAGGAAATCCCCACCGCCACATCCTCCGATGTCAGGCTGCCCGCCGAGATCCGCTGAAAATAGTAATCACTAAAATGTCTGCAGGGCAGCCCCAGGTACAGAAGCTTGGTCAACAGATCCATTGCAGTAACTTCTGAATTCTCCACACTGTAAATATCGATCAGCCTGGCCTTTTTCAGCTTCTGGACCGCCTTTTGATAGTTTTTTCCAGAGAAATTCTTCAAGGTCTCTTCCATCATCCGCTGGGTTGTAGCTGCCATTTTTATTGGGATCTCCTCAAGAGTATCCTGCCTGCTCAGCGTATATCCGTACATGATCTGATCCGGTTTTTCCCGGTCCGTCTCCCTGGCAAGCTCAGCTACAAGCTGGTAGCGAAAATCCTTGTAGCCGTTAAAACCCAGAGCTTTGAGCATCCTCAGAACTGTGGGCTGGCTCACCTTTGCGCTGTAAGCCAGCCGATCCAGCGGAAGATCTGCCGCCTCCTCCATGTGAGATAAGATATAGTCCGCCGCCTGCTTTTCCGATCTTCTCAAATCTCCGTAACCGGCTTCAATCTGTTTTGTTATATAATTCTTCATCTTCCGGTCTGTAGTATTTCTACAGATTTTCCTTTCCTTATTTCTGTCTGCTTCTGCTTTTCATTATAACAGACCCGAAAAGGCGGGCAGAAAGAAAAACTGTTAAATCTTTGTAAAAACGCCTGCCTTCCTTTCGGAAAGCAGGCGCATCAAATGCTCTGTCAAATATATTTATTCGACTGTTACAGATTTTGCCAGGTTTCTCGGCTTATCTACATCCAGCCCCTTCGCCACACTGACATAGTAGCCCATCAGCTGCAGCGGCACGATCGCCAGGCTGGTCGTAAAATACTGTTCTGTCTTTGGCACATACACGGAGAAATCCGCGTTGTCTTCAATATTATAATTTCCGTAAAGAGTCAGACCCATCAGGTACGCGCCGCGGCTCTTTACTTCAACCATATTGCTGAGCGTTTTCTCAAACAGAGCTTTCTGAGTCATCACACCGACGACCAGAGTGCCGTCCTCAACCAGGCTGATGGTGCCGTGTTTGAGCTCGCCCGCCGCATATGCCTCTGAATGGATATAGCTGATTTCCTTCATCTTCAGGCTGCCCTCCATGCTGATGGCATAATCCAGGCCCCTTCCGATAAAAAAGATGTCGCGTGCATTCGCATATTTGCTGGCGAACCACTGGATGCGTTCTTTGTCGTCCAATGTCTTCTGAATCTTCTCCGGCAGTCTTCCCAGTTCCTCGATCAGTTCAGCATATCTCTCTTCACTGATCAGCCCTTTCACAAACGCCGTCTCAATGGCGATCAGATACATGGCGATCAGCTGTGTGCTGTAGGCTTTTGTCGTTGCCACGGAAATCTCCGGTCCCGCATAAGTATAAAGGATATAATCGCTCTCCCGGGCTATACTGGAACCGACCACGTTGACCACGCCCAGCACCGGAACCCCCTTCTCCTTTGCCAGCCGCAGAGCCGCAAGACTGTCGGCCGTCTCGCCGGACTGTGATACAACGATCACCATGGAATTCTTCATAAGTTTCGGGTTTCTGTAACGGAACTCAGAAGCAAGATCTACTTCCACCGGAGTGTCCGCCAGATCTTCCATCACATATTTTCCCGACATTCCGACATGATATGCCGAACCACAGGCCACAATATAAACCCGGTCCAGGCTTTTCAGGAATTCTTCTGTAAGACCCACCTCTGAGAAATCAATATGCCCGTCTTTAACATACGCCCCCACAGTGTCCTGAACCGCTTTGGGCTGCTCATGGATCTCCTTGAGCATGAAATGCTCATATCCGCCTTTTTCCGCCGACTCGGCGTCCCATTTGATCTCCACCATATCTTTGTGGATCTCTTCCCGGTCAATATTGTAAAAATGTACTTCATCCTTGGACAGCTCGGCGATCTCCATGTTGCCGATATAGTATACGTCTCTCGTTTTATCCAGGATTGCGGGCACATCGGAAGCGATCAGCGCTCCATGCGCGCTCATGCCTATGATCAGCGGGCTGTCCTTTCTCGCTGCAAATATCCGTCCCGGACAGTCATGGAACATCACGCCAAATGCATAAGAACCCCGGATCCTGAGCATAGCCCGGGTGAGAGCCTCCAGCGGAGTGCCCGTCTTCTTGTAATAGTAATCTACCAGCTTCACTGCGATCTCCGTGTCTGTCTGAGAATAAAACGTGTAGCCGGATTTCAGCAGCTTATCCTTCAGTTCCTGGTAATTCTCGATTATACCGTTGTGGACCAGAACGACAGACCTGTCCTCAGAGCAATGCGGATGGGCATTGTTTTCCGACGGCTCACCATGAGTAGCCCAGCGGGTGTGCCCGATTCCACAGGTCCCCGGTACTGCCATGCCTCCATCTGTTTTTTCTGCCAGGATCCTCAGACGGCCTTTTGCCTTCACGACCTCGATGTTTCCGTCGGATTCATTGCGGACCGCAATTCCTGCCGAATCATATCCTCTGTACTCCAGCTTTTCAAGTCCCGACAAAAGAATCGGGGCTGCCTGCCCTTCCCCTACATATCCTACAATTCCACACATGGCATTATACTCCTTTATCTCTTTTCTAGCTCGTAACACTGTAGAACAGCAGAATAAAAAGGGTAATAAAAGCTTCCTTCCTCATTGAAAGTTCTATTACCCCGTACCCGCCATTCCATCCTTTTTGCCAACTCTGCCGTTTATAATACCATCAGGAACCTGTTTTTGTCAATACAGCTGCACGGAGCGCGGAGCGCCTCTTCATTTTTTCATTTTAGGATCAAAGATCAGCGCCGCCAGATATCCAAAAACAAGAGCTGCGGAAATCCCTACTGCGCTGGCGGTAAAACCGCCCATAAAGATTCCGATAAATCCGTACTGATCCACCGCCTCTTTCACGCCCTGCCAGAGCGTATTGCCAAAACCGAGCAGCGGGACGCTTGCCCCTGATCTTGCAAATTCTTTGAAGGGTCCATATATGTTGCAGAAGCCCAGCAGAGCCCCTCCGCACACCAGAAGCACCATAACGCGCCCGGGCATAAGCTTTGTCCTGTCCAGCAGGATCTGGACTGCGGCGCAGATCAGCCCTCCGATCAGAAATGAATATAAATATTCCATAAGTTTCTCCGCCTTTCCTTTTCTTTCTCCGCCTGTCAGTCTGCCGTCAGAAATGTTCCAGCACGATTCCATGGGCAATCCCCGGTACGCTGGCTCCTTCGTTAAAACTGACTGTTGACATAAGAGCTCCGGTGGGAACAAAAAGCACCCGCCTCCAGTCTCCTTTTTCAATTTTAGGGAGGATAAACGAAGCGAGGGTAACTGCCGCACAGCCGCATCCGCTTCCTCCGGCATGGGTGTCCTGAGTTTCCTGGTCAAAAATCACCATACCGCAGTCCATATGTCTTTTCCGAATATCATAGCCTTTCCCTCTGACCAGATCAAACAGGATAGACTGACCCACATACCCCAAATCTCCGGTGATGATCCTGTCGTAGTCAGCCTCTGTCCGATCCATGTCTCTAAAATTCTGTACAATCGTGTCCATTGCTGCCGGCGCCATGCAGGCTCCCATATTCTGGGAATCTTTCAGGCCATAGTCCACGATCTTTCCGACAGTGACTCCCGCGATCCGAATATGGCGCCATCCCTCATTTGCTCCGCCTGCCTCTGGCTGGCCTTCCCGCATGTGTGTCCCGTTTGGCGCTACCAGAAAGGCGCCGCTTCCTGTGACAGTCCAGTGGGCCGACAGGGGACGTTGGCTGGCATATCCCAGAGGAAAACGGAACTCTTTTTCTGCGCTTCCAAAATGGCTGGACGTTACGGCCAGCATATACTTCCCGTATCCCGCCGCCGTGCTCATAGCGGCAAGAGCCAGGGCCTCCCCGGATGTAGAACACGCCCCGTAGAGCCCGAACATGGGAATCTGCAGCGCCTCCACTCCCATGGATGTAGCGACGCCCTGCCGGAGCAGATCTCCTCCGAACAGACAGCGCACTTCCTTTGGATCCACATGTGCTTTTCCCAGCGCCAGGACGCAGGCTTCTTTCTGCATATTGCTCTCCGCCTCCTCCCAGGTCTGAGCCCCGAACAGGTCGTCCTGATTTGTCATGTCAAACAGCTTTGCCAGAGGTCCTTCTGCCTCCTTGCTCCCGGCCACGGACGCTGCGCTTATGATGACCGGCGCTTCCTCAAATACCAGGCTCTGGCTCCCTTTCGTCTGATTCATATGCTTTCCCCGTTTCCTTTTGTTAATTTCATCTGCAGGAATAGTATCTGCCGGTATTTCCGGAATATACGCAGCTGCAGAACTTTTCCCCCGCAAGTATATTTTCAGGCTTTATTCAGATAATAGAAAAAACAGGCGCATGGCGGCGCCGGGTACGGCGTATCGCCCACACCGCCGGAAATGAAAGGAGACGCTTATATGGACAAAGTACAGCGTATGAAACAGGAACAGCAGTACGAAAAGTATGTCAAACAGAAAACCCCCAGGCATAATGTATGGCTTAATATGCTCAAGGCATTTCTCCTTGGCGGCACGATCTGCTTTCTGGGGCAGGTAATCTATCATTACTGCGAATACCGAAAGCTTTCCACGGATGACTGCAGTGCATGGACTTCCATGATACTGGTACTCATCAGTGTCCTGCTGACCGGAACCGGCATCTATCCGAAGCTTGCCAAATGGGGAGGCGCAGGAGCTCTCGTTCCCATCACAGGATTTGCTAACTCGGTCGCAGCCCCTGCCATTGAGTACAAAAAAGAAGGCCAGGTGTTCGGCATCGGATGCAAGATTTTCACCATAGCCGGCCCGGTCATACTGTATGGTATCTTTACAAGCTGGGTGCTTGGCCTGATCTACTGGATATGGGTGTCGGTCATATAGCAACTCGTACACCGCAGTCTGCCGCATAATATGCGATAACTGTAAGTAACACTCCTGCAGCGTACTGCGCAGATGATCCGGCAGAAGACTATAATGCGGCGTGCTGACCTGTCGGCCAGCACGCCGCTTACCATCCCTGAAAAAAGAACAGACATGCGCCCAGTCCCTTACCCAGCGCAATGCTCAAAACAAATGCTGTCAGATACCTGACTACCCTTGATCTTCTGATAAAAACCGGAAATACATTCAAGATTTCTGCCAGCGCCATTGCCCAGCATCCGGCAAAAATACCCGCCAGTATGCCGTATAATGCGAGAAACCAGGTTCCGGCCGGAAGATCGAGCCGGAAGACATAAAAGATATTTCCGAGTATCCCGCCAAGGGCGACACAGCTTTCATAAAACAATATCTTATCGGCTGTGTGCGTCCTGTCCGCAAAGTCGGCTACCACGCCAAGCTCTACGATAAATGCGAACAGGCCTCCTGCCACCGCAGCGCCCGCGCTAAGTCCGACTGCTGCCAGAAGTATCTGCGTTGTCCACATCAATCTCATCCCCTCTCCTGGAGGCATTCTCTACCAGCGTAGTCTGGATGTCATTTTCATAAAGCCTCATCTGAATTTCCATAGGCGTGGGATCTACCGTAAACTTTTTCTTGCCGAAATGGTTAAAGAAAACCAGGATTCCCACTGTAAGGCCCACCGAATATGAGATTTCCAGTATAGTAAAACCTGAGCTTTCCGCTCCTGTGGCAAGTTCATGGATCTGACTGAACAGACGGGTCACATCCACGTCGTTATTAAATGCCATGATCGTAAATGCCGCGCCAAAAAAGGTGACCGCAGCTACAAATGCTGTTTTTACTATGTGCCAGAATTTTGCCGGAGTTTTCTGGTCTTCACAGGTGACAATGATATCTGTTTCGCCAAGATTCTGTATCTCAATGCCGGGACAGTTTTTGTGTATGCAGGCGATGATCTCAAGGATAGAGATCACATATCGCTGGCGCCCGGGCTTCTGTATTTTCAGGATTCTTAAGGATTTCACTTTGGGGATCACTCTTTTGTCAGAGCACTCCATTGTCAGGATATCGCCCAGTGTCACCTCGTCTTTTGTAACTTCTACATCCCTGTTTCCCTTGATATAAAGAGTGACAGTATCAAACGACACGGCTTTCCACCTCCGTATCCCGGATTAAAAATCCTTCTGAGTTCTCCTGCTGCGGGTTGCTCAACCAATAAAGGATTCCCAGTGCAGCTGCGACTGCCAGCACAGTAAAAATCGAGTACCATATTTTTTTATGTCCGTCATCCATATTTTCACCGACCTTTCCACTCCTCCCGGACGTGCTTCACGCACATCCGGTCGCTGTATACTTTTTCAGAAATAGTATCTGGATTTTCGGCAGAAATATGTGTTTACAACGTCATTTTCCGCATATTTTGAAGTATTTTTTTCTCAAGCCTGGACACCTGGACCTGAGAAATCCCCATGATTTTTCCAACATCTGTCTGCGTCCGGTCTGCAAAATATCTCAGGTAGATCAACTGTCTCTCCTGTGGATCCAGTGTTTCCAAAAGCTGCCCCAGCATCATCCGGTCAAGGATCCGGTCTTCTTTTTTTTCTTTTTCTTCTATTTTATCCAGAAGCTGTATCTCGCTTCCTTCTTTCTGATGAATGGGGCGGTATAGAGATTCCACCTCGCTTCCGGCCTCCATAGCCTGCACGATTTCCTCCTTTTCTGTCCCCAGCTCGCATGAAAGTTCATCCAGGGTCGGTTCCCGTCCCAGCCGGTCCGTGAGTTTTTCTCTCGCCTGAAAGCTCCGGTAGGAGAGTTCCTTCAGAGAACGGCTGACCTTGATCATTCCATCGTCCCTGAGAAAGCGCTTGATCTCTCCCGATATCATAGGCACCGCGTATGTGGAAAACTTAACATCATAAGACAGATCAAATTTGTCGATCGCCTTGAGAAGGCCGATGCATCCGATCTGAAAGAGATCCTCGGATTCTGTCCCACGGCCACAGAAGCGTTTCACGACACACCAGATCAATCCGATATTTTCCTCCACAAGCTGTTCTCTCGCTTCTTTATCTCCGTCGTGCGATTTTCTGATTAAAGCGATTGTGTGGTCCATATCTCCCTTCCTTTTCCGATGGCCTTCTGCATTTTCACCGTGGTCCCTTTCCCAGGCTCAGATTCCACTTCCACCTGATCCATAAAGGCCTCCATAAAAGCAAAGCCCATGCCGGAGCGATCCTGTTCCGGTCTGGTGGTGAACATAGGGCGCATGGCCTCTTCCACATTTTCAATTCCCCTGCCCGTATCGCTGACTTCCACAAAGAAAATATTCTCCCGGATCCGGCAGCGGATATGTACCTTCTTTATCTCCTGCTCGTATCCATGGATAATAGCATTTGTCACAGCCTCCGAGACCGCAGTCTTAACATCTGCCACTTCCTCCACCGTAGGATTGAGCTGGGTCATAAACGCCGCAACTGCTACCCTTGCAAATCCCTCATTCTCGGATCTGCTGTCAAACCTGATCTCCATTTCATTCGTATTTTTCATGCCTCATCCTCCTCATATATCTGCATAATTTTCGTCACACCTGACAACATCAGTATCTTTTTAATCCTCGCATTCGCGTGGACTGCCCATATCTCTCCTCCGATCAGGCAGATCGTCTTATATCTTCCCATAATCACCCCTATGCCGGAACTGTCCATAAAATCCGTTTTCTCAAAATCAAAAATAATATATTTGATATGATTCCTGTCAATAACTGCATCCGCCTCCCGCTTCATCTCCTCCGCATTGTGATGGTCCACCTCGCGTGGAAGATAAATTGTCAGACAGTTCTCCTGAACCTGATATTTCATTTAACTCCTCCTCTCAGGGACAGGCCCCTTTCAAAAGGGGTCAGACCCCTTTTACACAAAGTTGTGCAAAAATAAAGGATGTGCCTCTTTGCACATCCTTTTCTTTCGTAAATTTTCTGCCTTTATGCGTTGTTTTTTCTTTTTTTATATTGTTTATTCCAATGATTGCGGTTTCCTCTATTCTCCGCTGCTGTCTCCGGTACCGGAAGAACTATCGGAAGTTCCGGATATCGCGGCCAGATTATCGGCGGCATCTTGTGCGTACCGGGAATCTCCGTATTCGTCCACAACTCTCTGGAAATATGCGGACGCGTTTTCATTGTCTCCGTTTCCCCGGTATGCTTCAGCAAGTCTGAAGAGCGCCTCGCCCTCACCGTAACCGGCATCCATCCTGACAACTTTGGACAGAGCCTCGATGGCATTCTCATAATTCCCGGCATTCAGAGCTTCCTGTCCTTCTGACATCCTGTTCTCACAGGCTCTGGGATAGATCGCTCCTGTCAATTCGTCGTACTGAGCCTTCCCGTTATCACCAAGGTTGTCCCTGGTTATATTGAGAAGGGAATCCGCCAGTGCGTTTGATTCGTACGACCCCGACCTGTACTGCTCCATGACTGAAATAAGATTTTCATAACTGTCAGAAGTTCCGGCGGCTTTCTGAGCATCCGCTTCCGCGCTCTCGCTCTGTGCCCGATAATTATCCAATGTTCTTGTCTGGGCGCTGATCTGAGCCTCCAGCGTATCTATCTGCTCGCTGTACTCCCTCATCTGGCTGTTCAGCCGCTCTGATCTGAACTGATCTACCGCAGGAGCGACCAGAAACCAGATGATCGCAGCCCCGATCGCTGCTCCGATGAAGATATTTGCCACTGCAAGGTGCGATGCCATCTCCTTCACCGCTGAATGTCTGGGCTGGATGATGGTCTCGTTTCCCATGCTGTACTCCACGGCATCCTCTTTTTTCTTTTTCCCCGCTCTGCGGCTTTTTCCCCGGCGCACAGTCAGTTCATGCATATATCTCAGGGTAATCTCATTGGCTGTATCCAGCCGACGGGCAATACGCAGTATCTGCCTCGCTCTGGAATATTGTTCCGTGTGCAGATAAAGCAGAGCGAGCAGCTGATGCGCTTTCAGGAATGAAGGATGAGAGGTTATGACCTGCTTCAGCTGGATGATCGCCAGATCCTCCCCGTTCTGTCTGCAGTACCCGAGGCACTGGTTATATTTTTTCACGGCCTGGTTAATGGTCTCAAGCTCATTTGCCGAGGCCTGTACCTTTTTGATATAATAATCGGCTATGTTATCCCTGGGCCGGAGATTTTTACTGATGATCCACTCTACCAGAGCTTCCGCAACTTCTCCGATCCCATAATACACCAGTCCGAGAAGATTTCGCGCCGCGATATTTTCCCTGTTAAACTGCAGGCTTATCTTAAGTGACTTCACTGCCCCTGACATATCGCGGATCTGCGCTTTTCTCAGACCGTCATTGTACCAGTAATTAGACTGGTAAACGATCTTTTTCGCATAATCCATCTATACTCACCACAATCCTTCTGCCCGAAATCATTTTTTCTGATCCATGACCTGCTTCAGCAGATCTGTCATATCAGACAAATCTTCTTTGTAAACAGCTTCCTCTATCTCTTCCACCTCAAGGCTCGGCTTGAACTTTTTCAATTCTTCCTCATAATTGAGCATCCGTATTCCTCCTGAATCAGTTCTTTTATCATACCTGCAAGATACAGGGAACCAAGACAGTATACTCTCCGGCCCTCTCTGTGAGCCAGTATGTAATCAAACGCCTCTTTTACATCCACTGTAACAATAACAGGTTTATCTGTGTATCTCTCAAACAGCCTGCCCAGTTCCTCCGCCCGGGCCCCGCGGCTGTTTTCTATCATGGTTACCACATAAAAATCTGCCTGAACATCCCGGCACAGTCGGGATATCATCTCTGCATAGTCCTTATCCTTCACCGCCGAAAACAAGATCGCCCTGCCTCTTTCATCTGGAAGAACGCTCCTGGCAAAAGCCTCCACCGCACTTACATTATGTGCCCCGTCCACATAGACATCTGGAAGGATCTCCTCCATTCTGCCCGCCCATTTCACATCTGACAGAGCTTTTCTCCATAAATCCCGACGGCCGGAACTTCCAAAAAGAGAACGCATTACTTCCATTGCAAGGATTGCATTTGCCGGCTGATACACGCCGATATTGTTCAGTTTCCACGTGGTATTTCCATAATAATCACTGGCCGGGGAAAATGCAATACGTTTCTCTTCGATTCCAAGAATTTCGTACGCGTCTTTCCCGATTTTTTTACAGGAACTGCCGCATTTTTTTGCTGTACTTTCTATGATGCGGTCGCTTTCCGGGGAAGTCTCTGAAAAAAATACAGGAACGCCCGGCTTGATTATTCCGGCCTTTTCTCCCGCGATCTGCGCCAGTGTGTTCCCCAGATATTCCATGTGATCCATTCCGATGGAGGTGATCACGCTCACAAGAGGATGCGCCACTGTATTGGTCGCGTCAAGTCTTCCTCCCAGTCCTGTCTCCAGCACCACATAATCTGCTCCCGCCTCAGCGAAGGCAGTTAAGCCCATAACGAACAGGAACTCAAAAAACGTGGGATGAGGCATTCCTCTGTCCTCCATTTTTTTCACGCCGGAAAGCACTTTATCAAAAATAAAGACAAACGCATCGTCGCTGATGGGACTGCCGTCAATGACAATGCGCTCATTTATTTTTACCAGATGAGGCGAAGTGAAAAGCCCTGTACGCACTCCCTCTGAGCGGAGCATTGCATCCAGATATGCGCATACCGATCCCTTCCCGTTGGTTCCCGCAACATGGATAACTTTTACTGCATCCTGGGGATTTCCCAGAGAGTTGAGAAGGAATCCTGTATGCTCCGCACTGTTTTTTTTTGAAAACTTTGGAATGTCCAGAATATATTTTACTGCTTCCCCGTATGTCATTCTTCCATATCTTCCTCGCTCACGAACGCCTGCCTTCCATTTTCAACGGCATTTTCCTCTTCAGGCAGTTCGATCAGTGTCCCATCCCGGTACTCATAGGTCTTTGACGTCCGGAATATAGTATTGCTCGAGCCCACCTGAGCCACCATGATCGTATCTCCATCTTCAAGTTCTGACTCTTTCAGATCCAGTCTTGTATTATTCAGGAAGCTGGTAGGCTGTTTATCCCCATTTATAAACACTTTGCTCTGCTTTGTAAAGTTCTCCCCGTATACACTGTAGGATCCGTCAAGCTGGCTGAGCACTTCCGTGATCTGCGCATCCTTCACTCCCATCACCATATGACCTTCCGTGATCGGCGCGCCGCTTTCCTCGTACACATACTGTTTACCGTACATGATATCATACTGGAGCAGTTCCAGATCCGAAAGGTAGTTCTTTGTCTCACGTCTCTGCTGATGATAGTTAAACACGGTGCCCGAGTGGATGTCCAGCCGCTCAAATACCTCGGCGATCAGTTGGTATGCCGCAAGATTTCCGTCTTTCTTCTCCAGGCCGATGTTATCCCAGATCACATAGTTGGTATTATACAAATATCTGCTCTTCAGATCTTTTGCCTCAAGATCCATCGTCGGCAGATGATCTCCGTAAAATACCACAACTGTAGGTTCATTTCTCGCCTCGACCGCTTCGATCAGATCTCCCGCGAACTGGTCCATCTCGTATACAAGATTCACATAATACTCCCACGCGTTGCGCTCGCCCTCATCCTCAACGCCGCTGACTTTGATCTTCGGGTTGTCGAGCACCTTTTCCGTAGGATACTCTCCATGTCCCTCCACGCTGATCGTAAACACAAAGTCCTGACCCTCTGTTGTGTCCATAGACTCCATGATATTGGGCACAAGGATATCATCTGTTGCCCATCCTTTCGGAGTGGTCTGGAGGATATTCATAAACTCCTTGCTCGTGTAATGGTCAAAGCCCATATTGTTAAACACCTGGGCCCGGCTGTAGAAATTTCCGCCGTTGTTATGGAGAGCCTCCGTGCCATAGCCAAATCCAGACAGCGCTGTTGCCGCACTCTCCAGAACCTTCGTCTTGGCGTATGTCTTGTAAGGATATTCACCGGGACCGAAAAAACGCATACTCATACCAGTAAGAACTTCAAATTCCGTATTGGCCGTACCCGCACCCACAGAAGGGACTTTAAAATATCCGGTAGAATATTCAGAGAACAATTTTCTCAGATTCGGGATCGGATCCTCCGAAAACTTAAGCCACTCCACTTCCGTGGGGTCAAAAAAGGACTCAAGCTGCACAACAATAATATTGGGCATCTCATCTTCTGACCGGCCGGAACTGCTCTCTGTAATGGTTCCATTATTGCTGATCTCCGCCATCGTCTGCTCACTGTAACCCGCCGGTTTATTTATCCCTGTATTAAACAGGCTGGCAGAAAAGCAGTATGGGAATCCATAGTC
Organism: Candidatus Mediterraneibacter avicola; assembly: GCA_019115385.1. Taxonomy (GTDB): domain Bacteria; phylum Bacillota; class Clostridia; order Lachnospirales; family Lachnospiraceae; genus Mediterraneibacter; species Mediterraneibacter avicola. The sequence continues at coordinate 27,937 of DXDR01000014.1, read as the reverse complement.
TTCATATGCAAATGCAATATTGCCAAAATAATTGGAGATCACCCGCTTGTCAATGGCTTCATTTGTCAGCAGCACACAAAGGGCAAAAGAGACGACACTTCCGCAAAGAGCGATTATACGGTGCATTTTCCCCGTGTACTGTCCGCCTCTCCTCCACATGGATATCACCCAAAGAACCACCGCCGCGATTCCCACGATCAGAAGGACCAGTTCCACCGGAGTGAAATAATTGTTCGTCAGTTCCAGGGCGTCCGACAGGACTTTGAGATCCTGGGCATTAAAAGGCGTTACCCTCTTCAACAGCAGGTAGCCGTTGCATGTCCCCAGAAAAAGCCAGAACACGCTTATGAGGATTCTGGCAAAAACCCGGCGCCGCACCAGATACACAAGCGTAAATGTAGCGAATATCAGACATGAATTATATAAAAATACAAGCGGCGTCTCAACAAGATAATCCCATGCCTGGAACAGGGAATGCCTGGAGATCAGCTCCACAAAGAAATTGATCACACAGGCCAGCAGATACTGCAGCGGCAGGGAAAAACGGTTCATCCATTTATAAACCGGCCGCATCTTTTTCGCAAACGCGCTGTTGCGGCGCTCTTCCAGAATCTGCTGGCGCCGTTCCTTCTTCTGCTGAAAATGTCTTTTTATATCTTCCTTTTTCAGATGTTTAACCTTAGAAAAGAACCCCTTAATATCAGGTTTTCTGATTTGAATGCGTTTCATCTACACCCTCTTTTCTTTTTCTGCGGCAGACAGCGTCCTTCTTCCGGGACGCGCCGTTCTATTTGCGGCAGGAGCTCTTCTACTTTCTGAGCCCTGCCATTCTCTCTTTTACCTGTGCAAGCATCTGCGTATATTTCTCAAGCTTATCCCTTTCTTCCTGAACTTTTGCCTCGGGCGCCCTGCTCACAAATTTTTCGTTTGCCAGCATTCCCTGCGCTCTTCTGATCTCACCGTTCAGTCTCTCTTCCTCCTGTGTCAGCCGTTTCATCTCCTGCTCAAAGTCCACCAGATCTTCCAGCGGCAGATAAACCACTGCGTCCGGCACCACAATAGAAACTGCATTGTCGCCTGCTCCTTCTTTGGAACTGCAAATAAAAATATCCGTCGAGAGCATCAGCGGCTGAGCAGACTCTTTGAATCCGTCGATCGCCTGACAGAGTTTTTCATCCTCTGAGACAATGTATACCTTTGTTTTCCTGCTGTTTGGTACGTCCATCTCGGAACGGATGTTGCGGATGCCGCGTATCATAGCCTTGACATGATCCATCACGTTTTCGTCGGCCGGGAAGTTCCAGTCCTCTCTGTACTTTGGCCACTCTGACATCATCAGAGACTCTTCCTCCGGCACAAGCGCGCTGTAGATTTCTTCTGTAATGAAAGGCATAAACGGATGAAGGAGCTTCAGTGCCTGTCCAAGCACAGTTTTGAGCACCCAAAGCACGCAGTCTGCCGCCTGTGGGTTTTCTTCTCTGTGGTAGATCCGATATTTTGCCAGTTCCACGTACCAGTCGCAGAACTCGTCCCAGATGAAATCATATACTTTCTGAACGGCAATTCCCAGCTCATATTTGTCCATATTTTCCGTCACATCTTTTGCCAGTGTATTGACCGCGGACAGGATCCAGCGGTCTGCCGGCGTCAGCAGAGCGTCATCCGGCTCCGCAGCAGCGCCCGCTTCCATATTCATAAGGATAAACCGGGATGCATTCCACACTTTATTGGCAAAGTTGCGGCTCGCCTCTACTCTTTCATTATAGAAACGCATATCATTGCCGGGAGCATTTCCCGTCACCAGCGTAAGCCTGAGAGCATCCGCGCCGTACTTGTCGATGATCTCCAATGGATCGATGCCGTTTCCCAGCGATTTGCTCATTTTCCGCCCCTGGGAATCCCGCACCAGGCCGTGGATCAGTACTGTATGGAACGGAGACTTTCCTGTGTGGGCATATCCGGAAAATACCATACGGATAACCCAGAAGAAGATAATGTCATATCCGGTCACCAGCACATCCGTGGGATAGAAATAATCCAGATCCTCCGTCTTATCCGGCCACCCCAGCGTAGAGAAAGGCCACAGTGCTGAAGAAAACCAGGTGTCCAGCGTATCTTCGTCCTGAGTGAAATGAGAACAGCCGCACTTCGGGCATTTCTCAGGTGCGTGTCTGTCCACGACAACCTCTCCGCACTCGTCGCAGTAGTAGGCCGGGATCCGGTGTCCCCACCAGATCTGGCGGGAAATACACCAGTCTTTGATATTCTCCAGCCAGTGCAGATAAATCTTGTCAAACCGGTCAGGCACAAATTTCAGTTCGCCGGTCTTCAGCGCATTGATCGCCGGTTTTGCCAGTTCTTCCATCTTTACAAACCACTGCTGCTTGATCAGCGGCTCTACCGTTGTGCCGCAGCGGTCATGGGTTCCCACCGCATGGGTATGGGGAACGACTTTTACAAGAAATCCCTGCTCTTCCAGATCTTTTACGATCGCCTTTCTCGCTTCATAGCGGTCCATACCCGCATATTTTCCGCCTTTTTCATTGATGGTGGCATCATCGTTCATAATGTTGATCTCTTCCAGGTTGTGACGTTTGCCTACCTCAAAGTCGTTCGGATCATGAGCCGGCGTGATCTTCACCGCCCCGGTTCCGAACTCTTGATCTACATAATAGTCCGCCACGATCGGGATCTCCCGGCCGACCAAAGGCAGGATTACATTTTTCCCGATAATATCACGATATCTCTCATCATCCGGATGTACCGCGATCGCAGTATCACCGAGCATGGTTTCCGGACGGGTCGTTGCGATCTCCAGGGACCGGTCAGTCCCCGCGATCGGATACTTGATATGCCAGAAATGTCCCTCCTGCTCCTCATGCTCCACCTCAGCGTCAGAAAGGGATGTCTTGCATTTCGGACACCAGTTGATGATCCTGGAACCCTTGTAAATATATCCTTTGTTATACAGGCTGATAAACACTTCTTCTACGGCTTTGGAACAGCCCTCGTCCATTGTAAACCGCTCTCTGTCCCAGTCGCAGGATACTCCCAGCTTTTTCAGCTGTCCCTCGATCGTTCCCGCGTATTCTTCCTTCCACTGCCAGGTTCTCTTCAGGAATCCTTCCCTTCCCAGTTCCTTCTTGTCAATACCTTCCTCTTTCAGCTGGTTAGTGACTTTAACTTCCGTGGAAATAGCCGCGTGATCCGTCCCCGGAATCCAGAGGGCATTGTATCCTTCCATTCTTTTATATCGGATCAGGATATCCTGCAGTGTGTTGTCCAGCGCGTGCCCCATGTGAAGCTTTCCCGTAATATTCGGAGGCGGCATTACCGTAGTAAAGGGTTTTCTGCTCCTGTCCACCTCTGCGTGGAAATATTTGTTCTCACACCATTTCTCATACAGCTTTTCTTCAATCTCTTTCGGATTGTATGTTTTTGCCAGTTCTCTGCTCATACTCTTCTCCTTAATCTCCCTCATAATCTGCCTGTCTGTTTTCTGTTCACGGATTCTTCACAATTCCAAAAGAAAAGCCCTTTACATAATCTGTAAAGGGCGAAGTTTCCGCGGTACCACCTTATTTTATACAGTTCTGCATTTATCCGTACATTAATAAAATGCAGTCCATATCTCTCGGCCCTGTAACGTTGGCCATTCCGGGATGTCTTATCCACACTTTCCTTTCTTCTCAGATCAGCTGCCCGAAAGCCGAAAGCGTTCTTCAGTCATCCAGTTCGGAAGCTACCTTCCATTATCCTGACCCCGAGACCGTCTTTCAGCCGGAATGTTATACAAACTGTCCGGACGGCCCTCTCTGACGGGCGTAATAATGTACTCCTCTTCTTCAACACCTTTTCCAAATCATTACCAACTTGTTAACTAAAAATTAACTATCCAATACTATAGACTCAAGACTCCCGTTTGTCAAGACATTTAAAAAATCTTAAGAAGGATCCGCCTGTCACCCCTCCTGCATATCCTCTATCATCCCGACGATATCATAACCATAGTTGTCACCGGTTGCCCAGCCGAGTCCTTCCGGATTCTCCTGCTGCCCCAGCCATTCCACATAGGGAGCTGAACCCTTTTTAACATATGAATACCTGTCGTCCACACATTCCTGCTCCAGGGCATCCGCGGTGGCATATGCTTTCAGATGCTGGATCTGTGCCCGTATCCCGGTGCGAACATCCGGGTAGGAATTGCCCGGCACTCCGTTTCCCGTCGTCCCAAGGCCGGCAAAATTAAACTGTTCGATCGAGGCATCTCCTCCGTACTGAAGAAAACCTGTTTCCTTCATTGTCTGGGCAAAAGCAACCTCGGCACGCACCCCCTCTGCCTCTGCCTCTTCATAATACATCTGACAGAATGTCTCTATGGAATCTGCCCCTCCGGCCGCCAGATCTGATTCAGGATATTCCTCGCCGGAAGCCTCGAAATAGTCCACCATCTGCTGTACCGTAACGCCGCTGTCTCCGAGTATCGGATACTGGCCTTCCGCCACTGTTTCCTCCGCCTCATCAGCTTCCTGTTCCGCCCGGCGGTTCTCCTCAGCGGCTTTCTCGCTCAACTCTTCCGTACTCCCGGCCGTTTCCCCCTGCGCGGCCGCGTGAGCCGCCTGTCCCTCTCCGTCTTTGCTCTTTAAAAGCCCCGCTCTCCCCGCAAGGGCAAGAGTAAGCACAAGAAGAACGGCAAGTCCCGCCTCAAGGCAGAGCCGATATTGCTTTTTATTTTTTATCTTATTATTTATATCCACCTGGACGCCTCCTTCAAAGCCGGAAGTATATTTAAAGTATATTCACATATAATACACCAATATACAAACAAAATCGGAACATTTTCTGTGGGGTTTAGTTATGGAAAACAGAGTTAAGAAATATTATGCTGTGGGAATTGTATTTACTGCAGTCCTGGGAACACTTTCCCATTTTTTCTATCAGTGGTCGGGAGAGAATCCTCTTGTGGCCTTTTTCTCCCCTGTAAATGAATCAACATGGGAACATATGAAACTGCTCTTTTTTCCCATGCTGATCTGTTCTCTTTTTCTGTCCGCACAACTGAGGGAATCCCTTCCGTCGCTGCCCGGCGCTCTTTTTTTCGGAAACATACTGGGGACGATGAGTATCCCCGTTCTTTTTTACACATACTCGGGCATCCTCGGCCGGACTGTCATAGCCGTAGATATCGCCATCTTTTTTGCAGCAGTTCTGACTGCGTGGGGAACCGCATGGAAGCTGAAAGAGTCAGACAGGGTATACCGCTGCCGGATGCTGCTGTATGGACTCACGTTCCTATTGTTCGCCCTGTTCGTTTTCTTTACCTTACGTGTTCCGGGGCTTCCTCTTTTTCAGGCCTGAACCGGAGAAACACTCTTTCCCGGCATCCAGTCTCTGTGGGCCGGACCCGGTCCGAAATTTTTGTCGATCAGGCTGCAGTACTCTTCATACGCCTCCACACCCGAAAAATTTTCTTTAAGTACATCGCGGATGCCTTTATAATACCAGGCCAGAGCCGCCTTGCTCTGCATACGGAATCTGCTCCAGAGCTGCTCTCCTGCGGCAGGATAATCCCTGTCGATATCACGCATGTTAGAAAGCTTGTCCGCGAGCCCGATCATCTGGACAGGAAGAGACGCCTCTTTGAGCCTTTGTATCGTTGCTCCCTTTCTCTCCTCCCAGGTCTGGGATTTATCCTCGCTCTCCTGCACGACCATATCTGCAACCCGCTCCCCAAACCTGAGTTTGAGCACATCCTTTGTAATTCCGCTGCAGTCCTCAATCGTATCGTGCAGTACTGCCGCGCAGATAACCTCCTCGTCTTTGGTCATTGTTGACACGATATCCATCACCTCGATCGGATGGACAATATACGGCCGCCGCGTTCCTTTTCTAAACTGTCCTTCATGAGCTTTTGTTGCAAATTCTATGGCATCATCCAGCATAGGCTTACCTCCGATCCGCTGTACTGCGCCCTCAGGACGCGTCCTGTGTGTAAAATATGTAAATTTCTGATTAAGTTACTGTAATTATATCAATCCAGACACAGAAAAACAATGTGCCCTTTGCCTATTTTTTGTTTCCTAAATCAGAAAATCCATGCTATATTAGACATACATTCTCCCAAACAGAGTATTTAACGCAGATAAGAAAGGAATGCCGAATCGCAAAATCTCTGGATTTACAGTGGGTTTATGGCATAGAAAGGAAATTATGGAGAAAAAAAATGTTCTTATCACTGGATCTTCAAGGGGCATCGGGAGAGCCTGTGCCCTGGCTTTTGCCCGTTCCGGGTATCATGTGTTTATAAATTCGTCCAGTTCCCCCGGGCTTCTGTCCGGGCTCAAAAATGAAATCCTTAATATGGGCGCTTCCTGCACCTGTGTCCCCGGCGATGTCAGCAGTTCCGGGCAGACGGCGCAGATTTTTGAAACAGTCCACAGAGAATGCGGCTGCCTGGATGTTCTGGTAAACAACGCCGGGATATCCCATTTCGGTCTTTTAAGCGAACTGTCCGACGAGGAATGGAGGAAAGTCCTAGACACGAACCTTTCATCCGCCTTCTACTGCTGCCGCGCTGCCGTCCCCCCGATGGTTTCCCGCAAGTCCGGCCGCATTATCAATATCTCCTCCATGTGGGGCGTCTCCGGCGCCTCCTGCGAGGCCGCCTATTCTGCGTCGAAAGCCGGCCTGAACGGACTTACAAAAGCCCTTGCCAAGGAACTTGCCCCCAGCAATATCCAGGTAAACGCTCTGGCCTGCGGGGTCATCAACACAGCAATGAACGCCCGCCTCACCCCGGAGGAGTCACAGGAACTGGCGGAAGAGATTCCGGCCGGACGGTTCGGTACGCCGGAGGAGGCTGCTCAGCTGGTCCTGATGCTGGCCGAAGCCCCTTCCTATATGACCGGCCAGATCATTGGCATTGACGGGGGATTTCTCTGATATCCCCCGCCGCAGGACCTTCTGTTCTTTCCCAGTCCTCCCCAGCGTCAGTGTACACTGACGCTATACCTTTCCGTAAATCTCCCCGGGCACATAGGCCTTAATGCTGATTCCCTCAGGCAGGTATTCTTCAGATACAAGCTGACCTCTGCTCCGTATCAGCTGAGTCTTCCATGCTTCATCAAAGGAATACAGCCGTTCTATATAAATCTGATCTCTCCTCAGGATTTCAAGAAGCGCTGTTCTTAACTCATCCAGCCCCTGACCGGTCCTGGCGGATGTCCCGATGGAATAATCCGCCCGGAAGTCTCTCTGTGTCCCATTCTCAGCCAGCAGATCCTGTTTATTGAAAAGCGTGACTACCGGTTTGCCTTCGGCGCCCAGTTCTCTGAGCGTTTCATATACAACATGCATCTGCATATCCATATCAGGGCTGGATGCGTCCACTACATGGATCAGGATATCGGCATACCTTGCCTCTTCCAGGGTGCTTTTAAAAGCTTCTACCAGATGGTGGGGGAGCTTGCGGATAAAACCTACCGTATCTGTGATCAATATCTCCTGCGTAGCGTCAAGCATCAGGGAACGGGTTGTCGTATCCAGAGTAGAAAAGAGCATGGCATCTTCCAGAATGCCCGCATCCGTCAGCGCATTTTCAATGCTGCTCTTTCCCGCCGATGTATAGCCTACCAGGGCTGCCACCTTAAGACCGGACCGGGCTCGCTGTCCCCGAATGAGTTCCCGGTGTTTTTCTACATCTTTTAACTCCCGCTTCAGGCGGCTGATCCTCTCCCGTATCAGTCTCCGGTCCGTCTCCAGTTTTTTCTCGCCCGGCCCCCTGGTACCGATGCCGCCTCCGAGCCGCGACATAGCTCTTCCCATTCCCGACAGTCTGGACGCCCGATAGCGCAGCTGAGCCAGTTCCACCTGGAGTTTTCCCTCTCCGGTAACCGCACGCCCGGCAAAAATATCAAGAATGAGAAGTGTTCTGTCCAGCACCTTACAGTCCAGCGTTTCCTCGAGTCCTTTCAGCTGGGCGCTCGTCAGCTCGTCATCGCAGATGATCCCCGTTGCCTCTGTCTCCCAGAGAAGTTCCTTTAATTCCTGAAGCTTTCCCTTTCCTACATATGTGCCCGGATGAGCCGCGTCCCGGACCTGGATCAGCCTGCCCGCCACGACGGCTCCTGCTGTCCTGGCAAGATCAGCGAGCTCATCCAGCGACCGGGAGGCATCCTCCCCTCCTGTTTCAATCCCTACAAGGATCACTTTTTCTTCTATACTGTTATCTGTCTTTTCCATAATACCTCCCTGGACTGAATAGGGAAGATGCCTTCCCTATCCGCCGCGATACCACGGGCAGCTCCCGGCAAAGCCGGCCGCTGTCCGTTACCCGGCAAATGTCTTCCCGCACAAGCGCTGCAGCCGCCTGCCAGGTGTATCGTGCAAAACACGGCAGCGCTGCAGCACTACCGTGTTTCTAAAAATTCTGCTTCTTTCTCTGCAGTTTCATCCCCGGGATAATCTGCCAGATATTCAGAAATTTTCTGTTTTGCACTTTCCCAGTCTGCAGTCTGTTCATAACACACGATCTCATTGTATCTCATTTCCTGGATCAGCCCGGCATCTGTATCCTCACCCGCAGACGTTTCCGCCATAGCAAGGCCGGACTGAAAATATCCCAACGCGCTGCCGTAGTCTGAAGTTTTCATCCCACAAATTCCCATAAGATTGTAAATCTGTACTGTCTGCTCCCCGCCTTTGTCCAGCGCAGTCTGAAAAGCTTCCAAAGCAGACGTATACTCCTCCTGCTCATAATACGCCATTCCAAGCCCTCTGTATGCCTCAGCCGCAGTCTTATCGTCCGCATCCCCGGCTGCTTCCTGGAATAACTCCTGGGCCTCTTCATATCTGCCCTCCTCCAGCGCCTTTGTTCCATCCTTTATCGCGTCCGCGCAGCCTGACAGCATATACACCGCCAGAAGAGCCGCCGCGGCAGCGCCTGCCGTTCTTATCTTTTTCATCATCCAAACCTCTCCTCTACTCTGGATATTTCATCATCCAGAACGAATTCAAAATGTTGATCAGCATCACAGCAACATCGGCGATGATCGCGTTCTGCATAGTGATCAGTCCGCAAAATGCAAGTATGATCAAAACTGCCTTCATCCCGATGGCAAACGTCATGTTCTGTTTCACAGACCGCAGCGTAGCTCTGGAAATCCGGACTGCATTGATGATTTTGGACGGCTCGTCTTCCATCAGGATAATGTCCGCGGCTTCCAGAGCGGCGTCTGCGCCCAGTCCGCCCATAGCGATTCCTACGTCGGCCCGGGCCAGAACCGGAGCGTCATTTATCCCATCTCCGACAAAAGCCAGCTTTTCTCCTTCCATCTCGCTTTCACGGAATTCCTCAAGCTGCTCCACCTTATCCTCCGGCATCAGGTCTGCGTAAACACTTTCTATTTTGAGCTTTCCAGCCACATCTTCAGCGGCCTCTTCATTATCTCCCGTAAACATGACGGATGCCATCTGGTGTCTGTGAAGCCACCGGATCAGCCGGCCCGCGTCTTCTCTGATCACATCAGAGATCATAATATATCCGGCGTACTCTTTTTCAACCGCCACATGGACCGCTGTTCCCGGCCCTGCCACCGGGCGGCAGAACAAGCCCTGTCGGTTCATCAGCCTGTAATTTCCAATATATACACGTTTGCCGTCCACCTCAGCGCACAGTCCAAGCCCCGGATATTCTGTCACTTCTCCCACACGGGATTTATCTATCTCGCTTCCATATGCCGTCCGAAGCGACAAAGCAATGGGATGAGTGGAATATGCCTCCGCCAAAGCCGCCAGTTCCAGCAGTTCCTCTTCCTGGATCTTATGGGGGACTACCTTTTGAACATGAAAGACTCCTTCCGTCAGGGTTCCGGTTTTATCAAACACAAAGGTATCTACCTGGGTAAGAGCCTCAATGCATCTGCTTCCCTTGATCAGCACTCCCTGCCTGGAAGCTGCGCCGATCCCCCCCAGGAAGGCCATTGGTATGGATACCAGCAGCCCGGACGGACATGCCGCCACAAGAAGGATCAGTCCTCGGAATATCCATTCATCTCTCGTTCCCGGAAACATCATGGGCGGAAGGATAAAGGTAAGGACTGCAATAGCTATGACGATCGGCGTATAGTACCTTGTAAATCTGTCTGCCAGGCGCAGACTGTCCGATTTTTTTTCATTTGCATTTTCCACAAGCTTCATAACCTTTGAAGCCATAGATTCGCTGTACGCCTTAACCACTCTGGCCTCGAGCACGCCATTCAGATTGATGCCTCCGCTGTACAGCCTGTCGCCGATTTTTACAGCCCTGGGCTTTGACTCTCCGGTAAGCGCTTTCATATCCACCGTTCCGGTTCCCATGGTCACGACAGTATCAACAGGTATTTTCTCTCCCGGTTTCAGGACAATAATCTGTTTTGGCTGCAATTCCTGTGGTTCTACAACTCTTTCCCCGGCGCCTTCTTTGAGATTTGCATACTCCGGCCTGATATCTATAAATTTAGCGATTGATTTTTTCGTACTGCTCAGTGAAAGTTCTTCCACCAGCCTGCCCGCCTGATAGAGAAGCATAGCTCCCACCGCTTCTCTGTACCGTCCGACAACAAAGGCACCGCATGTAGCTACGATCATCAGCAGATTCTCATCCAAAAACTTCATGGTTCTGATCTTTTTGATCTGTTCCACATACGTTGTTGCTGACAGGACCACGTATGGCACCAGAAACAGGAGCGCCGCCTCTTGTCTGCCCAGATTTGCATAAAATTCAATCGCCCAGACAATCACGTAGGCCAGCAGACCTGCTCCAATTTCTATTCCTTTTCTTTTGGCTTTTTCAGACATGTCCCTCACCCCTCTGACTTATCCTGTAGTTTTTCCCATGAACTTTACCGCAGCTTTCAGCGCGCTGTTTTTACTCTCTGATGTGCTCCATTCCCTGGTTGACGATTGTTTTTATATGGCCGTCTGCAAGGGAATAAAAAACCGTTTTCCCCTCCCGGCGGCTTTTCACCAGCTTCATCTGCTTCAGCATCCTGAGCTGGTGGGAAATTGCTGACTGAGTCATATTCAGCGTCTGCGCCAGATCGCACACACACATTTCCGACTGGAGCAGGATGCAGAGTATCTTAATCCTTGTAGCATCCCCGAATACTTTGAAAAACCCGGACAATTCCAGCAGCTCCTCTTCAGCGGGGAGACAGTTCCGCACTTTTTCTGCTGCATCCTTATGGACATGAATAACGTCACAGCTCTCTGCTTCTGTTCTTTCCATGGATCATTTCTCCCTTCAAATACTTAGTATACCGAAAAGAGGCAAAAGCATCAATATCTTTCGCCTCTTTAAATCTTAATAGCGGTCTGAACCGTTACAAATATAGAAAAAGGACTGAACTTCCTGATCATCGGAGTCCGGTCCCTCTTCCTATTCAGTTTTCCTTTTCCATAAAATCTAGGGCTTTCTGTTCCGGCCCGGGGCCGATCACATTGTGCAAAACGTCGTTCATGTTATCTCTGTTGGCCTGATGCTCGATGCACTCCTGGATCGCTTCATTCAGAGACAGCATCTTTTCATCAAGCTCGGATACCATCTTTGCACATTCCTTCAGATCACGGCTGATATAGTCCGGAGCATTTCCTTCAAATTTGTAATATATCTTATGCTCCAGACTCGCCCAGAAATCCATCGCGATCGTGCGGATCTGAATTTCAACCTTCGTATCTACCACGCTGTCCGACAAAAAAATCGGTACGGATACGAGCATGTGATAACTTTTGTAGCCGCTCTCCTTCGGATTTCTGATATAATCCTTGATCGAGAGTACTTTCAGGTCGCTTTGATTTCCTATCATCTCAGCCAGCCGGTAAATGTCGGATGTGAAAGAACAGATAAGCCTTACCCCGGCAATATCGTTCACATATCTGACCATATTTTCAATCGATGTTTCGTAGCCGTAGCGTTTCAGTTTTTTAACAATGCTCTCCGGCGTCTTAATCCTGGTCTTAATGTGTTCGATGGGATTGTACTTGTGCACATGCTGAAACTCGTCGTTGAGAATCTCAAGCTTTGTGCCCACTTCCTTCAAGGCTGCATTGTAAAGAAAAATCACAGTCTTCCAGCTGTCAACATCTTCGTAGCTCTTCAATGCTGCCTCAACCTGCTGCTCACTTTTCATCGCTGACATCCCCCATTGGTTGTTCTGTTCCTGCATAGTATACCATATTTTGTATTCTCTGTCACAGAGTTCACTCTTTTTTTAGAGGTTTTTAATTTTTAAAACTGGTCAAAGTTCCAGTTTCATATCACCGTAGCGGATCCATTTTTTCTTTCTCATAAACTCTGAGATAAGCAATGTCAAAACGGCCGGAAGGACAAACTGGATCAATATGATCTTAAACAGTACGATCGTTCCCGGCTCTGTCTGCGTCATTACCTGCCAGGTCATAAGGGGGCCTACCAGCCCCGCCGTCCCCATACCGGAACCCGTTGCATTATTCGTCATCTGGAAAAGCATAGTTCCCACCGGTCCCAGAATGGCGCTGGATAAAATCGGCGGGATCCAGATCAGCGGATGACGCACAATGTTTGGCACCTGCAGCATGGACGTCCCGATTCCCTGGGCCAGAAAGCCGCTGATCTTGTTCTCCCGAAAACTTGCCACGGCAAATCCGATCATATTACAGCAGCAGCCCACTGTGGCGGCTCCGGCTGCAAGCCCGGACAAATTGAGGATCACGCCCAGGGCCGCCGAGCTGATCGGAAGCGTCAGGATCATTCCCATAAGAACAGAGACAACGATTCCCATGACCAGAGGCTGCTGTTCTGTTCCCCAGTTGATCAGAGAGCCCAGCCATGCCATAAACCTGGAAATAGGCGGTCCTGCAAAAAGTCCCACCGCCGAACCGACCCCAATGCACACAAGCGGAGTCAGTATTATATCAAGTTTTGTTTTTCCGGAAATAAGGATCCCGATCTCAACGGCTATGTAGGCCGCCAGAAACGCGCCCAGCGGTTCCCCCGGCCCTGTGAGTACAAGGCTGTCATCCACAAGAACTTCTCCCGCCAGGATCCGTGAGGCAAATGCTCCGATCATCCCGACAACGGCAGCCGATACAACCACCAGATGCCCTGCGTCCAGCTTTCGGGCCACTCCGGCTCCGATGCCTGCTCCAGTCAGCCCTGCCGCAACCTTTCCCAGCAGATAGATCATATCTCCGGTTCCGCCAGGCACAAAGTTCCCAATCTGCTGGATGATCGTGCCTATGATCAGAGTTGCAAATAATCCGTGAGCCATTCCGCTCAGTCCGTCAATAAAAAATCGATCCAGTATACTTTTCATCTTTGCCGCTCTCCCCTCATCCTTCCTCTATGATCTGAATCTCCAGATAATCAAAGTCAATAGAATCCACAAAATTATCCTGATAAAACCGGGTCTTTGCATGACGCTTAAATTCTTCGATCGTGGAGTCGAGCCAGATCGGCTTGCTCAGGTCAAACGCATAGCATATCTCATCCAGCGCATGAAATATCTTGTGCGTTCTGGTATCTTCTGTCTCATCACAGATAACAATATCCCGGAGCATCCGGTTGTCTTTAAATTCTTTTCCCCATAAACGGAACATATTTCTCCCTCCGCGCAAGTTCAATTCCAGTATCAAAAAAAGCCGGGAATGCTGACCTGCATTACTCTCGGCTTTTTTCAAGCAGATGACGGGAATCGAACCCGCCTTCCCAGCTTGGGAAGCTGGTGTTCTACCGATGAACTACATCTGCATCTGTCACGCTATGAATTATAACGCTGATCCGGCAAAAATGCAAGAACTTTTCACTCAATCTGCCAGTCGACCGGCTCCACTCCGTGGCTCAGCAAAAATTCATTTGTTTTGCTGAAGGGCCTGCTCCCGAAAAATCCTCTATGCGCAGAAAGCGGGCTGGGATGCGGCGCGGTAAGTATCAGATGGTCCGGATTGTTCAGCATCGCCTTTTTTCTCTGCGCCGGACTGCCCCAGAGGATAAAGACGATTGGCCGTTCCTGACTGTTCAGAGCCATGATCGCCGCATCAGTGAACTCTTCCCATCCGATTCCCCTGTGGGAATTCGCCTGATGCGCTCTGACAGTCAGCACTGTATTGAGAAGAAGCACCCCCTGCTCCGCCCATTTAGTCAGACAGCCGTGATCTGGAATCGCACATCCCAGATCATCATGCAGTTCCTGATAGATATTCACAAGAGACGGCGGGATATCCACCCCCTTCTGCACAGAAAAACACAGCCCGTGGGCCTGCCTGTGATTATGGTACGGATCCTGTCCCAGGATCACCACCTTCACCTCCTTAAGAGGAGTGAGGTGAAACGCATTAAAAATATCATCCGCAGGCGGAAAGATCAAATGGGTACTGTATTCCCTCCTTACAGTCTCAAACAATTTCCTGTAATACGGTTTTGAAAACTCTCCCTTCAGCGCTTCATACCAATCGCCGTTTAATCCTGACATATATGTACTCCTTTACAATTATCAGACGATTTGTTCAAAAGGGGTCTGACCCCTTTTGAACAAATCGTCTGAATATTCTTCTGAAATGCAACTATTTTTATAGTCAATTTATAGCCGAACCGGTACGCCTTCCTGAAGAAGGTACTCTTTGACTTCTCTGATCTCCAGTTCTTTGTAGTGAAACAGTGACGCCGCAAGTGCTGCATCTGCCCTGCCGACAGTGAGCGCTTCTTTAAAGTGTTCCAGTCTTCCTGCACCGCCGGATGCGATAACCGGAATGGATATGCTTTCAGCTATAGCGCAGGTCAGTTCCAGATCATATCCCGCTTTTGTGCCGTCGCCATCCATACTTGTCAGCAGGATTTCCCCTGCCCCCAGCGCCTCCACTTTTCTGGCCCACTCTACCGCATCAATCCCCACATCTATCCGGCCGCCGTTTTTATAGATGTTCCAGCCTGAACCGTCGGCCCTGCGTTTTGCATCTATGGCCACGACCACGCACTGGCTGCCGAATTTGTCTGCCGCGTCGCTTATCAGCCGGGGATTATTGATGGCGGATGAGTTGATCGATACTTTATCAGCGCCCTCTCTCAGTATTGCCCGGAAATCGTCCACTGTGCGGATCCCTCCGCCCACAGTAAATGGAATAAAAACGCACTCGGCCACTTTCCTGACCATGTCGGTCACCGTCTTTCGGGCATCCGACGACGCTGTAATGTCCAGAAAGACAAGTTCATCCGCCCCCGCCCTGTCATATGCCTTCGCGATCTCCACCGGGTCGCCGGCATCCTTCAAATCCACAAAATTTACTCCTTTTACAACCCGGCCTGCATTTACATCCAAGCAGGGAATAATTCTTTTTGTAAACATAACTGCCTGTCTCCTTTCACAGCCGGATTATATACCGGCACCTACAGTTCCACAAAATTTTTCAGGATATGAAGCCCTACATCACTGCTTTTCTCTGGATGGAACTGACAGGCAAATACATTGCCTTTTTCTACAGAAGCATGGATATGAATTCCGTATTCAGCAGACGCCTTTACGATAGACTCATCTTTTGCCTTTAAATAATATGAATGTACAAAATATACATACGCGTTCTCTTCAATGTCCCGAAACAGTCTTCCATTGTTTTCAAGATGCAGAGAGTTCCAGCCCATATGCGGGATTTTCATTCCTTCCTGATCCGGGATGCGAAGGATCTCTCCTCCGAGTATCCCCAGACCTTCCACTCCCGGAGCTTCGTCACTCCGTTCAAAAAGAAGTTGCAGACCCAGACAGATTCCCAGAAATGGCGTTCCGTTTTCTACAACCTGGCGGATCACATGATCCAGGCCCCTGCTGCGGATCGTATCCATAGCGTCGCCAAACGCCCCCACACCGGGAAGGATGACTTTATCCGCCGCCAGGATCTCTTTACTGTCCCCGGTCACTATCGCCTCCTGCCCCAGAAAAAGCAATGCTTTCTCCACACTTTTTATATTGCCTGCATCATAATCAATGACTGCTATCATTTTCTGCTCCTTTCCGAACAGGCATGCCGCTGCCCGCTATTTTTTCCCTACTCCCGTCTCAACAACAGGAACCTGTGTATCGTCTACTTTATCCAGATTGTTTATGTATTTCTTCGTTTCCTTTACAATAACCGGAGAGAGCAGAAGCACCGCGATCAGGTTTGGTATCGCCATGAGCGCGTTCAGAATATCTGCAATATCCCATACAAGATCAAGCGCGAGGACCGGAGCGATCAGAGCAACTGCAACGTAGAGGATCCGGTAGGGAATAAGACCTTTCTTCCCGGAAAAATACTCAACACACCGCTCACCGTAATACGCCCATCCAAGAATGGTCGAATATGCAAAGGTGATGATGCCTACGACCAGAATGAACGGACCAAAATATGGGATCTGTGCAAACGCCCTTGTCGTAAGTTCTCCGCCGTTAGACGACATATCAACAACTATTCCGGGCTCTTTCAGCATTGTGGACACAAGGACCAGACCGGTCATCAGGCATACCACCACGGTGTCCCAAAAGGTTCCTGTAGAGGATACCAGTGCCTGACGCACGGGATTTTTCGTCCTTGCGGCTGCAGCTGCGATAGGAGCCGAACCCATCCCTGATTCATTGGAAAACAGGCCCCTGGCAACGCCGTACTGAATGGCACACCGGATGCCTCCGCCTATGACACCGCCTATCGCCGCTTGTTCATTAGAAAAAGCATATTGGCAGATCGTTTTGATCGCAGGCAGTACGAACTCATGATTTATTCCCAGAATGATCAGACACCCAATCACATAAAAGAGCGCCATAAACGGAACCAGCTTTTCGCATACGCTTGCAATCGTCCTAATCCCGCCGAAAATAACAAATGCTGTCAGAACCGCAACTACAAATCCCACGACCCAGGGTTCAATCTCCAGGTTGTTGTTGCACACCTCTGCAATGGCATTCACCTGGGTAGCGCATCCGATCCCAAAAGATGCAAAGCCTGCAAACACTGCAAAAATCATCCCCAGCCACTTCATATTCAAGCCCCGCTCAAGGGCATACATGGCGCCGCCCTGCATTCGTCCGTCAGCTGTTTTGACACGGTATTTTACTGCGATCAGAGACTCAGCATACTTTGTCGCAATGCCGAACACACCGGTCAGCCAGCACCACAGAACAGCGCCTGGACCTCCCAGTACAATGGCGGTTCCTACCCCAATAATATTTCCGGTTCCAATGGTAGATGCAAGAGCAGTCGCAAGAGCGCCGAACTGGCTGACCTCGCCGTCTGCTTCATCCTCCTTGGCCACGGAAAGGGGAATCCCTTTCGTTATAGTCTTGCGCTGGATAAATCCCGTGCGGATCGTGAGGAAAAGATGCGTCCCCAAAAGGAGCACGATCATTCCCCAGCCCCATACGACTCCCTGCACAGACTCGACTGCGTCACAGATCTGCTTATACATTTCAAGTCCCTCCTGTTTTCTCCCATTGATAACAGATAAGGCATACGCAATACCGACTGTTGCCAGTTGGCATACCGTATGCCTCATTATATTTTCCCTTAACAAAAATATTTTATCGCATTTTTCTTGTGATGTAAAGCAAAAATTTATCACTTTACCTCGACATAATTTTGCCGCTTTACTCCGGTAATGCAGCAAGCTCTGTATTCTCATCCGATTTTTTCTCATCGACATCCATATTCTTGGCATCCAGTTCGAACCAAAATTCGACCCCATTGTCAAAATTCATCACTCCATACTTCTGATGGAATGACTCCATAATGGCCTTGACAATAGAAAGGCCGATCCCATTCCCGCCATACTCTCTTGTATGTGCCTTATCCACCTTATAAAACTTATCCCAGAGTTTTGGCAGATCGTCTTCCGGTATGGGCTTTCCGCTGTTAAACACGGACACTCTGACCTTCCCGTCGTTTTCCAGAATTTTGACCTCGATACGTTTCTCATTTCCCACGTGATGAATGGCATTGGTCAGATAGTTTCTCACAACCTGCTCTGTCTTAAATTCATCCGCCCACACAAAAACGGATTCGTCTGATACAAAACTCACTTCTGCTCCTGCCTGCTGAACAAGAATCTCACAGCTTGCCAGCACACCCCGGACAAGTCCCGCTATATCAAACCGCTCAAAAACGACTTCATCCGAACCGAACTCAAGCTGGTTCAGCGTCAGCAGATTTTTGACCATCTGGTTCATTTTCCCGGCTTCATCCATGATAACGTCACAGTAGAACTCCCGGCTTTCGGCGTCATCGTTCACCCCTTCTTTCAGGCCTTCTGCATATCCCTGGATCAGGGCAATAGGCGTTTTTAATTCATGGGACACATTTCCCAGGAACTCATTCCGCATATCTTCCATTTTTTCTTTCTGCTCAATGTCTTTTTTCAGTTCATTGTTCGCCCGTTTCAGTTCAGAAACCGTCTTTTCAAGCTGCATGGACATTTTGTTGAAATTTTCTCCCAGAACGCCGATCTCGTCGCTCCCTCCCCGGGTATATCTTGCGTCAAAATTCAGATTTGCCATCTCTTTTGACAGGTCTGCCAGTTCCATGATGGGCTTCGTTATCTTTCTGGAGAAAAACCACACAAGGGCACCGCCGAAGATAATACCGGTCACTCCCAGATAAATGAGGAAACGATTGGCAAGGGCTGCACTCTCGCGAATACTTTCAAGAGGGCTCTGCATCATAAAGAAAGAACTGTCCGAAAAATACCCGTACATCTTTAAATATTCTGTCTCTCCCTGCCAGTCAGAAGTCCGGTAAAGAATATAGTCATCTGTCCGCTTCATCAGATACCCCGGGATCGAATCATTTTCTACGATATTCTGAAAATCAGACAGCATCTGGAGCATACGGGGATCCTGATCACTGATGGTAGAAAACGCGCTCTTTCCTCTGCTGTTTATAATGATCAGGTCAACATTCATCTTCTCTACCTGGTAGAGGATTTTATTCTGTACATCCTCATCCTGAAAGGTATCTTTTTGAAGCGCCTTGTCTACGTCATTGTAAGTGTCAAGCAGGTCTTTTGTCTTATACGAAAAATAGTACCGTTCCAGAAACCCCATATTCACAATAAACAGACAACCCAGAATAAAGACAAGCACACAGATAAAAATAACCGTTATCTGCCTTCGGATTGAATGTTTCATTCTTCCACCTCAAATTTGTAGCCCATGCCCCAGATCGTCTTAATATACTCGCCTTTGTCTCCCAGTTTGCTCCTCAGTTTCTTAACATGGGTATCGATCGTGCGGGCATCCCCAAAATAATCATAATTCCACACATTATTCAGTATCTTTTCCCTGGACAGAGCGATCCCCTGATTCTCCACAAAATATGTCAGCAGTTCAAATTCTTTATAGCTGAGGTCAACCGCTTTCCCGTCGATCTTTACAATGTGGGCAGCCTTGTCGATCACAATCCCTCCGGCAGACATTACATCTCCTCCATCTGTTCCAAGCGTCCTTCTCAAAATAGCATTCACTCTGGCCACCAGGATCTTCGGGCTGAAAGGTTTGGAAATATACTCGTCTACCCCAAGTTCAAATCCCTGAAGCTCATCCCGCTCCTCAGACCGGGCCGTCAACATAATAACGGGCACTTTTGAAGATTCCCGGATCTCTCTGCACACCTGCCAGCCGTCCATCTTCGGCATCATCACATCCAGTATGACCATTGCGATCTCTTTATCTACATAAAAGATATCCATCGCTTCCACACCGTCTGCCGCCTCCAGAACCGTGTAGCCTTCCCGGCTCAAAAAATCCTTCACCAGTTTGCGCATCCTGCTCTCGTCATCCACAACAAGAATCTTTACTTTTTCCATCACAGTTCCTCTCCTTTACACCTTTGCTGTATATACTGCCTTTTACGGCTGTTTCGCCCATTTCTGCTTATTGTATCCTAATCCTAGCAGGAAAGTATGTCAATCCTGTGAACTTGACAAAATCCGGATTTGTGTGTGGAGAAAGTTTCGGACGGTTTACCTTTCAAGTTCGTTTCACTAAATCCAATTTTTTGTTGCAAAATCTCCCTCAAACTGATAATATATTCTCAGTTCGTGAGGGAGTAATTGGCGTATTCCTACGTGGTAAGTCAACATACTGGCCGTCCGGCCTGGCTTATCTTAAATAATGAGACTCATGTACAGTTTCTTTGTGTGCTGTACATGTATTCCGGCAGGTGCAGCAAACGCGCCTGTTTTTTATTGGCAGGAAATATGAACGAGTTTTGAATTTGCTAAGGAGGAAAGTTATGGGATTACTGGAATTGTTTATTTTAGCCGTAGGGCTGTCTATGGATGCTTTTGCGGTCTCTGTCTGTAAGGGCCTTGCCATGCCGAAAATTTCTGTGAAAAAGGCTGTCATAGTGGGGATATGGTTCGGGGGTTTTCAGGCTCTGATGCCTGCTCTGGGATATCTGCTCGGCTCTCAGTTCAAAGACAGTATCACAGCCGTGGATCACTGGATCGCCTTTATACTGTTGGGTATCATCGGGGGAAATATGATTCGGGAAGCCTGTTCAGGCGAATGCGAAAAGGAAAATGACTCTCTGGATATAAAAACAATGTTTCTTCTGGCTGTGGCCACCAGTATCGACGCTCTGGCTGTGGGGATCACCTTCGCATTTCTGAAGGTCAATATTGTGGCAGCCGTATCCTTTATCGGCGCAACAACATTTATCATCTCTGCCGCCGGTGTAAAGATCGGCAACATTTTCGGGACAAAATATAAAGCAAAAGCCGAACTGACCGGAGGAGTGATCCTGATCCTTCTGGGACTCAAGATCCTGCTGGAGCACCTGGGTGTCCTGTAAGTTCTGGTGTATCCTGCAATATCTGCATATTTTCAACAGGCAGCAAAAAATACGCCGCAGAAGATTCCGGGAGAATAAGGGAGGGCCCGGAATCTTCTGCGGCTTTCTTCTTAATTAACCACATTTAGCATTTCTTCTCCGTTTAAATAACGTCTCATATTTTGAAAAAAATATTGACAATTATGCTGAAATCGCATATAGTGATATCAAAGCTAGTTAGTTACTCAACTAACAAACCAGCAAGCAAAGGCGGTGATTTAATTGCACATTAATCCGAATATAGAGAAGCCGATCTTCATTCAGATTGCAGAACAACTGGAGGACTCCATCTTCACAGGCGTATTCCCGGAGGAGACAAAAATCCCCTCCACCAACGAAATATCCGCCCTGCTGAATATCAATCCACATACTGTTCTCAAAGGAATGAATCTGCTTGTGGACGAAGAGATTATATATAAGAAAAGAGGGCTTGGTATGTTTGTGAAAGAAGGGGCTGTTGAGAAAATACGCCGGAAACGACAGGGACTGTTCTATAATCAGTACATTGCTGCAATGATCGCGGAAGCGTCAAAGCTTAAGATGACAAAGGAAGAGATTATTGCTTTAGTAGAAAGGGGTTATGAAGATGAACGCAATTCAGATCAATAATGTCACAAAACGATACAGGGACGTTACTGCTCTCGACCATATTTCATGTTCTTTTGAGCACGGAAAGATCTACGGCTTTCTCGGAAGAAACGGCGCCGGGAAATCCACCCTTATCAACATTATTGCCAACCGCATTTTTGCCGATGACGGAACCATTCTTATCGACGGTCTTCCCGCAAAAGAAAATATGGATGTACACGAAAAGATTTTCTGCATGAGCGAAGCCGATCTTTATGACTCAAGCCTTAAGATTAAAGATCTCTTTAAGTGGATCGACCGCTTTTACGACAGCTTTGATGCGGAAAAGGCATTTCAGATCGCAGATAAATTTCATCTTGATGTAAACAAACGGTTCAAAGCCCTGTCAAAAGGATACCAGTCCATTTTCAAACTGACGGCGGCTCTGTCGCTGAATGTTCCCTATTTGATTTTCGATGAACCGGTGCTGGGCCTGGACGCCAACCACAGAGAATTGTTTTATGATCTTCTGCTGAAAAACTTTGAATCAAATGACCAGACAATTATTATCGCAACCCATCTGATCGAAGAAGTTGCCAATATTATCGAGGAAGTTGTTTTAATCGACGAGGGGAAACTTCTGCTCCAGGAGAGTGTAGACACACTGCTGGAAAGCGGCTACTGCGTCTCCGGTCTGGCTTCGGAAGTTGACCATTACTGCCAGGATAAAAATGTCATCGGGAACGACGAACTGGGCGGTCTGAAACTCTCCTATGTGATAGGAGAAAAAACGCAGCTTCCCCAGGGCAGCAATTTACAGATCACCAGTATGAATCTACAGAAACTGTTCGTGAAACTGACAGAGAAAGGCGGGGAATAACTATGAAAAAACTAAACACACTCATTCAATATGAATGCACGACTTCATTTAAGTATATCTGGCTGTTTTACGCAATCGAATATGCTATTGTTCTGCTGATCTATGTTATCGTTGCCGTCCTGACAGGAGATCCCAAAAATGCCGGCACAAACTGTCTGGAGATGAACACCTTTATTTATGTTGGCATTCTCGGAGCATTGGGGTACAGTGAAGACTTCAAAATGATGATCCAGAACGGATTTACACGAAAATATATTTTTACGGCCTCGTTCGTTATGTTTGCATTTATTGGAGGGATCATGTCATTGGTAGATACCGTCACGGGAAATCTGCTGCACTATTTTCTTCCAAATTACTCCTCCCTGTTCGGCGTTATTTACGGGTACGGCGATATTCTCCCGAACTGGCTGTGGCTGTTTCTTCTCTATATGCTGACCTGCAGCCTGTTCTATCTGGCTGTCCTTACGGTACACAAGCTGGAAAAGACTTTGTCCCTCTGCCTGGGCGTGGTTCTTGTCGGCGTTATCCTGCTGGCAGTCGCACTGTTCCGGTATGTTTTACCCCAAAGCCTGGTAGATGATATCAGTGAACTGGCCACCCGGGCAATGGGATTTATGGGCGGCGGAACTGTCAACTATCTGTTTCCTCTTCTGACCCTGTTTCTCCTGACTGCTGTTTTTAGTCTGGGGGCTTACAGGATCATCCGGCGGACGGAAGTGAAATAAAAGATAACTTTGGATTTGTATGAGTGAGAAGGGGTGCCGGGAGGGACTGGCGATTGGATGAACTTAGAAAACAGGCGGTTACAGACGGCTGGATGAGCCTTTCAGAAATAAGGGGCCTGGGGTTTCGCTGACTTTGGAGCGGAGATTAGAAAAAGTTGAAACCTGGCGGCAGGCGTTAAAATTTACAACGGGACTGTCCGAGCGGAACGCGAGTTTCCCGTTGTAAATTTTGTTCTTAGCCTGCCGTCAGGTTTCATAGTTTTTCTTCATCCGCGGAACGGAAGTGAAACCCCAGACTCCTTATTTCTGAATACGTTTTCAAGATAATTTGTAACTGTCTGTTTTCGTAAGCCCTGCCAATTCCGTGTCCCGATAAATCCAAATTGAACAAATTTTGTTCCATTCGTATTCAGTTACCTGGGCCATCTCGCCCGGGCCGGAGGCAAATGTAAAAACGCCTCGTGAGGCTCCGTCTGATACCAGTATGCAACGGAAGAAACGTCATCCTGCCGTTCAAATATCCCGGCATGACAGGATCCTATCTGCTGTACAGTGACCTTTATATCCTGCTGAAAACAGACCGGATCCGGCAGATGAAAACGGTACAGAGCGCGCATGGGAGGGCAGTCATCATTGTGATAATCATTCTGTATATCATCATCTGTCCGGGAATAAAAAGGATATCCCAGATACGGAGTGCAGTAAGTCTGTTCTGTCATCTTCCCGTTCACTTTCTTCCCGGCAAAACTCCAGGCGCCTCCGAAATAATCTTCCAGCCCTGTTCCGCAGATCGTCGGATATTCCTCATCTCCATCCAGATAAAATTTGACTTCTCCTTCTCCCCACCAGTAACGCTCCAGAGTGGAAACAGCCAGAAACGTCCCCACATATTTCCCCCGGCCTTTTACCCCATCCAGAATCGTATAATCTTTCCCCGGCTCCGTTATCCTGCTGCGTCTCCAGTGCGCATGGAAATACCCGGTCTCCTCCGGCAGGCTGTCATACAGGCAGTAATCAATCTGATAGAAAAAGGACGGAACCGCTTCTGCATTCTGATTTTCTATAGTTATCCTGGCATGTCTACGAAAGGGCATGGCAAAATAGCTGTTCATTCCGCTGCGTGGAAGAACTGCCACAGGAGCTGAGTTTACAAAATATGCCTTTCCAAATCCGCAGCAGAAAAAATCTCCCAGAGGGGATTCTACAGAAGGAATCTTCTCGTCATCCCAATACATCCGAAGCACCAGGTCCCGAAGTACATATCTGTTTTTCGGGCTGATCTGTTCCGTTACCGTAACCCATATATGCTGAATCACGCCGCATCCTGAAATATCTGCCAGTATTTTCGTCTCGCCGGGTTCGATCAGCGGGATACATGGCGAGCCTTTTCTGGACGGGCCTAAGCAACTGGCAGCTCTTCCGCCGTTTCCCTTTTCTCCGGTAGGATTTTCCGCGTTTATTGCTCTGCTTCTGCCGTCTGAAAGCAGGGCAGCCGAATTCAATTCAAACCAGTTCATTCTTCTCCTCCTTTCAACTCCACATCCCGCCAGTATACCTCCCCGCATTCCACAAAAAGGCCGATTCCTCCGTCCTGTAAGCTGTAACAGCGCGTGGTCAGTGCAGTATCATTTACATAGGCAAGCAGAATATTCCCGCTGACAATAAGCTGCACCTTTGCCTCGTTCTTATCAAAACGTATCCTTCTCTCGTCCAGATACATCTGGTCACCGTTGATCTGATCATACCGCTCCACAGCGATTCTGCCATGATACGGCTCGATTCTGAGCTGGCACCACTTTTCCAGATTCGGACCCGCTGTATGGATCATCAGTCCGGCCGCATGGGTTCCTTCCTCCCATGCAAGAGTTCCCTCAAATAACACGTTTCCCGACAGTTCTCCAAGTCTGGCCCAGCCAAATCCATTCATGCATTTCCCTCTTATAGCCTTGTCCGCCTGCCACTCTCCCAATTGGTTTTCAAGGACCACGGGAAGATATTTTTTGAAAGAATTTCTTATTGTAACCGGCATTTTTACTCCGAGTGTCTTATCCGATCTCTGGGCCAGTTCATGCACGATTACATTTCCGCCCCAAACAAACGGACTGCTGTCCAGGCAGTCTTTCCGTATGGACTGCCAGCCTACCAGAAACCGTTTCGTACCGTCCGAAACCGTCTTTGCCGCATAGAATTCCCGCCCATCAAATCCATCGTCCAAAAGAGGAGTCTCCCAGGGGCCGTCAAATTGATCTGCCATCCTGTAACGTGTCTCCCACTGCCTGCTGTATGTGGAAAAGACCAGATACCACTTTCCGCCCATCAAAAATGCATCCTGACACTCATGGGTGGGAAAGATTCCCGGTGAATAAACCGTATCATAAAATTCCCAGTTCTCCGCGTCATCTGACATATAAACTGCCGTACAGCCATTTCGCATATAATTGCCTTCTTTTTCAGCAGCTGTCACAAGCATACAGATTTTCTTTTTTTCTTCATTCCAGAATACCTGCGGATCTCTCCAGTGTTCCCCGCTGAACCGCGCTTCATCAGGAGCAAAGTGAAAATCCTGATCTTTTTTCCATGTCTTAAGGTCGGTGCTGACCGCCCGGAGAATCGCCTGTTCGTGTTTTCCCGGAACTCCTCTGTTCCCCTCACAGAAACCGGTATAATAAAAATAGAATTTATCATTATAATAGAATACGCTTCCTGTAGCAGCGTGCCAGTCCTGTTCCTCCGGGCTTCCGTTCTGCAGAACAAGCCTGCATTCTCCATAATGAACAAAGTCCTCGGTTTCTACCGCGTAGATACAATATTTGTACAGAAAAAGCAATATGAATTTTCCATCCCGGTAAAAGGGCATCAGATCCCCGCACATTTCACCGTGGGGCATGCCCGGATACTGTTCTTCCGGGGTATAAAAAATATACCTGTTTCCTTTCAAAATATCACTCCTCCATTCTTACTTCCAGCGTCTGAAAAGGGCGCTCCGGGAAAAACTGAAATGTCCCCACAGCTTCTCCTCCGGCTGCAAAGATTTCTATGCTTGTCGTGTCCACTACAAGAAGGATTTTCCTGTCTTCCTTCATCCAGAAACGCATTTTTCTCAGCTCTGCAAATTCATCCCCGAGATTGCAGCAAAGCCCGCTTCTGTCAACAGAGATCCAGCCCTTTTTGTAATCAAAAGAGACTGAAAGCGTCTCATATTCATTTTTTATAAAAATTTCACCTCTGTCGCCCTGCGGTTCGATTTCAAATATCCCGTTCAGAACGTCCTGCACCACTTTATTCTCAGTCAGTCTTTGTATATGAATATTATCAAATATTTCTCTGGCCGGCTTCTGTCCCATGCGGGTTCCATTCGGAGTCTCCAGCAGGAACAGTTCCCGTGGAATGGTCATGCTTCCTCTAAATCCCTCTTCCGGCACTTTCTGCGCATATGCCCAGCAGTTCATCCATCCAAGCTGCACAATCCGGTCTTTCGTCTCCTCAAACGTAGCTGCGGCATAATTATCCCGGCCAAAGTCCATCCAAAGCCTGTCTCCTCCTGTCTCGTCCACAAAATGATTTCCGTCAAAATCACCGATAAAATATCGAATACCCGTTTTTGCATAATCCAACGTATTCTGACTGACAATCAGTACCCATTTTTTTCGTCCTTCTCCGTCTTTTAGGACACACAGATCCGGGCACTCCCATATTTCATTTTTCTGCATATCCTCCGTCGAAAAAGCACTTTCTTTTTCCCATTCCCTGAGATCCCGGGAACTGAAAATAAGAATTTTGTTCAACGCGGCCGTCAGCATAATCCACTTTTCTTCCCTGGCATACCAGAAGACCTTTGGATCGCGGAAATCCGAAAGGCCGAAATCCAACACAGGATTTCCAGCGTACTTTTTAAACGACATCCCTCCGTCTGTACTGTAAGCCAGACTCTGATACTGGATTTTTTCTCCGCGGCAGATCTGGTCATGGGTAAAAACAGCCACAAGCGTCTCCTTCTTCCCATTTCCGAATTTTCCTGTATTATCCCTGTCATATACAATGCTGCCGGAGAAAATCATCCCATTTTCATCCGGGTACAGAGCAATGGGAAGTTCCTCCCAGTCCAGCAGATTTCTTGAGCGTGCATGCCCCCAGTGCATAGGTCCGTGCGTCACCCCGCCAGGATAATGCTGATAAAACAGATGAAAATACCCATTGTAATAAATCAATCCATTCGGATCATTCAGCCATCCTTTTTTGCAGGAAAAATGATAGACCGGTCTATGTTCTTCAAAATAACGCATTACTTCTTTCCTTTTCATTTTATCCCTTCACAGCTCCCGCTACAACACCATTGATAATATGTTTCTGTAAAAATAAGTACAATACAAGAATCGGAACGATCATAAGCACCAGCGCAGCCATCAGAAGATTGAGATCAGAGGAAAACGCTCCGTAAAATACGCGGGTTGCAATGGGAAGCGTCTGCAGCTCGTTATCTGTAAGTATCAAACTTGGCAATAAGTAATCATTCCAGATATTCAGTGCGTTAATAATTATAGTTGTCGCTATCGTAGGCTTCAGCAGAGGGAACACAATTTTCCTGAAAATCTGAAACTGGCTGCATCCGTCAATGCTGGCCGCCTCTTCCAGTTCCAGCGGAATTGTAGAGCGGATTGTCCCGCAGAAGAGGAAGCAGCTCATACTGACGCAGAATCCCACATGCATAAAAATCAAAGTAGCCCTGTGATTCAGAATGTGAAAAATCCCTCCATAGATGGAGACCAGGGGAATCATCAGCACCTGAAAAGGAATCGCCAGAGACAGGATCATCATAACGAACAGAGCTCTGCAGGCAAGCCAGTTTTTTCTTGTCATAATATAGGCGGCCATTGATGAAAAAATCACAATCAGAGCAGTGCTG
>DXDR01000074.1 GCA_019115385.1 Candidatus Mediterraneibacter avicola | reverse complement strand
AAATATTCGCGAAAAATGTCGGCATGTAATGCATTGCACGTAAGTGCGAATAGCAAGGCCCAGTGGCTCAGTTGGTTAGAGCGCCGCCCTGTCACGGCGGAGGTCGAGAGTTCGAGTCTCTTCTGGGTCGTTTCTCTTATCATATTATGATGAGAGAAATTCAATTTTATAGCTGCCGCAGTGGCGGAACTGGCAGACGCCCGGGACTTAAAATCCCGTGGGTAGTGATACCCGTACCGGTTCGATTCCGGTCTGCGGCATAAGATGAGAAGACTGAGACGATTGTTTCAGTCTTTTTTTGTATCGGCGACGAGCCAAAGTCCGGGCTTGCCCGAGACCTTGGCGACCGCTTACAATTCCGGAATGTGCCTTTTGCCACTTCCGGTGATTACCCCCGATAGTGTGAATTATATACAAGAAAGTACAAATCTGGTATAAAAAGTAGAAGTAAACCGTCAGAATAGAGTATAGAGTTTCCTCCTGCATAGAAAAATAAAAGGCGAAAGTTGACAGGGAGAGAGGAGGATTACCCTGTCGGCGTTTTAGGCAGAAAGGCGGTTTATGAAGATGAATAAAAAAACAATGAGGTTGAAACTGAAAGAATACATGCAGTTTCTGAAAGAGATGGAGCGAAGTGAGCAAACGAGAAAACAATATCAGAGGGATATAGGGAAATTTATAGAGGAAATGAAACAGAGCGCGGTAACGAAAGAGGATGTAATTGATTACAAGAAAGATATGCAGCAAAAGTATCAGCCAAGCAGTGTTAATACTAAAATTGCGGCACTGAATGGTTTTTTTGAGTATATTGGACGAAAAGATCTGAGGATCAGGCAGATCAGTATCCAAAAAAGAGCGTATTGTCCAAAAGAGCGCGAACTGTCGAAACGGGAGTATCAGATGTTGGTAAATACAGCCAGAAAGCAGGGCAATGAGAAACTGGCTATGATAATCCAGACAATTTGCGGAACAGGTATTCGAGTGTCAGAATTGCAGTATATTACAGCGGAGGCGGTTGCCTGTGGGGAAGCTGTCGTCCGGTTAAAAGGAAAGACCAGAATAATCCTGATTGCAGGAAAATTAAAAAAACGGCTGAAAACATATATGGGGCAGAGACGGATATGCACTGGGCCGATTTTTGTAACAAGAAATCAAAGACCACTGGATCGTTTTAATATATGGAAAATGATGAAAGCACTATGTGCAAAGGCAGGAGTGGTTGAAAAGAAAGTATTCCCTCATAATTTGAGGCATTTATTTGCAAAATGTTTTTACGAAACGGATAAAGATATTGCAAAACTGGCGGATATTTTAGGGCATACCAATATCAATACGACACGAATATATATTATTACTTCAAGTGGAGAACACAGCCGGAAAATAGATAAGCTTGGATTGATTATATGACCACATAATTTACCTTATGTGGTAGATATAAGCAGTTGTACATAAAAAAAGCTACTTAGTTGTAGTATAGCTCATGGTTTTTTCAGTGTCAACAAAGCGAATCATGGTTTTTGGTGATTTTTAGAAAGTCTTTAATAATTTTAAGCGTGCGAAATAAGCCTTTTCTCTCGGAAAATACAGAAAAGGTTTCTTTAGTTTACCCTTTTTGATCTGTTCGTTTTCAGTGGAAGAAGAAATGTCATTTTCATGCCGTTACATTGCAGAAAATACGATGCAATACCACATAAGGTAAATTATGTGGTTTTCGGGCAAACCGAAAATATGCTGCAAGAAATTAAGAGGAGGAGAGAATACATGAAAATGAGGAAGTTAGCAGCGCTTCTTCTGGCAGGCTGTCTGATAATGGGAAATGCGGGAGTCGTGGCGGCAACAGAGGCAGAAGATGTAGAAGCGTCGGATAAAGCCAGCAAAAACAGCATTGCTGTACAGGCAGAGAAAGAGGTGGAAACACAAGCTGCTGAGGCAAATACCTTAGGAGTGGTATATGTATCTGCGGCAGGAAATGATGAAAGCGGAGCGGGAACGCAGGAAAGCCCGGTAGCAACTTTAGCAAAAGCCGTCGATGTAGCGAAAGACGGTGCAACCGTTTATGTGATGAGCGATCTTACGATGACGAAATCGGCCCGGTATTATGGTAAGAACCTTACTGTCACAAGCGGAGAGGGAGGGCCTTTTACGCTTACGCGTGGCGAGAACTTTGCGCAGCAGCAGGATGCTGCGCGCTCTACGTACAATCCTGCCATGATCGAGGTTGACAGCACGGCGGGTCCTGGTACTGCCTCCCTTACCCTGACCAACATCGTCCTTGATGATGGCGGGATTCATGAGGGTGAATACTTCGTTCAGGCTGATTCCGAAGGCGACGGCCATACGACTGTCGGAAAGAACGAGGTTCCGAACACAAACATCGTGCAGGACGGAATGATTGCCACCTATAACGGTGTTGGCACTATTACGCTCGGGGAGGGCGCCGTGCTTAAAAATTATGGCGGAATGTGCGCCGTGCGCTTGTCCAGTGGCGAGCTTATCATGCAGAGTGGAAGCCAGATCATCGACGATTCGGTGGCCGATCGCGACAAGGGTGCGACCGGCAGCTTTGGCCCAGCCGGCGCCGTGTGGCTGCAGGGCGGCACCATCACCATGGAGCAGGGTTCCATCATCGGCGGTCTGAGCGCCGACAGCCCTATGGTTGGCCGCGCAATTTACGCTGACAGTGGGTACGCCGCTATCGGTGGCGCCATTCAGAATATCAAGGGTGATACCGACTCCTGGCAGGGCCAGAATGGCGTTGCTGTCCATCTGCGTGGCGGCGCTTCCGCTGCACTATCTGGCAGCATCAACGGTGTTACAGGAGAAAATGCAGGCAACAATTCCGCTATCTGGACACAATTCTGCAATTTCACCGCAGAGAGCGGTTCGCGGATTTCCAATGTCAATGGGTTTAAGCTTCTGTACTTCGATGATTTGGGTCAGGATTATTCCCATAAGGTGCTCTTCGACGGTACGATTTCGAACTGCACTTCGAGTCCCGCGTGTTTGCTCTACTCGTGGTATGGAACCATCGAGTTGGGCGAGAACGGCGTAATTGAAAATTGTACGTCGAACAATGCCGGAGGTCTTCTGTACTCGAGCAATGGCACGAAGTACATCATCAGGGGCACCATTCAGAACAACACCGCCTCGAGCGGCATGATTTACATGGTCAACCAGGGAGGTGGCCGTCCCGAGTGCACCATCGAGCCCACTGCCAAGATCCTTGACAACACTGGCTTAGGTATTCGCGTGAACAACGGATCGCTTGTCACCATGAATGGTGGAGAGATTGCGCGCAACTCGGGCGCTGGCGTTCAAGTCAGCGGCAAGACCTCCTGGAGGGGTGTCGAGTTCATCATGAACGGCGGCTCGATCACCGATAACGGCAGCTATGGAATTTCTTATACGGTTGCTGGAGAGTCGCTTGTCGAGATTAACGGCGGCACGATTTCCGGTAACAACAGCACGCAGATCAGCGCTTCTGGCGGGTATGCGGTTGCAGAACAGAACGGCGGGGCCGGATACGAGTATGTGCATGTTGGCGCGGGGACTTTAGGCGAACAACGCCGGGTGCGCGTGAGCGCGGGCACCGTCGAGCTTCCTGAGGGTTATGCCGATGTAAATCTCGGGCGTGCTACGCCCGACGCAGTAAATGCTCTCAAGGCAGGTGTCGCCGGGCAGCATAGTGATTGGAAGGCAGTTGGAAGCACGGGTCTGTGGATCCAGCCTGATGCGTCTGAATACTCGTTTAGTTTCGATCCCCTTTCCACTCCTGGAAAGACGGGACTGTTTGTTGCCTATATGCCCGTTGATGTAAGCGGGGCTCCATTGGACGACGCATCTGTGACAGTTTCGGAAGTTGAGAACGATACCTGGGTTCCCATTTCGCTTGAGGGCCTGACTCCAGGGCAGCCGTACGTGGTCATGCTTTTCAATAACGCTGAGTACACGCTTTCTGCTGACGACACCACCATTTATACCGGTGGCGGCCAGGGTGATGAGACTTATGATGACGGCGGATTCCCGGCAATCACGATGTACAACTCGGTTGACGAAATCGAGACAATGATGGTTAACGGCGAGCCGGTTGCTGAGGACGAGGCAAACGGCGTTACCTATGAGAGCACGCTTATCGATCTCCTTGAGGTCACATATCTTGACGAACGGGGGAACCCGGTTGAGTCCGATGCCAGGCCAGGCGAGTACACGGTTTCTCTTGACTGGAAGGATGAGCCTGCTCCCGAGGTGCGCATCAACGGCAACGACGTGAACCCCGAGTTTGAGGACGGCACGCTTATTGTGCGCTACATCGAGAACGTGGACGAGACTCAGCGCGGCGAAACGACGTATGAGCTTCTGACTGAAGAGCCGACCGAGGCTGTTGGGCATGCGGTGGCGATTGCAAAAGAGAACAGCATCAGCCCCACTATTTGGCCCACGAAGTTCTATACCAACGACGAAACAGTTCGCGAAGTGGGTGCTGAGGGAATCAGGCTGCTCGATGACGATCTGCTGACCAACCTTGGTGATGGACGTCAGGAGCTGATGGAGCAGAAGGCTGTAGATTTCCTGGGTGCGCCTGGTGAGGGCCAGGCCTACCGCTACGACTTCCATTATCTCGATCTTGTTGATGCCTACAACGGCAACGCCTGGGTGTCTGCAAGTTACGGCGCCACAGTATATCTTCCATATCCGGAAGGTGTGACCAAGGACACTGCAGAACAGCTTGGCGTCAAGGTTATCCACTATAAGGATCTGCATCGTGAATATGGTATTTCAGGACAGGCAGAAGTCGAAGAGGCTATCGTTGCCTGTGAACTTGAGACAATGGAAGCAGAATTTACCGATGCGGGTATCAAGTTCGATACCGAGCGGGCCGGATTTAGTCCATTTGCAGTTGTATGGCAGACTACTGCATATACGATTACAGCTTCAGCCGGTAATGGTGGAACTATTACTCCGTCTGGCAGTGTGATCGTAGGTGAAGGAGCTGATAAGAGTTTTGTTATAATACCGAATGATGGCTGCAGCATTGCAGAAATCCAGGTTGACGGACAGGCAGTAGAACTTGCCGGTATCGTTGATGAAAATGGTATTGGAACATATACTTTTGAAAATGTAACGTCTGACCATACGATTGAAGTAACCTTTAAGGATGATTCAACAATACCGGATGGTGGACACGGATCAGGAGGAACTGGAACAGATGGAACTGACTCCGGACAGGACGATGCTGCAGGAGAAGATAATGTTGCGGGAAAAGATAATGCAGGACAGGATCAGGCCGTGAAAACCGGAGATATGACGAATGTTATGCTGTACTTTATAATGGCGGGTGTTGCGCTTTGCGTTGCGGCAGGAACTCTGGCTTTCAGGAAGATAAGAAAGTGATACGCGAATGGCGCGAAAGAGAGAATTGATCGGACCCAGATCCGGAGTGGGGGCCAAAGAATCCCTTTAACTATGAAGTCGCTACATAGAGCGCAGAATAAAATGTAATGAGGTGGAAGGAAGTCAGTTCAGCAGGAACTGGCTTCTTTTCCTGTGGGGATCATTATAGACATAAAGCGTTAAATACGCTCTGGACATTACAGGGACAAAACTATATAATGAAAACGGACGAAAAGTATTGGGATTCGGTAATAATTTTATCCGATAAACTGATGAAGAGGAAGGAGAAAAAATAATGAGTACAGGAATGATTTGTAACTGCAAGCAGGTATCCTATGCAGATGTAGAGAATGCTCTGCATCAGATGGAAAAATTTGACGATGTTCTTTCGGCGTTTGATGAGGTTCAGAAAATTACACACTGTTCTACGGGATGCGGCGGATGTCATGACAAGATCATGGATGCTATCTCAGAAATTATGATGGGATAATCGTGCAGATATGAGTATAAAGCATATTTTATTTGATCTGGACGGTACGCTGCTGCCTATGGTGCAGGATGAATTTGTGAAATTCTATATGCCCCTTCTGGCAAAATCGTATATGAATGCAGGGGTATCGCTTGATCCGAAAAAATTTATCGGCGCAGTATGGGCCGGATACGAAGCGATGGTGAAGAATGACGGGAGCTGCACAAACCGGGAGGCTTTCTGGAGCTATATAGAGCCGGAACTTCCGATCTCGACAGAGGAATCTGAGAAGATCGCTCTGAATTTTTACGCGGATGAGTTCAATCAGGCGATATGCACTACAAAGCCGAATCCTGTGTCGAATCAGATCGTAAAGAGAGCAAAAGAGAGAGGATTTGAGACATATCTTGCAACTAATCCGGTATTCCCGCGGTGTGCAACTATGAACCGCATCCGTTGGGCAGGGCTTGACGCAGAGGATTTCAAAGTGATCACGACTTATGAGACGTGTACATACTGTAAGCCAAATCCGGAATACTTCCGGGGGATTCTGGAAGAGTTCAGTCTGGATCCCTCAGAGTGCCTGATGGTGGGCAACGATGTGGCAGAAGATCTTTCAATCAGGTCGCTCGGAGTAAAGACATATCTGGTGACAGACACGATGGAGAATAAAAAGAATCTGCCGATCGATGCAGAGTATATGGGAACACTTGATGAACTGCTGAAATTTATTGAAACAATATAGAAGATTTGCAAAACGGGAAGTCTAACCAACAGACTTCCCGTATTTTTTGCAAAGTTCTATAAATGATTTCATATTATCCGTCAGGAATTTGCTCTTGTGATAAATGATATTCAGATCTCTGCGGATTGGCTGTTCGAGAGGAATCTGCTGCACGGTGCCTTCCCCGATATCTTTCTTCACGAGGAGATATGGAAGGACTGACACACCAAGGCCTTCAGCAACAGCTTTTACAAGCGCCTGCGTGCTCGTGCTCTCCCATCTGGGGGAGACTGTGATCTGCTGCAGGGAGAATGCGGCGTCAAGCAGTTCGCGTCCTGCGCTGCCTTTCTCTCTCATAAGAAAAGGGAAGTGCGCCAGCTCTGCGAGAGATACAGCTTTTTCAGTGGTAAGGGGATGGCATGGCGGTACGATGGCACACATGCTGTCCTTCATAAACGGTACAGCGCGCAGATCGGGATGTGACGGCTGTGTCTCGATCAGCCCGAGATCTATCTCGCTGTGTATGAGAGCCTCTTCTACAGAAGATGACTTGTTTACCTTGGCCTCGACTGTGAGCGCAGGAAAACTCTTCTGGTAGTTACGGATCAGGATCGGGAGAATATGAGTACCGATCGTGATGCTTGCACCTACACGGAGCGTGCCGAAGACATCCCAGTTGCGCATCTTTTTCTCCATTTCATCATAGAGCGAAACTATGTGAACCGCATATTCGTAGAATTCGCCGCCGCATTCAGTAGCGGCAATATGTCTGCCGATCCGGTCGAAAAGGCGGATGCCGTAATAATCTTCCAGTTCCCGGATGGCGAGACTGACAGACGGCTGAGCCAGATGTAATTCCTGCGCTGCTTTTGTGATACTGTTTTTCTGGAAAACTGCTATAAATATCCTCATATGCCGGAGTGTCATATCGGAACCCTCACTTATAAGAAAAATATTATATATTTTATAGAATAATACTATTTTACATATGAATCAAGTGCGGATATACTTAGGAACGGAGAAATCTGATCAGCTGGATAAGGAGAGAACATGAAGAATAAAAAAAAGGTTTTATCAAAACTGTTTCTGTCTACTTTGTATCTAAGTGCATTTACATTTGGCGGCGGCTATGTGATCGTGACGCTTATGAAGAAAAAATTTGTGGACGAATATCACTGGATCGAGGAGGATGAAATGCTTGATCTGGTGGCGATCGCACAGTCGTCTCCCGGTGCGATCGCAGTTAACGGTGCGATCGTCGTGGGATATAAACTGGCAGGAGTGACAGGTGCGTTCGTTTCAATCGCGGGAACGATCATACCACCATTTCTTATCATCGCACTGATTTCGCTGTTCTACAATGCATTTCGGGAGAACTATATAATTGCGCAGCTTCTCGAAGGGATGCAGGCGGGCGTGGGAGCGGTTATTGCATCGGTTGTGTTCGATATGGGGGAGGGGATCGTACGGAGTAAAAATACCGGTTCTGTCCTTATCATGCTTGGAGCATTTGCCGCATCTTGCATCTTTGATGTTAACGTTGTCTGCATTGTGATCGCATGTCTGCTGATCGGTGTTGTGCGGACCCTGATAAATGAGAGGAGAAATAAGAGATGATCTACCTGGAACTTTTTTGGGGATTTTTGAAGATCGGGCTGTTCAGCTTCGGCGGCGGATATGCGGCAATGCCTCTGATTCAGGAACAGGTCGTTTCTATGCATAACTGGCTGAGCATGGCAGAATTTACGGATCTGATCACGATCTCTCAGATGACGCCGGGACCGATCGCGATAAATTCGGCTACTTTCGTGGGAATTAAGATCGCCGGGATACCGGGAGCTCTGGTGTCAACGGCGGGATGTATCCTGCCGTCCTGCATTATCGTCCTGATGATCGCGAAGCTGTACATGAAATACCGGGGAATGCATATGCTTCAGGGAATCCTGAATTCCCTGCGCCCGGCGGTGGTGGCGATGATCGCATCTGCAGGGATTTCCGTACTTATTACAGCGCTCTGGGGAAGCGCGGAGCTGATCTCGCTTGCGGGGACCAACTGGATATTGGCTGCGATATTTGTGCTGTGTGTTGTGCTGCTTCGGAAATTCAGGATGAACCCGATCCTTGTCATGGTGCTTGCGGGGGTGGTGAAAGCGGGGGTATCCGTTCTGTCGTTGTAGGCATGTGCCGCATGTTTGGCTTCAGTGTTAAATGGTAACAGTTCAGCCCGCGCCATTCGCAAAGCCGCACTCGCGTGCTAACTGCGGCTACGCCGCTTCTTTGCTCATATACAGGCGCTCAGCACATCTGACTGCCAGTTGCCGGATTCTTATGCAAGCATAAATCTGACAACTGGCGTCAGATGGCTGAACTGTTACCAAATGTTACATATTTATTACAAATGTATATTGACAAATGGTTTTAGTGTGATATACTTTGAAAGTCAAAGTATTTAAGACTCAAAGTAATTTTATGTAATAGTTCAGCCATCTGACATCAGAAGACGGATTTATGCTTGCATAAGAATCCGGCGACTGATGATCAGATGAGATGAGCGCCTGTCAATGAGTAAAACAGCGGCGTCAGCCGCAATAAGCGTGAAGTGCGGCTTTACGAATGGTGCAGGCTGAACTGTCACAATCTGAGAGATTTGGAGAATAGAAATGGTTGGAAAAATATGTGGAACCGGCTCTTACGTTCCGGCGCGGGTGATGGACAACGATGATATGTCAAAAATCGTGGACACGAACGACGCCTGGATACGAGAGAGAACCGGCATCGGTAAGCGGCATATCATTGAGGAAGAGACAACCTCCTGCATGGCAGGGCAGGCGGCTCTCCGTGCCGTGGAACAGAGCGGGATCGATCCGGAAGAGATTGATATGATCCTGGTGGCAACGTCATCATCTGAGATAGTCTTCCCCTGCGCCGCGTGTGAGGTTCAGAAGATGATCGGTGCATCACATGCGGTCGGATATGATCTAAATGCGGCATGTACAGGATTCGTGCTCGCCTATAACACTGCACAGGCGTATATAAGCGCGGGATTCTGCAGGACAGTCATGGTGATCGGGGCCGACAGCATGAGCAACATGATCGACTGGACAGACAGGAGCACATGTATCCTGTTCGGCGACGGAGCAGGAGCAGTGTTATTACGTGCCGAAGAGGGGGATCCGGTGTACATGGCAGCCCACTCGGACGGCGTAAAGGGACCGGCGCTGACAGGCCTGAGCAGACACCGCAAAGGCTGGGAGAAGGAACTGGAAGAAGGGGCTGTGAAAGAGTCCTTTATTCACATGGACGGACAGGGCGTATTTAAGTTCGCCGTCCGCAAAGTCCCGGAGATCATAGAGGAAGTTCTGGAAGAGGCGGGATGTTCGCTTGACGAGATCGACTATTTTGTTCTGCATCAGGCAAACCGCAGGATCATCGAGGCAGTTGCAAAGAGACTGAAGACAGATATCTCGAAATTCCCGATGAACCTCGAGGAGTATGCAAATACATCCGCGGCGACTGTGCCGATCCTCATTGATGAGATGAACC
Source organism: Candidatus Mediterraneibacter avicola (assembly GCA_019115385.1). Lineage (GTDB taxonomy): Bacteria > Bacillota > Clostridia > Lachnospirales > Lachnospiraceae > Mediterraneibacter > Mediterraneibacter avicola. Next base: position 37,888 of record DXDR01000074.1, on the reverse strand, counting down.
GAAAAGGGATGTTCCGAAAAGGTCAGAAGATCATGATGGCAGGATTCGGTGCAGGGCTTACCTGGGCGGCAAGCCTGTTTGAGTGGTAATCTCCGGCAGAGCCGGATTACAATACATTCTCTCCGCATGGCGGAGCGATATAATATCCCATGAAGGGGAAATATTTTCAATTAAGAAAGGAAAAGAAACCATGTTAGAGAAAATCAAAGAAATCGTAGCAGAATCATTAAACGCAGACGCAGCAGAGCTGACAGAGGAGACATCCTTCAAAGATGATCTGGGTGCAGATTCCCTGGATTTATTTGAAATGGTAATGGCATTTGAGGAAGAGTTTGAGGTAGAGATCCCGTCCGAGGATCTGGAACAGATCAACACGATCGGCGACGTTGTAAAATATCTGGAAGCACACAAATAATTTCTATTACTGAATAAGAAACATACAGGTAAAGATTTCATTTATTTTTAAGAAAGAAAGGTTGTTAGTATGAAGACAAAGGTAACCGAACTATTAGGAATTGAATATCCGATTATTCAGGGAGGAATGGCATGGGTTGCTGAATATCATCTTGCAGCCGCCGTATCCGAAGCCGGCGGCCTCGGGCTGATTGGTGCAGCCAGCGCGCCGGCTGACTGGGTGCGTGACCAGATCAGAGAAGCGAAGAAGATCACGGACAAGCCATTTGGTGTGAATATCATGCTGATGAGTCCTTATGCGGACGATGTGGCGAAAGTGATCGTGGAGGAGGACGTCAAAGTTGTCACGACAGGTGCGGGCTCCCCGGAGAAATACATGAAGATGTGGAAAGAAGCCGGTGTCAAAGTGATTCCGGTCGTTGCATCCGTAGCGCTGGCAAAGCGTATGGAAAGATGCGGTGCAGACGCGCTTGTAGCTGAAGGGACAGAGGCAGGCGGACACATCGGTGAAAATACAACTATGGTGCTTGTACCACAGGTTGTAGATGCGGTGAGCGTTCCGGTGATCGCTGCCGGCGGTATTGCCGACGGACGAGGAATTGCGGCGGCATTTATGCTCGGCGCACAGGGGGTACAGCTGGGAACTCACTTTGTGGTTACGAATGAATCTCAGGTTCATGAAAATTATAAAGATATGATCATCAAGGCGAGAGACATTGATTCCAGAGTTACGGGAAGATCTACCGGACATCCGGTAAGAGCCCTGAGAAACCAGATGACAAAAGAGTATCTGCAGAAAGAGCAGGAAGGAGCTTCTTTTGAGGAGCTGGAACACCTGACTCTGGGCGGTTTGAGAAGAGCTGTTGTGGACGGTGATGTGAAGACCGGAAGCGTGATGGCAGGCCAGATCGCAGGTATGGTAAAAGAAAAAATGTCATGTCATGATCTGATCCAGAAACTGGTGAAAGAGACAGACGACCTGATCGGAGGAAAAGGATTTTATGAGTAAGATCGCATTTATGTTTCCGGGCCAGGGAGCTCAGAAAGCCGGGATGGGCAAAGATTTTTATGAACAGAGTGAAACAGCAGCACAGGTGGTCGACAAAGCCACCGAACTGCTGGGAATAGATATGAAAGCATTATGCTTTGAGGAAAATGATAAGCTGGATCAGACAGAATACACGCAGGCCGCACTGGTAACCGTGTGCATGGCTATGGAGCATGTGATAAGGGAGAGAGGACTGAATCCAGACGTTACCGCAGGATTAAGCCTGGGCGAGTACTGCGCCATTGCTTCCGCAGGCGGAATGAGCACAGAAGACGCGATTACAACAGTAAGAAAACGCGGTATTTTGATGCAGAATGCCGTCCCTGGCGGAAAAGGAAGCATGGCAGCGGTTCTGGGAATGACAGGCGACGCTATAGAGAAGGTTGTAAACGAGATTGACGGTGTGACAATCGCCAATTACAACTGTCCGGGACAGATCGTTATTACCGGATGGAAGGAGAGTGTGGAGAAGGCTTCCCAGGCTCTCAAAGAGGCAGGAGCAAAAAGAGTTATGCCGCTCAATGTAAGCGGACCGTTCCATTCTCCCATGCTGACAGAGGCCGGGGAAGAGCTGGGAAAAGTCCTGGAAAATGTGGAACTGTCCCCGCTTCAGATTCCGTATGTGACAAATGTGACGGCGGAATATGTGTCGGATATCAGTCAGACAAAGGCGCTGCTTGCAAAGCAGGTGGCATCTTCCGTCAGATGGCAGCAGAGTGTGGAAAATATGATCGCTGCAGGCGTCGATACATTTGTGGAAATCGGGCCGGGCAGAACACTGGCCGGATTTATGCGCAAGATCAGCCGCGATGTGAAAGTCTATAATATCGGCACATGGGAAGATGTAGATAAGGTGGTAAATGAATTATGTTAAATGGAAAAGTTGCTGTTGTGACAGGCGCTTCCAGAGGAATCGGAAGAGCGGTCGCAATCCGGCTTGCCTCTGAAGGAGCAACCGTTGTGATCAACTATAACGGCTCCAGAGAGCGGGCGGAAGAGGTAAAGGCCGAGATTGAGAATGCAGGCGGAAAAGCTGAGATTAAACAGTGCAATGTATCTGATTACAAAGCCTGTGAGGAAATGTTCAAAGAGATTGTTTCCGAACTTGGAAGTGTGGATATCCTGGTAAATAACGCGGGAATTACAAGAGACGGCTTGCTGATGAAGATGTCCGAAGAGGATTACGATGCGGTTCTGGATACAAACCTGAAGGGAACATTTAACTGTATCCGTTTTGTGGCTCGCCAGATGATCAAGCAGAGAGGCGGAAGGATCATTAACATGTCCTCTGTATCCGGCGTCCTTGGAAATGCAGGACAGGCAAATTATTCTGCATCAAAAGCCGGTGTGATCGGACTGACCAAGTCTGCGGCAAGAGAACTTGCTTCCCGCGGCATTACAGTAAATGCCATTGCTCCGGGATTTATTAACACAGAGATGACAGAGGTGCTTTCCGATAAGGTGAAGGAAGGAGCGGTTGCTCAGATTCCCCTTGGAAAATTCGGAGAGACAGAGGATATTGCAAATACAGTGGCATTTCTGGCGTCTGAAGGAGCACGGTATATCACCGGACAGGTAATTAACGTAGACGGCGGAATGGCTATGTAAGTTCAGTTTTCTGCATATCCGCGGACTGCTGCCTGTATCATTTCTGCGGACACGCTTTCGCTCGGAAAAGAACGCAGCGGTACTAAGGACGCACTGGACGCGGCCTAAGTGCCGGCGTTCTTTTAACGGCCCTTAGTAACGACACAGGCAGTATCCTGCCGGATTGTGCAGAAAACTGAATCTTCAGGAAAAGAATGCAATTGGGATAAAGACAGGAAAGCTGGTTCTGGTAGAGGATTTTCGCGACAGAAGCTGACAGGAATGATGGATGAAGCACGGTGAAAAACCGGCTTTGGAAAGGATTTGTTTTATGAAGAGAAGAGTTGTAGTGACCGGGCTGGGGGCTGTGACACCGATCGGAAATACGGTGGATGAGTTCTGGGCCGGGATTAAGGAAGGTAAGGTCGGAATAGGACCGATTACAAAGTTTGATGCGTCTGAGTTTAAGGTACAGATCGCAGCGGAGGTAAAAGGTTTTGTCGCTAAGGAACGCATGGATTTCAAGGCGGCAAAGAGAATGGAGCTTTTTTCACAGTATGCGGTTGCTGCGGCGAAAGAGGCTTTTGAGGACGCAGGACTGAACATGGAAAATGAAGATCCGTTCCGGTGCGGTGTGATCGTGGGTTCCGGTATCGGAAGCCTGCAGTGTGTGGAGACAAACTATGAGAAGATCCTGACAAAGGGTCCGAATAAGGTAAACCCGCTGATGGTTCCTCTGATGATCTCCAATATGGCGGCAGGAAATATTTCCATTCAGCTTGGATTGAAGGGAAAATGTACAAACGTGGTGACAGCCTGTGCTTCCGGTACACATTGTATCGGTGATGCGTTCCGCGCGATTCAGTATGGCGATGCGGACGTGATGGTGGCAGGCGGTACAGAGGCTTCTGTATGCCCTACAGGAATTGCAGGTTTTACTGCACTGACAGCGCTTTCCACAACAAACGACCCGGAACATGCTTCCCGTCCGTTTGACAAAGACAGAGACGGATTTGTGCTCGGCGAGGGCTCGGGAATCGTCGTTCTGGAAGAACTGGAACATGCAAAGGCAAGAGGGGCGCAGATTTATGCAGAACTTGTAGGCTACGGCGCGACCGGCGATGCGTACCATATCACTTCCCCGGCAGAGGACGGCGAGGGAGCAGGTATGGCGATGAAACTGGCTATGAAGGAAGCCGGCGTTGAGCCGGAGCAGATTGATTACGTCAACGCGCATGGAACAAGTACCCATCACAATGACCTGTTTGAGACAAAGGCCATTAAGCTTGCTCTGGGCGATGCGGCAAAGGATGTAGTGGTGAACTCCACAAAGTCCATGATCGGACATCTGCTGGGCGCAGCAGGCGGCGTGGAATTTGTCGTATGTGTGAAGAGCATTCAGGATGGGTTTATTCACCAGACCGTGGGTACGGAAAATGTAGATCCGGAATGCGATCTGAATTATGCAGTAGGAGCTCCGGTTGAGAAAGATGTAAATTATGTCCTTACGAACTCTCTGGGATTTGGCGGACACAATGCAACGCTGCTGTTGAAGAAATATGAAGGGTAAGAGGTGTGTGCGATGAAGGTTGAGCAGGTATTGGAATTAATAAAGGCTGTTTCAGACTCTGAACTTACAGAGTTTAAATATGAAGAAGACGGAGTAAAACTTTCTCTGAAAAAGACAAGCGATAAGATCGTTCAGGTACAGGCACCGGCAGCGCCTGTGATCGCACCGCCGGTAATGCCGGCCGCACCGGCGCCGGTTCCGGCAGCAGCTCCGGTCAGCGCTCCGGCAGGAGCCGAGGCTCCCGCGGAGGCATCCGCAGAAGGTGAAGTAAAAGGAAATGTCGTAAAATCTCCTCTGGTCGGAACGTTCTATGCGGCTCCGGCTGAGGACGCAGATCCCTTTGTAAAAGTCGGCGACAGCGTAAAAGAAGGCCAGGTACTGGCCATTGTAGAGGCAATGAAACTGATGAATGAAATTGAAAGCGATTTCACAGGAACCATAACAGAAATCCTGGTAGAAAACGGCCAGGCAGTAGAATACGGCCAGCCACTCTTTGTCATCAGCTAGTCCGCACATGCGCCGATATAAGGTTTTTGAGCCGCGCGGGCTGGTCCGCAGGCGGGCAAAACCTTATATCGACATATGGCGGCAGCCATACAGCGAAAAGGAGCTGCAGGGCAGCGGATTTGAGCTGGCATGAGCGGACGGAAGTATGTAGCACGCAGCACATGCGGCAGTATTTTAAGAATAGAGGTATATAGGATATGAACAGTTTGAATATAGAGCAGATCCAGGAGATCATCCCTCACAGACATCCGTTTCTTCTCCTTGATAAAATCGAGGATTATGAGCCGGGTGAATTTGCAGTGGGATATAAATGTGTAACTTACAGAGAGGATTTCTTTAAGGGGCATTTCCCGCAGAAAGCGGTTATGCCGGGCGTGTTGATTCTCGAGGCTCTGGCTCAGGCAGGAGCCGTTGCAATCTTAAGTGTTCCTGAGAATAAGGGAAAGATCGCATTTTTCGGCGGAGTTCAGAAATGCCGTTTTAAAGGAATGGTATTTCCGGGAGACACGCTGAAGCTGGAGACAAAGATTATTAAGCGTAAAGGTCCGGTAGGAGTAGGAGAGGCGGTCGCTTCTGTTAATGGAAAAGTTGTTGTCAGCGCAGAACTGACATTTATGGTAGGAGAATAGTGCAGAGATGATTGGAAAGGTATTGATTGCAAACCGCGGCGAGATAGCGGTCCGCATTATCCGGGCATGCCGCGAAATGGGGATTGAGACAGTTGCGGTGTATTCGGAGGCTGACAGAGAGGCGCTGCATACACAGCTGGCAGATGAGGCCGTCTGTATCGGGCCGGCTCCGTCTTCCGAGAGTTATCTGAATATGCAGAATATTATCAGCGCCACACTTATTTCCGGGGCGGATGCCATTCATCCGGGATTTGGATTTTTGTCGGAAAACAGTAAATTTGCAGAGTTGTGCGAACAGTGCAATATTACATTTATCGGACCGAATTCAGAAGTGATCCGCAGACTGGGAAATAAGGCCGAGGCCAGAAATACAATGGCTGCGGCAGGAGTGCCGGTTATTCCGGGAAGTCACGAGCCGGTTTATGACGCGGAGACAGGAGCAAAAGTGGCTGCAGAGATCGGCTATCCGGTTATTGTAAAAGCTGCGCTGGGCGGCGGCGGGAAGGGCATGCGTGTTGCCGGGACGCCGGAAGAATTTGAAAATAGTTTCAAAACAGCTCAGAAAGAGACACAGATGGCTTTTGGTGACAATACCATGTACATTGAACACTTTGTACAGCATCCGCGCCACATAGAGTTCCAGATTCTGGCGGATGAGCACGGGAATGTGATCCATCTGGGGGAGAGAGACTGCTCTATTCAGAGAAACCACCAGAAAATGATCGAGGAATCCCCCTCAATGGCGCTTACTCCCGAACTTCGTCAGAAGATGGGAGAGGCGGCGGTGAAAGCGGCGAAAGCGGCGGAGTACACCAATGCAGGGACAATCGAGTTTCTTCTGGAGAAAAGCGGGAACTTCTATTTTATGGAAATGAATACAAGAATCCAGGTAGAGCATCCGGTAACCGAGTGGGTGACAGGTATTGACCTCATCAAGGAACAGATCCGTATTGCAGACGGACGGCCGCTCAGCTATAAGCAGGAGGACGTCCACATTACCGGACACGCGATCGAGTGCCGTATCAATGCGGAAAATCCAGAGAAAAACTTCCGTCCGTCGCCGGGAACGATCACAGATATGTATCTGCCCGGCGGGAAAGGCGTTCGTATTGATTCTGCCATTTACAGCGGGTATACCGTACCGCCTTATTATGATTCCATGCTGGCAAAACTGATCGTTCACGCCAAAAACAGAAGCGAGGCCATTCGCAAAATGCGAAGCGCGCTGGGAGAGGTAATCATAGAAGGAATCGACACAAACGTAGATTATCAGTACGAAATCCTGAATCATCCAGATTTCATAAAGGGAAATATTGATATCGAATTTATAGAAAAAATGTGAATTGTCAGACGACTTGGCCAAAAGGGGACTGACCCCTTTGAGGAGGTAATCTCAAGTGAAGTTACAGAACATGTTTAAGAAAACAAGCAGCCGTCAGCATTATATTGCGCTGAAGAACGCCAGACCGGAAGTTCCCCAGGGGCTGATGCGCAAGTGTAACAAATGTGGGGCTGCGATTATTGCAGAGGATGTGAAAAAAGGATATTATATCTGTCCGAAGTGCAAGGGCTATTTCCGGATACATGCTTACCGGCGTGTGGAGATGATCGCGGATGAGGGCTCTTTTGAGGAGTGGGATAAGGAGATGCCTTTTGTCAATCCTCTTGATTTTAAAGGATATGAGGAAAAGGTAGCCGGGCTGAAGGAACGCACGCACCTGAATGAGGCGGTTGTGACGGGGAAGGCGTCCATTAATGGCAGTCCGGTTGTGCTCGGTATCTGTGACGGCCGTTTTATGATGGCGAGTATGGGACATATTGTAGGCGAGAAGATTGCCCGGGCAGTGGAACGCGCTACCGAAGAGAAGCTTCCGGTAATTATTTTTGCCTGTTCCGGGGGAGCAAGGATGCAGGAAGGTATTGTCTCGCTGATGCAGATGGCAAAGACTTCAGCGGCGCTGAAACGGCATAGTGATGCAGGACTTCTGTATATTTCCGTGCTGACAGATCCTACCACCGGAGGTGTTACGGCGAGTTTTGCCATGCTCGGCGACATTATTCTGGCGGAGCCAAAGGCACTGATCGGTTTTGCAGGTCCCCGGGTTATTGAGCAGACCATCGGACAGAAGCTTCCGAAAGGATTCCAGAGATCTGAGTTTCTTGTGGAACACGGTTTTGTGGACCGGATCGTAGAACGGGAAGAGATGAAAGATGTACTGGGACAGATCCTGAAAATGCATGCTGAGAAAGGCTTCAAAGACACAGATGTCAAAGCGGCCCGCAATATGACCGGAGGCTTTGCAAAGATCGGAAAATCTTTAAGCGCATGGGAACGCGTTCAGCTTTCCCGGAAGAAGAACCGTCCCGTAGGAACCGATTATATTGAAGCTTTGTTTGATGATTTTATGGAATTTCACGGGGACAGATATTTTAAAGACGATCATGCGGTCGTGGGCGGTATAGCGCATTTTCACGGAATGCCGGTGACTGTGATCGCCCAGGCAAAGGGTAAGACTACGAAGGAAAATCTTGACCGCAACTTTTCCATGCCGTCTCCGGACGGTTACAGAAAAGCGCTCCGGCTTATGAAGCAGGCTGAAAAGTTTGGACGTCCTGTGATCTGTTTTGTCGATACTCCGGGTGCATTCTGTGGCCTGGAGGCAGAAGAGCGGGGCCAGGGAGAGGCTATTGCCAGAAATCTGTATGAACTTTCCGGTCTGAACGTTCCGGTACTCTCTGTTGTGATCGGAGAAGGAGGCAGCGGCGGCGCACTTGCCATGGCTGTGGCAGATGAAGTATGGATGCTGGAAAATGCCATCTATTCTGTACTTTCACCGGAAGGTTTTGCAAGCATTCTCTGGAAGGACAGCAAACGGGCGGCAGAGGCAGCAGAGGTCATGAAACTGACGGCCGACGATCTGAAAAAGCTGGGAATTGTGGAGCAGGTTATTGCGGAACCGGATGAGTTTACGACAGAGACTATGGAATCTGTGACTATGGAACTGGAAGTCCAGATTATGGATTTCCTTGAAAAATATACGATTATGAACCCGGAAGAACTGACAGACAGAAGATACAGACGATTTCGGAATATATAGGCTGCAGAACGACCTGCGCGGCGCCGGAAACGGTCCGCGGGAACAAAATGAAATGCGAGGGCAATATGAAAAATCTGAAAATAGGTGATAAGATCACCAGATTTCCACTTATACAGGGAGGAATGGGAGTTGGCATCAGTCTTGGACGCCTTGCAGGTTCCGTCGCAAAGGAAGGCGGCATCGGCATTATTTCCACAGCTCAGATCGGCTATCGGGATCCGGGGTTTGATAAAAACCCGGCAGAAGCCAATGCAAGAGCGATCGAGACTGAAATGAAAAAGGCCAGGGCCATTTCTCCCGATGGAATTATAGGATATAATATTATGACAGCGCTGAAAGAATATGCGGCTCATGTGAAAGCAGCCGTAAAAGCCGGAGCTGACATTATTATCTGCGGCGCAGGGCTTCCAACTGAGCTGCCGGCGCTGACAGAGGGCAGTTCCGTAAAGATAGCGCCCATTGTATCCACAGACAGGTCGGCAAAGGTTATTCTAAAATACTGGGACAGAAAATACAGGCGTACGGCCGATCTGGTCGTGATCGAGGGCCCTCTGGCCGGAGGACATCTGGGATTTCAGAAGGAAGAACTTTGCAGTTATACAGAGGAGTCCTACGGGGAAGAGATAAAAAAAATCATAGGTACGGTGAGAACTTACGGAGAAAAATACCAGACCCGGATTCCTGTCGTTGTGGCGGGAGGCATCTACGACAGCGAAGATGTAAAACGGGTGATGGCCCTGGGCGCAGATGGCGTGCAGGTGGCTACACGGTTTGTTACCACAGAGGAATGTGATGCGGATATCCGTTATAAAGAGGCATATATCAATGCATCTGAGGAAGATATCCAGATCGTAAAAAGTCCGGTGGGAATGCCGGGAAGAGCGATCATAAATCCTCTGATGAAGCGTGTGATGGGCGGGGAGAAGATCAGCCACAGCCCCTGCCACGGATGCCTTGCAAAGTGCAGTCCCGCTCAGATCCCCTACTGTATTACAGACAGCCTGATCGATGCAGTAAAAGGAAATGTGGAAAAAGGGCTTCTGTTCTGCGGAGCCAAAGCATATAAATCTAAGAAAATAGAAACCGTCAGTGAAGTAATACAGTCACTGTTTATTTAAACCAGGCATTTCGGCGCTTCAGGCAAGAGAAATGCCGCCCGGAAAGAAAGGAGACAGACTGGTGGATGCATATGAAACCATCAATGATATTCTGGTCAATCTGTTTAACGAAATACTGAAGCTGGAAGAAGAAGCGATCATAACCGAAGAATTCAAAGATATTACCAACAATGATATGCATATCATTGAAGCAATCGGTCTTTCCGGGGAAAATACCATGTCTGTGGTGGCGAAAAAGCTGGGCATTACAGCAGGTTCCCTTACGACTTCGATCAACAGTCTGGTGAATAAAAAATATGTGGTGAGAAAGCGAAGTGAAACGGATCGGCGGGTTGTGTTTATCGGTCTCACCGAGAAAGGGAAAAAGGCGTTCGACCATCATAAAGAATATCATAAAAAGATGACGGAGGCGGTGCTTGAAAATCTGGATGAGAAAGAAATTGCCATACTGATAAAAACGCTTAACGGACTGTCTGATTTTTTCAAGGGATATGGTGAGAAAAGTAAAAAGACCGGGTGAAATCGGATAATTAATAAAAAAATTTGACGTTTGCAGAAAAATGATGTACAATCCCATTGGAACTTTGAGGAATAAGATGAATTCTAAACGGCGCCGGAAGAAAACGTAGCGGCGGCGGAGAAATACTTGGTTGGAATTATTTTAGGAGGGAAACAAGTATGGCAGTTAAAAAAGCATCTTCAACAACAAAGGCAGCAGCTGAGAAAAAGACAGCAGCAAAGCCGGCAGCTGAGGTAAAAGAAGCAGCAAAACCGGCGGCAAAGGCAGAGAAAGCACCTGCCAAAGCAATCGAGACAAAGAAAGATACAACAAAGAAGCTTGAGACAAAAGCAGCAGTTTTAGTAGATACACCAGAAGAGACCAAGGCAGCAGAAACAAAGACAGCTGAGAAAAAAGCTCCGGCAAAGAAGGCAGCAGCTAAGAAACCGGCCGCAAAGAAAGCTCCGGCAAAGAAGGCTGAGGTTAAGACAGAAATGTTCCTTCAGTTTGCAGGAAAAGAGTACACAGACAAGGAAATCTTCCAGAAAGTGAAAGAGATCTGGACCAAGGTCCTTAAAAACAAGGTCGGCGACATGAAAGATGTTAAGATTTATCTCAAACCGGAAGAGTCTGCAGCTTACTATGTAGTCAACGGCGACACAACAGGAAAAGTAGAACTGTAAAAAATAATATGTAAAAACGAAAAGAAAATCCTCTGTATTGCAAAACAGCAGTTTTGTATGCAGAGGATTTTTGCTTGAAACGGGATGGTTCCTTTATAGCAGGGAGATTCTTATCTGGGCGTAAAAACATACATATGCTATAATGGCAGATAAAGAAGAGCAAAAAAGAAAGGCAGATGAGTTTTATGGAGAAAAACAACCCGGAAGCAAAGAGCCGGCTGAAAAAGCAGATCGCATTTCTGATCGAAGTGGACAAGGTCAAAAACATATTCAGGCAGACCTATCTGGCGGACGGAAAGAGAAAGGAAAACGATGCGGAACACTCCTGGCATCTGGCGCTGGCCGCGGTACTTTTGAAAGAACATATGGCGGAAGATGTGGATCTGGGGCGGGTAATGACCATGGTCCTGATACACGATCTGGTGGAAATAGATGCAGGGGATACCTATGCCTATGACATGGAAGGTGCGGCTACGAAGAGGGAGAGGGAGGTAAAAGCGGCGAAGCGCATTTTCGGAATTCTCCCGGAAGACCAGGGAATCTATTTCAGGGAACTGTGGGATGAATTTGAAGAATATGAGACCGCAGATGCGAAGTACGCTCACCTGTTGGATAATTTCCAACCGCTTCTCCTAAACGATGCTTCGGAGGGGAAAAGCTGGGAGGAACACGGTGTGCACAAATCCCAGGTGTGCAGGCGCAATGCCCGGATCCCGGAGACGTCGGAGATCGTCTGGGAAAAGATGCTTGAGATTATGGACAAGCATATTGCGGCAGGGCGGCTGAAAGCAGACTGAAGCCAGAGCAGCAAAGCTAAAAGGAAAGTATTATTCTGCAAAAAGAGGGTGACAGGTATGTATGAAAGAGAAATAGAAGAACTGCAGAAAATCATCGATGACAGCAGCCGGATTGTATTCTTCGGCGGAGCAGGTGTATCTACGGAAAGCGGGATCCCGGATTTCAGAAGCGCGGACGGAATCTACCATCAGAAGTATAAGTATTCCCCCGAACAGGTGGTAAGCCACAGCTTTTTTGTGCAGTATACAGAAGCATTTTTTGAGTTTTACAAAGAGAAAATGATGCTTCTTGACGCGCAGCCGAACCCGGCCCACTGCAAACTGGCAGAACTTGAGAAAGAAGGTAAGCTGACCGCAGTAGTAACCCAGAATATTGACGGACTCCACCAGGCGGCCGGAAGCAGGAAGGTATATGAACTGCACGGAAGCATCCACCGGAATTACTGCATGGAGTGCGGAAGATTCTATGACGCGGAATATGTAAAGGCGGCAGATGGAGTCCCCCGATGTGAGTGCGGAGGCATAATTAAGCCGGATGTGGTGCTGTATGAGGAAGGACTTGACCCGAAGACGATCCAGGGAGCTGTGGAAGCGATTGACGCGGCAGATACGCTGATCATCGGCGGCACTTCTCTTGTAGTCTATCCGGCAGCAGGATTTATTGATTATTTCCGCGGAAAGCATCTGGTTGTGATCAATAAATCAGAGACGGCAAAGACAGTTCGCGCTGAACTGAGCATTGCCGCCCCGATCGGAGAAATATTCAGTAAGATCAAAGCAGTGTAAAAATGACATCTGCCAGAAACAAAAGAGCCAGAACAGCGCTGACGGTATAGAGAACCCGGTCAGACCAGCGGCTCGTAAGCTTTTCAAAGAGAGGCTGAAACCCATAGAGAAAGATCATGCCGCCTATACCAAAGCGGAGACTGGGATTGAGGGCGATGCGCCCCTGAAAATTAAATGAAAAGCGGGTGTAATCCCAAAGCCATTCTCCGTAAATAAGTTCCATAATATAGCTTCCGGCCAGTTCCAGCACTGTTGTGATCACTACGATCCCCACAAAAACAAGAGGAGGCGTAATGCACAGCCGGCCCAGGCAGATTCGTTTCTTCTTCAGTCCGCTGAGAGAGAAAATCAGAACCAGGGCCCCTACGCCGTATATGATACAGTAGGGGCCAAAAAGAACCCCTCTGTTGGAGAATCCCCAGCGGTAAACCACGACCTCAAGAAACACCTCATAAACCCAGCCGATAAAGGAATACAAAATAAAATAGAAAAAATATTCTGCAAATTTTTTTGGTATAGCTTGTTTCAATTTTTCGTCCCCCTGTATTTTTAAAATACTGTGTGTCACGCTTCCCATCTTGCGGAGGCTCCGCAGGGAAGGATCAGGCCGGACTCTGTTACAGGAAGTCCGATTTCTTCAGACTGCACAGTTCCTTCCCATGGCTTTAATTCTGTTGCCAGCATATAGGTCAGCACAGAGGGTGCCAGACCTGTAGTGTAGGAATTAACCAGGAAAAAGACCGGCTTGTCGGACAGGATCTTTGTGCACAGCTGGATCAGCGGATGAATCATATCTTCAATCTTCCAGATCTCTCCTTTCGGGCCTCGGCCGTAGGAGGGCGGATCCATAATGATGGCGTCGTATTTATTTCCTCTGCGGATTTCCCGTTCCACAAATTTCACACAGTCGTCTACCAGCCAGCGAATGGGCGCGTCTTTCAGTCCTGAGGATACGGCATTTTCTTTGGCCCATGTGACCATGCCCTTGGATGCGTCTACATGAGTGACCTGCGCCCCTGCCGCGGCGGCTGCCAGCGTGGCCCCTCCGGTGTAGGCGAAAAGGTTCAGCACCTTTACGGGACGTCCGGCGCTGCGGATCTTTTCCGAGAACCAGTCCCAGTTGGCGGCCTGTTCAGGGAAAAGGCCGGTGTGCTTGAAACTGAAAGGCTTCAGGTTAAAGGTGAGAGAGCCGTAATGAATCTGCCACTGTTTGGGCAGACTGAAAAATTCCCATTCGCCGCCGCCCTTTTTGCTGCGGTGATAGTGGCCGTTCCGGTGCTTCCATCCCCGATGCTTTTTCGGGGTGTCCCAGATCACCTGGGGATCCGGACGCACCAGAATATAATCCCCCCAGCGCTCCAGTTTTTCTCCCTTTGAGCAGTCAATGACCTCATAGTCGGTCCAGTTATCTGCAATCCACATATTTCTCCGTCCTTTCTTTGAGTTATATCAGCAACCATTGTATCATACACACATATCCCCGGAAAAGAGATTTTTCTTTTTCTGTTCCTTTTCCTGCTTTACTGTGGTAAAATACGAAAATAGTATGAAAAAAAGGAGCGCTTTTACATATGAGCAGTAAAAAGATACTTGTGATGGGAAATGAAGCCATTGCCCTGGGCGCGATCCGTGCGGGTGTGCGCATGGCGGCAGGGTATCCGGGAACCCCGTCCACGGAGATACTCGAGACGATTGCAAAGCATAATGACGGACGTATTCATGTTGAGTGGTCCGTAAATGAGAAGGCAGCTATGGAAGTGGGAGCAGGCGCGGCATATGCCGGGGCGCGGACACTGGTTACCATGAAGCAGGTGGGTCTGAATGTGGCCTCGGATCCTCTGATGAGCCTGGCATATATGGGCGTCAAGGGGGGCATGGTGATCGTCTCTGCAGACGACCCCGGGCCGATCTCCTCACAGACAGAACAGGATACCAGAACGTTTGCCCAGTTCTCAAAACTCCCGGTATTTGATCCGTCTTCACCGGAAGAGGCTTACGAGATGATCGGCGAGGCATTTGAGTTTTCGGAAAAATATCAGACTCCGGTACTGTTCCGTCCGACTACAAGAGTCTGTCATGCATGTGCCAGCATTGAGCTTCTGCCGGATCTGGAAGTGGATGGACCGGAAGGATTTGTCAAAGATACCATGCGCTGGGTTATTTTCCCTCGCACATCCTATCTGAATCATGTAAAGATTGAAAAGAGAAATGCGGAACTGTCGGAAACTCTGTCCGGCTATGAACGAAATTTTATTCTGGAGGGAAATAAAAAGAAGGGGATCGTGACAGGCGGTGTCAGCTACGCCTATACAAGAGAAGTGCTTCCGAAGGGGACGCCTCTTCTGAAGATCTCCACGCCCCATCCCTTCCCGGAGCAGCTGGCAGTCCGGTTTTTGAAAGAACTGGATGAGGTGCTTGTGCTGGAAGAACTGGATCCAATGATCGAGAGAGAACTGCTGCAGATCGCGGGACGGCATCATCTGCCGGTGAACATATATGGAAAGCTTACCGGACATACGAAAAATGCCGGAGAAAACAGTACAGAGAGTATCCGGGAAGATATTGCACGTTTTCTGCAGGAAACAGAGAAAGATACCGCGGCTGATGCGGCGGCCGCTGAGGAAGCGCCGGAACTTCCCGTGCGTCCTCCGGTGCTCTGCGCCGGATGTCCCCACAGGGCTTCTTTCTACGCAGTAAAAAAGGCCATGAAGGGAAAGAAGGCGGTATTCAGCGGGGATATCGGATGCTATACACTCGGTAATGCAAAGCCGCTTGATATGGTAGACACTTGTCTGTGCATGGGCGCGGGGGTGACCATTGCCCAGGGACTTCATGTGATCGAGCCGGATGCAGTTAATTTCGCTTTTATCGGAGACTCTACATTCTTTGCCTCCGGGATAACCGGAGTGGTAAATGCAGTGTATAACGGAAACGACATTGTGCTGGTAGTGCTGGATAACTCTACCACGGCCATGACAGGGCATCAGCCCCATCCGGGAACCGGGAAGACAATTATGGGAGATGTGGCTGCAAAGATCAGCATACCCGCAATTCTCCGGGGAATCGGCGTGGAGCGGATTTATGAGTGTGATCCGCTGAATCTGAACGAAGCGGTTGATATGGTGAAAGAGGCTGCGCAGGGAAGCGGCGTGCGCGCGGTGATTTTCCGTTCCCCCTGTATCGCGGTTTCCAGACCTGGAAAATGTTATGAAGTAAAGCAGGATAAATGCCGGAAATGCAAGGTCTGCATCAAAGAGCTGGGCTGTCCGGCCATTGTAACGGAAGGCGACACGGTAAAAATTGACCCGGCGCTCTGCTACGGATGCGGAGTCTGTGCATCTGTGTGTCCGTTTGAAGCAATCGGGGAGGTGGGCTGTCATGAATAAAAACTGTCTGTTGTGCGGCGTCGGCGGCCAGGGTGTGGTACTGGCTTCCAGGCTGATCGCCTATGCCGCTATGGAAAAAGGAAATTTTGTGCGGACTGCCGAGACGATTGGTATGGCTCAGCGGGGCGGTTCTGTTGTCAGTCATGTGCGGATCGGGGAAGAGATCTATTCTCCCCAGGTTCCTGTGGGAAGCGCGGATGTAATCCTGGCTTTTGAGCCCGGAGAGGCGGTCAGATGTCTGCCTTATCTGAAAAAAGACGGCCTCGTCATTGCTGACTGCCGGATCGTCAAGCCTGTAACGGCAAGTCTGGGCGGGAGCAATTATAATGCGGAAGAAATAACCGCTTATCTGAAAAAATATGCGGGAAGGCTGATCCTCATTGACGGGGAGGAAATCTGCAGGGAAGCCGGTTCACCGAAAGTGCTCAATGTGGCTCTTCTGGGCGCGGCGGCTCAGAGCGGCGCTCTCGGCATTACGCCGGAGGAAATGCTGGACGCGGTCAGAAAGAACGTGAAAGAAAAATATATTGCTTTAAATGAAAAGGCCCTGATGCTCGGCCGGAAAGCGGGAGGAATGTAATATGAAAATGACGGAACTGCAGTTTGAGATGATCAAAGAAAACCTTCGTCAGCTTACGTCAAAGGACTGCTTTTACAAAGAAAAATTAAAAGACATTGATGTGGAATCCATCCAGTCGCAGGAAGATTTTGAAAAGCTGCCTTTTACCTGGAAAGGCGATCTGAGGGAGGCTTATCCTCTCGGACTTCAGGCAGTGCCTGATGAGGAAATCGTGCGGATCCATTCTTCTTCCGGTACAACAGGAGTTCCGGTTATTATTCCTTATACACAGAAAGACGTAGAGGACTGGGCGAAGATGTTTGCCCGCTGCTATGAGATGGCAGGCATCACTGCTCTTGACAGAATCCAGATCACTCCGGGATACGGGCTGTGGACTGCAGGAATCGGATTTCAGGCAGGGGCAGAGTATCTGGGGGCTATGACCATTCCCATGGGCCCGGGGAATACGGAAAAGCAGCTTCGTATGATGCAGGATATGAAAGCGACGGTTCTGTGCGCAACCTCTTCCTATGCGCTCCTGCTGGCGGAGGAGATTGGGAAAAGAGGACTGACTGATAAGATTCATCTGAAAAAAGGTGTGATCGGCTCTGAGAGATGGGGAAGCAAAATGCGCGCCCGCATTGCAGCTGAGCTTGGCGTACAGCTCTATGATATCTACGGACTGACCGAAGTATACGGACCGGGAATCGCCATGAGCTGTGATTATGAGTGCGGCATGCATTACTGGGACGACTATCTGTATTTTGAGATCGTGGATCCGAAGACCGGAGAAAATGTTCCAGACGGCGAAGTAGGCGAGCTGGTTATTACGACTTTGAGAAAACAGGGCGCGCCGCTGATCAGATACCGTACCCATGATCTGACAAGATTTATCCCCGGCGAGTGCAAGTGCGGTTCTAAATTCCCGCGGATTGACACTCTGATCGGACGCACCGACGATATGGTAAAAGTTAAGGGAGTCAATATCTTCCCCAGCCAGATCGAAGAAATGTTGAAAGAAGTGCCGGAGGCGTCCAGCGAATATCAGTTTATGCTGGATCACCTCTTCGGAAAAGATGAGTGCACCCTGTTTGTGGAGGTAAACAAGGGCGTAGATAAAAAGCAGGCAGAGATGGCAATCCAGAAGGCATTCAAGACAAAAATCGGTATACTTGTGCATGTAAAGCCGGTGTCTGTGGGAGATCTGCCAAGGAGTGAGAAAAAATCTACAAGGATATTCGATAACAGATATTAAAATTTGGATTTGCCGGAGGCACTGCCGATTGGATGAACTTAGAAAACAGACGGTTACAGTCGGCTGGATGAACCTTTCGAAAATAAGGGGCGTGTGGTTTCGCTGACTTTGGAGCGGATGGTAGAAAAAGTTGAAACCTGACGATGGGCGTTAAAATTTACAACAGAATTGTCCGAACGGATGTGAGTTTTCTGCTGTAAATTTTGCTTTTAGCCTGTCGTCAGGTTTCATAGTTTTTCTTCGCTCAAACACAAAGACTTGACTTTGGCATAAAAACCAGTATAATATACACATACCCCCAATAGTATAGGAGCGTTACGATGAAACAATGTATGGATGCTGATAATCTGCACCGCAGATTAAAAAAAATAATCGGACAAGTACAGGCAATCGACAGAATGATCGATGAAGATATCCCCTGTGAAGATGTCCTTTCACAGTTAAATGCCGCTAAATCTGCATTGCATAAGTGCGGGCAGGTGGTGCTTGAGGGGCATATTAAGCACTGCGTCAAGGACGGGATAGAACACGGGGACGCAGACAAAACGATTGAGGAATTTACGAAAGCGGTAGAGCGTTTTGCTAATATGGGTTAACGGAATTTTTGCCAAAAGCAGTTGAAACAGACTGCTTTTTCTTTTGCCCGCTTGACAAACCCATACCCCTTATCGTATTATATACCCATACCCCATAAGGTATATAACGGAGGGTTTCAATGAAAGCGTTTATGGAGAAATTGGAGCATTTGCTTGAAATCGGAGGAACAAAGAAAGATATTACATTCCTTGTTATCTCAGGCATTGCTCTTATTTGCAGTCTGACAGGCATACTTGATTTTTTACCTTTTGACATCGCTTGGGTGGCAATCATTTTATGCGGTGTGCCGATTATTTTGGAAGCGGTCATTGGTCTTGTTACAGCCTTTGATATCAAAGCGGATGTTTTGGTATCCCTTGCGCTGATTGCGGCTGTCTGCATAGGCGAAGATTTTGCAGCGGGTGAAGTTGCTTTTATCATGCAGATCGGCGCTCTGCTTGAAGATTTAACCGTAGCAAAAGCAAGAGCAGGCATTGAAAAATTAGTAAAACTGACGCCGCAGACAGCACGGGTTGTGCGTGGCGGCGTAGAATCGGTTATTCCTGCAAGTGAAGTAAAAATCGGAGATGTTCTCCGTGTTTTGCCGGGTGAAGGGATTGCCGTTGATGGTATTATTACTTCAGGACAAACTTCGATTGACCAGGCGGTTATGACGGGGGAGCCTATTCCTGTCGATAAAACAGTTGGAGATGAGGTATCAAGCGGAACAGTAAACCGTTTCGGGGCTTTTGAAATGAAAGCCACAAAGGTTGGCGAGGACAGTTCTATTCAACGGATGATCAGTCTTGTTCAGTCGGCAGATGCGGGAAAAGCAAAGATTGTCGGTATGGCTGACCGATGGGCAACCTGGATTGTTGTGATCGCTCTGACCGCCGCCGCCCTTACTTGGGCAATAACGGGAGAAATTATCCGTGCGGTTACCATTCTTGTTGTGTTCTGCCCCTGCGCTTTGGTACTTGCGACGCCTACTGCAATCATGGCGGCGATTGGCAATGCCACAAAGCACAGTTTCCTTGTGCGTGAGGGAGACGCTTTGGAAAGATTAGCAAAGGTTTCGAGAGTAACCTTTGATAAGACGGGAACATTGACCAACGGAAAGCCAAAGGTAATCGCTGTAAAATCCCTTTCAGAAAGCTATACGGAACAGGATATTTATGCTCTTGCCGCCGCTGCAGAGCAGTTCTCGGAACATCCGCTTGGCAAAGCAATTGTCAGTTGCTATAAGCAGAATGCAGATGCACCTATCCCAAAAGCAACTGATTTTGAAATGCAGCTTGGACAGGGCGTATGCGCTGTCGTAGATGGAAAGCGTATTTTTGCGGGTAAGCTGGATATGACGAACGGGAATAAAAAACCTTGTCAGACAAATTCTGAAATTCATGGTTTTTTGAATGATGGCAGCACAATAACCTACATATTTTCAGATGACGAGATAATCGGATATCTTGTGCTGTCTGATACCATTCGAAAAGAAAGCATTGAAATGATTGATACTTTGCGGAACTGTGGTGTTCAGCCTGTGCTTTTGACGGGAGATAACGAAAACTCTGCAAGCAGTATTGCAAAGCAGTTAGGTATTGGTGAAGTATATGCAGGCTGTTTGCCTGAGGATAAGCTGAAGCTGATTGAAAAATATCAGGAGAACAGACAGGCTGTTTGTATGATTGGGGATGGCATTAACGATGCACCCGCACTGAAAAAGGCAACGGTTGGTATTGCAATGGGCGGGATTGGAAGTGATATTGCAGTAGATGCAGCGGATATTGTATTGGTAAATGATGAAGTTAAAGAGCTTCCTCATTTAATATCCCTATCTAAACGAATGATGACCACGATAAAACTTAACTTGAGCTTTTCAATGGGACTGAATTTCCTTGCCATCGTGCTTGCTATAACAGGTATTCTGAATCCCGTCGTGGGTGCGCTTGTCCACAATGCAGGCTCTGTGCTTGTAATTATAAATTCAGCATTGCTATTAAAATGGAGGAAACTAAAGAAAAGCAGGATAAAGAATCCGTGAAAATTTGCGGAATTAATCTGCTTTCCAGCGGCGCAAAGCCGAAAGATGTGCAGGAACTTCTCGGACACTCCGATGTCAGTACCACAATGAACATCTACGCTCACTCCGCAAGGGCAGCGAAGCGTACTTCCGCAAGGCTACTGGATAAGGTGGTCGACGGGGAATAAAAAGTTGCCCTTGTTTCGACTCGTAAGGGCAAACAGATAGGGTTTGAATGAAAAACAGGCGTGAAGCCCTGCCAATACAGTGCCCCGGTAAATCCAAATCTGTCTCCATTTTTGAGAGAGGACAAATCTCAGCAGAGAAAAAGCTCCAGAACAAATACAACTCCGCAGCAGATCGCAGCTACAGGCAGCAGCCCGGCGCCCAGCCATGCCGCCAGAATACCTGCCGCCAGTGCGGCTGCTCCGGCCGCCGGGGATTGGGTAGCCGTAAGGATGGCGGGAAAGGTCATAACCGCAAGAGTGACATAGGGCACATAATGAAGAAAAGACTGTAGAAAATGATTTTTTATCGGTCTGCGTATCAGGGTCAGCGGCAGTGCGCGGATCGCATAAGTAACGGCTGCCATGATCAAAATATAAATATAATTACTGTATTTCATCTGTATTCTCCTCTTCTGTGAGTTTGACAGGTCTGATGACGGCGGCCGCAGCCGAGATCACCAGGGTCAGAATGATCGTTCTCGTCCCCGAGGAAAGGGAAGAAATCACCGGGATCTGTTCTGAGGCAAAGCTCAGAGCAAAACTGACGGCTATGAGCACGCCAATAATCTTTTCCTTTCTGGCAGGGGGAACAATAACAGCCAGAAACATACCGTACAGAGCCACACTTAAAGCGCTTACAGCCCTGAGCGGCAGGATATTTCCGGCGACAATGCCCAGCACCGTTCCCAACGCCCAGCAGGGGGAGGCGATAAGGATCGCACCGTACATGTAATAAGGATTCAGATATCCGCCCCGTGCAATGGATATCCCAAAGATTTCGTCAGTGATGGTAAAGGCGGCAAGAAAGCGGTGGTGAAGCGGCGTTTCCGGTGAAAATTTCTGACTGAGGGAACAGCTCATCAGCAGATAACGCCCGTTTGTGATCAGCATAATAAGCAGAAGTTCTGTGAGGGCAGCGCCGGTGGATATAGCCATGAAGCAGGCGTATTCACCTGCAGAGGCATTGGTCGTTATGCTTGCCAGAAAACCCTGAAAGGGCGTCAGGCCCGCTGCCTGCGCTGCAATACCCAGAGAAAATGAGACGGCAAGATACCCCAGGGCAATGGGTACGCCGTCCCGCAGTCCCTCCTGCAGCGCATGAAGATTAATATGCCTGTTTTGCGTATGTATCGAATGCATGGTAATTCTCCTGATTTTACTGATATGTCTGCGCCGGAAAATCCGAACGAAACGATTTTACCACTTTTTCATGGGACTGTACACAGAAAGTAGGCAAAAAGATACGCTTCTGAATGGGAGACTGCGAAATGGGGCAGAAATAACGCTTCAGTCTGACAGCCGTCCTGTCTGCAGATGTCTGTTGCCCGCAGTACTTATAAAGTGCTATAATAAATCTGGACCCGGTGCAGCGTGGGCCTTTACGGCCTGCGCGGCACTGCGGCAGAAAATTGAGCTACATAAATAAGACGCTGCCGGCAGCGAGAGGAGAATTACGCATATGATCACAGTAAATGCAATAGGAGACGCATGTCCTATACCGGTGATAAAGACGAAGAAAGCCCTG
The DNA here is from genome assembly GCA_019115385.1 of Candidatus Mediterraneibacter avicola. Classification (GTDB taxonomy): domain Bacteria; phylum Bacillota; class Clostridia; order Lachnospirales; family Lachnospiraceae; genus Mediterraneibacter; species Mediterraneibacter avicola. The sequence goes on along the minus strand of DXDR01000074.1, from coordinate 15,604 downwards.
GAAGAGAACAAAGGGCAGGAAGAAGTGGAAGTGCTGGTGGACAATGAAACTGCAGTAAAAAATGTGACAAAAATGGCAGAAAGTCTGGACGCTTCTGTCACACAGGAAAAACGGGGAGAGGGCGAGTACAGGATTCTGATTCAGCCGTCGAAGAACGGTTCCGGCAAAGCAGAGGAAAGCACGGAAGAAACAGAAATCTGCTGTGAGGAATGCGGCATAGAAAAAGGCACAGTGGTGGCAGTTTCCTCTGATTTAATGGGAAGCGGGGATGATGAACTGGGAAAGATTCTTATGAAGAGCTTTCTGTTCGCTGTTACACAGCTCGACCGGCTCCCAGAGACGATCCTTTTTTACAACGGAGGCGCGAAGCTGACAGTAGAAGGCTCGGAGTCGCTGGAAGATCTGAAAAAAATGGAGGAACAGGGCACGGTTATTATGACCTGCGGGACATGCCTTGATTTTTACGGAATAAAAGATAAACTGGCAGTGGGAACTGTGACAAACATGTACAGTATTGTCGAGACACTGCAGAACGCAGGGAAAGTGATCCGTCCTTAAAGACAGGACCAATCATTTATTGTACTGGCGACAAGCCAAAGTCCGGGCCTGCCCGAGACCTTGGCGACCGCTTACAATCCCGGAATGTGCCTTTTGGCACTTCCGGTGATTCTGAAGAAAGGAGGTGTACGGGTATGTATAAAGAGATTCATCTGACACAGATGACGAAGACCGCCGGGTGAGCGGCGAAAATAGGTCCTGAGACCCTTGCCCAGGTTCTGGGCAAGCTGCCGAAATTCACAGACGAGCGTCTGCTCGTCGGAGTCGAGACATCAGATGATGCAGCGATTTATAAAATATCGGATGACACTGCGATCATACAGACACTGGACTTCTTTACACCGGTGGTGGATGACCCGTACACTTTCGGACAGATCGCGGCGGCCAATGCCCTGAGTGATGTGTACGCCATGGGCGGCGAGCCGAAGATTGCCCTTAATATCGTGTGCTTCCCGAACTGCCTGGATCCGGGCATTCTGTCAGAGATCCTCAGAGGCGGGGCAGATAAGGTGTTGGAGGCGGGAGCGGTTCTGTCCGGGGGACATTCTGTCCAGGACGACGAACCAAAGTATGGTCTGTCCGTGACCGGATTTGTCCATCCAGACCGGATATACCGGAATTACGGATGCAGACCCGGAGATGTGCTGATCCTGACCAAGCAGATCGGAAGCGGCGTGGTGAATACCGCGGTGAAAGCTCAGATGGCTTCTGCTGAAGCGGAAAAAGAAGCGGTCCGGGTTATGTCTTCTCTGAATAAAAAAGCAAAGCAGGCTGCGGAAAACGTTATTGTCCACGCATGCACGGATGTGACAGGATTTGGCCTGCTGGGGCATTGTATGGAGATGGCAAAGGCCAGTGATGTTACCTTTGATATTTACACGCAGGATGTAGCATATATGAAAGAGGCGCCGGACTATGCACGCATGGGACTTGTGCCGGGCGGAGCATACCGGAACCGAGAGTATGTGGGGGACAGCCTGGATACAGGAGATGTGGAGGAGGTATGGATCGATCTGCTCTGTGATCCCCAGACGTCAGGCGGTCTTCTGTTCAGTGTGCCGGAGGAAGAAGCGGAGGGATTTCTTCGCGGTCTTGAGAAGGCCGGGCTGGAGACAGAAGTTTCCGTGATCGGGCGTGTTTTTGAAAAGCAGGAAGTGTTTATCCGATTGATTTAGTACAATTCGGCAGAGAGATACAAAAAGGTCTCTCTGCCGTTTCCCGTTTTTGGGGATTCATTCGGAAACGGGAAGATGCCGCCCTTCAAGGCGGCAGGAAAAACGGGAAAGAACAGGAGAAACACGGATTGAATAAAAATGAAATGTTTCGGATGATACCGAAAATAGATATCCTGCTCAAACAGGAGGGAATAAAAGAACTTGCAGAAGAGTACGGGCGTCAGGCGCTTGTAGGAGTTTTGCAGGAGATCCTGGAGGATTTGCGGACAGAAGCCGCGGAATATGCCGGACAGGGAAACGTGCAGAAGGGCGCCGGGGAAATACAGCAGATGCTTCTGCGGCTTCCGGCTGAGGTACATGACCGCCTGCAGCGGCTGTTCCGGCCGGAAATGATTCCTGTGGTAAACGGGACAGGAACCATCCTGCACACAGGTCTGGGAAGAGCGCCGCTGGGAGAAAAGGCCAGTCTGCGGGGCGGAAAAGTTGCAGGAACATATACAAACCTGGAATATGATCTGAACACCGGAGAGCGGGGAGAAAGATGTTCTCATTTTGAGAGGCTGCTCTGCCGGATCACCGGAGCGGAGGCTGCTCTTGCCGTCAACAATAACGCCGCTGCCGTCCTGCTGATCCTGAGCAGCCTTGCCTGCGGAGGGGAGGCGGTTGTCTCCCGGGGAGAACTTGTAGAGATCGGCGGGAAATTCCGTATTCCCGACGTGATGGAACTGAGCGGCGCAAGGCTGAGGGAGACAGGGACAACCAACCGGACCCGGCTCTCTGATTATGAGAACGCCGTAAATGAAGAGACAAAAGTGCTCCTGAAAGTGCATACAAGCAATTACCGGATCGTGGGATTTACTGAGTCGGTTTCGCTGGAGGAACTGTGTGCGCTGGGGAAACAGAAAGGGATCTGTGTGGCACAGGATCTGGGAAGCGGCGTACTGGTCGATCTGAGCCGGTACGGACTGCAGAACGAGCCGACTGTGCAGGCTTCCGTGTCCGCCGGGGCCGATGTGGTCTGCTTCAGCGGGGATAAGCTGCTGGGAGGTCCGCAGGCCGGGATCATCGTGGGGAGAAAATGTTTTCTGGACAGAATGAAAAAGCATCCTCTGGCACGGGCGCTGCGCATTGATAAATTTACGGCCGCGGCATTGGAACAGGTCCTGCTGGAGTATCTGAATCCAGAACAGGCAGTGAAAAATATCCCGGTGCTGCGTATGCTGACCCGCCCGGCAGACGAGGTGAGGCGGGATGCGGAAATGCTGACCGAAGAGATCCGGCGCAATATAGCAAATAAGAGCGGCGGTATAGAGACGCAGATTACAGTGGAGCCCTGCACCTCCAGGGCAGGGGGCGGCGCGCTGCCCGGGGAGGAGATAGACAGCTTCGCTGTATGCATACTGCCCGGACAGATCAGTGCGGCAGAACTGCAGAGAAGACTGAGAACCATGCCGGTTCCGGTGCTGGGCAGGATCGTCAGAGACCGTTTTCTGCTGGACATGCGGACTGTGGACGGGAGAGACCGGGAATATCTGGCAGAACTGTTTTCCAGGGAAGAGCTGTTTGCACCCGGAGTATTTCCTGTAACGGGAGAAAATGAGAGGCCGGATCAGAAGAAGGGAAACAGATTATGAGACATTTTGTTATCGGTACGGCAGGACATATCGACCATGGGAAAACGGCTCTGATCCGGGCGCTTACCGGGGAGGATACAGACCGTCTGCCGGAGGAGAAACGCAGGGGAATTACAACGGATCTGGGTTTTGCTTCTTTTGAACTGGGAGACGGAAACAGGGCGGGACTTATTGACGTCCCCGGCCATGAAAAATTTATCCATAACATGACGGCGGGAGCAGCCGGGATGGATCTGGTGCTTCTCGTGATCGCCGCAGACGAAGGAATCATGCCTCAGACCCGTGAGCACATGGATATCCTGACGATTCTGGGAGTGAGGAACTTTATCGCAGTTCTGAATAAATGCGATCTGGCGGACGAAGAATGGCTGGAGATGGTGGAAGAAGAAATAAGAAATGAGATGGGACAGGCGGGGCTTATTGACGTCCCGGTGGTAAGAGTCTCATCCCGGACAGGCAAAGGAATCGAGAATCTGAAAAGACTGATCCGAACCTATGCATTAAAAGCGGACAGTGATAGTTCAGGGGAAGCAAAAAGATCGGCGGCTCCTGCCCGCCTGCCTGTAGACAGGGTATTTACCATGCAGGGATTTGGCACGGTGGCGACGGGGACCATGCTGGAGGGACGCATAGAGAAAGGCCAGGAGCTGGCTGTATATCCGGCAGGAAAGCAGTGCCGTGTCCGGGGAATACAGGTTTACGGGAAAGAGGAAGCAAAGTGCCAGGCAGGGCAGCGGGCAGCCCTTAATCTGACAGGCATTGACAAGGCGGATATCCGCAGAGGCTGCGTGCTGGCTCCAGCGGGCAGCCTGAAGACAGGACGGGTTATCAATGTCCGGCTGAATATCCTGGCACATTCAGAGAGAACGGTGAAGAATCAGAGCAGGCTTCATTTTTACAGCGGCACATCCCAGATGCTCTGCCGGGCGGCGCTTCTGGATGCGGATCAGCTTTCGCCGGGAGAAAAAGGGTACGCACAGCTTTGGCTGGAGACAGACGCGGCACTCAGACGGGGAGACCGTTTTGTCCTGCGGTTTTATTCTCCCCTGGAGACAATCGGCGGAGGCGTTGTGCTGGAGACGAATGTGCGCCGGGAAAAGCGTTTCCGAAAGGAAACTCTGGAACGGCTTCAGAAAAAAGAAACAGCCGGACAAAAAGAACTGGCGGAGTTTCTTCTGCAAGAGAGCGGAGCCGAAATGCTTCAGATTCCTGCTCTGACTGCGGAATTGGGGATTTCGGAAGAGACGGCGCAGATATTGCTGGGGGAGCTGGCAGAAGAGGGAAAAGCATACTGCTTTGCCGTAAACGGAGCGGAATATTTTCTGCACCGGGAGGCGGAAGTGCGGCTTCGAGACGCTCTTCTGGAGGAAGTTCAGAAGTATCTGAAACAATATCCCTGCCGTCTGGGAATGCCGGAAGCACAGATGATGAGCTCCGGAGCGCTGGAAAAGCTGCCAAAAGCAGCGGCAGACGCATATACAGGCTGGCTGGTGAAAATGTATGTTCTTGACTGCATTGACTGCGGCGGCATCCGGCCGGAGAAAATCCTGTCCTGGAAGCCGGGAGGACGGCTGCTGTGCCCTGCCGGATATAAACCGGAAGAAAGCAGGGCATACCGGCTTGTGAACACGGTGTTCTCCGAAGCGGCAGAGAAAGCGGGCTGTCATTTCCTAAGCCTTCGTGATCTTGCTTTTGAACATGCGGATTTTGGAAAAGAGGACGGTATAAAAACAGGTTCCGGCGGCAGGGATGCCCGGGTACAGGCAGATGAGATACCGGAGATCATGCGGCTTCTGGAACTCCAGGGAAAGGCGCTGTACCTGTCAGGGGATATTTATACGCTGCCTTCTGTCATGGAATATGCAGCGGAGAAGATCGAGGCAGTCCTGATCGAGGAAGGGAAGATCACGATTTCCCAGGTGTGCGGCCTGGTTGATACAAGCAGGAAAAATGCCAGACTGATTCTGGAATATACGGATCGGATGGGCATTACAAAAAAAGAAAAAGCGGAGAGTGAGAGGGTGAAAGGATAGATGAATCTGAAACAGCTGGAAGCATTTGCAGGGGTGGCTGAGACGAAGAGCTTTTCGCTGACAGCGAAACAGCTTTTTCTCACCCAGCCTACGGTAAGCGCGCACATTGCGTCGCTGGAGAAAGAACTGAATACCTGTCTGTTTATACGAAGCACAAAAGGAGTCGCTCTCTCAGACGACGGGAAGGAGCTGTACGCCTATGCAGAACAGATGCTGGAACTGGAGAAAAAGATCCGGGAGCGGTTCGGGAAGAACGGAAGATTTGCCGGAGGAGTGCTGCGTATTGCCGCTTCTACCATTCCGTCTCAGTATCTTCTCCCGGATATTATGGTCCGGTTCAGGGAGGCGTTCCCGGGAGAAAAACTAAAGGTGTTTGAGACAGACAGCGCCGGGGTGGCGGAGATGATCGCCTCACACAGAGCGGACGTGGGGTTTGCAGGCACACGGATTGAAAAAGGCGGATGCACATATCTTCCTATTTATCAGGATGAACTTGTGGTGATCACGCCGGTCTCTGAAAAATATAAAGACAAAGGGATAGATGATGCCGCCGGATGGCTGAGAGAAGAGCCGGTTATTTTAAGAGAAGAGGGATCCGGCACAAGACAGGAAGCGCAGAAGCTTCTTCTGCAGATGGGAATCGACATGGCAGAGTTAAATGTTGCGGCCATTATGGAAAATCAGGAAACCATCAAGCGTTCCGTGGAAAACGGAATGGGGATTTCTATTCTCTCTGACCTTGCCGTAAGAGATGCGGTGCAGGCGGGAAAACTTTTCTCATTTCCTCTGGGGCGGACAGGCGGGAAACGGGACATATATCTGGTGTCTGACGAAGGATATCCCTCCCTTCCGGGCGCGGATAAATTTATCCGCACTGTAAAAGAAATTTATCATACGGACACAGAGCGGATCACTTTGAGATCAGAAGATAAAGACTGCTGCAGGATGAATGATCAGAGTTTCTGATTTATAGATTTTATCTATAAACGCTGAGCAATTATCATTCTTTTCAATTAGACCGGCAATGCAGAAAACACGTATACTTAGGTACAGGAAGAGGTGTAAAATCCTCTTTGTCATCACAGAAAGGAAGCACAGGACAAGATGATCTATATGGACAATGCAGCCACTACGATCCACAAACCGGAGAGAGTAAAAGCAGCGGTTCTTGCGGCAATGGATTCTTTTGGAAATGCAGGAAGAGGCGCGTCGGAACCGGCGCTGAACGCATCCCGGGCAATCTATGAGACGAGGGAAAAGCTTGCCTGTTTTTTTCATGGGGAAAATGCATCCTGCATGGTGTTTACCGCCAATTCTACTGAGAGCCTGAATATAGCAATAAAAGGGCTTCTCTCTTCCGGGGATCATGTGATCACAACGGTTCTTGAGCACAATTCCGTGCTCCGTCCCCTGTATGAATGCAGGGAAAGAGGCGTGGAACTTACGATTCTTGACTGTGATGAAAAGGGAAATATCTCATATGAGGAAATGGAAGCTGCGGTAAAAGACAATACGAAAGCCGTTGTCTGCACCCATGCATCTAACCTGACCGGAAATATGATCGATCTGGAACGGGTGGGAGAAATTACCCGTAAAAAGGGGATTCTGCTTGTAGCGGACGCCTCCCAGACGGCAGGAGTCTATCCTGTGGATGTGCAGAAAATGGGAATTGACGTGCTCTGTTTTACCGGACACAAAGGCATGCTTGGCCCCCAGGGCACCGGCGGTATGTATGTGCGGCCGGGCGTCGTTATCCGTCCTCTCCTTTCGGGAGGAAGCGGAGTGGATACATACAATCCCCGTCATCCGGACCGGATGCCTGCAGCGCTTGAGGCGGGAACGCTGAACGGGCATGGCATTTCCGGACTTGGCGCAGCGGTTTCCTGGCTGGAGGAGAAAGGTCTGGATGTGCTGCGAGAAATCGAGCTCAAACGGATGCGGCAGTTTTATGAAGGTGTTTCCCGGATTCCCGGAGTGACTGTGTATGGGGACTTTTCTTCTGACAGGCGGTGTCCCATTGTGTCGCTGAATATCGGGGATTATGACTCTTCGGAAGTCAGTGATGAGCTGAGCGTGACATATGGCATTGTGACAAGGCCCGGCGCCCACTGCGCGCCGCTGATGCACCGGGCGCTGGGGACAACCGGACAGGGCGCGGTAAGATTCAGTTTTTCTCACTACAATACGGAAGAAGAAGTCGAAACAGCCATACAGGCGATAAAGGAATTAGTAAATGACCAATGATGGAGGGAAAAACAATGAACTTATCTGATTCAAAGAAGAAACTGGCGCTTGCCGGCATAGTCTGCGGGCTTGTGGCCGTGTGTCTGGCCTGGTTCGGCAATCCGGCCAACATGGCCTTTTGTATTGCCTGCTTTATCCGCGACACTGCAGGAGCACTGGGCCTGCACTCTGCGGAAGCAGTTCAGTATGCACGGCCGGAGATTATCGGTCTGGTGCTGGGCTCCTTTCTTATCTCGGTGGCTACGAAAGAATATCGTTCCACAGCAGGCTCGTCCCCGGCAGTCCGCTTTGCCCTGGGAATGATCCTTGCCATTGGATCTCTGGTATTTCTGGGATGTCCGCTGCGCATGATCATCCGTATGTCGGCGGGAGATCTGAATGCCTGGGTAGCTCTGATCGGATTTATTCTGGGCGTGTCGACCGGAGTATTTGCACTGAAGAAAGGTTTCAGTCTGGGACGCGCCCATCTGACAAACCATGTCAGCGGCGGCGTACTTCCGGCGCTGATGCTTGGCATTCTGGTACTGGCTGTAGCGACGCCTCTGCTTAAGAGCAGCACAAGCGGCCCGGGAAGCATGCACGCGCCGCTTCTTCTGGCGCTGGCAGGGGGACTGATCTTCGGGGCGTTTGCCCAGAAATCCAGAATGTGTTTTGCAGGAAGCATCCGTGACGTGATTCTGATGAAGAATTTTGACCTGCTGACGATTATCGGAGGCTTTTTTGCAGTAATGCTGATCTACAACATTGCCACAGGAAATTTTGTTTTCGCATTTGACACGCCGGGAATTATCGCTCATTCTGAGCATCTGTGGAATATCCTTGGTATGTATGCGGTAGGATTTGCGGCAGTTCTTGCAGGCGGATGCCCCCTGCGTCAGCTGATTCTGGCCGGACAGGGGTCCTCAGACTCTGCCATGACGGTGATCGGTATGTTTATCGGAGCGGCTCTGGCCCATAATTTCGGCCTGGCTGCAAGCGGAACAGCTCTGAACGCGGAGACTCAGGAAGTAGTGGCAGGAGCAGTGCCGTCTTACGGAAAAGTGGCGGTGATCATATGCATTGCGGTATGCTTTGTCATTGCCTTTACAAATAAAAGGTCAGAAGGAAAATAAACAACTGCCTGCCAAAAAGCCGGTGGACCGGAAAAAGACAGAGCATGGCTTCACGGTTAAGTCATGCCGGAAAGAAGGAGTGGATTATGAAAGAAGTAGACGCGAGAGGGCTGTCCTGCCCGGAGCCTCTGATGCTGACAGCGGAGGCATTGAAGAATACAAAGGGGCCTGTCAGAGTGCTTGTGACAGAACCCCACCAGAAAATGAACGTGGAGAAACTGGCGAAAGACCGTGGGAAAAAGTGTTCCTCAACAGAGATCCCGGACGGTTTTGCCGTGGTAATTGAATAACAATGAGAAAGAAAGAGAAAAAACTGGTTGTAACATTTCACACAACAGCAGATGCAATGGCTATGGAAAAAGCCTGCCGGGAACATGGCGCTCCCGGCAGGCTGATCCCGGTGCCCAGAAGCATATCCGCCGGCTGCGGCATGGCCTGGTGCACGGCCCTGGAGGACAGGGGAAAAATACTGCAGGTTCTGAAAGAACGGAACATCGAGCAGGAGGATGTGCATGAGTGTATGCTCTGAGGGAAAGGACGGATTTCCGGGACGATAAGGACGGTTCTGCAGATGAATGGAATATTGAATTAATAAAGGAGAGCATGGAAGGAAATTTTCTTCCATACTCTCCTTTGTTAATGAGAAAGAATATCAGGGAAAGCTTATTGACATTTTTCTGAATGTATCATAAAATATAACAGTGATATATAACACTGTTACAAATGGAGGCAACCTGATGAGTGAAACAGAAAAGACAACACTGGAACGGATTCTTTCAGCAGCTATGCGGGAATTTCTTGAAAAGGGATATCAGTCTGCTTCTCTGCGGAATATTGTGAAAACGGCAGGTGTTACGACCGGCGCGTTTTATGGATACTATAAGAGCAAAGAGGAATTGTTTGAGGCGCTGGTGGGGGAGCAGTATGACTATTTTATGGACTGTTTCCGCAAGGCGCAGTATGATTTTGCCGCTCTGCCGCCGGAGGAGCAGCCGGATAATCTGAGTTCTGTTTCCGGTGAGTGCATGCATGAAATGCTTCTGTATGCCTATGAGCATCTGAATGAGTTCAAGCTTATTCTCTGCCACTCGGAGGGAACCCGTTTTTCAGGAATGATTGATGAAATGGTGGAAATAGAGACTCAGGGAACTCATGATTACCTGGCGGTGCTCGCAAAAATAGGAAAGCCGTCGCCGTATATTGATGAAAGGCTGGAACATATATTGATTACCGGTATGTTCAATACATTTTTTGAACTGATTATCCATGAGATGCCGCTCCCGGAGGCAGAGTATTATCTGCAGGAAATGAGGGCCTTTTACACGGCCGGATGGATGAAAATTATGGGACAGTAGGACGGCACGGCCGGCTTCCCGGCATGCTGCAGATATTGCCGCAGGGCATGGAATCAGAAAGTTTACTTTGTATTTCAGATATGTGGAAAGCATCAGCTTTCCATATATATTTAGATTCGAGTTAGTCGAAACTAATTAGAGATCGTATAAGCTAATTCAAGGGATATGAGAGGATGTACAAAAGCCTCATATCATAAAAAATTCAAGGAGGTTTTACTACATGAAGAAACGGTCTAATTTATCCCGTCTGCTGGGATACGCGGGAAAGCATAAAATTCTTACATATCTTTCCTGGATTTTGTCGATGGTGAGCGCCCTGCTTGCTCTGGCGCCGTTCTGGTACATATGGCGGATTATCCATGATGTATTGGAGGCTGCCCCGGATTTCTCGCAGGCGGAAAATATCACGCGTTATGGCTGGTCTGCGGTATTATTTGCAATTCTCTCAGTGGTCGTTTATATCGCGGCTCTGATGTGCTCGCATCTGAGCGCCTTCCGGATTGCGTCCAATATCCGCAAAGAACTGATGCGTCATATCATGGAACTGCCCCTCGGGACGACAGAAAAGTATGGAAGCGGCAAACTGCGCAGGATTGTAAATACTTCCGGCAGTGCGGCTGAAAATTATCTTGCCCACAGGCTGCCTGATAAGGCGGGCGCCATTGCCACGCCCATAGGACTGCTCTTTCTGCTGCTGGCTTTTGACTGGCGTCTGGGTCTTCTCAGCCTTGTTCCTGTTGTACTGGGATTTCTGATTATGATGAAAATGACAGGAAAGAGTATGGAACAGAAAATGGAAGAATACCAGAATGCTCTTGCGGATATGTCAAACGAAGCAGTTGAATACGTAAGAGGCGTGCCGGTTGTAAAAACATTCGGACAGACGATTTTTTCATTCAAACGCTTCAAGGCATCCATTGATAATTACGAAAAGTGGGTGATCGAATATACGAAAGCCCTGAGGTCGCCCATGATGTTCTACACAACGGCAGTCAACGGCGCGTTTGCATTTCTCATTGCCGGAGGCATTATTTTTTCGAGAGGCGGCGTGACGGATGAACTGCTTTTAAATCTTATCTTCTACATTGTGATCACTCCGGTGATTGGTACCACGCTGACAAAAATCATGTTTATGAGCGAGGATGCGATGATTGTAAATGATGCGCTGAGCAGAATTGATGAAGTAATGAATGAAAAGCCGCTGCCTGAAAGTACAGAGAAGAGTGTCCCATCCGACAATTCCATTGTATTTGAACACGTCAGCTACAGTTACGGAGAGAATGAGACTGACAAAAACAGCAGTCCAGGGCGCGGCGGCAGGAAAAACGCACTAAATGATGTGTCGCTGTCCATTGCTCCGGGACAGAAGGCGGCGCTGGTGGGCCCGTCCGGCGGAGGAAAAACCACGCTTGCAAAGATGATCGCAAGATTTTTTGATCCCCGGGAAGGAAGAATATTAATCGGAAATACGGATATACGGAATATCCCGAAAGAAACGCTGATGGATAAAGTATCTTTTGTTTTCCAGGAAAGCCGTCTGATCAAAGCATCTGTCCTGGAAAATGTGCGGATGGCAAAGCCGCAGGCCACGAGAGATGAGGTCGTCCGCGCGCTGAAGGCAGCCCAGTGTACGGATATCATTGAAAAACTGCCTGACGGAATTGATACGGTAATCGGCGCAAAAGGAGTATACCTGTCCGGCGGCGAGCAGCAGCGGATTACCATTGCCCGCGCTGTTCTGAAAAACGCTCCCATTCTGATCCTTGACGAGGCCACGGCATTTGCCGACCCGGACAATGAGGCGCGGGTAGGAAAGGCCCTGGCGGAGCTCTCCAGAGGCAAAACGGTCATTATGATTGCCCACCGGCTGTCGTCGATCACGGACGCGGACTGCATCTATGTACTCCGGGACGGGGGAATTGAGGAAAGCGGAAATTACAACGATCTGATCAGGAAAAACGGTATCTTTACACGCATGTGGAAGAATTATTCCGAAGCAGCGGAGTGGAAAATCGAAAAGGAGGTAAGAGCATGATCAAGGTGCTGCAAAGACGGTTTGCATTATCAAGGCAGGGAGCAGTCGATCTGATTAAGGGATGCATTGCATGTGTCGCACAGGATATCTCCCTTATGATTCCCGTAGGACTTCTGTATTTCTTTGTTATCGACCTTATGAACGGAGCAGTGGACGGGAAACGGGCTGCGCTGTATATGGCCGGGGCTGTGGGATGCCTTCTTCTTATATTTATTGTTACCTGGTTTCAGTATAACGCAACCTATCTGGCGACTTATGTGGAAAGTGGAGTGAGGCGGATCTCCCTCGCCGAACAGCTGCGCAAAATTCCGCTGTCCTTTTTCGGGAAAAAAGATCTGGCTGATCTGACCAGTTCGATTATGGGAGACTGCGCTACCCTTGAAACGGCATTTTCTCATTATGTGCCTGCCCTGGCCGGTTCCATCATTTCCACCACGCTGATCGCGGTGTGCCTGTTTGCCTATGACTGGCGCATGGCACTGGCGGCGGTGTGGGTGCTGCCGGTGGCATTTATGATCACGCTGTTTTCCGCACGCATCCAGGAGTATTTTAACCGCAAAGCCTCGGCGGCAAATATAGCGCTGGAGGACGGCGTACAGGAGTGCATTGAAAGTCTGCAGGACTTAAAGGCCAATAATGCGGAAGCCGACTATCTGAAAGGCCTGGACAAAAAGATAGACAATGTGGAAAAAAGACATATTATAACAGAACTCGGGACGGCGCTGTTTGTTGTTTCATCTACATTGATTTTAAAATTCGGGATAGCAACAGTGGCGCTTACAGGTTCTGTGCTGCTCATCCGGGAAGAAATTGATATTCCGCTGTTCTTTATGTTTCTGCTTGTAGCCTCAAGACTGTACGCTCCTCTTGAGGGAGCCCTGCAAAATCTGGCTGCTGTGATTTCCACCCGGACAAATATAAACCGCATGAATGAAATCCTGGACCATCCGGTTCAGAACGGCAGCAGCAAGCTGACAAATCAGGGGTATGACATTGTATTTGATCACGTGGGATTCGCTTACAATACCGGAGAAACCGTTTTAAAAGACGTATCTTTTACAGCGCGGCAGGGAGAAGTTACGGCTCTGGTAGGACCTTCCGGCGGCGGAAAAACAACGGTTTCGCGGCTTGCCGCAAGATTCTGGGATATCAGCAAAGGGAAAATCACAGTAGGCGGCATGGACATATCAAAGATTGATCCCGAGACACTGCTGTCACTGTACTCCATTGTTTTTCAGGATGTAACATTGTTTAATAACACAATTATGGAAAATATCCGGATCGGAAGAAAGGACGCTACGGATGAGGAAGTGATCGCGGCCGCAAAACTGGCAAACTGCGAAGAGTTCGCCGCAAAGCTGCCGGAAGGGTATAACAGCATGATCGGAGAAAACGGATGCGAACTTTCAGGCGGGGAGAGACAGCGGATTTCCATTGCCCGCGCATTCCTTAAAAACGCGCCGATTATCCTACTGGACGAAGCCACGGCGAGTCTTGACGTTGAAAATGAAACACTGATACAGACTGCGCTGTCAAGGCTGATAAAGGATAAAACCGTGCTTGTTATCGCCCACCGCATGCGCACGGTAAGCGGAGCAGACAAGGTGGTGGTTCTCTCGGAAGGCGTTGCTGCGGAACAAGGGACGCCGGAGGAACTGATGAGTGCGGGAAAGATCTATCCCCATATGGTAAAACTGCAGATGAATCCTTCCGATGGTACAGCTTGCGGAGGGGAACCGGCGTAAAACCGGGAGAGGTTTTGTTAAAAATAGGTTAGATTACAGAGAGCATGGAAGAAATTATACTTTTATGCTCTCTTTTATATTATAATGAATCCGGAGACGGAGATGGGAGGTACAGGGTATGAAGAAAATGTGGGCGGCGGCAGCGGCAGCAGGAGCAGCGGCCGTACTGATTTCAGGATGTGCACTGAATACAGGGGCGAGAGTATATGATAATGAAAGGGCGCTGGCCGGAAAGTCCAACAGTTATAATCTGGTCAATTACAGCGGCTCCATGTCGGATAATACGGTGAGCGGTTCTGCGGAAAAACTGGAAGGAATGGACACAATATGGGAATTCAATACAGATGAGCCGACAGAAGTAAATATTTCCTGTAATCTGACAGTTACATCCGGAAAGGCAAAACTTGTCTATATTGATCCGGACGGAACGGTAACCACCATTGCGGAGTGTATTGCCGGGGAGGAAAATGAACAGTCCGTATCTGAATCAATTAAAGCAGAAGAGGGAGAAAACCGGATACGGCTTGTAGGAGCCGAGGACACGTCACTGGAGTATGAATTCACGGCGGACACAGGAGAAGTGGAGCCATTTGGAGATTAAAAATATGAGCAAAGGTATTATTCTTTATCAGTCAAAATACGGAAGTACAAAAAAATATGCGCAGTGGCTGCAGGAGGCGACTGGTTTTGAAGTAATGGAAGTAAAAAAGGCGAAAGCGGACACAATGACCGGATATGATACAGTGGTACTGTGCGGCGCGGTCTACGCATCGGGAATCGCGGGAATATCCTATTTCAGAAAGAATAAAAACATGCTTTCAGGAAAACGGGCGGCAGTGTTCTGTGTAGGCGCTTCCCCGTATGATGAAAAAGCGCTGGGCGAGGTTAAAGCGCACAATCTGAAAGAAGACTTAAAAGAGATTCCCATGTTTTACGGGCGGGGAGCCTGGGATGAAGAGGGAATGACATTTACAGACCGTACCATGTGCCGGATGCTTCAGAAGGCAGTCGGGAAAAAGGACTCGTCCACATATGAGCCGTGGATGAAAGCGCTCATGTGTGCGGTCAGACAGAAATGTGACTGGACAGATAAGAAGTATCTGGAACCGCTGATCAATTATATAAAACAGGAAGAGGAAGAATGAGAAAAAACAGAAAAATCATAGCTGCTGTCGGCATTGTACTGCTGATTCTGATTATTATAATGGCAGCAGCTGCAATCCGAAATCATTTTATGAAAGACGCGCCGTCAGACAGGGGAAAGGCTGATGCCGGACAGTACTTGAAAGCAGTTTATTTAGAAAAAGAAGACGGGAACAGCATCTTTGTCAATCTGACAGCTGAGTATCCATTTACCGGAACAATACCGGAGGGAGAATTGTATGATGAAGAGGGCAAAAAGATCACAGAGCAGGATCTGAATAACGGGGATGTGGTAAACATCTACGGAAATGGGATCATGGCGGAGTCATATCCTGCCCAGTATCACGGCATCACAAAGATTGAAAGAACAGAACAGGCAAACCAGAAGTATATACAGGAATACGGGCATTATCTGGATGAGCTTTTTATCGAAAAAGATCCAGCCCAGCTCCCTTATCTGAATGTATGCTATTCAGATGAACTTGCATCTGCGGCGGTAATGATCCCGGAGGCTTTCAGCTATACATGGACTTACGAGGAGAATGGAGAAAGCAGAACGATTACTACAGA
>DXDR01000013.1 GCA_019115385.1 Candidatus Mediterraneibacter avicola | reverse complement strand
ATGCCGTCTTCTCCTCTTTTTTGCAATTCTGCCGCAACAGACACTAACAGCTCTATATTGTTTACCTTCCTGATCGATCCCATATATATAATTCTGAATTTGTCATTTGTAAGATCCGGATCATTCAGTTTCTCTCTTTGCCGCTTTCTATACTCCTGCAGATCCACTCCATTATTAATATAATTTACCTTTTGCAGGTCAACAGCCTTCTCCCATTTCTGATCTGTGATATATTCGCTTCCTCCCGGAAAAGTAAATATCAGCTGGGATGCGTTTTTATACATCCATTTTTCCAATCTGTACAGGATCCGTATAATCGGATTCTTTCTGGACATTCCATTATATTCCACAATAGACTCCGGCCACAGATCCCGAACCTCAAAAACCACTGGAAACCTGCGTTTTTTCCCAAACTTCATGGCAAAAAAGGGCACAAAAATATCAGGCGATGAGGTGTAAATTACATCTGGTCTTTCTTCCTTCAGCAGCCTTTTCATAGTCTTTCGTACTTCAAACGGGAATCCCATCATATTGATGATCCGATTTACTCCATTTCCCGTATAACCATGGCTGCGCACAAAAATATATTCAACGCCATCCATCACCTTCGATAAAAACAGGGAATCATCTTTAATCATATTAATATCTGTATTATGCACACGGCCTGACGTGATAATTTTTACTTTGTGACCTTTTTCCTGTAAATATCTTGCAAAGTAAAAATGCCTCACCATACCGCTGGCTATACTGGGTGGCACTGCATAATGGTTCACAATCCATATATTCATCGTTCTACACCTACCTTATTACCGCTCCAACTGTCTGTATCAGGGTTCTGACATCAGATAAGAAACTATAATGTCTCAGGGCTTCCAGATTATACTTCATCTTTTCCGGAAGTATTTTCTGAATATATGCTTCTTCCACATCCTCCACCCCTGCAAGAAGTTCCTCTTCATCCTTATACTCGATACTGGCTCTGGATGTCACTCCTGCCGGGATCAGAAGGGTTGCTTTCATTTCATCGGCATACTGTCTTACATATTTTTCCACCTCGGGTCTTGTTCCGACAAAAGTCATATCCCCTTTAATGATATTCCAGAGCTGGGGAAGTTCATCCAGACGATACCTGCGGAGTTTTTTCCCGATCCCTGTGATTCTGGCGTCATCTCTCGCTGTAACCTGCGTTTCAGAGCCGCTTCTTTTCCCGGCGCACATAGTCCGGAACTTATAAATTTTAAATCTTTTCCCATAAGCTGTAATCCTGGTCTGCCTGAATAAGGCGGGACCTTTTGAATCCAGCTTTACTGCAATCCCGATACATATCATGATCGGAAGCAGAAGTACAAACAACACTAACCCGAATATTATATCACAAATACGCTTTAATTTTAACTCTTTTTCATGTTTTTTCAAAATATCATAATATTCTCTCACTCTATCATTTTTCATAAAAGCGGGAATATCGTTCCAATCTCTCATCTTATACATTCCTTAAATCAATTTTGAAAATGTATGAATTATATAATCCACATTCAAGTCTGTAAGCTTTGTATGAAGCGGAAGTGTAATCTCATTTTCGTAGAGCTTATATGCATTCGGATATTCGTTTATATTAAATCCCATATTTTTGTACGCTGTCAATAATGGAAGCGG
The DNA here is from genome assembly GCA_019115385.1 of Candidatus Mediterraneibacter avicola. Classification (GTDB taxonomy): domain Bacteria; phylum Bacillota; class Clostridia; order Lachnospirales; family Lachnospiraceae; genus Mediterraneibacter; species Mediterraneibacter avicola. Next base: position 20,774 of record DXDR01000013.1, on the reverse strand, counting down.
TTTATAATGGACATTTGCGGCAATCCCCTGTTCCGCCATTTCCGAAATAATACGATTGCACTGTCCCCTGTCTTTTCCTTCCAGCCGCACCAGATAGAGATGTCCGCTGGACTGATATTCCCGGCAAAAATGTTTTAAAGTAGAAACCGGAAGCTCTTGAAAAGCATTTTCATATTCTTGAATAATTTCTTTTCTTCTCTGCAGCAGTCCCGGATATCTGCGAAACTGAGCCAAACCAATCGCTGCCATAATATCCGTCATATTACATTTAAAATAAGGCCCGATTATATCATACTCCCATGCCCCAAGCTGAGTCTTCGACAGCGCATCCTTTGACTGTCCATGAAGAGACAGCAGCATATACTTCTTATAAATTTCATCACTGTCAATTCCCGGTATTTCTCTCCATGTGACGGCTCCTCCCTCCGCGGTAGTAAGGTTTTTCACCGCATGAAAAGAAAAACTGGTAAAATCTGCCAGTCGTCCTGTCCGGATTTCATTTCGTTTTGCGCCAAAAGCATGTGCAGCGTCTGCAAGGATTATGATTCTTCCTACCGCTTCCTGAATTTTTGTGTGTGCCTGAAAACAACTTTTTTTACGTTCTGCGACTTCGAAAATCTTATTATAATCACACGGAATTCCCGCCAGATCAACAGGAATAATTGCTTTGGTCTTTTCTGTAATTGCCTTTTCCAACTTTTCATAATCCATTTCATAGGAATCCAGAGCTGTATCTACCAGGACTAATTTTGCCCCTACGTGAGACACAACGCTTGCAGAAGCCGTATAAGTATAGGCGGACGTAATTACCTCGTCTCCTTCTCCGATTCCTAAAATACGGAGTGTCATCTCCATGCAGGCAGTTGCAGAATTCAGGCAGACCGCTCTGCTCGTTCCGCAATACTCAGCAATCGTCTTTTCAAATTCTTTTGTCTTGGGTCCTGTTGTAATCCACCCGCTTCTGAGCACATCTACAACTTCCCGGATTTCCTCCTCTGATATATCCGGAGGAGAAAAAGGAATATTCATCTCAGCCATACTAGTCCTCTTTTTCTATAATCGGTTTCTCGTGGCTTGCCACTCCTAACTGGCAGAACCTTTCATAAATTTCTTCATCGCGCGCCTCATCTTCCGGACGGATATGATAAGTAGAAACGATCCCTGCCACCAGTTTTTTTACATCGAACCGTTCATCAACCGCCGCCTGCTCCAGCTTCTTAAGTTCGCTTAAAAAATGAACCTCATCGAATTCCAGCGGTTTGCCTATATAGATCAACTCATTTTTTGTCTTCTGAAGCCCTTCCTCATCAATCAGAAGTTCCTCATACAATTTTTCCCCGGGCCGTAATCCGGTATACACAATTTCCATGTCTACACCAAGAGTATACCCGGAAAGACGGATAAGATTCTTTGCAAGATCATCAATCTTCACAGGTTCTCCCATATCCAGAACAAATATTTCTCCTCCCTTTGCATAGGCGCCTGCCTGCAGCACGAGAGAAACCGCCTCAGGAATTGTCATAAAATAGCGGATAATATCAGGATGTGTAACAGTTACCGGTCCGCCCTCTTCAATTTGTTTCTTAAAAAGCGGGATCACGCTTCCGTTGCTTCCAAGTACATTTCCAAAACGGACAGCTACATATTCTGTCTTAGAGTATTTGTTAAACGTCTGTATGATCATCTCACAGATCCGTTTTGTCGCGCCCATAATGTTTGTAGGATTCACTGCTTTATCCGTAGATATGAGCACAAACCTTTTCACGCCGTACCTGTCAGCTGCCCGGGCAGTCTTATATGTTCCGAACACATTATTTTTAACCGCTTCATTTGGACTGTCTTCCATAAGCGGCACATGCTTATGTGCTGCAGCGTGATAAACCACATCTGGCCTGTACAATTCCATTACGCTTTCAATCCGTTTTGTATTTCGAACCGATCCAATCAGCACCTCCATACTCAGGCCTGGAAACTTTTTCTTTAATTCCTGCTGTAATTCATATACGCCATTTTCATATATGTCAAAAAGGATCAGGCGTCTTGGCTTATAAGCGGCAATCTGGCGGCACAATTCCGATCCGATAGAACCCCCGGCTCCTGTAATCAGCACAACCTTGTTCTCCAGGTGTGACAGTACGCTTTCTAAATCGACCTGAATCGCATCTCTGCCAAGAAGATCCTCGATCGATACCTCCCGCAATTTTGAAACACTTACTTCATCTGTTACAAACTGATATATTCCCGGAAGCACCTTCAGACGGCAGTCCGTCTGGTTGCAGCGGCGCAAAATGTCTTTTGTATCTTTCGGGTTTGCCGAAGGAATTGCAACGATAATCTCATCAATGGCGTACTCTTTCGCGCTCTTAACAATCATGTCACGATTACCGACAATCCGTATCCCCTGCAGATATTTTCCTTTTTTAGAAGGATTGTCATCTATGATGCACCTGACATTCCGATTCAAATGACGACTCGACTTCAACTCCTGTATAATCATATTTCCCGCTTCCCCGGCGCCGATCACCATCGTATTGAGTCTCTTCCCTTTTGGATGAGAAAATCCCTGTTTCATTATTCTAAGTGCCCGGTAAGAAAAACGCGAGGCGCAGGTTGTCATAACTGAAAGGAAGAAATAAAATACATAATAGCTTCTGGGGACAAATAGCACAAAGAACTGCATTCCCAGCGCCTGAAAAGCTGTAGATAATATGCATCCCGTTATAATCAGCATAACTTCATGTATACTTGCAAATGTCCATACGCTTCGATACAGATTCAGCACATGAAAAATAATAATTGTCGATATAATATTGATCAGCATATAGGTGTGAATGCTGTTTATATACTCTGGAGGCACCCATGAAAAATGGCCTTCATATCTCATAATGAGTGACAGATGCGCATTGACGACGATCATGAAAATATCCACGATTCCCAGCAGCAGCATCCGCGTTCTGGAACTTCTCCAGTTAATAAATTGTTTCATAATCTCTTCTATTCCTTTGATTAATCAAGACTTTTTCATTGCGGTAATTTCACCGTTCTCAATTCCTTCTGTACTCTCCGGTATGAACATGATCTTTACTGTCCACAAAATCAGTTTAATGTCCATCAGAAAGCTCTGCTGATTAATATAAATCAAGTCCAATTTTAGCTTGTCCAATGGTGTCGTATTATATTTCCCGAATATCTGGGCATAGCCAGTAAGCCCCGCCTTAACCTGAAGGCGCAGCCCGAACTCTGGTATCTCTTCCAGATACTGCTTTTCAATTTCTGGTCTTTCCGGCCTTGGTCCCACGATTGACATATCACCCTTCAGAACGTTAAAAAGCTGTGGGAACTCGTCAAGCCGGGTAGCACGTATGATTTTTCCTATCGGAGTAATCCTGCTGTCTTTCTGTGATGAAAGCCGGGCAATCCCATCCTTTTCCGCATTAACTACCATGCTTCTGAATTTATAGATATAAAATTCTCTGTGATTTTTTGTCAGACGGATCTGCTTGTAAAATACCGGCCCTCTGTCATATAATTTAATACACAACGCAACAATAAGAAGAACCGGAGACATCAAAATAAGTCCAAACAGCGAAAACAAAATATCTGTCAGCCGTTTGACAAAAGGATAGTATACCTTAACCTTTTCCTTACGCGTTCTGACAAACGGAGTATCAAATGTATGCGACGTCTCATATCCCATCACAATAATATCTTCTACATCACGGGTCATATAAAGATCAATATTGTATTGGGTACAATACAGAACCAGCTGCGACTGGATCTCATCATTTACTTCGTAAAGATAAACCGCCGTGCATCTTGATAATTTTTCCTTTATTACTTCAAATCCTTCATTTTGATCTACATGGCCGACAATTTGGAATTTATGCTTCTTTCTCTCGACCTTCTTTTGAAAATTTTTATAATCCTCGTTTCCATATACAATAAGTATTTTCCGTACTTCACACGCCTTGGCCATCCAGCGGTTGAAAAATAAAGTGACTACCGTCAGCAGGCACCATTGAGTCATAAACATTCCTATAATCGGCAAAACATTTAAAATCCTATGCTTGTAAATACTGCCTTCCAGGAAGAAAAGGACATTCGTTACACCCATAGTAAGGAAATGATAATACATCAGTTCGGTCGTACGGTAAGCGCCCAGGCGATATGCTTTATAAAACTTTCCAAATATATAGTAAACTCCGCTGTAAATACATGCCATAAAACAGAGCTTAACTGTCTGGTCAAAAATATTTCCCGCCATATTAAAAGGAGTATAAAAGCGTACCCAGACATACGAAAAAATCCCCGCCATCATCAAAAAGACAAATATCTTATAAATATATTCGATTATAAGTCTCTTCTTTTTCTTAGGGGGCAACACATAATTCTGTACTTCCATGATTTATCCTCAGCTATGCAAAATATTCTATAGAACATTATAACCATTTTTTTTCAAAACACAAGTATTTCTCTCATGAGACAAAGAATAACTATAGAAAGCAAGGCGCTACCGCATCTATGATTTCCTAATCATTGCGACAGCGCCTTCTATTAATTCAATTCTTCCGCACCTTCCAGCATTCCGCCTTCTTCTACTACATTCACCAGATCAATTATTTCATTCACGCTCTGCCGGTCTGGGACGGTAACATAAAGCAATGTATCGCCTGACGAATAACAATAGTCATTTGCCGGAGTTCCCTCAGCTGCCACAGACTTGATCGTCCACTTGGCGTTTGTATTAAGCTGATACTTCACAAGCGAGTTGAGCTGTGACTGTGTAACATTCATCTCCACGTCCTCACTCACCTCATTCAAAATTCCGTTTGCCTTCAGCAGCATAGTAGGCGACAGCATTTTCTTGATCATGGCTGTGATAACAGCTTCCTGGTTTTTTCCTCTCTGGTTGTCTCCATCGGCAAAATTCTGTCTCTCGCGGCTAAACGCAAGAGCCTCTTTCCCGTTAAAATGATTCATTCCTTCGCTTACATCCATCACGTGTCCGGAATCTTTGCTGGTGGTAAACTCCAGCTCAGAATATACGTCCACGCCGCCAAGAATATCAACAATATCGATCAGCGAGGTAAAGTTCAGTCTGACATAATAGTTGATATCTGTCTCATACAACTGGCTCAGTGTATTCATAGATGCTTCAATGCCATACAATCCAGCATGCGTCAGCTTATCCTCTCTGCCCTTGGATATGCCCGGTATCTCCACATAATAATCTCTTGGGGTAGTGACAAGCAGAACCTGATGTGTTTTTGGATTAACTACAGCTATAATATTTACATCGCTCCGGCTGGTCTCAGTCACATCCCCATACACATCGATTCCGCTTATATAAACAGTAAACGGTTCTTTAGTCAGGGTATTATCACCAGAATTGCCGATATCCAGCTGAACCTTTATTGATGTCTCATATATAATACGAATATTGTCACTGTAATCCTCAACTGCACTGTCCATCAACTCTGTGTAAGCCTTGTTGTAGATAATAGCGTCAACTTCTCCGTCAATCAGCGCTTCGGCCTGTTCCTGCACCGAACTACACTCTACGGCACTAATTTCTCCTCCCAGTGTATTCTGGATATCATTGACCGCAGCCTGCATATTATCTCCGCCCTGTTCGAACTGGACGCCAAAATTGTAATCCATAGCATCCTCAATGACCTCGGCAGAATCATCTGCGCGAACAGCCACCACCATTTTATCGACCCTGTAACTGCCGCCGGTTATTTTCCCGATGATGTCGTTCGTTTTCGCTACATAAAAAGTCCCTAAAGAAAGCACGCATACCATCAGAAGACTGAACGCCTTCCCCAGTATATCCTTCTTCCTTCTGGCCACCTGTGTGGTTAATGTAATACACCACAGAAAAAACAGGATCAGCGCTATCAGCGCCAGATATCGCATGGGAAGCATATCAAGCAGTACGACGACTCCCATGAATGCCAGACTTATCACTGTCTGAAGCACAATGCAGAACACTCCAAAGCGGTTATGCCCGGAGCGCCTGGAATATCTTCCCGTTTTTTTTGTTCCTCGTCCAGCCCTCTCGGCTGATCTGTGTTTCTTAGACATTACTTCGATTTCCTTTTCTCATCCTAAGTGTACAGAAGAGAGGGATAAATCCCCTTCTCCACAAGTCTGTTTACGGCTTCGGTTACATTTTCCCGATCCTCTTTATATGTCACACCAAACCACTCATCCTCCGAACGCAAAACTTTTACTCTTATTTTATCTTCTCTCAGAAGATTCCCCACCAGTACGGGAAGCAGATATTCCGATTTCAGATCGGTTTCATCCGTTTCCGAGAGAAAACGCTCAAACTCTTCCTCCAGCACGGAGAAAAAAAACGGATTTAAGCCCCACATATTCATAGAAACCGGAGATTCCAGATCCAGGGCGACAGTATGTCCGTCTTTTTCCGCCACAGCGAAATCTCCGTTTTTTGTGATATTATGAGTTTCTGTAATCCCGGTCAGCATACCGCCCTCACCCACACGGCATATACCGCGGGTCACTCCCCCGTTTTCACTGAGCGTGTTTTTCAGTACAAAACTGACCATACAAATCTGCATTTTATCATTTTTCTGTTCATCTGTCAAATAGGCATATGCTTCCCGATACGCCGATCGGCCATAATAGTCGTCGGCATTGATCACGAGGAACGGACAATCTACCAGATCCCGGCAGCACAAAATGGCCTGACCGGTTCCCCAGGGTTTCGTTCTGCCTGCAAATTTGAGCCTGTATTTTTCAGGAATTTCATCCACTTCTTGATACGCATAAGCCACATCCACATACTTTTCGATCCGTTTACCGATTGCTTCACGAAAGGGCTCTTCCAAATCCTTTCGTATTACAAATACGACCTTGTCAAATCCTGCCTTTACCGCGTCGTATATGGAATAATCCATTATGATCTCTCCGCCGGGGCCCACCGGGGCAAGCTGTTTGATGCCGCCGCCAAAACGGCTTCCCATTCCTGCTGCCATTATCACAAGAGCTGCTTTCGTCATATCTGTTTTCTCCTCTTATTCTCCCAGCCCGTCTTCTACCAGCCGGATCATTGTGGAAAGCGCCTGTTCCTCATCCTCTCCCTCGCAGATGATCCGGATCTCATCGCCGCTCTTAATACACGCCCCCAATACACTGAGCACACTCTTTGCATTGGCCGTTACATCCTCATATTTTGTCTTTTTATAAACAGTGATCTTGCTTTTAAATTCCATCGCTGTTTTACAGAACAGGCCTGCCGGCCTTAAGTGGAGGCCAGTTGGATTTTTTATTGTCACATTTCCGCTTACCATCCTGCATCAACTCCTTATACTGATTTATCTGGTTTTCCGGCTCATCCGCCGCTCTATCCTTCCTCGGCCGCCGGCTCATCCGGCTTTTCTTCTAAAATAAGCCGGACTGTCACATCATTTACCAGGGTGATTCCCTGCGGTACATTTACTTTCACCGGAACGTCATATGTACCCGGCTCTTTATAGTCTGTCAGATCTACCGATACAGCATTGCTGATATCCAGTATGTCCAGCAGTTCTTCACTTCCGCTGAACCGGAGAGTTATCTCCGCATCCGGTTCATAGACGACCTGCAGATTCTCAGAAAGATTATTGATCCGGATGGAGCTCACCAGAAAATCCACAGACCGGGTCCCCTCTTCTTCAATGATCACTGTGGCGTTCACACTGCCGGTATTTTCATCAACCAGACTGATTCCCTCTGGAAGATACGGTGTTATATCTATTGTCCTTTCAATCCTTCCACTTGCTCCTTCGATGTTCAGTTCTGAAGCCGGAACTGCTATCGCGGTCACATCTGTCAGGACGTCGCTCCTGCCGCAGATCTGTATGCTTTCCGGTTCGCTTGTGATCCCGGTCACCTGATATCCTTCGGCAGGCGTGCCCGATGTGCTGAATTCAACCGGCACCGTCTTTGTCTGAAGCACTTCCACATGCACGGTAATGCCATCCTCGCCAAGATTGTTGCTGATCTGGCTGTTGGTCATCTCATTGCCGTTTGCATCATAGAGGATCAGGTCAGCCCTTACATCTGTATCTTTTGAAATTCCTTCCACATCAATCGCTGCAACCGCCGTCTCGATCTGGTCGACCATCGACTCCGAACCAGTCAGAGTGATACGTTCTGGATTCACAGTCATATCGCCCAGGACATACCCGTCCCGCGGGGTTGTTCCCTGAGTATCCACAGTCAGAGAAAGCACTTTCTTCCCTGTCTTTTCTGTCTTTATCTGAAGATTACGGGGAATTGCCTGCGCCGACTCATAATCGCCGGCATATTCCGGGATAGTCACCGTGATAGGCACTAATCCTGTATCTGTATCCATCTCACGGATATCTGCCGTCGCCACAATATCATCTGCATTAATATTCTGCAGTGTCTGGCGCTTCGCATAGACAATGACATTTACATTCTGCTCATCTATAACCCGATAAACATTTCCCTCCTGAGTAATAATATCGTCATTAATAATAGTAACCGGAATATTAAAATAAGTATCGCTGGAAACCGGATTGTCAATATTTACAACGATCAGCCATAGGAACGTGGCAAACACCAGAGCCATGATCTTCAGCCCCGGATTTCTTGTAAAACTGTATTTTTTCATGTTCTGCGCCATCCTTTCCGTATAGTAAACTTCTTCGGTTCCGAGTTTCTATACTGAATCCGGCCCAGCCATTTTCTAAGTTCCTCGGCATTTACTCCCCGCGTGAGCGAACCGCCCATTGCCACGGAAACCATGCCTGTTTCCTCTGATACAGCGATCACAAGAGCATCACATACCTCGCTCATCCCCAGCGCCGCCCTGTGTCTTGTTCCCAGGTCTTTGCTGATGCTCATATTGTCAGAGAGAGGCAGATAGCAGGTCGCCGAGGTAATTCTGTCTCCCCGTATGATAACTGCCCCGTCATGGAGCGGTGTATTGTGTTCAAAAATATTTATCAATACCTGGGAAGAAACCTTACAGTCCAGTTCAATCCCTGTCATCTCATATTCACTGAGCTGGATCGCCTGTTCCACGACAATGAGCGCGCCGGTACACACATTTCCCATTTCAAAGCATGCTTTCACGATCCCGTCTGCCGTTTCGTCGGAAAAACGCTGATTCTCTTTATTTCTGTCAAACGGGTTTATACTGCTGAGGATATTTTTTTCTCCCAGTTTTTCAAGAGCACGCCGCAGTTCCGGCTGAAACACGACAATAGCCGCAGTAGCAAGTACGCTGATGGACTGTGCCGCAAGGAAAAGTATGGTATGCATCTGAAAAATCCAGGCCAGAAAAATAAAAACTGCCAGCACGATAATTCCGCGCAGGAGCATCCACGCCTTGGTATTTTTTATCCAAAGCATGATTTCGTATACGATCACTGTTATTATCAAAATTTCAGCAATATCCTTGATCTGTATTTCAGGGAAATACATACCATTTGCATATCTGTTGAAAAAACTGCTTATCCAGTCTGCCATGTCTTGTATCACCGCCTTATTGATTCACACAATCCCCCTGTGAATGAAGTTCTTTCCCGAGGCATATTCCGCAGATTTTTCAGCTACTGCAGCCCGTTGTTATTCTGCTGCTGATCAAGCCCCAGTTCTCTGCTCAGACTTCTGGTAAGCAGAATCTCCTCCGTATTATTCTGAACTGCTGAGCCGGCAGTGCCCTCCCCGCCTGCGGGCTGCTGCATATGCCCGGGGACAGCTTCCTGCCTTCTGCCCGGAGGATTATTTTCTTCCCCGGACTGCCTCTCCGTGATGCGTTTCACTCTTTTTTCCGGAGCGGATACTCCGAGTTTCGGAACTGCTTTCACATAGTAATAATATTCATCATCTTCAAACTGAACATTTTCTGTTCTGGAATAGTCCACAGAAAAGAAGAAAAACTCCAGAACGATTCCCACAGCCACTCCCAATACTGAGCTTAATATAATGACTGCATAAGATATCTGCTCGTCCAGAAACAGGTTCCCTGCAGCTGCAACTACAATACAGACCGCCGCGCCTGCCACGGACGCGATCTTCCAGGCATGATCTACTGCCCGGGTCCGCACTGCGTTGACCACAAGAATGGCAATAGCCGTGATCATCACCATAAGCCACATCTCTCTGCTGGTCATCACCTGTTTTGTAAAACTGAGCAGACCCTGTGCGAGCCCGTCTGTTCCCGACGCTTTCAGAGCCGAAGCGGAACCCTTTACAAAATCGATCATATAGTAGCCGATCACACCGCATCCCGCCGGAACAATCCACACCGGCGTGCCCAGCAGTCCGAAAACAACCGGGATAACAAACGGGATCTTCAACCCAAAGGCAAGCACAGACACGAGGACCAGCCACGACTTTCCGGGAGTAAACCGGAAATAGAATATATACATCAGAAGAAAGATCAGGACAGATACGAGCGCGATCGGCATGGACAATGCATAAAAATGCACGATCACAAGCGCCGCAGCGGCAAATGTCATCACGATCAGCGGCAGAAAGGTACAGATCACCGCAAGCCCTGCCGTACAGAATACGGAAGAGGCAGTCTTCATAAAGCCAATGTTTGAATTAATCATCCCAAACAGCAGAAGCCCCATCAGGAACTGAAGTATTTTCAGAATATAAACAGAATAATTTGCATAAAATCTCTGGAACTTTTCTCTCCAAACAAGTAAGCTACTCATGATTTCTGTACTCCTTTTTATATATCTTTTCAAGCCGGGACATATCCCTGTAATATTTTTTCACGCGCTGTTTTGCCTGCGTGTGTTTATTCCTGTAAAACTTTCCTGCGCCGATGCCGTAGATGATAAGCAGGCCCAGATACGCTCCAACGGCAACTGCGGCAAGAACAAAAAGCTTCACGATAGTGAGCCCCTCAAGGAGCGCTTCTGCCCCGAACAGCACAAAAAGAGCCGCCGCCAGAATATAGCCGACGGTGATCCAGATCAGAGTGATCCATGTATGAAGACTGGAATAATCTTTTTTATAGTAGCCGCTGATTTTTATATCTTCTTTTCCATAGTTCTTTTCATATATCGACATTTTTGTCATCAGACGTATTTTTCTTTTATCAAGCATAAGTTTACACACCCTTCCTGTGTAACGCACCCTTTTATCTGTTTTAGTCATTATGTTTTAGTATAGCATATACTCAGATACCTTGTCCAATGCTTATAGTTAAAAACCAGACATTTTCCGCACCGGCCTTTTTGAGCAGTGAAGCGCACCGTTCGACCGTACTCCCGGTGGTATAAATGTCATCTACAAGTAGGACATTTCTGCACGGTTTCCACGATGCCGCGACGGCAAACGCCCCCTTCAGATTTGCACTTCTCTCCCCCGGCCCCAGCATTTTTTGCGGTCTGGTCTTTTTGATCCGGTACAGAACATCTGCGCGCGCCGGTATACCGGTCAGTCCGGACAGTTCCCTGGCAAGAATTTCCGCCTGGTTGAACCCCCGCTTCCGCTTTCTGGAAGGATGAAGAGGGACAGGAAGGATAACTTCAATCCCGCATGCCCGGATCCAACCGCCGTAAACCCTTTCCATCTCACGGGCGAACACTGTGCCATAACTGCGCCTGTTGTGGTATTTGAACCAGTATACAGCCCGCGGGACCGGATCTCTGTGCAGCCACAGAGAACGTCCCTGCACAACAGACGACGCTCTGTCCCGGCAGTCGGCGCAGTACTCCTCCTCTGCTTTATCCAGCGGCTTCCCGCAGCGCATACAGCGGGGCTCCCGGATGTAGACAAGCTTTTTCCGGCAGTCCCGGCAGATACCCTCTTTTGATATTTCGCCGCAGAAAGGACATACAGACGGATAGATCAATTCCGCGAGAAATCCTAAAATTCGCAGATGCGCTCCGCCAGACTGGTATACCTGGCCTGTTCGTTTTTGTTTTGTATCATTTCCTGGAATACAGTATCACTCCCTACGATCGTAAGACATTTTTTGGCTCTTGTCACAGCGGTATACAGCAGATTCCGGTTGTATAAAAGCCTGGGACCGCCCAGCAGAGGGATGATCACCGCCGGGTATTCGCTTCCCTGAGACTTATGCACAGTTATGGCATATGCCAGTTCCAGTTCCTCTGCCATATCGAAGCCATATTTGACCCGTCTGCACTCGTCAAACTCCACTTCCAGAGTCTCTGTATATTTATTGATATCCGTTATGATCCCCATATCGCCGTTGAAAATGCCTGTTCCTTTATCAACGGTCAGCCCGAACTTTGTGGAGACTTCCCACTCCAGCTGATAGTTATTTTTTATCTGCATCACCTTATCGCCCACACGGAAAAGCCTTCCGTTAATCTCGTGCTCGGCCTTCCCCGGCTGTTCTGGGTTGAGATAGCGCTGAAGGATACCGTTGAGGCGCTCGACGCCAAGAAGACCTTTCCTCGTCGGAGTCATGACCTGGATCTCGTTCTGGTGGGCGTGTACATATTTCGGCAGCTTTTTCTGGATCAGCATGATCACTACGCCAATGATCACATCCGCATCCTGGCGTCTCAAAAAGAAAAAATCCCTGCTTTTATTGTCCAGCACGACCGGTTCCCCGGCGTTGATCTTATGTGCGTTTACAACAATATCACTCTCTCCGGCCTGGCGGAAGATCCTGGTAAGAGTCACAACCGGAAAGCGTCTGGAAGATATAATATCCCGCAGCACACTGCCCGGCCCCACGGAGGGGAGCTGATCCATATCTCCTACCAGTATAAGGCGGGTTCCCGGCACTACAGCCGAGAGCAGCGCATGCATGAGAGGCAGATCTACCATCGACATCTCGTCAATAATAATAACATCCGCCTCCAAAGGATTCTGGCGGTTGCGCAGAAAGCCTCCGATACTGTTCTCATCTTCCGGATTTACATTCACTTCAAGAAGACGGTGGATCGTCTGGGCCTCATAACCGGTAGCCTCTGTCATGCGCTTTGCAGCCCGGCCCGTAGGCGCGGCCAGGAGAATGCTCATCCCCTCACTGTCAAAAAAACGCAGCATCGTGTTGATCGTCGTAGTTTTTCCGGTCCCCGGCCCTCCGGTAAGTACAAGAAGGCCGTGTTTGATAGACTCGATAACCGCTCTGTGCTGCATGGGATCCAGTTCAATCTGCTCGCTTTCTTCCACTTTCCGCAGTCGGGCTTCCATCAGATCCTCCGGCATATCACAGTCGATATCCAGATCATGGAGCATCTTTGCGGTATTCAGCTCCAGATAATAGTAGTGCGCCGGATAAATCCTGACTTCCCCTTCCCGCTCTTTCATTACGGTTTTCCGCTCAATACACAGATCCATTATATGCTTTTCAATATCTCTGATCTCGACTTCCAGAAGGACCCCGGCTCTTCTGAGAAGTTCCTCCTGGGGAAGATAAACATGTCCCTCTGAAACCGCCTGCTGCAGAGTGTAAAACAGCCCGCTTTTTATCCGGTAATCCGAATCCGTATGTATGCCGATCCGTGCAGCGATCTCATCTGCAGTCTTAAACCCGATCCCTTCTATATTATCTGCAAGCTGGTAGGGATTTTCCTCCAGGACTCTGTATACGTCCATACCATATTCCCGGTAGATCTTTGCAGCAAGCCGGTTTGATATCCCATACTTCTGAAGATAGATCATGGCCTTGCGCATATCCTTTTTTTCTTCCACCTGCTCTGAGATCTCTCTGGCTTTGCGCTCACTGATCCCTTTTATCTCAGCCAGCCGCTCCGGCTCTTCTTCGATAATACGGAATGTGTCTTCCCGGAACTTTTTCACGATCCTTCCTGCAAGAGCCGCTCCCACTCCCTTTATAGCTCCCGAGCCCAGATACCTCTCGATAGATACCACGTCTTCCGGCTCTTTCAGGGTGTGTGAGACCACCTTTAACTGGACACCGTAAACACTGTGGTTTGTGTATTCCCCCTTTAATTCCATCATCTCCCCTTCACTGATGAAATTAAAATTTCCCACACAGGTAACTTCTCCGCCGTCATTTTCCAGCCGGAATACCGTATACCCGTTTTCCTCATTGCGGAACACAATATGTTCCACGTAACCTGTCACAACTTCCACTGTCTGACCTTCCCTCACAGCAGAACAGGAGTGCGTCACGCCTGTTCACACCCCTGTCCTAGTAGTCTTTTCTTCCGCTCATAAATTCTACAAACTGTCCTGTCCCGATGGCTACGACCTTCATCGGATCTTCCGCCGTCATTGTATTAATGCCCGTCCGTTCCTCGATCAGCTCCTCAAGCCCGCGGAGCATCGCTCCACCTCCGGTCAGGACAATCCCCCGGTCCAGGATATCCGCTGATAGTTCAGGCGGAGTCTGTTCGAGTACAGCGATCACTGCCTCCACGATCTGGCTGGTAGCTTCCCTCAAGGCTTCCTCCGTTTCAGAGGACGTTACTGTCACAGTCTTCGGCAGGCCCGTGACAAGATTGCGGCCTCTCACCTCCATGGTCTCTTCCTCCACGAGCGGATAAGTCGTCCCAATCTTTATCTTGATATCCTCAGCCGTTCTCTCACCGATCAGCAGATTATGTTTTTTCCTCATATATCGGACAATCGCCTCGTCGAAATCATCACCGGCTACTTTGATGGATGTATTCACAACTGTTCCGCCCAGGGAAATAACCGCGATATCAGCCGTACCGCCTCCGATATCCACGATCATATTGCCGCAGGGCTTAGCGATATCAATTCCCGCTCCAATAGCCGCGGCGACCGGCTCCTCGATCAGGTGCACTTCTCTGGCTCCTGCGGCAAAAGTCGCTTCCTCCACCGCTTTCTTCTCAACCTCTGTCACACCGCTGGGGACACAGATACTGATGCGGGGCTTTTTGAAAGTCCGCTTTCCCAGCGCTTTCTGAACAAAATATTTGATCATCTTTTCTGTAACTGTATAGTCGGAAATCACTCCCTGCCTCAGCGGACGTACCGCGACAATGTTCCCCGGCGTCCTTCCCAGCATCAGCCGCGCTTCCTCGCCAATCGCCTTGATCACGTTAGTATCACGGTCAAACGCCACAACAGAAGGCTCCTTCAACACAACGCCTTTTCCCCTGACATACACAAGCACACTGGCAGTTCCCAAATCTATTCCGAGATCTACTGACATACTGACTCTCCCTTCCAAATTGTCTATACTCTTTTTCCCATAAACCTTTTCCGGCACGGCATTACTGCCAGTGCCGGAAATCTGTATCTTTCTCCCCGAAAGGTTTTCTCTTCTCCGTAAGACAGGCTTAAGGAATACTTGTCGGCCTGTCCGCACCACTAGTATAATAGACTTTTCAAAAAATGGAAATACTTTTTCCTATTTTTATTTTTTCTTAAGGATTGCATCAATATATTTCCCTGTATAAGATTTTTCATTCCGGGCCACTTCTTCCGGAGTGCCGCAGGCGACCACCGTCCCGCCGCGGTCTCCGCCCTCCGGGCCGATATCTATAATGTAATCCGCCGTCTTGATCACATCCAGGTTGTGCTCTATTACGATCACTGTATTGCCATCCCCCGCCAGCCTTCTCAGGATTTCCGTCAGCTTATGCACGTCGGCAAAGTGCAGCCCCGTCGTAGGCTCGTCCAAAATATAGACGGTGCGTCCCGTACTGCGCTTACTCAGCTCTGCAGCCAGCTTGATCCTCTGAGCCTCACCGCCGGAGAGTTCTGTAGACGGCTGCCCAAGACGGATGTAAGACAGTCCCACATCATTAAGTGTCTCCATTTTTCTTCGGATGCTGGGAACATGCGCAAAGAATTCAAGAGCCTCTTCCACTGTCATATTGAGCACGTCATAAATTGTTTTTCCTTTATATTTTACTTCCAAAGTCTCCCGGTTATACCTCTTTCCGCCGCATACTTCGCAGGGCACGTACACATCGGGGAGAAAGTGCATCTCGATCTTCAGGATGCCGTCTCCCGCGCACGCCTCACAGCGGCCGCCTTTGACATTAAAGCTGAACCGGCCTTTCTTGTATCCTCTGGCTTTTGCATCTGGAGTCGCTGCAAACAGATCGCGGATCAGGTCGAACACCCCTGTATATGTGGCTGGATTAGACCGCGGCGTCCTCCCGATCGGAGACTGGTCTATGGCAATTACTTTGTCCACCTGGTCCAGTCCTTCTATCTTCCGGTGCTTACCCGGAATCGTACGGGCCCGGTTCAGATCCCTGGCAAGCCGTTTGTACAGGATTTCATTGACAAGAGAACTTTTTCCCGAACCGGAAACCCCGGTCACGCAGGTCATCACACCCAAAGGAAAATTGACGTCAATATTCTTCAGATTGTTTTCCTTTGCACCTTTGACTTTCAGCCATCCTGTCGGTTTTTTCCTCTCTTCCGGCACGGGAATCTTTATTTTTCCGCTTAAGTATGCGCCGGTAATGGATTTTTTATTTGCCATGATCTCCTGCGCGTTTCCCACCGCTACAACTTCACCGCCGTGCTCGCCTGCGCCCGGACCGATATCCACAATATAGTCTGCCGCCAGCATGGTATCCTCGTCGTGCTCTACAACGATCAGCGTATTGCCCAGATCCCGCAGGTGCTTCAGTGTTGCCAGCAGCTTATCGTTATCCCGCTGGTGGAGGCCGATACTTGGCTCATCCAGAATATATGCCACGCCTACCAGACCCGAACCGATCTGGGTAGCCAGGCGGATCCTCTGGGCTTCTCCGCCGGAAAGGGTGCCGGTTGCCCGCGCCAGAGTCAGGTAGTCCAGCCCCACGTCCATCAGAAACTGGATCCTGGCTTTGATCTCTTTTAAGATCTGTCCTCCGATCAGCATCTGTGTTTTGGTCAGTTGGAGTTCATCCAGAAATTTCTGGAGTTTTTCCACAGAAAGC
This sequence comes from Candidatus Mediterraneibacter avicola, assembly GCA_019115385.1. Taxonomy (GTDB): domain Bacteria; phylum Bacillota; class Clostridia; order Lachnospirales; family Lachnospiraceae; genus Mediterraneibacter; species Mediterraneibacter avicola. The sequence goes on along the minus strand of DXDR01000013.1, from coordinate 3,918 downwards.
GCGGTCACTTCAGCAATATTCCGTTCGCCCACGGTTACAGCCAGAGCGCCTGGTTTCAGTCTCTGCCCTTTGCAGGCGGAACAGGGCGTGATATTCATAAATGTCTCGTATTCTGCCTTCATGGATTCCGAGCCGGTCTCCCGGTATCTGCGTTCTACGTTTTTTATAAGTCCTTCAAAGGCCACATCGTAGACGCCCTCTCCTCTCTGCCCTTTATAAAATACTTTCACACTCTTCCCGCCGGTTCCATGTATCAGGACGTCATGTATCTTTTTCGGATATTTTTCAAAAGGCGTGTCCAGATCAAACTTATACTCCCTGCACAGAGCCTCAAGAATCGCGCGGGTAAAGCTCCCCTTGTCCGTACAGGACTGCCAGCCAAGGACCGCGATCGCCCCTTCATTGATGGACAGAGACGGATCCGGTATCATCAGTTCTTCGGAGAACTCCATCTTATAACCGAGGCCGAAGCACTCCGGGCAAGCCCCAAACGGATTGTTGAATGAGAAGCTCCTGGGTTCGATTTCTTCAATACTGATACCACAGTCCGGGCAGGAAAAGCTCTGGCTGAAATTCAGCGGCTCACCGCCGATCACATCCACCACGAGCAGTCCTTCAGCCAGATGGAGTACGCTCTCCACAGAATCCGTGAGTCTTTTTTCTATCCCCGGACGTACTACAAGCCTGTCCACAATGATTTCTATATTATGCTTGATGTTTTTGTCCAGAGTGATCTCCTCGGACAGTTCATATATACTGCCGTCCACTCTGACACGCACATATCCGCTTCGCCTTGAACGCTCAAAAAGCTTTGCATGCGTTCCCTTTCTCCCCCGCACAACAGGCGCCAAAAGCTGGATCTTTGTTCCCTCAGGCAGAGCCATGATCTGATCCACCATCTGATCCACCGTCTGTTTTACGATTTCCCGGCCGCATTTCGGGCAGTGGGGAATACCTGCTCTGGCGTACAGAAGACGGAAATAATCGTATATCTCTGTCACCGTCCCAACTGTGGACCGGGGATTGTGATTGGTGGATTTCTGGTCGATAGAAATGGCCGGGGAGAGCCCTTCTATGCTATCCACATCCGGCTTTTCCATCTGCCCCAGAAACTGTCTTGCGTAGGAAGACAGGGATTCCATATACCGTCGCTGTCCCTCCGCGTAGATCGTATCAAAGGCAAGAGAAGACTTCCCCGAACCGCTTAATCCTGTCAGGACAACCAGTTCATTGCGCGGGATATCCACGTCTATATTTTTCAGATTATTTTCATTTGCGCCGCGGATCCTGATATATTTCCGGGCATCCATCTTTGTTCCCATGTATTTCTTTCGTTTCCTTCCTGTTCTTTCTATCATTTCCTGCGACGTCAGGCTACTGCTCCAGATCGTTCAGCATCTTTTTCAGATCGACCAGCTTGTCGCGGAGCTCGGCTGCCGCCTCGAAGTTGAGTTCCGCCGCCGCCTTCTTCATCTGTTTTGTCAGATCTTTGACCAGTTTTTCCAGTTCTTTCGCGCTCATGGACTCTGGATCCTTCTCCATGCGCAGCTCTTCTGCCGCGACTTTTTTTGAGATACTGATCAGATCCCGGACTGATTTCTGAATGGTCTGCGGCGTAATGCCGTGCTCTTCATTATATTTCATCTGAATCTCGCGGCGGCGTTTTGTCTCGTCGATCGCCATCTGCATAGACTCTGTCACCGTATCTGCGTACATGATAACATGGCCTTGCGCATTGCGGGCGGCACGTCCGATTGTCTGAATAAGCGATGTTTCCGATCGCAGGAAACCTTCTTTATCCGCGTCCAGAATCGCCACAAGAGTGATCTCCGGGATATCAAGCCCTTCTCTGAGCAGATTAATTCCAACAAGCACATCAAACACATCGAGACGCATATCGCGGATGATCTCCGTCCTCTCAAGTGTATCCACATCTGAGTGGAGATATTTCACACGGATGCCCACCTCACGCATATAGTCCGTAAGATCCTCCGCCATCCGCTTGGTCAGAGTAGTAACAAGCACTTTGTTTTTCTTAGCCACTTCTCTGTTGATCTCTCCGATCAGATCGTCGATCTGCCCTTCCACAGGCCGTACGCTCACCTCCGGGTCAAGAAGCCCCGTCGGGCGGATCACCTGTTCCGCCCTGAGGAGTTCATGCTCCTCCTCATAAGGCCCGGGCGTCGCCGATACAAACATGACCTGATTAATCTTACTCTCAAACTCTTCAAAATTCAAGGGGCGGTTGTCCTTTGCCGAAGGCAGGCGGAACCCATAGTCCACAAGCGTTGACTTGCGCGACTGGTCGCCGTGGTACATTCCTCCGATCTGCGGGATCGTCTTGTGCGACTCATCGATCATCATGATAAAGTCGTCCGGGAAATAGTCGATCAGCGTGTACGGCGGCTGCCCGGGCGCCAGTCCTGCCAGATGCCGGGAGTAGTTCTCGATCCCGGAGCAGAATCCCGTCTCTTTGAGCATCTCAATATCAAAATTCGTCCGCTCTGCAATCCGCTGCGCTTCCAGCAGCTTGTCCTGCCGTTTAAACTCTTTTACCCGTTCTTCCAGTTCCTCCTCGATATCATGTACCGCTCTTTTGATGTTTTCTTTATCCACAACATAGTGGGATGCGGGAAAGATCGCCACATGCTTCAGCTCGTCCTTAATTTCCCCTGTCAGGATATCGATTTCTGTGATCCGGTCCACCTCGTCCCCGAAAAATTCGATCCGCACCGCTGTCTCGCTCTCATATGCCGGAATGATCTCCACTACATCTCCTCTCACCCGAAATGTTCCGCGGTGGAAATCCATATCATTACGGTCATACTGGATCTCGATCAGTTTGCTGATCACCTCGTCCCGGTCCTTTACCATGCCGGGGCGCAGAGAGATCACCATATTCTGATAATCTACCGGGTTTCCCAGACCGTAGATACAGGATACGCTGGCCACAATAATAACGTCACGCCGCTCCGTCAAAGCCATGGTGGCGGAAAGGCGGAGTTTGTCGATCTCCTCGTTGATAGCAGAGTCCTTGGCGATATAGGTGTCCGAGGAAGGAACGTAGGCCTCGGGCTGGTAGTAATCGTAGTAGGAGACAAAATATTCCACTGCGTTATCAGGGAACATCTCCTTGAATTCTCCGTAAAGCTGAGCAGCTAATGTTTTATTATGGGCAATGACCAGCGTCGGCTTCTGCAACTGCTGAATCACATTTGCCATGGTAAACGTCTTACCTGAACCCGTAACCCCTAGTAAAGTCTGGCATTGATTGCCTTCTTTAAATCCTTTGACCAGTTCCGCAATTGCCTGTGGCTGGTCTCCTGTGGGCTGATATGGGGCATGTAATCTAAACTCTGGCATGGTAAAAACCTCCTTTTCACGAAGTCACTTCGACTACTATAAGCCATCAAATTCGTGTAATTCTGAAAAAAATTCGTGTAATTTTCATTTTTTTCGTTGGTCTATAGGCGAACTTTTTCAATTACACGAATGGAAGTCACAAATTCACTTTTTCAAAACGCCGCAACACCAGAAAATACAAGGCATCACGGTATGTAACGAAGGTCACAGATTTCCGCGACCGTTCTTTGTACAGTATAGCATCAGAATAAAAAAAAGTACAGAGCAAATTGAACGTTTGTTCTGTACCCTTTCTCTTTTTATTTATCATGCCCATATCTTCTCCAGACAATGCACATATTCATCTTCAGAGAAATCCGTTTTATCTTCTTCCTTCTCCGGCAGGACCTCTTCAATAAATGGTTCCAGTTCCTCCAGACAATCCTCGATGATCTCTGATGTATCGCCATACACATCGATAGTAATAATTTCCTTTGCATGTCCCATCAGCTTTGATACTGCTTTCGGATTAAAATCATTCTTCAGAAGCACTGTGCAAAATGTACTCCTCAGATC
>DXDR01000073.1 GCA_019115385.1 Candidatus Mediterraneibacter avicola | reverse complement strand
TCATCCTGAGCCAGGATCAAACTCTCGTTAAAAGGGTTTGTCTCCAGTTCAGAACTAACTACTAGCTAATTCTTCCCTTTTTACTGTTTGTTGACATTGAACACTTGATGAGGTCTTTCACGAATCTAGTGTGAAAGTCGTTCGGCCCAGCCGAACCTCATTGTCCAATGACGTTCTTAGAAATTTTCTCTTCAAAGAAATTTTCAAGGGTTGTTGTCTATTGTTCAGTTATCAAGGTTCCTGTCGTTCTTTTAAAGCGATAGCTTTGATATTCTATCAAAGCCAGCCTTACTTTGTCAAGAACTTTTTTGCTTTTTCTGTCCTTTCTGCTTTCCTCCCGGTCCGCTTCAGGCGACAGCCTGTATAGGCTATCATATCGCTTTGCATTTGTCAACAACTTTTTCCACCCTATTACGGCATGGTTTTCTATGCTGTTTTCATTGATTTTCGGAAAGATTTCCTGCTGCCCTCCGGTCGTTCCGCCACCGCGTCTCCGGTCGGCCAGATCTCTGGAGCATCTCCCCACATCAGCGACAGATGCTATCTTATCACCGGCAAAGTGAATTGTCAATGTTTTTTCCGTTTTTTATTTATTTCAGACAATTCATACAATTCTTTTATTCTGTTCGCTTTTTCTGCCGTATCGGTCACTCTGTTTTAGAATTCAAAAAGGATACCTGAATATGTCTTTGAGGTATCCTTTTCATCTTCATCATTATATATAGTAATAATACATCATGGGAAGCGCTGTTTTTATTCTGTGTGCCAGCGCCATCCTGTCCTCAATACGGCAATCAGAACTTCCCTCCGCGTCCTCCATGGCTTCGCCCTGACGAGGATCTGTGGCTGCTCGATCCGCTGCTGCTCTTAGGTCTGGCCCTTTTGCTCACGTTTGCATACAGAAAGCGGTCTTCACTGTCTGTAATGTGCATACTTCCGTTTTTTATGTAATTTCCTGCTGACCGCTGAGGCCGGACGCTTTGAAGGCTGCGCCGCATCACTTCTACGATGAGCAGAGCTATAACCACCCCTCCAATCAAAGCGATCCCCGCATACTTAACCAAGTTAAATGGGACTTTGGGCATATTTCCGTTATCATAGGCACGTCCGTTTTTTGCCTGGGTGACAAACTGTTCACACAGATCCGCATATGTTTCAAACGCTTTCATATAATCTCCATCGCTCATATAGGGCACGAAGATATCCGATATATAATCCAGCCCCGCGTCCGTGAACGCGGTGATCCCAAAACCGGCAGTCGAAATATGCCAGTCTCTTTCAGCCATGCTTACGAGCAGGAGCACTCCATCTGCATTGGTTCCCATTCCGAATCCATTGTAATCGTAGTAGTCATCCGCAAAAGCCTGGGGCGTCCTGCTGCCCGTACTGTCCACTGTCACGATCGCCACATCAAAATTTAGCTTTTCGCTGATGTTATCCAGCTCCTGTTGCAGACTGGTCTCCTGCGTATCCGTCAGCAGATCTGCCTGATCCACCAGCCTGGGCTGCAGCCGTTCCTGAGGGATCGTGCCTCCGGAGGGAATGAGTTCCTCACCGCACCCAACAGCCGCATATGTCTGCAAAGGCGCATACCAGATGAGAGACAGCGCAGACAAAACAGCAATCCCCCACAACGCCAGTTTTTTCTTATGTATTTGTCTTTTCAACTTTCTCCCCTCCCTATAACAGCCATAACAGATAGAATACGGCAAATACCGCAGCGCTAATGGATGCGGTCAGCCCAAGCAGCCACTTGATATAAGCGCCTTTGTCCAGTGGCAGATTTCCCACAAATTTCCCGGTCTGCCCATTCATGGCAAATCTGTATTTTTCACCATTCCATGTTGTATTTAATATCCATACCGGGTAGAGCGCATATTTTGCTCTGCTGTTTGACAGACGTACGCCGCTGCTTTCCGGCACCACCGTGCTGTATCCTTTGACAGTGGATTTAAACGCGTCTTCTGTTCCTGTCTTGATTCTCTGACTCGCACGCTCTTCGCTCTGATGTTCAGTGACATCATATTTATCTGCCAGATATCCTGCCAGGTACGCAGTCTGAAAATCCACAGCCTCCCGGAAATCAAAAGGCTCCAGAGATTCCATAAGATCATCCGCCATTTTAGAGGAACCGTCTACCGGCACTTTTTCAAAAGCGATCTTGCCTCCTCTGCGCACGGAAAAATATCGGGTCTCAGTATAGTTATAGCGGCTGTCGGACCAGCTTCTCACTCTGGTCGCACGATACCGGATGTTCGCATCCACATCTGAGTCAAATAGCCAGAATGGTACATAGATCCCTTTGATCTCATCAATATGATTCTCTGTTTTAAACACCTTGGGAAGAAGCCGCTTTCCTTTCAGATGGTTCAAAAACCCCTTTTTTGCCGCTTTTTTATCCAGCTTGAAGGAAATCACATAATCCGGTTTTAATTCACCGGAAAACTGCCCTTTCATTACGATCGGATTATCGCAGTAGGGACAGCTTGACGCGGCTGTATTTTCGTCACATACGATCTCTCCGCCGCAGGACTGGCACATATAGACTTTCATGCCGTCCGCTTCGCCCTCATTCCACTGACCGCCGGCGTGGGTCTCCCATGTCAATTCGTCTGCATTTTCTTCTTTTAGTTCTTCATCGTATTTTTTCAGCGCCTCTACATCGAACTCCGCATCACAATACGGACATTTCATTTTCTGCAGGGAACTGTCAAACTCGATCGCACCACCGCAGTTCGGGCATTTGTATTGTAACAATTCTGACATTTTAATTTCTCCTATTGTATATCGTTGTCATCAAACATATCGCCGCATTCCGGGCAGAATTTCGGCGGATGGTGCGGATCTTCCGGCTCCCAGCCGCATTTGTCACAGCGGTACAGAGGCTCTCCCAACGGCTTTGGCTTTCCACATTCCGTGCAGAATTTCCCCTTATTCACCACTCCGCAGGCGCATGTCCATCCATCAGCCGGTTTGGGCTTTCCGCACTCTGCGCAGAATTTCCTCTTGTTCACTGCCCCGCAGGTACACTGCCACTGATCTTCTTTTGCCGCTTCCGGAGCAGACGGCTGTGTCTGTACAGATTTTTCCTGCATACGCTGCTGAGCGCCCATTGCGTACAGGTCCTGGACATTCGTTCCCGCCCCGGAAACCATTCCCATTCCCATGAATCCGGTCATTGCCCCGGCGCTGTTTCCTGCGGCTGTTTTCAAGGCCTCGGCCTGTGCGCCCGCCATGGTCGCCGCCGCCATGAACGGATCGCGGAGCACCGCCGTTCTCTGAGCCTGTTTGATCAGCTCTGTATCCTCTTCGGGAAGCGTAAGGGAACTGATGGCTACGGACATCACTGCCAGCCCTCTTAACTCTTTCCACTTCTTCGTGAGAGATTCATTCATCGCATCGCAGAGCTCCTCCACATGCCCGGGGATGGCGTTGGGACGTATCTCCAGTTCGGATATTTTAGCAAAAGCCGGCTGGAGCGCACTGATAAACTCTGATTTAAGCTGAGTCTCAAGCTGATCCCTCGTATATTCTCTCTCCACGTTTCCACAGATATTTGCATAAAACAAAAGAGGATTTACGATTTTGTAAGAGTATACGCCGCTGCATCGTATGGATACATCTATGTCCAGCCCCACATTTTGGTCTACAACCCGAAACGGCACAGGATTAGGAGTTCCGAATTTATTGTCTACCAGCTCTTTTGTATTTATATAGTAAACGCGCTGATCTTTCCCTGTATCACCGCCATATGTAAAACGCTTTCCTATGGTATTGAACACTGCCTCCAGCGCCTCTCCCAGATCACCGGAAAAGATGCTCGGCTCTGTTGAGGCGTCATAGGTAAATTCTCCAGGCTCGGCACATACCTCGACGATCTTCCCCTGCTCTGTGACCAGCGCGCACTGGCCATCCGCCACAATGATCCCGGAGCCGCTGGTAATGATATTATCTTCCCCCTTCAGATTGCTGGAACGGTTTCCGGTGCGTTTTTGTCCTTTCACAGCCATAACATTGTTATCCATGGAATCACAGCAGAAAAACTCCTTCCACTGATCAGCCAGAGTTCCGCCCAGAGCGCCGATCCCCGCCTTAATAAGTCCCATATTGTATCTCCTTTCCCTTCCGCTTAAATTCTGTTTAATTTTATGCTATTTTAATGCTACTATAAATAAGCTTCACAGGCAACTTAAAAATGGCGGAAACGCAAATAATGCCGGACAGTCAGGAAGTTGTCCAATACACGTCAGATTAAAACACAAACATGACATACGGATGGCATCTTTTCCATGATACAATAGCTACAGATCATTCGGAGGAACAGAATATGAAAATTGACCGCCTCATCGGAATCCTGTCTATATTATTGCAAAAAGAAACCGTCGCTGCCCCGGTGCTTGCCGAACATTTTGAAGTATCCCGCAGAACGATCAGCAGAGATATCGACGTTCTGTGTCAGGCAGGAATCCCGATAGTGACAAAACAGGGTATAAACGGCGGTATTTCTATTATGGAAGGCTTCAAAATCGACCGCACACTGCTGACAAATTCGGAAATGAAAGACATTCTGGCGGGTCTCAGAAGTCTGGACAGTATCAACGGCACAAATCGTTACGGACAGTTAATGGAAAAACTCTCCGCCGGTTCTTCTGATTTCATGACAGGTGACCAGTCCATTCTGATCGATCTTTCTTCATGGTACAAAGGGTCTCTGACCCCGAAGATCGATCTGATCCGCAAAGGCATCGACAGCCGGACGCTTCTTAAATTTCAGTATTACTCTCCCCATGGTGAGAGCTGCCGGATTATAGAGCCATATTATCTGATCTTCCGCTGGTCAAGCTGGTATGTGTGGGGCTGGTGCTGTATGCGTCACGATTTCAGGCTTTTTAAGCTGAACCGGATGGAAAATCTGCATCTGACCGGGGAACATTTTCCCGGTCGGAAGGCGCCCGTGCCGAATCTGAGAAATGAACGGATCTTCCCCGGCGGTATCCGGGTGAAGGCGCTCTTCCAGCCCGAATGCAAATGGCGGCTTATAGAAGACTTCGGCATGGAATACTTTGATGAGCAGAAAGATGGGGCTCTGCTGTTTCATGCTGATTATACAGATAAAGAGAATCTGATCTCCTGGCTCCTGACATTTGGGGATAAGGTCCGGCTTCTGGAACCAGAAGAGATCCGACTTGAACTCAGGAGCATTATTTTCAGGATGCAGGAAAACTATCAATGATTTACCATCATTTAAAAAATAGTGAAAGAGGAGGACCCCACATGACATTTGATTATAAGAAAGAATACAAAGAGTTCTACCTTCCGCCCAAGACTCCGGGAATCGCAGACATACCGGAAATGAATTTTGTTGCCGTGCGCGGGAAGGGAAATCCAAACGATCCGAATGGAGAATATAAAAAGGCAATCAGCCTCCTCTATGGCATCTCATTCACTATCAAGATGAGTTACAAGGGCAGCCACAGGATCGAGGGCTATTTTCCTTATGTAGTCCCTCCTCTGGAGGGGCTGTGGTGGCAGGACGGCATAACAGGGATCGACTACTCCCACAAGGAAAATTTCCGGTGGATCTCTATGATACGGCTGCCGGAATTTGTAACAAAAGAAGAATTTAACTGGGCGGTATGGGAGGCAGAGGAGAAAAAGCAGACTGACTTTTCCCCTGCAGAGTTCTTTACATATCATGAAGGGCTTTGTGTCCAGTGCATGCATGTCGGAAGCTACGATGAGGAACCCGCCACCCTCCGGAAGATGGAGGACTTTCTCTCCGAATGCGGATATCAGCCGGATTTCTCCGGGGAACGCCTGCACCACGAAATCTACCTGAGTGATCCCAGGCGGACTGCGCCGGAAAAACTTAAAACCGTCATACGCCAGCCCATAAAAATCCTATAAAAATCTGCTATTGATTTTCTCGTTTCCGTATAGTATAAATATTAATAAGATTTGGCACTGCCTTGCCGCCGGGTAAGGAGTGGAGCGCCGGACTTTCTATCGGTAGGCCGTTGGAGATAGAAAGCTCTGACGCTATTTTTTTGTGATTTTAGGAGTGGAAAATATGGAACAGAGATCTTATATGCGGGATTTTTCCCATTATACATTTTTGAGCGTACTGGGAACACTGGGCGTGTCCTGCTACATTTTAGCCGACACGTTTTTCGTGTCAATGGGTCTGGGAGCGGACGGACTTACCGCCTTAAATCTTGCCGTTCCTGTTTATAACTTTATTCATGGGACAGGACTTATGCTGGGAATGGGAGGCGCGACGAAGTTTTCCGTCTGCAAAAGCCAGGGCAGATCCGTGGAGGTCAACCGGATCTATACGAATACCATTTATCTTGCCCTGCTTTTTTCAGCTGCATTTTTCCTGCCCGGTCTGTTTCTCTCAGAACATTTGTCTGTTCTCCTGGGAGCGGACGCCGCTGTATTGGATATGACAGACACTTACCTGAAATGGCTGCTGCTTTTTGCCCCCGCCTTTATCTTAAACGATGTACTGCTCTGCTTTGTCAGAAACGACGGCAGCCCTCAGCTTTCCATGGTCGCTATGCTGATCGGCAGTTTTTCGAATATCATTTTGGATTATGTTTTCATTTTTCCTCTGGGGATGGGCATTTTCGGAGCCATTTTTGCCACCGGGTTATCGCCTGTCATCAGTATCATCATGATGCTCCCTCACTGGATAAAAAAGAAAAATTCGTTCCACCTTATAAAAGCAAGACCAAGCGCTGGCATCGCAAAGCAGGATCTGTCCTTAGGCTTTCCGTCGCTGATCACACAGAGCTCATCCGGGATCGTGATGATCGTCTTTAATATGATCATACTTGGACTGGAGGGAAATACCGGCGTCGCTGCCTACGGCGTGGTCGCCAATATCTCTCTTGTGATCGTTGCCATATATACAGGCATCGCGCAGGGCGTCCAGCCGCTGATCAGTACATTTTACGGAGGCGGAAATAAGAAACAGACACAAACAATGCTGAAATACGCTCTCATCACCACTCTATCCGTATCCTTCATAGTCTACCTGATTATTTTTGTTTTCGCGCAGCCGATCACCGCCGTCTTTAACAGCGAAAATAACATCCGGCTGCAGCAGATCGCAGTCACTGGACTGAAGCTGTATTTTACAGCCATCCCATTTATCGGATATAATACGGTCTTAGCGACTTTTTTTACTTCTATAGAAAAAGCCCTGCCCGCACATATCCTGTCCATTTTAAGAGGGCTGGCGCTTATCATACCGATGGCGTTTTTATTGTCTGCCCTGTGGGGAATGACCGGTGTGTGGCTAACCTGCCCGATCGTGGAATTATTTACTGCATTACTTGGATTTATCATGTATAATCATTATAACAGATCAAATATTACAGAAAAGAAAGGATAAATGACCATGAATTTTACACATGAAGAAAACAAGATCGCATTATACTCTGACACAGGGAGCCTGCTTGCAGAGATCACGTTCCCGAATATAGACGAGAACACCGTGGACGTGGACCACACGTTTGTAGATGCTTCTCTCAGAGGACAGGGGATTGCCGGAAAGCTGATGCAGGAGCTTGTTTCTGATCTGGAAAAAAGAGGACTTAAAGCTGTACCCACCTGCTCATACGCGCAGGGCTGGTTCGAGAAGCATAAAGAGTATGCTCACCTTGTCAAATAACGTGGAGAAAGTAAATTTTTCAGACGTATATCATCTGCCGGATCAATACGTTTCAGGCATCTGCCGCGATTTAGGATAAGCATTAGACTTTTTTCATTCATAAGAGCTATAATGAAGGGAGAACAACAAAATTAATCCCATAAGGAGGCTTTTATAATGAAAAATTATTATGACACAGATCCTGAATTTATGGAGCGATTTGAACATTTTGCTTTTGACGAAGTCGTCAATGAGGAAGGGCAGCAGCTTGACGATGTGACCCGCCATATGGCGATTATCGCCACTCTTCTCGGCTGCCAGGGCATTGATGCATTCCGCATGGAGCTGCCCCGGGCGCTGGATGCGGGACTGACCCCGGTCATGGTGAAAGAGATTGTGTATCAGGCAGTGGACTATCTCGGGATCGGACGTGTGCTTCCTTTCCTTGACGCCACAAATGAGGTCCTGACGGCCCGCGGAGTTGAGCTTCCGCTGGAAGGCCAGGCGACAACAACTATGGAGGACCGCCTTGAAAAAGGGATCCAGACCCAGGCTGACATCTTCGGCGAGCAGATGAAAGAGGCGTGGAAAGCAGGACATATCAACCGCTGGCTTGCCGCCAACTGCTTCGGCGACTACTATACCCGCACAGGTCTCGACCTGAGACAGAGAGAAATGATCACCTTCTGTTTCCTTGCCGCGCAGGGCGGATGTGAACCTCAGCTCACAGGCCATGCCCAGGGTAATATGAATATGGGAAATGATAAAGATTTCCTCATTAAGGTCGTATCCCAGTGCCTGCCTTACATTGGATACCCCAGGAGCCTGAACGCGATCAACTGCATCAATAAAGCGGCAGAGC
>DXDR01000072.1 GCA_019115385.1 Candidatus Mediterraneibacter avicola | reverse complement strand
AAAAAATCCAAACAAGGGGATTTTGCGCCCTGAAATAAGCGTTATCAGAAAGAAGAGGCAATCCTATAGAGAATTCAGGCTTTGAAAAAGCACGAATTCCCTGGGATTGCCTCTTCCACTCATATCAAGGGGTGAAAATCGGTATTAACCGACAACCCCTTTGATATAATAAGAGGTACAAAGGAGATGGTAGAAATGTTGATGGAAAATGCTACAGATGTAAGAAAAGAATGGAGCTCAGTGGTAGATTCTGTTGTGCATGATAAGCCAAAACTGATCAAACGTACAAGAGACAGGCTGTGGCTGTCCAACCTGGAAACAATGAAGGAAATCCTCGATATTTATACTTTTACAGCAGAAAAGTATACGGAACCGGATGGTTCAGTGACGCTGGCTTTAAATGAGATCGACCTGGTGGAAAACGGTCCGACCGAGGCAGAAGCCAGACTCTGTATGGGCAGGTCTATTATGGAATATGCCATGGAATATTATGATGAATATCAGATTTACAGTAAGGCGCCAAACCGAAAAGGGCATATTCCCTATGTGTTTAAGGCATTGCTGTCTGATGATCCCAAAAAGACCGGGGAGGGCATTGTATGCCAAGATGGAAAGAACTGAAGAGGTTTTGTGAAAGAGACGGATGGGAATTGTACAAGAATACGGATCATTACTTTTATCGCAAGATTGATGATGACGGAAGCTTGCGGCGGACAAAGGTATCAAAAGGAAGCTTTTAATAAAGTGATATAGAAAAGGCATCGTCATGGAAGAGGATCCGTGGAGATGCCTTTTTTGCCCCTGAGTTTATAAAAATTTCATTTGATTCAGAGGCCAATACCGGAACACCGCCTTCCCCAGGATTTCATCCATTGAGACAAACGTGTGCTCCCAGTACCGGGAATCCCTGGAATTGTTCCGGTTGTCGCCCATGACGAAATAGCAGCCTTTGGGCACGGTGTACGGCCCGAAGCTGCCCTCCATGGGGTCCTTGATAGCGACGTCCTCCAGAGGCTCATCCGACCCATTGAGATAAATGTTTCCATCGCGGATTTCCACAGTCTCTCCGGGAAGCCCGATGATCCGTTTGATAAAGAGCTGGCTCTCATCATCCGGATATCTGAAGATGATGATATCGAAGCGATCCGGGTCGCTGAAAGCATAGGCCAGGCGGTTGCCGAATACCCGGTCGCCTGTCATGATCGTGTTTTCCATAGAACCGGATGGGATCTGGGCATTTACGATAACAAATGAATTGATCAGCACGGCAAGCACGACCGCGCTGATAATGACGATTGACCACTGGATCAACTCAGAATCCCAGGGGTTTCTTCTATTTCTATTTCTTCTGTAACGGTTTCTTCTTCTGCGAACCATGTGAAAGCTCCTGTTTCTGTCAACAAAATGTAGGGCCGGTCTGCGTATGCCGGCCATGATATTATAGCAGATATTATGGGAAATGTACATGGACAAGTATCATCCCATTGACAAGTTTCACCTGCAAACTTCATTGAAACACTACGGTTATTCGTATATAATAAAATATGCAAAATCACCAATAAGTAAAAAGAAGATAAGGAGGTGTGAGAGTGAAGAATTATCTATCCATCCGGGAGGCGGCGGAAAAGTGGGGCGTGTCTGAAAGAAGGATCAATCAGTACTGCGCGGAAGGGCGTATACCCGGCGCGCAGAGGATAGGGAAAGCCTGGGCCATACCCGCCGATGCCGAGAAGCCCGGCGATCCGCGCCGGACGCGGCAGGAAGGGAAAAATGTCCCGGTACAAACCACTCCTGAAGGACTGATCGATCACACAAACCTTATGCCTCTGATGAATACGGCCTTTACACCGGGCTATTGTCGGGAAGCAGTGGAGGCCATGGTTCCAGGTCCCCAGCGGGACATAGCCCTGGCGGAATACTACTATTTCAGCGGCCGACCGGAGGAAGCGGCAAAGGCAGCGGAGCCTTACCTCACCAGCCCCGATATGGGAGCGCGGCTCTCCGCCTGCCTGAGCTATGCCTATGCGAACCTTTCCCTCGCTGAGATTTCGCGGGCCCGGTTCGCGCTGAGGGAATTGAATGCTTCCCTTGTGGCAGCCGGGAAGCAAGTTCCTCATTTCCGGGCGGCCGCGGCTTTTGTGGCGTTTGCGGGGTCGGTGCTTCTCCACCTGCCTCTGCAGGAAGAAATGCCGGAGGCTGAGAGCTTCCTGCCCCTGTTACCACCGGGACTGCGCGCCTTTGCCCTGTATGTGCAGGCGCACTATCTCTATCTGAAACAGGAATATGCTCACAGCGCCGGAATTGTGGAGGCCGCCCTTTCCATGGGAGCATCGTCCTATCCCATCCCCGCTATCTACTTACACCTGATGGCAGTGATGGACTACATGAGCATGAAACAGCAGGACCGGGCCAGGTCTCATCTTCTGACGGCGTGGGAGGTTGCGCGGCCTGACGATCTGTTAGAAGGCTTTGGTGAACACCACGGTCTTTTGGGAGCTATGCTGGAAGCGGTCATCAAACCCAAATGGCCGGAAGAGTTCAAAAGGATCATCGACATCACCTATCGTTTCTCTTCCGGTTGGCGTAGAGTTCATAACCCCATGACAGGCCATGATGTAGCCGATGATCTGACCACTACAGAATTTGCTATCGCCATGCTCGCAGCCCGAGACTGGACGACTCAGGAGATCGCGGAACACCTGAAAATATCAGCAAATACGGTGAAAACCCTCATCTCCGAGGCCATGCGGAAACTGAACGTGAAGAACCGAAAAGACCTGAAACAATATATGCTTTTGTAGGTGGAAAGGTCTCCGGAAATCTCTTCAGGGGTCACCCATTTTGGGGGTCAAAAGGGGTGATGGTATTCCCTCTTTTTTTCCTGTATAATAAAGACGTGATCATAGAACCGCCTCCCGGACAGGGGGCGAAGTATACCGCAGAATGCTGGGAGAAAATAAATCTGTCCTTTTTGCGCGATATGCCCGGAGAGCGGCCGCCGTGCTTGCACGAGGGGGTATCCGCTGGGCGTGTGCCACAATGGGAAAATGCGCTCCGGCATGGGAAATCCGGCAGACCCCGGAGCACACGAGGAGGAAACAAGATGAAAAAACGAATTTTAAGCCTGTGCATGGTTTTGGTCCTGTGCCTGAGTCTGCTGCCTGCTACGGTGCTGGCGGCGGATGGGGATACTGTTTATGTGGGCGGCGTGGCGCTCATAGGCAGTACAGGCAGCCCCGCCTACGCCACGACGGATGATAGCGGAGCCGTCATAACAGGGAGTGCAAGTGAAAGCGACTACAACATCAAGTGGGACGGCAGCACTCTGACACTGAAAGAAGCCTACATTACCCAAGCGGTATCCACTCCCAACTATAGTAGCCCTGTCGAGGGCGCAGCCATTGGAGTGGCCACTGAGAGCGGGAATGCGGCGTTGACCGTCAAGCTGGAAGGCGACAATACAATAGAAGATGTCACGCTTGGGATTCGTGTGTATTCACCTTCTAGTGGCACGGCAAGCCTGACCATTATGGGCGACGGCAGTCTGGATGCCCGCAGCATTTGGAAGGGAATCTCCGTTCAGAGCAACAACAGTGATGCCGCTCTGACCATCCGGAATGCCAAGGTTGAAGTAACGGTGACCAGTGTTGTCGGCTATGGCGTCTTAGTACAAGCTGGCGGAAGTTCGAATGCCTCTCTGACTGTGGATGGCGGCAGCCTGACTGCGACTGGCAACGGCAGCACTGGATCGGGCATTTACTTTCAGTTCGGAAGCGATACCAGCTCCGGAAAGCCCACAGTGACCGTCAGCGACAACGCTATTGTGAAAGCCAGCGGCGGCAGCGGCGGAATCACCACCTCGAATTCTGGTTCTGTGACTCCTTCCGGCACAGGTATCGTCTTTGATAGCGGCACAGGTACCGTGTACGGCAATGTGACCTTGCAGGACAACCTTGAGATTGGCGAGGGCGAGAGTCTGGATATACCCAATGCAGCGAGCCTGACGATTCCCAATAACATAACACTGACCAATGAGGGTACCGTGACCAACAGCGGCACACTGACCAACAACGGCAAGATTGAAAACTCCGGCACCTTGCCTGGCAACATCGACGGTACTGCGCCGCCGAGCATTACCACGACTTCTCCCCTTACAGATGGGACTGTTGGCACAGCGTACAGCGCGACACTTGCGGCTATGGGCAACCCCACCTTATGGACATGGAGCGCCTCCACAGGCAGAACCTTGCCGAATGGCCTGACCTTGAATGAAAGCACCGGCACCATCTCCGGCAATCCCACCACAGCGGGTACATACAACTTTACGGTGAAGGCCACGAACAGCGGCGGCTCTGACAGCGAGCAGTTGAGCATTACCATCAGCCCGGCGGCCACTGTCTCTGTTACAGGCGTGTCGCTGAACACAAGCACGTTGAACCTGACTGAGGGCAGCACCGACACTCTCACCGCCACGGTGGAGCCTGCCAATGCTGACAATCGAGCCGTAACATGGGAAAGCAGTAACAGCGATATTGCCACGGTGGATACAAGTGGCAAAGTGACTGCCGTGAGCGCAGGCACTGCCACAATTACGGTTAAAACAGTGGACGGCAGCTTTACGGATACCTGTTCTGTGACAGTGAAGCATGGCAGTCTGACACATACTCCAAAGAAAGACGCTGCCTGCATGGCGGACGGAAACGAGGAATACTGGACGTGTGGAACCTGTGGAAAGCATTTCATTGATGCTGAAGGTAACACAGAAATTGATCTTGCGGATACAGTAATTTCTAAATTGGGACATTCTTATGGAGAACCGGTATTGAACTGGTCAGAAGATGGAAAGAGTTGTACCGTAACTTTTATCTGCGCGAATGACGAGACGCACAATGCAACTCTGCAAGTAACGATAACTTCTGAGGTAAAGACGGCAGCCTCCTGTACAGGGAAAGGAGTTACAGAATATACGGCAGCGGCAGAATTTGACGGTACAACATATACGGATACGAAAGATGTAGCTGACATCCCGGTCACCGATCACCACTATGAGAATGGCAGATGCTCTGTCTGCGGCGCGATTGACAACGGCTTTGATCCGGTCATTACAGCCGGTGCCGGCGGCACATGGCAGAAAGGCGCAAAAGATGGGCTTTCCTTTACGTCCAATGCGGCCTTTGCTGACTTTGTAAAGGTACAGGTGGACGGCCGAGATCTTGCCGTTTCTGATTATGAGGTCAAAGAAAGCAGTACAGTTGTTACTTTAAAGACTTCCTATCTGGAGACGCTCTCGGTCGGAAAGCACACGCTTGCCATTGTTTCCGATACAAGTACAGCCACAACGGATTTTACGATCCAGGCGGCTCCCGCCACCGGCGGTGAGACACAGCCTCCGCAGACGGGCGACAACAACAATATCGCGCTGTGGATTGTTATATTGCTTGCATCAGCAGGTGCTCTTGGACTTGCTGTTTATGGGAAACGAGAAAAACAGTAAAATTCTTGATATATTCTTCTTTTTTAAGAGGTTTATATAAAGGGACAGGTTTCTCAATGTGTAGCATATTTATCAGTATATGACACATTGTGTCAGGAAAGGAGTTACTTATGGTTTTTAGCAGATCTTTTCAAATCACTCTGGAAGAATTAAAAAGTTTGATTCTGAGTCCATTGCCGAAGGATGGCGGTATTCTGGAAAATCATTTTATAGATGAGTATTCCGGAAAATTTTGTGATGTCCTGTTTTCCGCTCCTTATTTTAATTACCTGGGGTGCGGAAACCTTAACCCTGCCAACTATGGCGCTTTATTGGTGTTAGATGCCTACTATTGCTACAATGAAGTAGAAACGATGAAAATTTTATATTCAAGAATGAAAGAAAAAAATATCCTTCTGAAATAATAAATGCTGTATCCGAATTACTTACCAAATATCAGAAATACTGCAATACAT
>DXDR01000071.1 GCA_019115385.1 Candidatus Mediterraneibacter avicola | reverse complement strand
AACCGTAGATACTGTCGTAATCGCCGACCACTGCAATCTTATACATACATCTCCCTTATCCTTTCCCGGATCGCGTCATCCGTGAATCCGTTTTGTTTCCCGGTCAGAATGATCCGCACCGTCTTGATCTCGTTCTCTCTTGCGATCAGATACCCCAGCAGGGGGCCGACGGAAAATGTCTCATATTTCTGAGATTTCAATGTCTCGATCATCCTGTTGTCGCACCAGCGCTCAAATGCGGACGGTGACTCTCTTAACGCGTCCGCACCTCCTGCGTAGGACGTCCCCTCCAGATACTGAGCAATTTCCTCTTCGCCTGAGAGCGCCGCGCGGATGAGCTGATCGAGGCTTAAACTATCGCACTCCGCCATGGCTCTTCTCATGAAGTCCGCGCTCTTCCCCGTCTTCTGGGAGCGGACGGCAATCTTGATATCCGCGATAGCCACCGTCGTGTCAGCGTAATTCTCTATGATCAGTTCTCCCGACTTCTTTCCCGCCTCTTCAATGGCATCAAGCGCTGCCCTGTCCACGATGATATCACAGAGTTGTCCGTCTCCGGTATGAAGGAGCGTATCCAGCGCCTCCTGCGCTGTCCGGGACATATGTCCAGGGAGCCGGGAAAACTCCCTGCTCTCTACGATCTGATACATCTCTGTCCCGGGGATCGGACAATCGTCATAGTACACGGCCGGATTCTTTGCTTCCGTACACACCTCTTTGACCGCTGCTTTCAGATTATGGTACAGTTTCGGGTAGGAAAGCACATCAAAAACACTCATATCCGGCGCCACGTCACGAATGACTTCCCACGCCTTCTCTTCCTCGCGCTTAAATACCGCCTCGGCATCATCCCCGGTGTCCATATCGCCCCAGCCTTTTTCGATCACAGACTGCAGAACCTGATCCGCGCTTTTGCAGGATAAGAGCTGCTCAATAAATGCATCAGAGAACAGAGATACTTCCAGTGCGCGGATACGCGCCACCGCATAAGTATATTTTGTATTACTCAAGTTAACCCTCCTAACATCTGCGCTTTATCCGAACAGCAGCCTGTTCACCTGATCCGATAATTCTTCTCTCTTAGAATCAAACACCGCTCTGATCGTGCAGTTTTCCTCTATGCCGCCATAGACGAGAAGGAATCCGCCGTCCATTTTCTCCGGTTTCTCCGACACTTTAAGGTTTCCTCCTTTTGATGCGGCAATGCTTTTGATCTTCTCGGCAAATCCGGCAGGCATCCGCTTCAGATCCTTCGCCGAGAAACAGATCGTGCCCTCGCCAGCAAGGACATGTTTCTCAAGCAGCTTCTCGAGCATTTCAAAATATTTTTCATCGTCCAGATCCATCACTGCGTCGTAGGCTTTCTCCAGTACGCCGCTGATCACTTCCTGCTTTGCGGCAAGGACAGCCTGTTTCCTCTTCATATCCATCGAGGAATCCACGCGGGCCGCATAATCTGCCGCCTCGCGTTTCGCGCGTTCAAGAATTTTTGCCGCCTCGGTTTCGGCCAACTCTCTCTCTGCCTGCACTGCCGCCTTGGCGTCCGCCTCCGCTTTTCCGGTGATCTCCTGCGCGGTACTCTGCGCCTCTTCGAGAATCCGGGCTTTCATTTTATCCAGTCCACTCATTTCCTCGTTCTCCTTCTTGTTTCTGGTCCCTTATGTTTCACTGTCACTCCCGGATACCCATACGCCTGTATCCGTACCAACTCAGCTTATACCTGGATGCCGCTGACAGCAAGGAACGAGATCAGAAGTGCAAGGATGGCATACGTCTCAACCATCGCCGGGAAAAGCATGGCCTTGCCGAACTGCTCCGGTTTCTTGGCAACAATCCCGATCGCAGCAGCAGCAGTCTTTCCCTGTGCGATAGCCGAGAGAAGTCCTACCACTCCGATCGGCAGGCACGCAGCCAGAATGAGAAGTCCTGTCTGGACAGAAAGATCTGCAAGTCCTCCGCCGAGCACGCCGATCTTTGACAATGTGATGAATCCGATCAGAAGTCCGTACAGTCCCTGTGTACCCGGAAGAAGCTGGATGATCAGCACTTTCGCAAACTTGCCGGGATCCTCGGTCACGACTCCCGAAGCCGCCTGGCCCGCGATACCGACACCGATGGCAGAACCTGTACCTGACAGAAGAACAGCGACAGCCGCTCCAAGTAATGCATACACAATTCCTAATTCACTCATGATAAAGTTTCCTCCTTAATCTCTGCATATTTTGTATTTTCTCTGAACGGGTGGAACGGCCGTCCGCCGCCCTCATAAAACTTCCCGAAAAATTCTACGAACTGCAGGCGGTTTGTGTGTACATACGCACCCAGCAGATTGATCGCCAGATTCATTGCGTGTCCGACGATAAAGATCAGGATAAAACAGAGGATCCCGATCACGTTGTTCGGCAGCATGCTGCCCATCTGATTGATGACCGATGCGATAACACCCGTCGCAAGGCCCAGAGCCAGCAGACGGGAATAGGAAAGCACGTCGCTTAACCATCCCGTGATATTGTACAGATCGTACGCGCCCAGCGCGATCCGGAGCGCCGGATTTCTGTTCGACCGTCCTGACATCAGTACAATCCCCGCCGCCCCTATGATCGCCAGCGCCTTTGCCAGCGTGTTGAGCCATCCCGGGAAGACGATCTCCATCTGTGCGATGGAGGCGAAGAGATCGCTCGGGAGCAGCAGCAGGATCAGTCCTGCAAGGAGCATGAACCAGAGTACCACATCGCAGAAGAAATCCATGATCTTTCCGTCTCTGATACAAAGATATCCTTTAATCGCAAGACCAGTAAACAGATGGATCACTCCGAAGAGCAGGGAATACAGCAGCAGTTTCATCGGTTCATTGAGCGGAACGAACCACAGCGCCGGCGGTGTGATCGTCGTACCAAAAAATTTAGCCGAAACGATATCTACGATATTTCCAAAATATCCGCCAAAAAGAATGCCCCACACAATGGTCGAGAGCCCGCAGTAGAAAAAAAGCTTAAGCGATTTCTTCATCCCCGGCGACATCCTGGGAAATTTCAACACCAGAATCCCGCATACAACCGCAACGATCACTCCGTATGCTGCATCCGAAAGCATCATGCCAAAGAAAAACACATAGAAAAATGACATGATCGTCGTCGGATCGATTTCTCCTTTCACCGGGAGTCCATACGACTCCACAACGCCCTCCATGTTGGCGGAGAACGGATTGTTCTTCAAAATGACCGGCGGTTCCTCATCTTCTTCCAGTTCTTCTACATCCACCATGCAGTCATATCTTTCTGTCAGATAGTCTGCCACTTTCCGGGCTGCTGATGCCGGTATATAGCCGCCAATAAAAAATGTCCGGTCCGACTGAGGTAATTCCCCCAGCACTTCATACTTATCTGCGCGGACTCTGTAGTAATCCGCTACGATCTTAAGTCTCTCCCTCTCGTCCGCAAGCGCTTTTATCTGCTCCTCAATCTCCGAAATCCTGCCCTGGCACGCTTGAATCTGTTTCTCCATCTGCTCCTTCTGACGGGCAGGCGTCTCGTCCCACGCCTGCGACGGCCTTGCGAATCCTTCACTCCTGAGCGCCTCTTCCACAGCGCCCGCCTCTTCGCTCAGGCAGATCAAAGCCAGATAGACCGTACTCTGCTCCTGTGAGATGATGTGCACGTCCACGCTCTCCGCTTCGGGAGCCTTCTCCGCCAGTATTCCGTACACCTTTTCCGCCGTAGTACCGCCGGGCATTGTTCCCGGAAAGAAAACCGCCCGCTCCGTCTTCATGGCCTTTAGCGGAACATCCAGAGCCAGCCACGGCGTCAGGCTCTCGATGCTGTTCATAAGCTTTGTTATGGCCGCAAACTGCTCTGCATGTTCCCGGTCCAGGTCATAAATCAGCTTCGCTGTTTTTAAAAGTTCCCGGCGCTCTTCCTGAACGTTCTGTCCCTCCTCCGGTGTGATCAGTTTCTTTCCTTCCAGAGCCGCAAACATAGAACGTTCCTCAGGAATATAACGGTCCAGGATCTCAAGAGACTGATCGACAGATGCGGCTGCTTTCTCAAATCCCTGTTTCTTTCCTACGGTATCCATCCTGCGGAAGTCCGCGTCCTCGTCCAGTACGCGGCCAATTTCCAGAACGCCCAGGCTCTGTAATTTCTCAAGGATTGCTTTTCGGTTCTTCTTCAGGGCGCAGATGCTGATTTTCTGCATCTTAACTACCGCCATTCATTTATCCCTCCTTTGCTGCATGGCACTTTCGCACCGTTTTTTCTATACCAGCAGTGATATCACCGTCTCCACTGCTTCCTTCTCCTTCTCTCCGGCAGAAGCCTTCAGTTCTTCCGTTACTCTCTTAATCTCATTCTCCGCATCTCTCTTTAACTTTTCTCCTGCCGAGCGTGCGCTTTCCATCTCTGATTCCGCTCTTTCCTTTGCATTATTTATGATTTCCTCTCTAATCTGGGCGGAGCGTTCCTGAGCTTCCCGGGCAATGCGATTTCCCTCATGTTCTGCGCTCTCCACAATCTGATTTGCTTCTCTCTCCGTCTCCCGAATCGCGCGGATCGTCTCTTCTACCATATTTTATCCACCACCTTTCACGATTATTTCTGTCTCCTTAGTTTTTCCAATCCTTCCTGTATCATACAGCAGATAAATTTTAACACAGTCTTTACACACGTCTAAAATCATTATATAACAGGCAGAAAAATTATTCAAAACATTTATAAGCAGAAATGATAATTGTTAATCAATTTGTCAGTATTCAATTTGAGAGCATTTCTTTCATATCGGTTATTCCATTAGGATGTATCAGTATCCTGGAAAAAGCCCTTGTCATAGAAGGGATAGATATTCAGACACATAAAAAATCCGTGAAAGAGACCTCCTCACTTACTGAGGGGGATCCTCCACGGAATAAATGTTCTCAAAAAATATGACCACATACCGGAAATACACGCTCCGGGCTCCAGCAAACGCCTGCACATAGAAAAGGGACAGATCAGGAACCGCTCCACTGTAAATAATGCAGTTCTCCCGCCGTCTCCATCCCCGCAAACCCATTCTGACGCAGTGCCTCATACAACACGATCGCAGCCGAATTTCCCAGGTTCAGCGACCGGATCTGCTCCATCATCGGAATGCGCACACAGTTTTCCCTGTTCTGCACAAGAAGCTC
Source organism: Candidatus Mediterraneibacter avicola (assembly GCA_019115385.1). Taxonomy (GTDB): domain Bacteria; phylum Bacillota; class Clostridia; order Lachnospirales; family Lachnospiraceae; genus Mediterraneibacter; species Mediterraneibacter avicola. The sequence continues at coordinate 46,123 of DXDR01000071.1, read as the reverse complement.
CTCAGGAATCCCTGCACTCTCCTTCCCAAACATGATGTAGCAGTCCGGCTCATAATTCACTTCCGTATACATTTTCTGAGCCTTCGTAGTCGCCATATATATCTTTGCACCCGGATTCTTCTCAAGAAAATCCCGGTAGTCAATATAAGTCGTCACATCAAGGTCTTTCCAGTAATCCATTCCCGCACGTTTCAGCGCCTTCTCAGACAAACTAAATCCCAGAGGGCCGATCAGATGCAGACAGGCTCCCGCCGCCACACACGTCCTGCCGATATTTCCCGTATTCGCCGGAATCTCCGGCTCCAAAAGAACAATATTCAACATCCGTTCTTCTTCCTTTCAAAAGGGGACAGTCCCCTTTTACCAGAATTGTCGCACAATTTCCCCAAAAGGGGCCTGACCCCTTTTGAAGAAATTGTCAGACATTTCTCAATTTCTGAATAAATTTCTCCACGCGCCCCAGCGCTTCTTTCAGGTCTTCTATGGAGTATGCGTACGAGATTCGGAGGAATCCCTCTCCGCACTCTCCGAATGCTGTTCCCGGAACGACCGCCACTTTTTCTTCCATCAGCAGTCTTTCTGCAAATTCTTCCGAGCTCATGCCAAACTCTTTTATGCTGGGGAATACGTAGAACGCTCCGAATGGCTCAAAGCACTCCAGCCCCATCCTTTTAAACTCATTCATGAGGAATCTTCTTCTCTGGTTGTAGGATCGGCGCATTTCCTGCACTTCGCCGTCACAGTTCCGAAGTCCTTCCACCGCCGCATACTGGCTGTTGGTTGGCGCGCACATAATCGCAAACTGGTGCAGCTTGGTCATCTGTTCTATGATCTCAGCCGGCCCGCAGCAGTAGCCCAGACGCCATCCTGTCATGGCGAAGCCCTTGGAAAATCCGTTGATCACGATCGTCCGCTCCCGCATTCCGGGAAGGCTGGCGATGGAAACGTGCTCGCTACCGTATGTAAGTTCAGAATAAATCTCGTCGGACATAACATACAGATCATGCTCTTTTACGAATTCTGCCACGGGTTCCAGATCCTCCCTGGTCATTATGGAGCCTGTGGGATTGTTTGGGAACGGCATGATAAGAACCTTTGTCCTGGGCGTTGTGTATTTTTCCAGATCCCCGACTGTCAGCTTAAATTGGTTTTCGTGCTGGAGCGGCACGATCACCGGCACGCCGTCAGCCATGATCGTACAGGGAAGATAAGAGACGTAGCTGGGCTGAGGAATCAGCACCTCATCCCCCGGATCCAGCATACAGCGCAGACCGATATCTATAGCCTCGCTTCCTCCTACGGTGACCAGAGTCTCATGCTTCGGGTCGTATGATACATGGATTTTTCTTTCCAGATAACTGCAGATCTCATTTCTCAGTTCCAGCAGCCCGGCATTGGATGTATAAAACGTCTTTCCCTTTTCCAGGGTAAAAATGCCCTCCTCACGGATTCTCCACGGAGTATCAAAATCCGGCTCACCCACGCCGAGAGAGATTGCGTCTTCCATCTCGTTTGCCACATCGAAGAACTTGCGGATACCGGAAGGCTGAATATCTATGATTTTTTTTGATAACGGACTTCTCATCACGGTGTCACCAGCATCCTTTCCGACTCTTTGCGGGGCACCATGATCGTCCCGTGGTCTTTGTATTTTTTAAGGATAAAATGTGTTGCAGTGCTCAAAACTTCGTCAATCGGCGAAAGTTTCTCCGATACGAACCTGGACACCTCCTTCAGAGTTCTGCCCTCAAGAGTCACCAGCAGATCGTAGCTTCCGGAAATAAGATAAACTGCGTAGACCTCCGGATAATTATAGATCCTCTCCGCGATCCGGTCGAATCCTCTGTCCCGCTGCGGCGTTACCCGAACCTCGATCAGCGCCGTCACCTTTTCCATGCCTGCCCTGTCCCAGTCTATGAGCGTATGATAGCCGCATATGATCTTGTCTTTCTCCATCTCAGCCATCTCATTTGCCACATCTGTCTCTTCCACTCCCAGCATAACTGCAAGCTCTCCCAGATTAACGCGGCTGTTTTTTTCTATATATTTTAAAATCTCAATCCGCAGCGTTTCCTTTTTTTCATTCATAATATTCCCTCCTGTTTGTCTGTATTATTTTTGAAAGGCCTTCCTTCCCACCAGCACGCCAGGCTGTCGGGGGCCGGACGGTCCAGATATCTCTTCTCTTCTCCGCCTGTGATCACCCGCGCATTCTGCGCTTTCGCAATCCCAAGCCTTCCGGCCCGCACTCCCGCCTTTTCCAGTACGTGCATCAGTTCCTCTGCATGATCTGTGGCAACCAGATAGCTGCCCGCCGATGTCATCTGGTAAGGATTGATCTGGTAATACTCGCAGATCTCCACCGTTTCCTGTTTCAGCGCCATGGCTTCCATACTCACCTCCAGCCCCGCGCCGGAGATATCAGCCAGCTCCCAAAGGGCGGCCAGAATCCCTCCGCTGCCAATCTGACGGACAGCCGATACCATAGGTTCCCCACCGGCCGTCCTTTCTTTGCAGATATCCGCGATCTGATCCGGCATCACAAGTTCATGCCAAAGTTCCCTGGTCTGTGCAAGGAAACCGGGGACAAATCTCCCGGCAAGTTCCTCCTCCGCCTCATCCAGAATGCGAAGAGTTCCCTCCAGGCCCGCATAGCCGCAGAACAGGATCTCCTGCCCCGGGCTCATGCCTCCGGTGATCCCGCCGCAAAATGTTGTGCCCGCAGATACCGCCAGCGCCACGGTTCTCTGCACCGCACTGCTTACTTCCCCCTGAAAACAGGTAAGCTCCGTCCCCGTCTGCCCGCAGATATCCTGCGCCGCCTCCGCTGCGGCAGAGAGCATATTCTCCGGGACATCACCCGGAAACAGGATACGCAGGGATATGCCCCGTGGAGAGGCTCCTCTGGCCGCAAGATTTCCCGCCGCCTGAAGAGCCGCATACCAGACTGTCCGGGGCGAATCCCCCACAGCCGCCGCATCACTCCAGATAACTGCACCGTCCGGCCCGGCCGGAATCCCCGAACAGTTTTCCTCCGGTGAAGGGACAAAAAGTGTTCCGCTGCGCTCTTTATGGATTTTTTTTCTGATAAAACGGTTCCACGCCGTCTGTGTGATCTTCCCAGGTCTCATAACTCTCCTTGCTGCTCTTCATCCGCCTGCGCGCGGCTCTCTGCAATTTCAGCCATCGCTTTCTCAATCTTTTCCAGGTCCTGCGTTTCAATGGCCGCTTTCATCTTCTCTGTCTCCGCTGCATCTTCCGACGCCGTCCCCACCGCCACCTTCCGGTCTGTGGCCAGATAATAGCTGTCATTTATAATATCCCGGCTTATCTCTTCGCCATTTTCCGTAACTACTTTCCACAGCCGGGCTGAACGTCCCTGTTTCCCCTCGCTTTCCGTGTACATGGTGCCGATGCTTTCATCCACTGCAATATAATCCGTCTCATCCGGCTCCACCATCTCTACAGTTTCGCTCTCATATTCCACCGTACGCCCGGAAACTCTGGATTCTTTTCCATAGATATTAAACGTAAGCGTTCCGTCCGCCGCTGTTCCCTCAATATAGATCGGGTTTTCCAGGTTGTTCCTGAATTTCAGATCTTTTAGTCCTTCTGCGATCGCAGCATCCCTGGAAGGATCCACGTACCCTACCATCATAGAATGCTCATGTCTTTCCGTAATCTCAATCTCTGCGTACAGCAGAGCATTGTACAGTGTTGTAGATACCTGGCAGATGCCTCCGCCCATTGACTCCACCACTTCATTGCCCGCATAGGAAGGCGCATTTTCATATCCGTTTTCCGGGGTATAGGGTGACAAAAGTTCATTCACCGATATTTCTTCCCCTGGCCGGATCAAAATACCGTCAATATGACCGGCGCCTGATTCAACATTTTTCTTTCTCGCTTCCGAGCTGGTCCCATAATTTGTACTGTAGGTTCCAAGCACATCCGTGATCTCCTGAAGATCCTCCTCTGTAATATCAGCCTGCACCTGATCAAGGACCGCCTGTACCCGGCCGCCTTCTTTCTTCCATCCTTCTCCCAGAAATTCATTAAGCTCAGCCGCCGTCTCCTTCAGGTTCAGCGCCTCACCCGGTTCATCGCCTATCACGGCGGATACGCCGTCCTGCTGTGTAAGCGCGGCATTTTGCGGACTGTTGAGCAGACCGTCTATGCGTGACAGAAGCACCTCCCCTACGGATTCCTCTGTAACCTGATACTGGATCGGAAACCGCTTCTGCTCTCCCTTTTCAGACGCTTTCAGAATCTTGTAAGCTTCGACCCTGCTTCCCTTTTTCCCGTAATCCACAGCCTGGCCTATAATCTTATCCAGCTCTTTTACCGAGAGCCCGAGTTCCTTCAGCGTAGCCCTTGCCTCGCGGCCGTCTCCGAGATCAAAAATGATCAGTTCGCCGGAAATCTGCTCTGTATCTGCCCCGACCGCAGCCTCTGCCTCTTCCGCCGTCATACCGGATACGTCAGTATCCCCGATAAATACCCCGTCAATAATAATATCCGGCTCGTACTGTTCCAAAGTGCGGCGAAGCATGCTGTTTATAAAAATGATGACAAGAAAAGCAGCGGCAGCCACACAAACGCCGCAAATGACCGCTTTCCTCCGCGCTTTTTTTATACGCACATCTCGTTTCTGCTTCTTCCTGTTCATACTCTGTCAGTTCCACCCTGCTTCCTCATCTTCCGCCTGCCACAGGCGGATTTCTTTTTAAACAATATATGGGATCACCATTGTAATTATCATTGCAGCAACGATCGCTATGATCAGAATCGATATAATACGTCTGACTTTTTTATCATAGAAATTCATTTCATTGTCCTTTCATTTCAAGACTCGCCGGGAGTCCGTTCCCGTCTTTTAAACTGTCAATGCAGAAAACTGCCGCATCCCCTGTCAGCCTGTCCCGGCCGCGGTAGTCAAACAGCAGGAGCCTGCCGCCGATCCTCTCCAGATGAGTCATCTTGCGCAGCTGATTTCTGTCATATCCTTCGTATCCTTTCAGATACCGGAATTCCTCGGCCTCTCTCTTATAAAATTCTGCAGTCTCTTCCCTGGACACACTGCTCTCTCCGATAAAATCAGGCCGGTTTCTCACATTATCCCTCAAATACATGTCCAATGTCAACCACTCCCGGTATTCTTCCGTTTTTTTCGTTCCCGCTCCCACATATTCTTCTATAAAACAGAAAAGGATCTCATATCGGGCAAGACGCGAATGGCTGACTTTGAAATATCCCTTTTTTTCATAATAATCCGCCAGCGCTTCATACATGGAAAATGCGCCGGAAAATTCTTTCTCTGCCTGTTCCATCGTGTTTCTGAACTGTCCGCTGTTGTAATAGACCTCCACCATCTCCTCGATTCCTTTGAGCCGGATCACATCGGCATAGGAAAGCCATGTCGTAGACAGCACTTCATACGGCGGACGATCCTGATATACCAGGCCGTAATCTCCTGCCTTCTCATACATCAGCGATCCTTTAAGCACCTTCAGGAACCCAAGCTGCAGCTGATCCGGCTGCATGGCGTAAACACGGTTAAAGGAACGCTCAAAACTCCCATAGTCCTCATACGGAAGCCCTGCGATCAGGTCGAGATGCTGGTGCACATTTCGCTTTTCCCTGACCTCCGCCACGGTGCGCTCCACTTTTTCCAGATCCATCTTCCTCTTTATCTCACAGATCGTCCTGTCGTTTGCAGACTGAACGCCGATCTCAAGCTGGATCAGCCCCGGACGCATACTGCGGATCAGTCTGATTTCTTCCTCATTGAGAAGATCCGCTCCTATCTCAAAGTGGAAGTTGGTAATACCTTTGTCATGCTCCTTGATATACCGCCACACTGTCATAGCATGGTCATGCCGGCAGTTAAAAGTACGGTCCACAAATTTCACCTGAGGGACTTCATGATCAATAAAAAACTGCAGTTCCCGTTTCACCAGTTCAGGATCTCGGAATCGAAGACATCTGTCTATAGAAGAAAGACAGTAACTGCACGAAAACGGGCAGCCCCGGCTGGATTCATAGTAAATAATGCGGTTCTTAAAATCTTCGATATGACCGTATGCAAAGGGCACTGTGCTCAGATCAAGGGCCGGACGGGGCGGTGTCTGGCCGATCGTTCCATCCACTTTCCGGTATGCGATCCCACAGATGTGTTCCAGGCTCCGGCCGCTTAAGGCCGTTATGCCGCCGTCTCTTCCCTGTCCTTTTTCCTCCCCGCTGCCGCGCAGTCCCTCTGCCTCAGCATCAGAAGTTTTCCCGGTGCCAGAATGATAATATTCTATCAGTTCAAGAAATGTCTCCTCGCCCTCCCCGCACATAATACCTGCAACTGCCGCATATTCCTCAAGCAGTTCCCGGGCGCTGTACGAGACCTCCGGCCCGCCCAGCCATATATCCGTGTAAGGCAGAACTTTCGGAAGTTCTGTGACGATCTGCTTTATATAACTTATATTCCACAGATAACAGGACAAACAAAGGATATCAGGACTGTGCTTATAGAGATCCATCAGGATCTCATCCACTGTCTGGTTTATCGTATATTCGGCGATCTGAATCTCACTTTCATATTTATGCGCATACGCCCGCAGACTGTACACAGCAAGATTTGAATGGATATATTTTGCATTTACCGCCGCTAAAAGAATCTTCATATTCATCACCTTTTCCGACCATTTTATCATCAATTATGCATTTCGGCAATTTGTTTTCCCGGCATCCGTTGACAATTCCCTTAAAACCATGTAAAATGAAGACTCGTGCAGCCGGGGTGTTAGCGGTACCTTGTACCTGCAATCCGCTATAGCAGGGGTGATATTGCGCAGAGGGCGGCAGTCGGCAGGGCTGCCCCCGGTAAGTGATGTTGATGTCCGGGTCTCACGCGACGGGAACCTGTGAACCGTGTCAGGTCGGGAACGGAGCAGCACTAAGCAGGAGCTCCCGGGTGCCGTGAGGGCGCCTGGGCTGAGTTAACTGCCGGGGTAACGTCTGTGGATCATGTTCGAAGCGCAATGCACGCAAAAAGAATATTTTTTGTTTCCATAAATGAGGCAGCCGGATTCTATACAGAAACCCGGCTGCCTTTCCTTTCCGCCTTCTTGCGCTCTCTCAGTTCCCGAAAAAATCCGGTCATCAGCGCACTGCACTCCTCTTTCAGCACCCCGGTCACAAGCTCTGCCTGATGATTAAATTCTTTTACATCCAGCAGGTTCAGGATAGATCCGGCGCATCCCGCTTTCGGATTCATACAGCCCACAACCACACGTTCCACTCGCGACTGCACGATCGCCCCTGCACACATCTGGCACGGTTCCAGCGTCACATAAAGGGTACAGCCTTCCAGCCTCCAGTCGCCCAGTTTTCTGCTGGCTTTCTTTATCGCTGTGATCTCTGCATGGGCAAGAGGGCTCTTATCAGTATTTCTCCGATTGTATCCCCGCCCGATAATTTTCCCCTCATGGACGATCACACAGCCGATCGGAGTCTCCTCCAGCCGATACGCTTTTTTTGCCTGCCGAAGGGCCTCCCTCATATATTTTTCGTCAATCTTTTCCTGTTCCGTCATCCGGTCTGTCCTCTCTGCTGTCATAGCTTTCCTTTCTTTCCCTGTTCTTTTTTCTTTTCTCCCCGAATACACTGGAATGAGTAAAGACAAGACCAGAGGTATATTATGAATCCCGGCATTTTTTATTTATATGAATATGAAAACAACCGGCGAAAGAGAAATGTAGGCTTTATCAAAATCTCCCGCCGTTACCAGACGTGCATCCTGCAGATCCATGTCCGGGGCATCTCAGTCGGAAACGGAGCTTCCCTTGAGCTGTATGCCTTTTACAGAAACGGGAACGCCATGACGGGAACCAGAATTGCCACGCTTAACTGTTTTGGGAAAAGTGTCTCCGCACGCCTTCCCATATCAGAGCGTTTCTTTCCCGAAGGGCGTCCTCTCTCGGAAATAGACGGTTTTATTATAAAGCTTCCGGGTCAGGGCATCCCCCTGTTCTGGATGGCATCCGCCCTATTCTTTCCGGCGGACATCTCCATGCTGCAGCCGCCCTCCTCTTCTGCTGAAAAAGAACCGGAAGAGGAAATCCTGCCGGATCTGTCTGAAACTCCTGAAAGCAGTCCTGCACAGGAAAGTTCCGATGGTATTCCTGCATTAGAAAATCCAGACGATATTCCTTCTTTTGAAAGTTCAGACAATGTTCCTTCTTTTGAAGAGCCAGACAACATTCCTTCACCGGAAGATGCGGGCAATGCTGCCGCGCCGGTGGAAACTGACACAACCGCTGATACAGAAGCCATCCCGTCTCCTGAAATGGAAGATGTGTCCGTTCAGGATGTGCCGGAACAGGCCGACCGCAAAAAGGCCAGAAAGATACAACGTTCGGATCTGTCCGTCCTTCCGCGGCGTTTTTGGTTTCTTGCCAACAACAGCTTCCTGCTGCACGGCTATCATAACTATAACCACCTGCTGCTGGCGGAAGAAAAAGGCCGCCTCTGGCTCGGCGTACCCGGGATTTACGATCCCAGAGAGGCCAAAGCCGCAGATCTGTTTGGCTTTCCACAATTTACACGGGAATATGCTTCTGCCCTGAATCTGGAACCAGAAGAGCAGAGTCCCGGCGCCGACTTCGGCTACTGGTGCCGATGTGTGGGCGCAGGAAAACTTGAATAGATGTCAGAAGCAATGTATGTTTAAGTCTGGGTACAGCATCGTCCGGCCTGTTCTCAGACAATGCCGTTCATCTCCTGATACAGCCGCTTTGCATAGCTGTCTGTCATGCCGCACACATAATCCGTTACGAGGAGCAGGCGGAGATATACTGTTTCCGCCTCGCTCTTCCCCTCGGAATGGATCCGGTAGGCATTTTTATAATTATCCGATATAAAGGACATGATTCTTGAATCGATCGATTCCGGCCTGTCATCGGAGTCGAAATTCAGGACCGCGTGGACCAGCCTGTCCATCAGGTAATTCAGGATCGTCGATTCATAGACCTCCATCTTATAAATCTCTCTGGTGGAGAAAACGCGGCGCTGGGCCATATCTCCCAGCAAATCCATCAGCTTTTCTCCATACGTGCCGTAAAACAGATCCTTCCTGAAGCTTCCGTCCATGATACTGTCATAATTAGAAGTAAATCCAAAAGTAGCGCAGTTGATCAAAAATCCCTGGGCGCTTATGATCCAGTTTTTCACAGCATAGTCCTCTGGATTACTGACGCCCTTCTGCACGCCCCGCTCATAAAGTCCCCGCAGCTTTCCGGCTGCCCGGAATGCCGGCTGACTCTCTTTTTCCTCCAGTTCCCGAAGTTCGCGCTCCAGCGCAGGATAGCTGATAAACCCCTTGACAAATGCATCCTCGATATCTGCCGTCTTATATGCCAGGTCGTCCGCCGCTTCCAGAATGTATGTCAGCGGATGCCTGGACTTTCCCGCCCCTGTGGCTGATGTGATGCGGAAAAACACATCCTGATCAGCATAATAATACCCCATCTTCTTCTCTCTGATATTTCCGCTGTTCTCGTTGATCTCCAAAGACGAGACAGGATATTTTATAATGGTATTGAGGAGTGCATAGGTCAGATTCATCCCGTGCTCATCCACCAGATAATGAAGTTTAGTCACCAGGCGCAAAGCCTGTGCATTTCCTTCAAAATGGCAGAGATCCGCTTTCATCTGCTCGCTTAGCATATCCGTCAGTTTTTTCCCCTGAAAGGAAAGAACCGGGAGATTCCTCACAAACCACTCCCGGATCGCCAGTTCGCCAAAATGCCCGAACGGCGGATTCCCAATATCATGTATCAGTCCTGCGCACTCCAGTATGTGGGAAATATCCTCCTTCATCCGGGGAGTAAAACCAGAATCCTTTCTGTATTTCAGTATATTTTCTCCAATGTTCTGTGCCAGTGATTTTCCCAGAGAAGACACTTCCAGAGAGTGTGTGAGACGGGTGCGGATGAAATCACTTTTATCCAGCGGAAACACCTGGGTTTTATCCTGAAGTCTCCGAAACGATGCGCTTCCTATAATACGGTGATAATCTTTTTCAAACTCGCTTCTCAGATCTGCCGTTCTGATCCGTCCTGCACTTTCCCTCTCCCGCCTGTCAGACAATAATGTACGCCATTCCACAGTTTTCCCCTTTCTGATGCCGGAGCCGGGCATCTTTGCCCTCCGCCGCCTGTCCGATATTGCAATCAGCCCCGCAGACAGGCTGCGGGGCTTCGTCAGATCGTTAATCCAGATAGATCGGAGGTTCGTAGGCATTGCCCAAAAGTGTTTTCTTGCGTTCCTGATATCCCAGAAATGCCCACTCTGTCATATCTGTCCACTTATGGATACTCCGGTCATATACCTGAACGTATCCGATCCTGGTAGGATGCATACGCACACTGTTGGACTGATACTCTCTTCCAGTGTAAGGATTGATCTCACCTGCCACCGTGTCTTCTTCCGCATCCTTTCTGGGGATGACCGGCTCAAATTCATCTTCGCTCTGCTCTTCAGACGCCGCAGCCGGCATATCCTGTTCCTGAACAACTCCGTCTGCCGCCTCTCTCTCCGCATCTTCCCGTTCAGTTTCCTGATCGTACCCGCCAGTCTCTTCCAAAGAGGCCTCCTGTATCTCCTCCGGCTCTTCTGTATACTTTCTGCGCAGGAAGATACCTCCCGGCCTGAATCTGCCTTTCTTTTTCTCAATCTCTTCCTTCGCTTTTTCCGCCGGCTCTCCTGCTTTTATACTCTCTTCCATTTCGCTTAATTCCCGATGGATATCATACAGTTCGCCGATCGTCATATCTCTCTCATCCGCCCCCGCTGTCTCCGCAGCCGTATTCTCCGGCGCTTTCTGCTCAGGCTGCTCCTGCTGCGGCTTCTTCTGGCGGTCCTGAAGTTCCGCCCGCGGTTCCAGGGACGGAGACGGGATTTCTGCATCCGCATGTCTGCTCTCTGTTTTTACAGCTGTCCGGGCCGCGCTCTCTCCCCCCAGAATGCTGAGCCGGAACGGACATTCCAGGATCTCGGCGATCATGCGCATATCCTGCTCCTGAAAATTATCCCTGCCCAGCCGCTGAGTCAGATTCTGCCTTGACATTTTTTTGCCTGTCCTGACTTCGATCAGCTCCGCCAGCTGCTTGATCGTCATCCCTTTTCTTCCGAGAATGATCTTTACCTGTTCACCGAATGTTAAATCTTCCATTCTTCTCCTCCTTATGTACTATTTATACCCCTTTATCCTCAGTACGACAAAATACCGTACCACTGCTGCCGGTCCGGTTCCTGTCAATAAAAATGTTTATTTCTTCTGCTTATTCTATCCTATCAAACATGAAACAGCGCGTCAACACTGAGTTAATCTCATTTTATGCAGTAAATCTCAGGCCTGTCGGCAATATGGCAGTCTGTGGAACACACAGCCATCTTACAGGGAATTCCTTCCACCATATAATCTCTGTAATAATATGGCATCGGATACTCTTCAGGCTGTCGGATCAGTACAGGGGGGTCATCCAGCCGGATGCAGAAAGAATTCAGGGGAAGAGCCAGCCCTTTACGGGTTGCCTTCATAAAACTTTCCTTTAATACCCAGAACCGGAAAAAGCAGTCTGCTTTTTCCTCTTCCGACTTCGCTTCCAGTATCCTTTCGTATTCTTCCCGGCAGTATCGTTTTTCCGCCACCCGAATACGCATTTCTGACACTTTCTCAATATCACAGCCGACCTGCGCGTTTTCCCCCTCCGTCTGAGCCGCGCACATCACCCATCTGTCCGAATGGGACAGATTGAAGGAAGCATTCTCCCCAAGCCCGTATTCCGCGCGCATTCTCTCCCAGAGAAGCCACGCGCCGACGCTCTGAGCCTTTTTTGACAAATATTTCAGGGCGTCCGCCTTTTCTCTCCGAAAAGACGGAAGCCCCTCATAGTATCTGTTATAACAGGTTTCTTCATAAAGCGGCGTCACATCCGCAACCCATGCTCTGATCATTTTATCCCCTTAAATAGCGGACTTCAAATGTTTCTATGGTGATCGGCTTGTTAAAGAGAGCGCCCTGGGCGTAATCGCACCCCAGTTCCTCAAGTACATTGAGCTGATCCTGCGTCTCAACGCCCGCAGCCTGTACATAAGCTCCCAGCTGCCTGCATATATCGATCACCGCCTGTGCAACGATCTGGCTCCTCCGGTTCCCCACAATATTGGTGATCAGACTCTTGTCCAGCTTCAGACCGTCAAACTCCATAAGAGATAAGATCGAGAAACTGGAGTCTTTTGCCCCGAAATGGTCCAGGATCACCCGCACGTTGGCCTTCCTTATTTTGCTGCTCGTCTCCGCCAGCATTTCCTGGTTCATCTCACTTCCCGATTCGGAGACTTCTACTTCAAGATATTCACAGCGCACATGATATTTTTCAACCAGACGAAGCATTTTGTCCGCTATGCTTTCCTGCCTGAGTGTAGCCCCTGCGAAATTTACAGAGACGGAGATCATCGGCATATCCTCGATGTCCCACCTGTGCAGCGTCCTGCACACCTCTTCAAATACATACAGATCCAGATAATGAGACAGTTTTGTTTCTTCGAGGAGGTTGATGTATTTCCCCGGATCCACAATTCCCAGATCTTTATGATGATAGCGCACCACTGCCTCAGCGCCCGCCACCTTTCCGGTGCTTACGTCGATCTTCGGCACCAGGCAGACAATAAAGTTGCCCTGTTTAATATCATCCAGAAGATCCTGCTTGATGATCGGCTCATGATGTCCTTTTTTAAGATTCTTATAATACTTCTTCTTCTCATCGCGCATCATGACTTCCGCGTTTGTAACCAGCTTTTCAACATCAATGGCTACTTTTTCCCAGGCATATCCCATGGACGTCAGCCCGAGGCTGATATTGTCAAGCCTGCTGTGTACCGCGTAAATCTTTTTCGTAAAATCTTCATAAGATGTATTTTCCATCAGGACAAGATATTCGTCACCGGTGAGACGATATACAAAGCCGCTGTGAAAATACTCCTCAAGGATCTCTCCTACGCGGATCACGACCTCATCCCCGTAATCCCGGCCAAATTCCTTATTAAAATTCTTAAGTCCGTTAATATCAACAGAAAGGGCTCCCAGCGATTTGAGTTCTTTTTCTTTCACATGATCGAGATAATCCACAAAACTGTTCCTGTTGAGCAGTCCCGTCAGATCGTCATGATAGCTTAAATACTCTTGCTGCTTCTGCATTTTCTGAAGTGCGATCGCCTGGGGGATATACGGGAGAACCGCACGCATCAGCGCAATTTCGCATCCTCCCCTGTGAACCCCTGCCACTGCCAGGATTGCCGTGGTGTCCTCGTCCAGTTTCTGAAACACGCTGTAACTGTCCGACGTTGTATCCGTAATCTCCTGCTTCATCCATTTCGGCTGATGTTCCGGCGAAAGCAGCTTCAGGCGGTCTCTCTGCCAGGGAATATTTTCTGCGCACCACTCGTAGATCGTTTCAATATCATCCTGTTCCTTTTCAATATAATAAACATACTCTGCATCATAATAATCCCTTACCGCGCTTAAAACATCGTTCATGATCTCTACCAGTGAACGAGGCTTATAATTATCACTCATAACATCTCTCCCCTGCATTTTGTTGTCCGCACAGTTCTTCCGGCGCGGCCGTACTTCTGTCTGTATCTTCCGCATTCCGCCCCGCTGCTTTTTATGTCGGGCGGTACCTGCGGACACTATATTTATTGTAGTATACCTATAGCTGAATTGCAAGTTAATTCAGTCCCGGTTTTGCGCACTGCGTATGCAGAGTCGAGTGGAATTCCTGCATGTTCTGACAAAGATTTCCCTATTCATACAGCATGGCTCTGATATTTTCATTATCCATATTTTCCTGGTCAACCCACACATACCCTGTATCAACACGAGCCTCGTTTCCAATCTGAAGGACGGTACGTGCTGATGCAACTACAGCCGCATACCCCATGCCGAATGGATTCTGAACGATCAGACCATCCAGTTCTCCATTTTCAAGCGCTTCAAGCTGTTCACTTCCTGCATCAAACCCGATCACAGAAATCTCGTTGTCCCCGTCGGCACTGTCCAAAGCGTCCAGGACAAGCTGCGACGCCTCGGCGCTGGCAGCCAGACACCCCTTCAGTTCCGGGTGCTGTCCAAAATACCATGCGATCGCTTCGCTGTCTTCCATCTTGTCCGCCACTTCGTCCACCTGTTCCAGAAGTTCTGCCGCTTTCTGAGTGTCATCCCCTCCGTCTGCTCCTGCCGCATTCTCTTCGCCGGAAACTGACGCCGCCGCTTTTACAACTTCTTCATAAGGTATGTCAAGTTCTTCTGCTGCCGCCTGACGTTTCAGACTGTCAAGCTGATCCATATAAATTGTTCCCGCAAATGTAACATCCAAGTGATTTGCAGAGAGTTCCTGTGTAAATCCGCTGATCTGTTCCTTCACACTGTTTGATACGGAGTCTTCTGCGATCAGTACCACTTTCCCTTCTTCATCAACAGACTCACAGAGCCTTTTTGCAGCGTCAGCCGCAGCCTTTGCATTATCTGTGGTACATGTACTCTGTATGCCCTGATACGTGTTTCCAGACTCAAACGCAACAACAGGGATCCCGTTCATCGTTGCAAGGTCAAACTGGACCGCCGACGCCTCCCCGTCGATGCTTGATATAGCGATTACATCCGGGTATCTGGCCAGTTCTTCGTCAAGAATGTTCACCTGTTCATCGATATCCCCCGGTTCGCCCGGAGCGTTAAAGATTACATTGATCTTATCGTCACCGCTGTAGCCGAGTTCCTCATTCAGATCCGCTGCAGCCTGCTCGACTCCTTTCTTCACCTGTTTCCAGTAAGCAGATTCATCCTCTTTCCCAATTACGGAAATATAAGTTCCCGGTTCAAGGTCAAGGTTTTCCACATTATTGTATGCCTCGGGAGATATGGCGTTGAGCTTTGCCTGGTATTCCGGCTCTTTCGTCTCATCTCCGGTAAATGCATTCTCTCCTTCTGAACTGCACGCGCACAGTCCCATGGCCGCACAAACGACCGCGGCAACTGCTGTCATAACACTTTTTTTCATCTTCAGCCTCCGTATAAACTCTAAACCTTCACCGCATCAGCGGCGGCGCTATCCCTTAAATATCAGCGTCCCTGGGGGACAGGAGTTATCATTCTTCCATCTGATATAATACACCAAACAACAAAAAAAGAAAGAGATTTTTTCTTAAAATTATCTCAATTTTTATTTTCCGCTGCTACCGATATAAACATATAACTGCTGCCGCCTGCCATCTCTATACCAGGGTGTATGCCCTTGTATAGAGATGGTACTTAATTTAGAACACGAAAATCTCTTGTATATTTATTTTTATTGTATTAAAATGAGTATAACGAAAAGCGGACAGTCCGCTTTCGAATTTGTAAGAAGGAGGATCATACAATGGCACATGTTATTAGTGATGAATGCGTAAGCTGTGGTTCTTGCGAAGGCGAATGTCCGGTAGGCGCTATCTCTGAAGGCGATGGCAAATACGAGATCGACGCTGATGCGTGCGTAGACTGCGGAGCATGCGAGGCTGCATGTCCGACAGGAGCTATTTCAGCAGAGTAATAATAGAAAGCGCGAGTGATCACAAGCAGAGCCGTCCGTCGAAAGCGGGCGGCTTTTTCCATGCCAGCTCGAATCCACGGCTTCGCCGCTTCTTCTCGCTGTTGGCCTCCGCCTTCCCGCTCCACACATGCCAGCTCGAATCCACGGCTTCGCCGCTCCTTCTCGCTGATGGCCTCCGCCTTCCCGCTCCACACATGCCAGCTCGAATCCGCGGCTTCGCCGCTTCTTCTCGCTGTTGGCGTCCGCCTTCCCGCTCCACACATGCCAGCTCGAAGTCGCGCCTCCGTCGCTCCTTCTCGCTGATGGCGTCCGCCTCCCCTCCACACATGCCAGCTCGAAGTCGCGGCTTTGCCGCTCCTTCTCGCTGATGGCGTCCGCCTTCCCGCTCCACACATGCCAGCTCGAATCCACGGCTTCGCCGCTCCTTCTCGCTGATGGCGTCCGCCATATACAAACAAGAAGAGACTGCCAGGGAAATATGCGAGCGCATTTCCCTGGCAGTCTCTTCTTGTTTGTGCATGTGTGGATTTGTAACAATTTGACGAACGATTTGGGGGTGGGGATGGGGTGCCGTGTGGTATAATGTGAACAGGTTGAGACAAGGAGGTATAAATATTAATGGGTGAAGTCAGATTTATGATTTCTGAAGCCGCCAAGCAGGTTGAGGTTGAATCTCATGTTTTAAGATACTGGGAAGAAGAGCTGGGCCTGACTATTGGCCGGACGGAAATGGGACATCGATATTATACCAGAGATGACATTCAGCTTTTCTGCTGTATTAAGAAACTGAAAGACGAGGGAATGCTTCTGAAGGACTTAAAACCACTGATTCCCGAACTGAAAGCAACCCGTCTCAGGATAAAAGAGGCAAAGGAAACAGAATCTGTTAAAACACCAAAGCCGCAGAACGAAATTCAGAACAGGGTTCACGGTGAATCCCAGAGCAAGCCGGCAAAACCGGCTCTTCCCGCCCAGGAAGCCGAGGTAGTCATCCCAATCCGCCAACTGGATCAAGTTCGTTCCCTGCTCGGAGAAGTTCTCACGGAGGTTGTCACAGAAAATAATGAGGTGCTTAAAAAGGGGATCAGTGAAGCCGTAACTGCTGATGTAATGCAGGAGATGGACAGGCTGATGCAGTCAAAAGAGCGCCAGCAGGAGGAACATTTCCGCAAGCTGGACTGTCTCATCCGCCAGCAGCAGGCAAGCCGGAAAGAATCTATGAAGATCAGCCCGATCCTGAAACTGAAAAAAATGTTTACATAAAGGCACGGCGCCTTTCGAAAGGGGCCTGACCCCTTTTGAAATGTACCGTGCCGCTGCACTTTGTCCTTTTCTACTGTCTGAGCTCGTTTCCAAATCTTGTATACTGCGGCATCCATGCAAGGCGTACCGTACCGATGGGGCCGTTCCTCTGCTTTGCGATAATAATTTCCGCTATATTCTTATCCTCCGTATCTGGATTATAATAATCGTCTCTGTAGATAAACATACAGACGTCGGCGTCCTGCTCGATCGCACCAGACTCACGCAGGTCAGAGAGCATGGGCCGTTTATCTGTTCTCTGCTCTACTGCACGGCTCAGCTGGGAAAGAGCGATCACCGGAACATTCAGTTCTCTTGCCAGGCCTTTCAGAGACCGTGAGATCTCAGAAATTTCCTGCTGGCGGCTTTCGTTTCTTCTGCCGCCCCCGGCGCTCATAAGCTGAAGATAGTCGATAATGATCAGATCCAGTCCCAGTTCAAGTTTGTATTTTCTGCACTTGGAGCGCATCTCGGAAATAGAAATTCCCGATGTATCATCAATGATCATCCGGGAGTTCCCGATAGTGCCGGCTCCTTCGATCAGTTTTTCCCAATCTGTATCCGAAAGCGTTCCAGTCCTCAGCACCTGCGCGTCCACATGGGACTCCAGGGAAAACAGACGGTTTACCAGCTGTTCCTTGGACATCTCAAGACTGAAGATAGCTACGGCAAGATTCTGCCGGAACGCCACGTGCTGTGCGATATTGAGAACAAAGGCGGTCTTCCCCATAGACGGGCGGGCCGCGATCAGGACAAGGTCTGATCTCTGAAGGCCGGAAAGCTTATAATCCAGATCTATGAATCCTGTCGGTATGCCGGTTACGGTTCCTTTCGTCTTGGACGCCCTCTCGATTACATCCAAAGCGTTCAAAACAACCTGCTTGATCGGCGTATACTCCTGAGAATTCCCATGTTCTACCAGTTCGAAAACCTTTTTTTCCGTCTCGTCCAGGATCTCCTCCAGGGGCTTATTTTCAAGATAACAGGTGTTTGCTGTCTCCTCGTTAATCCGGATCAGCCTGCGCAGCACGGCCTTGTCCCGCACGATCTCCGCATAATACTTGACATTAGCCGAAGTCTGGGTCCCTACCAGAAGTTCTCTCGCATATTCCATGCTGCTGACTTCCGGCGGCACGTCCTTCTCCTTGAGGTGTTCCTGCAAGGTGATCAGATCGATAGGCTTTCCCTTGTGGAAAAGTTCTACCATAGCGTCAAACAGAATTCCGTATGCTGTCTGGTAAAAATCTTCGCCGGAAATAATTTCGGAGGCTACCATCACAGCCTCCTTATTCATCAGCATCGCCCCCAGCACAGCCTGCTCGGCCTCCACGCTGTGGGGCGGTATTCTTTTCATTGCAGCTTCCATATCCATAAAGAACGACTCTCCTTATGCCTCTTCCTTTACAGTTACTTTTAACTCAGCCGTCACTTCCGGGTGCAGTTTAACTGGAACAATATGGGTTCCCAACGACTTTATGGTTTCTTTGAGCTGAATCTTTTTCTTATCCACATCCAGGCCCATCTGCTCTTTCACTGCCGCTGCGATCTCTTTGCTCGATACAGAGCCAAATGCCCTGCCGCCTTCGCCTACTTTAATCGCCAGTTCCACTTTCCCCTGTCCCAGCTTTTCCGCAAGAACTTTCGCTGCTTCCAGCTGCTCCTGCGCCACTTTTTTCTCATTGTTTTTCTGAAGCTTCAGGTCGTTTAAGTTCTTTCCCGTGGCTTCGACTCCCATTTTTTTCGGGAGGATAAAGTTTCTTGCATAGCCGTCATTTACATTTACGATCTCTCCCTTTTTTCCGAGAGATTTTACATCCTGCAGTAAGATCACTTTCATGTCTATATATCTCCTTCCTCTATCATCTGGTCTATCGTCTGTTTCAGCGTCTTGATCGCCTCGTCTATATTTGTATGGTCAAACTGCGCGCCCGCTGAGTTAATATGTCCGCCGCCGCCCAGCTTCTCTGCAATGATCTGCACGTTGACCTCGTCTATGGACCGGGCGCTCAGATAAATCTTCCCTTCATATACCGTAAGCACAAAAGAAGCCTTTATACCGCTGATATCCAGCAGTTCGTTGGCCGCCTGGGCTGCAAGCACGGTCGGACTCTCGATATCCCCGGGGCACTGCGCAATGGCATACTGGCTGCGGTAGACCTCTGCCATCCGCACGGCTTCGGCCTTTGCCCGGTAAGATTCAATATCGTCCCGGAACATCTTGCGAACGCGGGTGATATCGGCGCCGCACCTTCTTAAAAATGCGGCCGCCTCAAATGTCCTCACTCCTGTCCGGTTCATAAAGTTTCTTGTATCTATCATAATTCCCGCATATAGACAGTCTGCCTCAACAGACGGGAATTTGATGTCATCCACAATATACTGCAGCACTTCCGCCACCATCTCACAGGTAGAGGAAGAGTAGGGCTCTACATAGGAGAGCACTGCATTCTCAATATTCATACTGCTCTGACGGTGATGATCAAGAACCGCGATCATGCGGGAGCGCCTCAGCAGTTCGGGACACTCCGTCATCTGCGGTTTATTCGTATCCACCACGATCACCATCGTATTATCATTAATATAATCAAGAGCCTGATCTGACGTAAGGAATATATCATCCTCATAGGCCGGGCTCTCGGCAATCTCATCATAAAGAGGGCGGACAGATCCTGTCACCTCATTGATCACAATGTGGGCTTTTTTCTCCAGGCTGACCGCCGCCCGGTAAATTCCCATACAGGCTCCAAAGGAATCCGGATCTGCGATCTTATGCCCCATTACGATCACCTGGTCTTTGGTGACAATAAACTCTCTGAGCGCCTCTGCCTTAACACGAGCCTTAACACGGGTATTTTTTGCAGTCTGCTCTTTCTTTCCGCCAAAATATGTGATCCCGTTGCAGTCTTTTATGACCGCCTGATCTCCGCCCCGCGCCAGTGCAAGGTCAATAGCCACACGGGCATACTGATAACTCAGGGCATATGTGGCCGTATTGAGTCCAAGGCCGATACTCAGCGTCGCAGACCGGGCATTTCCGATATTTACCTGTTTCACTTCTTCCAGAAGGGAGAATTTGTCTTCCTTTATCTTCTTGTAACTCTCTTTACGGATGACAACAAAATATTTGTCCTTCTCCATCTTCTTGACAATACCGTCCACATCGCCGATATATTTGTTGATCTTCCGGTCAATGAGCGCCACCAGAAGGGACTGCCTCACTTCCTCTACACTCTCCATGACTTCATCATAATTGTCAATGTAGATCAATCCGGCGATCATGCGCTGTTCTTCATTTTCGCGGATGTATGCATTGAGTTCGGTGACATCCTTCATATAGACTGCGATAAAGAACTCCTTCTCCTCTGGGATCTGCAGAAGTTCCTCCTTCTCGCTGAAACCTTCCACAGACACCCGGCGCAGTTCAACCTGATAGTCCCTGTCCTTAAAACGGACTTCCAACTCCACGTGTTCCATATCATTTTTCGGGAACACGCCGGGATGCAGTTCCGGGATGATCCTGTTGAGATATTTCTCCCGTTTCTGCCCTTCCATCAGAGTTGTAAAATAGTCGTTTTTCCAAAGAATATGGCCGTCTTCCAACGTAATCGCATAAGGGATCGCCAGTTCTTTTAAAAGCCTGTTTTCAATCCCTTTATATTGAGCGGAAAACTGAACAAGATCGGCAAAAATCAGAGAACGGTTATAAAAGTACATCGCCCCCGCAATCACAAAATAAACGAGGACAAAAACAGACATGATAAATCCGGCCTTTTTGTCGACAACATACGTCCAGATATTCATGGCCACCAGCAGAATCGTCATAATAAGAGGCCACTGCATATACATCCTGAGCTGTCCCTTTAAGCGCATTCTCTCTCTCGTTTTCTTCATAATACCTTCCCTCACCGCATTCCTGAAGCGGACGCTTCACGCCCGTTCTAAAGCCGCGCTTCAGATATATTTCGCTGTAATAGAGTTATTATACCATCTTTTTCCCTTTTATTCCACTATAAAAAAGAATCCTGCCCGAGGGGCTTGTGTTCCCGTCGTAAAACACAGCAGCCTTTCCGCAGAAAGACAAAAAATATCCCCGCGTAATACCCGGGGTATGTTTCATCTCTATATTTTCTCGGTCATGCGCATCCCGACTCTCATGTCAAAGTCGTCAAATTCTTTTCCTAATGCCGAAATTCTCTCCGCGTCGGCGCACAGCGCCTCTTTATATTTCCCTTTGACCGCTTCAATCTCCTGAAAGGCCGCGACCGCATGGCTCATCGCAGGTATATTCGTCTCATAAACCGAAGATATCTTCGCCTCTGCAAGATACCCGTTTTTCTCCTTCAGAAGATCGGACGCTTTCTTTACCTCTTCCCGGTCGCTTTTAATCATTTCTTTCTTCCTCCGTCTGTATATTTTTGAGTTCTGTATAGCAACGTTCTATCGCCTCATACAATTTCTGATTCTCTGCTCTTTTTATCTCCGACATCTCTGACAGGAATCTTTTTTTATTTTTCTCCCTCTCATAATTGATTTCCTCTATACGCTGGAAAACATCCTGAACATATGCATCTGACACAAAACGTGAAACTGCTTCTCTGTACAAATAATTTCTCCGCCCTGTCAATTCTTCACACCACTGGTGAAGATCTTCCGTTTCTCGGGCCGTCCGTTCAAGAAACAGCTGTCTGTCTTCCGCTTCTTCTATTTTTCTTCTGATCCTGTACTCCTTTTCACGATTCATCTACTGTCTCTCCTGTATACTGCCAAGCAAACGATAGAACTCTGATTCCCATATCGGTATATGTTCTGCACGGCACTGTAATTCAACAAACAAACTGCTCTCTCCCGGCCACAGTCCCCATAAATGCGCCTGCCTGTTTCCCTTGTCATCAGAAAATGTATACAAGGCCATTCCTGCGCCTGTCACATGATTTCTCATCACCTTGTCCAAATCAAAAAAATGTAGCTTTTTCTTTTGCATAGCGCATATTGTGTAAAGTACATCTGCCGCATCCTTATCCAGCGAAGGTCCGGCGACAATATTTATAAAAGTATCTTTTCTGGCATTAACAAATGCATCCCTCTCTTTTATCCCCAGTTTTTTTAAAGGCCTTTCTTTATGAGACATTTGTTCAAAATCAGCAGGAAGAATGAGTATGTATCCGCCAATTTCTGCCTTTTTATATAAATATGATTTTTGATACATCTGCGTCTGCTCCCTTTCTTTGCTCATTCCCCAAAGTCTTCATTTGTCAGAGTCCAGCCTTCATCTGGTTCATTTACGTCAAGCAGCACTTCCCCATCCCTTATCGCTATGATATGAAGGCTCCAGTCTTCCGGGGCGCCCCCTAAGAAACTCTGATACGCTCCCACCTGAGTACCCACGAATACATATGAAAACGCAAACCCATAACCGTCTGTATCTTCTCCTACTGTCATCTTTATTTCCCTATAATCATCACTAATCTCAATTTTTATGTTATTTCTTTCCTCAGCTTTTTTACAGTATCTGATATATCTTCCCTTAATTTTTTCAGATATCTTCTATACTGCTCTTCTGTCATAAAAAAGGATATGCTGTCATCTTCATTCGCCGCCACACGGGTATAATATTGACCGTCGTTTTCTTCCATAAAGCTTTCAACCTGTTCCTCTATCGGAAGGCCTGCGATCGACCAGACTCCCGCTGGCACAACGTATTCCCTCACCTCGCCAGGTTCCCAGTCTGTCTCCCCAAGTTCTTCCAATTCTTCCGTT
This sequence comes from Candidatus Mediterraneibacter avicola, assembly GCA_019115385.1. Classification (GTDB taxonomy): domain Bacteria; phylum Bacillota; class Clostridia; order Lachnospirales; family Lachnospiraceae; genus Mediterraneibacter; species Mediterraneibacter avicola. The sequence continues at coordinate 23,420 of DXDR01000071.1, read as the reverse complement.
TTTTCTCCATCCGTGACCGGTATGGTAACTGTACAGCCGCTGATTAGCATTGCACATAAAGCCGCAAATACCGAAATCATTTTTTTCATTCACTATCTCCCGTTAAGAAATTTAATAAATCAAACAAAAATTGTGTAATCGGATCATCAAAATGAGTATGATCCCCTGTATCAGGCACCGGGATATCCAACGATGGAAATCCTATTTGTATTGCAGGTGCCGGTTGTTTTTCCGGGGCTTTCTCCCAGCCGTCAGAATCGGTTATCATTTTTTCTATACCCATCATAGAAGCGATCGTATAGTTTTCTATTTCTGTTTCTGTTGAATATTCTATTTTTGCAGAACTTGTTACTAAATTGAATCCAACCTCTAGACTAACCCTCTTACTCTCCCTTACTTCATATTCATATCTCGTTCCGAACATCCCTGCCATTTCTTGGATAATTTCATATTTACCAAAATTCATAGAAAATTCATTCAGCAATTCCTGCTGTTCCTCTTCTGACAGACCCTCAAATTCGTCATAGGTCAGAAACTCCATATTCTCCCCGGACTGGAGGCTCTCCGCTACGGCATCTGCCGTAATCTGATTCCACGCGGTGTCTATCGGGCCTGCCCACGAGAAATCTTGTATTTCGGAATAACCGTTTCCCGTCCAGCTTCCGGCAAGCGTCTGGATTCCCCGCACAACAGACTGATTCAGCGTCCGCACATCTTCATAGAGATCACGTTCTTCACTGCAGACCCTGTATTGCCGTGCGAAGGTCCTCCATGCTCTGCTCGATCTCATCCTGATCCAGATTTTCTGTGCCAGCTGCACTTACATATTCTGCATTGGCATAAGTCATCATCTTATCTATGGCGCTCAGTCCCCGCAGTACAGCCTGATGGCACATAAGCTGAGTTTTGAGCGCCGTCCAGGCGTTCCCTTCCAGCTCCTGATTTGTCCCAAACTCATTAATACAATCTTCAATTTTCAGATATACCTCCATGTCCTCATCTAACACAGCGTTTGTACTGTTGGCAAACTGCTGTATTTCATGTGGTTTCAGACGATAGCCCATTGCCTCCCCCTTCCCGGCCGGAATCGCAGTTATTCCGAACAGCCGGATATTTTACTTTCCTCTGGAATAAAGGGGAGCCTCCGCCAAACAAAAATGGTGAAAATTCCCCTTTGTACCTTTCAACCTGTCCTCGGAAAATTTTCACCACACATTTATAGTACCATATAAAATTTTTTCATACAACAAAAATGAGTAAATCCCGGATTCTTCTGAAAAACAATTTCGGCTTTAGCAGGTCGCCCCGCCTTTCATATGCTTCTCTGCCCTGATATTCTCTTCTTTTCTTGCCAGAAGATCGTCTGCCAGAAGCTGCTCCTGGACATTTTCGAAGCCAATCCTTGCCACAGTATCAGCAAAGCGCTCGCCTGTGACGCCCTGCTCACGGAAGAGAAGGATAGCTTTCTCTACAACTGCAAGAACTTCATCTTTGTCTGTGAACACTTTATCCAGGTATCTTCCCTGGGCCACTTTCTTGCCCCAGCGGCCGCCGATGTAGATACGATATCCGTTTGTATAGTCCTCGATCGCATGGAACGGGCACCTGCCGACGCACCGTCCACAGTGGTTACATGCATTTTCGTCAATGGTGATCTTGCCGTCCACAAGGCGCGCCACCTTGATCGGACAGTTGTTCTCAATCTGGCATACCTTGCAGCCGCGGCACTTCTCCAGATCAATCTGGGGAACTCTCTGTCCGATGATTCCCAGGTCGTTCAGATCCGGCTTCACGCAGTTGTTCGGGCATCCTCCCACCGCGATCTTGAATTTGTGGGGAAGTTTTACTTCGCGGTAGCCGTGGTAGAATCTCTCATGGATTTCCTCTGACAGCGCAAATGTATCGATCAGACCGTACTGGCAGGTGGTTCCCTTACAGGATACGACAGGACGTACCTTAGAGCCTGTTCCTCCGGTCTCCAGGCCTGCCTGCATCAGATACTCTCTCAACGGCTCAATATTATCAAAGGGCACGCCCTGGATCTCCATTGTCAGACGGGAGGTCATGGTCACTTCCCCGCTTCCGTAGAGTTCCGCCGCCTCGGCAATCGTTCTCGCCTCGTCTGCCGTAATTTTCCCGTTTCTTGTGATTACACGTCCGTTAAATTTATCCGGGGTTCTTTTGTCTTTCAGGAATCCCAGCGCTTTTACCCGGGTCTCCTCTGCTTTGGAAACAGCAGCGTCTGCATTTTTCACCTTTACATCATTAAAGAATGTTGCGCCTTCCAGCACGACCGTATTCTTATATCCATAATAGCGCATACGGTTCTGAAGGAAATATGCCCTCTTGCCTTTTGCACATACGATCAGGATTTTTTCCTCTTTATCCAATCCTTCGATTTCTCCGTTCACCTTCGACAGATCCACAAAGAATGCTCCGCGGATCGCCGGTTCCGGCTGAACGTCAACGATACGATACCCCTCAGCTTTTCCTGCCGCATACTCGGCCGGCGTCATGCTGACGATCACGCCGTCAATCTTGTTCATCAATACGTAGACCGCCTGCACAAACGGATGGATCGCCGTAGAAAACGGAGGCGCATATGCAAAATCTGCGTTCTCATAATCATCCAGTTTTGCATCCATGTTGATCCCCATAACGGCAATATCCACCATCTTGTCCACTTCACCCGGCCCAAATACCTGAACGCCCAGCAGTTTTCTTGTCGTCCGGTCTGCGATCACCTTAGTGATAAAGAATGAAGCGTCGGGATAGTAATGCGCCTTATCATCGGTAGGCACAAGAGCAGTGACCACATCATACCCCGCTTCTTTCGCCTGCTCCTCTGTAAGTCCGGTACGCCCGATATTCAGCCCCGGCAGTTTGACTACCCCGGTCCCCAGCACGCCCGGATATGTTTTCTGCGCTCCCGCGATTATCTGAGCCAGAGTGCGTCCTTCCATATTTGCCGACGAACCCATGGGCGACCACTGACGTTTCCCTGTGATACGGTTTGTCACCATCACACAGTCGCCTGCCGCGTAGACATCATCAAGGCTTGTCTTCATCTGCTCATCTACCAGGATCGTGCCTTTAAACATCTCCACACCTGTGTCCTGAAGAAAGCCAGTATTCGGACGGATTCCCGCCGCCATGATCAGCATCTCGCAGGAAAGCACGCCCGCGGACGTCTTCACACCGGTTACTTTTTCCGTACCCAGGACCGCTTCCGCGCTTGTCCCGGTGATCACGCGGATTCCCTGTCCCAGCAGATGTTTTTTCGCATAGGATGCCATCTCCGGGTCAAGAATATTGGGCAGGATCTGGGAAGCAAAATCAATGACTGTCACATTAACGCCTTTTGCCTTCAGGTTCTCCGCCGCCTCAAGGCCGATAAAACCGGCGCCGATCACGACCGCTTTCTTTACATTATTTTCCTCTGCATATGTACGGATGCCCTCTGCATCGTCCGGCGTTCTCATTGTAAATACGCCCGGGAGTTCTTTGCCTTCAATAGGCAGTTCCGCCGGTGACGCGCCGACAGCGAGCACCAGTTTGTCATAAGAACAGACCTCTGTGTTCCCTGTCTGGACATCTTTCACTGTAACCTCTTTTTTCTCTGCATCAAGGGCAATCGCCTCTTTTCCGGTGCGCACTTCCACACCTGTGAGCCCCGAGTATTTTTGAGGCGTATTTACGATCAGTTCATCTCTGCTCCCGATAAATCCACCCACATAATAAGGCAGACCGCATCCGGCGTAGGAGATATCCTGGTCTTTGGTGAGTACTGTCACCTCTATGCTTCTGTCTTCTCTTTTTAATTTCGCCGCAGTTTTTGTTCCGGCTGCGACACCGCCGATGATAAGTACTTTCATCTTTCTGTTCCTTCCCCTTTCATTAGAAACTGCCCGTGTCTGTGTACACTGACGCTATGTTTCCTGCGTCTGTTTTCCCCGGTTTCCATTATCCCGCCAGCCTCTTGCGAGTTCCTTATTTCTGTGGCAGCAATTTTCTTCATCCTCACACTCGGGACGCATCTGGGGACACACAAAAACATCCCCTCCGCCAATCGTCAGAGTCCTTCCGTTCGCAAGCATATCAGCCACCTTGCGGCGGGCTTCATCATAGATCCGTGTCACAGTAGGACGAGAGATACCCATTCTCCCGGCGCACTGTTCCTGGGTCATCCGCTTATGATCCAGCAGGCGGATCACTTCATATTCATCGTATGTAAGATTGATATTTCCAGACGGTTCGCAGCCCTGCGGGGAAAACCCGGTAACCTGGGGAACCGAACAGATACATCTTTGTTTCTGCGGTCTGGCCATGAGACTCTCCTCCCTTCTGTTTATACAGTTCTACTATCAGTATAGCTTTTTATAAACATATGTCAATAATATTCCAAAATATTTTCCTGGAATTTCTGGATTTTATAGGATAGTCCAGAGGCCTTTCTACCAGATAAAAAAAGACCGGCTTCCCGGTTATCCCCGTTCAGTCAGTCTTCATATTTCAGATTAGTCCTGTACGTACGGCATCAGAGCGATATGTCTTGCTCTCTTGATCGCTACTGTAAGAGCTCTCTGATGTTTCGCACAGTTTCCTGTGATTCTTCTGGGAAGGATCTTTCCTCTCTCAGAAACATATTTCTTTAACTTTGCTACATCCTTGTAGTCGATTTCGTTATTCTCTTTTCCACAGAATACGCACACTTTTTTTCTTCTGCGCGCCGGGCCTCTTCTCTTGAAGCCACCTTCTGGTTTGCTTCCTTTTTCGTAAGCCATGATGGTTCTCCTTTCTCAGCACCGAAGTGCTATCCTGGCCTGCGCTGTGCTCACGCTGCATTTTGCATGCCCGCGTTCACTGTACGCCGCCGGTCTAGTTAAACGGCAACTCTTCTTCAACACCATCCGGGATATTCATAAAACCGTCGCCTGCCGGAGCGCTGGGCGCCGGTGCCGGCGCTGACTGATGATAGGATGACCTGTTGGCCTCGCTCTCAGCCCTGCTCTCTGCAAACTCCTGCTCCTCCACGATCACCTCAGTTGTATATACCCTCACGCCGTCTTTGTTCGTGTAGCTGCCAGTCTGAATACGTCCAGATATGGAAACCCTCATTCCCTGACGGAAATATTTCTCCGCAAACTCTGCGGAACGCCCGAACACAACGCAGGGAATAAAATCTGCGGTAGGTTCTCCGTCCCTCTTAAATCTGCGGTCAACAGCCACCGTATATCTGGCAACTGCCGTTGCATTTTCCCCCTGGGAATATCTCACTTCAGGATCTCTCGTCAAACGTCCTACTAAAATTGCCTTATTCATATATACCTCTTTCCGCTTATGCTTCCTGTTTCACGCATAAATATCTCAGTACGTTGTCCATGATGCGGATACGCTGCTCCACTTCACCCGGAACTGTACTTTCAGCCTCGAAGTGGACGAAGTAATAAAATCCTTCTTTCATCTTCTGGATCTCGTAAGCGAATCTTCTTTTGCCCCACTCATCCACGTCTGTCACGTTGCCGCCGAAACGTGTGATCAGAGCTTTCACTTTCTCGATTACGTCCGCTCTTGCTTCGTCTTCGAGTTTTGCGCTTACAACAACAGCTAATTCATACTTGTTCATGCTTCTGCACCTCCTTATGGTCTCCGGCCCCCGGTTTCACTCCGGGAACAAGGATATTTGATTACTTATCGGAATAAATCCAAAAGTATGTCACGGTTAAATATCATACCATAAGAAGATTGGTGTTTCAAGCTTTTTTCTTGATTTGTCTTGTATTTTTTTCCACCAGTCTGCGGGGAACCATGATCTGGTGCGAACATCCCATACATTTGAGCCGGAAATCCGCTCCGACCCGCAGGACTTCCCACTCATGGCTCCCGCAGGGATGTGGTTTCTTCATCCTAATAATATCTCCTACCTCAAACCGGTCTGCCATAACCTTGCTCCTTTCGTCTGGAACTGATCTGCTCCCCGGACAAAATCAGTCAATATCCGTCAGAACACCGTGGACAAGAAATCTTTCATTCTCGGTAACGCTGGTGCAGGTAGACAGACTGACGATCTGGGAGTCAGCGTTTACTTCCACTCCAAAATCATAGAGAGAGTCTTCCAGACACAGATCAAGATACGCTTCGAATTCCGCGTCATCGGCATATTCGATCTTGTAGCTGTCAGACGTAGCGTCTACGATGCCCGCTGAAAAAATCGTATATGTGCGTACCTCGCCGGACGGCGTATAGATATAGAAGTACGGATTCTCTTTGCCGAACTCCTCGCTCTTGTAGTCTTTAAGCTTAGAAAACATCTGCCCGCTCACACTCATATTATGTCCGTAAATGAAAGTATTCCTGTCTGAAAAATCTCCTGCATTCCGATAATCAACAAAGATAGTTCCCAGTTTATTATCGTTTTCCGTAAATGTTTTTACCAGGTATTTATCATTATCTGTCCCCTGTACGACCGGATAATTGATTATCTCCGGCTGGTCAAAGCGGATCCATCCTACCGTATCAGGATTCTGTTCCAGAAGCACATCAAAATCCACGCTGAAGCCTTTGCCGTCACTGTCCTCGGTAATAGCAAGGTCACGGATCTTGTCATATTCTTTGCTGCCTGTGTAATAAGGCACGAGAGATGTTATAAGTTTATACAAAGAGAAGACAAACACGCAGACTGCTATGATAAGTACTATGGTAGACCCTATATCAAATGCAGCTTTTTCCTTTTTGCTCCTCTTTCTTCCCGGTTTTCTCGAATTCGACGGATGTTTTCCCGGCCGGGAGCTTCGGGCGGGCTCCGCCCTCCTTATACCATCCGGGCGAACCGTTTCTCTCGCTGGCCCTGAGCTGCCGGAAGTATTTTTCGGCCGCGCCTTTTTTCCTGACGGCCTGGCGTTTCTGGAATGCCCCTCATGTCCCTGCGGTCTCCGCCCAGATGAAGGGCGTACCGATCCGGAACTGTTCTTTTCTCTTTCCGCCCCGTCCCGTACTGTTCTCTCTTTGGCTTCTCTGTCCATTTCTTCCTCTCCTACTCATTACTCTGTCTGCATTTTAAATCTGTGCTGCCAACACTAAAATCCCAGATTCTCATCCACAAGAATCACCTTGAACCTCTTAGGGATACGGCTGAATCTTGTCACCATGATCTGGCAGCAGATACAGTCTGGGCTTTTACAGTCAAAACAGCTCCCGTTTTTCACACAGGGCGTATTGATCCCAAACCTCTGCGTGTTGATGGGGGCAGCCTCATTTCTGGCCCGGTGCATCGCGTCTTCCTCCGTCTTGACCACCTTGTTCATTCCCACGATCAACAGGACGTTTTTAGGGCCAAACGCATATGCGGCTACCCGGTTTGCATTTCCGTCAATATTGACGAATACCCCGTCCTCGCTCATCGCGTTTACACTGCCCAGATACCAGTCACAGGTAAAAGCCTTCAAAGCAATCTCCTGCTTTTCCTCCTGGGTTGACGCCTTATCTCTGTCATAAAACACATAATTCCCGGAACAAAGTTCCTCTATCAGGCCGCACTCTCTGACCGAAGCAGAACCTCCCATGCTGATTGTGCTGCCCTCCGGGATCAGTTCCAGAGCCTTTTTGACTGCCTCTGCTTTTGTCTTCACGTACCAGGCGTCCATATTTCTGGACTTCAGCGCCTCTGCCACCCGATTTCCCAGCGCTTCATTCCGCATTTCTCTTACATTCATTTTCTCATCCTCTTTCTTTCATCTGATAAAAAGAATACCACATCCGCGGCTCTTCGGCAATACTCCCGGCGCTCTGCCGGTACGGACGGGCTTTTGTGAGATTTCAGCATATCCGCGCTTCAGGTATGCTTTTTTATTGTCTCCTTGAGGATATATTTTTTATCGCTGTACCGCCCGGCAATGTAGCTGTTTGCTCTGTGTTCCATTTCATCCGGCAGCGGTTCCAGTCCGGCGTCCGGCCCGTACCGGCGCTTCAGCGCCCGCTCGAGCAGATAATCGCAGACCTGGGGATTTTTCGGAAGGAGCGGTCCGTGCAGATAAGTTGCGATAACATTTTTGTACACAACGCCCTCATATCCCGAGTCGCCTGTATTTCCAAATCCAAAAAACACTTTTCCAAACGGCGTATGATTTCCAATATACGTTCGCCCCCCGTGATTTTCAAATCCTACCACCGGGGTGTCAAACAGCGGGCTGTTCAGCACAATATTGTTTACCAGACGCTGCGGCTCCCACTCTGTGGTAATATCCAGTATAGACAGGCCTTCTATTGTCTTTGTCTGTGTTTTATAGTATTTTCCAAGGAGCTGATACCCGCCGCACACAGCAAGGACCACGCCCCCGTCTTCCACATAATTTTGAAAATCGTCCCGAATGTCCTTCAGATAACCGCACACCAGTTCCTGCTCCCTGTCAGACCCGCCTCCCAGCAGCACGATATCCAGGGAAGAAAAATCAATCTTCTCTCCCGAGAGAACGGGAACCACTTCTGCATCAATGCCTCTCCACTCCAGGCGTTTTCGGAAGCACTGGATATTGCCTCTGTCGCCGTACAGGTTCAGCAGGTCCGGGTATAAATGTCCGATCGTCAGTTTCATCTGCTGCCTCCTTCTGATTTCTTTTCCAGTTCTGCAAGAAGATGGTTTGTTCTGTACAGCCCGGAATAATTTACGATCACATAGAGATTCTTCGTCCCGCTCTTCGCCAGTTCCAGAATCGTTCCTTCCATATCCTCCGTGCTCCTGCACGGAATATCTTCATATTTTAAACGCAGGCCCATATCATATTTACGGGTTCCCGCAGTCGTTATAGAAGAAGCATTACTGTCGGCCAGATACTGAAAGTCCACATCCCAAAGCCAGGAAATATCCGTCCCGTCCTGCAGGGTATCATTGATCTGAATGATTATGTCTTTCGGAGCCGGATCTTTCAGCACCAGGGACACTTTCTGCTGAAAACCAATGGGATTCTTTGCAAGGTGGAGCTGTACTTTTGCCCCGTCAATATGAAAGACGCTCTCCCGGTTATTTCCGTAATCAAACGACTCGATCATTTCCTTAAATTTTTTATATCCTGCCCCGGCCGTTTTGAGCGCGGTGTAGGCAGAGAGGGTATTATAGATGTTGTAAGGAGTCCTTGCCGTTGAATCAATGTGCTCTCCGTCCAGATCAAAAGAATACAGTCCATCCTCCCTCATTGTGATATTCTCAGCGGAAAAATCCGGCTCCGGCCGCTCCCATCCGCAGGACGGGCAATGGTATATGCCAAGCTGTCCATAGTGGAAGAAGTCATACTCCAGTTTGCTCCCGCATTTTCTGCAGAAGATACTTTCCCGTATCTCCGACCGGGATATATCGTCAAAAATCTGCTCGCTGATGCCGCAGGTCACATATGGATTGCCGCTTTCCTGGGCCAGAGAACAGGACAGGATATCGTCGCATGTAATGATCAGTTTCATCTCCGGCACACTGGCAACCGCCGCCATCAGTTTATTAAAGGTAATATCTACTTCGCCAAAACGGTCCAGCTGATCTCTGGATATATTGGTCAGGACTCCGCAGTCCGGCGAAAGCTGCGGCAGCACGCCCGCAGCGGCCAGTTCGTCCACCTCGATGCAGGCAAAATCCGCGTCCAGCCTGCTCTTTCGGTCCGTAGCCAGGACGAAGGCGGAAATAATGCCGTTCATCATATTTGCCCCTGTCCGGTTGATGATGACTTTTTTACCTTCCGCCTCCAGCGCCCTGCACAAAATCGCATTTGTTGTAGTTTTTCCGTTTGTACCCATAGTAACGAGAATCTTATCTCTTACCTGGCCTGATATTTCCTTTAAAATATTGGGGTCGATACGCCGCGCCACATAGCCCGGAAGCGTCGCACCGCTTCCCCGGTTCATCTTTTTACTTAGAAAACTTGTTATCTTTGCACATCTGACCGCAAATCTGCTTCTTAATCTCATATCTTAAGCAACTCTTTCTCTTTTATTTTTTCAATCCGAAGTTCTCACACATGCCAGCTCGATTCCGCGCTCCGCGCTCCTTCTCGCTGCTGGCGTCCGTCATATACCAGGGCAGCGCCCCTCTGCCTCCTGCAAGCACGCTTGCTTCTCCGGCTCTTTTCTCACACATGCCAGCTCGATTCCGCGCTTCGCGCTCCTTCTCGCTGCTGGCGTCCGCCATATACCAGGGCAGCGCCCCTCTGCCTCCTGCAAGCACGCTTGCACGTCAGAGGGGCGCTGCCCTGGTGCATGTGTGAACTGTAATACATTATACGGAAAACGGGGCAGAAAGACAAGGCCGGGTTTTTCTTTTACTTTCCCGGCACTTGTGCTATAATCGTAAGGAAAATGTGACAATTCGGCCGCGCGGAGCCGGACTGCCTGGAGAATATTGTTGATCGGCGTCTGATACCGGGCGTCAGGGGCAAATGAAAAGAGGTAAATGTTATGAGTGCTCACAATCTCACACTGCTGACCGATCTGTATGAACTGACCATGATGCAGGGTTATTTTGAAACCCAGGAAAATGAAACTGTGATCTTTGACGTCTTTTTCCGGGATAATCCGAACAAAGGCGGCTATTCCGTAATGGCCGGACTGGAACAGGTCATAGAATATATTAAAAATCTGAATTTCTCCTATGAGGATGTGGATTATCTGAGGAGTCTCGGCATATTCAGCGACGACTTTCTTCATTATCTGAGCGGCTTTCACTTCAGCGGAAATATTTACGCTATTCCCGAGGGGAGCGTTATCTTCCCCAAAGAGCCCATCGTAAAAGTGATCGCACCGATCATGGAGGCTCAGCTTGTGGAAACGGCCATCTTAAATATTATCAATCATCAGTGCCTGATCGCTACCAAGGCGTCCCGTGTCGTCTATGCAGCTCAGGGCAACGGGGTCATGGAATTCGGGCTGCGGCGCGCTCAGGGGCCGGATGCAGGGCTCTACGGTGCAAGGGCTGCCATGATCGGCGGATGTGTGGGAACTTCCAACGTCCTCGCCGGCAAAATGTTTGACGTTCCCGTACTCGGAACCCATGCCCACAGCTGGATCATGAGTTTTAAAGACGAATACACTGCTTTTAAAGAATATGCCCGTCTTTACCCGGACTCCTGTACGCTTCTGGTAGACACTTACGATACGCTGAAATCCGGCGTTCCAAATGCCATCCGTGTATTCCGTGAAATGCGGGAAGCCGGCATCAAACCAAAGAGTTACGGCATCCGTCTCGATTCGGGAGACCTGGCTTATCTGTCCAAAAAGGCCCGCAAGATGCTGGATGCAGCCGGTTTTGAAGACGCAGTCATCGCAGCCTCCAACGATCTGGATGAATTTCTGATCAACGACCTGAAAATCCAGGGCGCAGCGATCACTTCCTGGGGTGTGGGGACCAATCTGATCACTTCCAAGGACTGCCCCTCTTTTGGAGGCGTATACAAACTGGCAGCTATCCAGAACGAAGCTGGTGAATTTGTTCCCAAGATCAAGATTTCCGAAAACACAGAAAAGATCACTAATCCGGGGAACAAGACCATCTACCGGATCTATGACAAGGAGACAGGAAAGATGCGGGCGGATCTGATCTGCTTTGTAGATGAAACCTTTGATCCTTCTGAAGATCTCCTTCTCTTCGACCCGAACGCCACCTGGAAGAAAACGCGCCTGACGGGCGGCTCATATACAATGAAAGAAATCCTCCGCCCCATTTTTATCAACGGCGAATGCAAGTATCAGTCTCCTACCGTAAAGGAGATTGCCGATTTCTGCCGTCAGGAAAAGGAAACGCTCTGGGACGAGACAAAACGTCTCTTCAATCCCCACAAAGTATATGTGGATCTGTCCAAAAAACTCTATGATACGAAAGCAGAACTTCTGAACAGGGTCAATGGATAAGGAAAAATAGATTTGAATATAATAGACAATTACAGCAAAGGAGTATAAATAGAAATGAAGATTATCGTATTAGCCGGAGGCCTGAGTACAGAACGCGACGTCTCTCTGGCCTCTGCCGCAGGCATCTGCCGCACACTGCTTGAAAACGGACACGACGCTTTCCTTCTGGACGTATTTATGGGACTAGAAAATGCGCCCGAAAATCTGGAAGATGTATTTACTCTTCCGGGACACGGCCTGGAAATCGCAAAAAATATCAGTGCGCAGGAGCCGGATCTGGAAGCGGTAAAGGCTTCCCGGCCGGATCAGTCAGACTGTTTCCTTGGGCCAAACGTCATCGAACTCTGCCGTCTGGCTGATATTACATTCCTGGGCCTTCACGGGGGCGAAGGCGAAAACGGAAAGCTTCAGGCTACTTTTGACCTTCTTGGCATCCGATACACTGGCCCGGACTCTCTGGGCTGCGCGATAGCTATGGATAAAGGCTTTACAAGACAGGTCTTCCTTCAGTCCGGCATCGACACTCCAAAAGGCAGATCTCTGTGCAAAAACGATGCGGATCATTCTCTTGATTCTCTTGGCCTTGCGCTGCCCGTAGTCGTAAAACCATGTTCCGGCGGTTCCAGTATCGGCGTGTACATCGTAAAAACCGGCGAGGAATACAGAGAAGCACTGGAGAAATCCTTCCGCTACGAAGATGAAGTTATCATTGAGGAATATATCTGCGGCCGGGAGTTTGCCTGCGGTATTATCGACGGGAAAGCTCTGCCACCCATCGAGATCATTCCCAAAACCGGATTTTTCGACTATGCAAACAAATATCAGGCCGGCGCTACAGAGGAAGTCTGCCCTGCCAATATTCCAGAAGAAACGGCTTCCCGGATGATGGAACTTACAGAAAAGGCTTTCCGGGCTCTGAAACTGAGCGTGTACAGCCGCGCGGACTTTCTGTTGGACGGCAGTGGAAATCTCTACTGCCTTGAGATGAATACCCTTCCCGGTATGACGGCGGCAAGCCTGCTGCCAAAAGAAGCAGCCGCCGCAGGGATCGGGTACGGTGAATTGTGCGAGCTGATCATCCAGAAATCTCTGGAGGCCCGTTATCAGTAATACAGCTCCTAACCAGACCCGCAGAAGAAATACACAAACGGGAACGATAATACAGGAAAGGAATTATTATAAATATGAAGCATATGTCCTTATATGAAATCACGCAGGCATGCGGCGGCGTTTACCACGGCGATCCGGCACTGGCAGATCGGGAAGTGGAAAGTGTGGCTATTGACAGCCGCAAAGCAGGAAAAAACGGGCTTTTCATCGCCATTAAAGGCGCCCGTGCAGACGGGCACTCATTCATCACTCAGGTCATGGAAAACGGCGCTCTGTGCGCGGTATCCGAGAGAGCGCTGGGCGACGTGCCGTTTCCGTATATCCAGGTTTCTTCCTGCCTTCAGGCGCTCAAAGACATTGCAGAGCACTATCGGCAGAGCCTGGATATTAAAGTTGTTGGGATCTCCGGCAGCGTAGGGAAAACAAGCACAAAGGAAATGATTGCTTCCATCCTCTCCCAAAGATACTGCGTGTTAAAAACAGAAGGAAATTTTAACAATGAGATCGGGCTCCCTCTCACTGTTTTTAACCTCAGGGAAGAGCATCAGGTGGCTGTACTCGAAATGGGCATCAGCGAGTTCGGTGAAATGTCCCGTCTGGCGAAAATTGCAAGGCCGGACATATGCGTGATCACAAATATCGGCCTTGCCCACCTGGAAAGCCTGGGCTCACGGGACGGCATCTTAAAGGCAAAAACAGAGATGATCGAGTATATGAATCCTGACGGCGCCATCATTCTCAACGGAGACGACGACAAACTGCGTTCGTTTTGTCCTTCCAACGGGCTGGAGCCTGTTTATTTCGGACTGGAATCTTCCCAGCCCTTCCATGCAGAAGATATCATTTCCCGGGGGATCGAGGGAACGGACGCCACATTTGTGACGCCTTCCTCCACATTTCGGGCTCACATCCCTGTCCCCGGCAGCCACATGGTATACAACGCTCTGGCCGGAATCGCGGTGGGACTCCGTATGGGGCTGAACGAAAAAGAACTGATTGCCGGGATTGAATCTCTCAAATCCATAGCCGGCCGCAGCAACCTGATTCGGACAGAACAGTTTTCTATTATCGACGACTGCTATAACGCGAATCCGGTTTCCATGAAGTCCTCACTGTCTATCCTTGCACATTCCGGCGGAAGGACTGTGGCAGTCCTGGGAGATATGTTTGAGCTGGGCCCGGCGGAGAAGGAGATGCACTTTGAAGTAGGGAAGTACGCCGCCGAACAGAAAGTCAGCGTACTCGTCTGCATCGGTCCGCTCTCTGCCGAAACAGCGAGGGGAGCGAGAGAGGCTGCCGGAGACGGCATGAAAATTTATTACTTTTCATCAAAAGAGAACTTTTTAGCGGATATGAATAAGATTTTGCAGTCTGGCGATACGATTCTTGTTAAGGCGTCCCACGGAATGGAGTTTTCCAAAATCGTGGAGCGTCTCCAAAATGAAGGGATAAAATCATGAGATACCAGGTACTGGTGCTGGATCTGGACGGCACACTGACCAATTCAAAAAAAGAAATAACAGATCCCACAAAAAGGGCTCTCATCGAAATCCAGCAGGCAGGGAAAATTGTCGTTCTGGCCAGCGGACGCCCCATCAACGGTGTGGCGCCTCTGGCTGAAGAGCTGGAACTGGAAAAGTACGGAGGATATATGCTCTCCTTTAACGGCGCACGGATCACCCAGTGCTCCACCAGCCGTCTGATCTACAACAGGACCGTTCCTCAGGAAGTGATCCGCCCAATCTTCGAATATGTGCGGGATCTTAAAGGGGTAAACATTATTTCCTACAGTGATACTGAAATATTTTCCGCAAAATCCCCTTGCAAATATACCATGCTTGAATCACGGATCAACAATATGAACGTTGTGGTCCCGGATGATTTCCCCGCATCCCTTCCCTCTTCAGTGAACAAGCTTCTTCTGCCAGGAGAACCGGAGGCGCTGGAAGCACTTATGCCAAAACTCAAAGCACAGTATCACGGCCTTTTGAGCATTTATCGCTCTGAACCCTTTTTCCTGGAGATCATGCCGCAGAATATCGACAAGGCCACCTCTCTGCAAAAACTGCTGAACAGCCTGGGGATGACTGCCGACGAGATGATCTGCTGCGGAGACGGATACAACGACGTATCCATGATCGAATACGCCGGACTCGGTGTGGCAATGGGAAACGCCCAACCCGCCGTAAAAGACTCCGCCGATTTCGTAACCCGCACAAATGACGAAGACGGAATCCTCCACGTCATCAACCTCTTTATGAGAGACTGAAAAGACAAAAATTATCTGAATGTTCAGTAAATTCTTTCAAAAGGGGTCAGGCCCCTATTGAAAGAATTTTTCTGACACTTCTTCTACCGGCATCTGCTGCCCTGTAAAGAGTTCGAATGCGGCAACTCCCTGCCAGAGCAGCATTCCGGTGCCGCCTACTGCTGCTTTGCACCCGATTTCTTTGGCTTTGCGTACGAGAAGGGTTTCTTTGGGATTATATACAACGTCTGCCACAGCGAGCTCCGGGCGCAGAACATGCTCGGGAACGGGCATTACATTTTCCAGCGGACTCATGCCGGCGCGGGTTGCATTTACAAGGATGTCGCTTTCTCCCACTACCCGGCTCAATATTTCTTCATTATCCAGATCTTCGATCCACACTTTTCTAATCGCGGGCACTGCTTTCCTGATTTTTTCTACAGTCTTTTCCCCATTTGCATAGAACTCGTCTTTGCGGTTAAAGATAGCGATCTCTTCCGCCCCGTCCAAAGCCGCCTGAACGGCAATAGCTGTGGCTGCACCTCCGGTTCCCAGCAGTACCATTTTCTTCCCTCTGATATCAACCCCATGTTCCTGCAGATTACGCACAAATCCGATACCGTCCGTCATATGCCCGGTCATCGTGCCGTCATCTTCGATCACAACCGTATTGCAGGCTCCCACGAGTTCCGCCGCGGGGGAAAGACGATCAACCATCTGAGCCACCGCCGTCTTGCATGGCATTGTCACATTAAAGCCGCCTGCATGAAATGTACGGAATGCATCCAGGGCTTCCCTGGTTTTTTCCAGCGGCACGTCAAAGGCCAGATACGCGCTGTTTATCCCCAGTTTATCAAAGCTGTAATTATACATGGCCGGGGAACCGGAATGTCCCACCGGCGAGCCGATCAATGCATATAATTTTGTATGTCCGTCAATTCTTTTTTCCATAATAGTCCTGCCTCCTGATTTAAAATCCCCCGAATATAGACTCACAGTTCAAATTACTGCCGGGGCATGTCAGCTACAGTATATCACATCTGCTCCTTCACTCCAACACTTTAAAGCGCAAAAATTTTAATGTGCTAAGTCGAATCTTTTTTATTTTTATGCTATACTCATTTAAAATATCAGCTGTATTTTCTTTTATACCCGGAATTGATATATCTGTTTCAGGAGGTTTTATATATGAATTTGTTAAAATATGCCAACAATTTAATCTATGACGGCGACAATACGAAAGATCTGCCGGAGGTGCTTTCCCGCTTCCGCATTCTCTGTCCCGAATATTCCTCCTGCGCGGAAGAAAAGAAACCCTGGCCAAGACAGGAAAGCGAAAATCTTTTCGCTCTCCTTTGGAATCTTCATGGCGGGCGCACGCTGTCCGCAACTCTTCTGCCCCGGAAAATCCCCTTTACTTTTCATGGGCATTATCGCCCTGTCACCCGGACGCAGATGCACTCTCATGAATACCTGGAGCTATTCTATATTGTGGACGGGGAATACCGGCAGAAAATCCTGGATAACGAGTTTACTTTCTCCAGGGGCGAGCTGTGCCTGATCGACCGGAACTGCCTTCACCAGGAGATTCTGGACGGCACATCAGCTACAATACTTTTTCTCGGAATCAAGCCGGATATTTTTGATGATATTACAAAGAGCAGCACAAACGCAGGAATGGCGGGATTTTTAAACTCAGCTCTCCTGAAGCAGAAAAATGTACAGCAGTATCTGCATTTTCGTCCACGCCCGGAAGCTGACATTTCCATGGAAGAAACCCTTTTTTCGCTTCTTTCCGAGCTGACCTGCAACGACGCCGCCTCACCGATCATCTGCCGCGGACTTCTGCTCCGTCTGTTCAGCCTGCTCAGCACCAATTATGAATTTTCACTTTCAAAAAAGATGAAAAAGGAAATGAACTGGCTTCTTCTGGAAGAAATATCCGCCTTTATCAGCGAGCATCTCCAGGATATTTCCATCCGTATGCTGGCGGAACGGTTTCATTTTCAGGACGATTATTTCAACCGGCTGCTGAAAAATTATACAGGGAAAACTTATACGGAATTTCTCCAGGCTCTTCGGCTGGAACGGGCGGAAGAACTTCTGCGGGAAACTGATATTTCTGTAGAGGAAGTCGCCCGCGAGATCGGCTACCACAACAAAGGATATTTTTACAAAATATTTGCGGAACGGCACCGGCTTACGCCGGCACAGTTCCGCAGGAAGATGAAAAAGTAATATTCTGTTTTAATTAGTTTTCATCCGGCAGATGCCATTTCCATTCTCTGATCTCCGGCATATCAATACCGTACTCGTGGATGTACTGTTTGTGCTCAACCAGCTTGTCGTTCATCTGCTGGATCAGATATGAACCGCGGTTTCCGAGCTGCGGCAGTACTTTCACTGCATTCTTAACAAGATTGAATCTGTCAATCTCATTCTGGACACGCATATCGAACGGTGTTGTAATTGTACCTTCTTCTTTGTATCCATATACATGAATGTTTCTGTTTGCACGTCTGTATGTCATCTCGTGGATCAGTGTATGATAGCCGTGGAATGCAAAGATGATCGGCTTATCTGTTGTAAACAGAGCATTGTACTCTGCGTCTGTCAGACCATGCGGATGTTTTGTGTGCTCTTCCAGTTTCATAAGGTCAACTACGTTTACAACGCGGATCTTCAGTTCCGGAAGCGCCTCGCGCAGGATCGTTACAGCTGCAAGAGTCTCAAGTGTCGGTGTGTCACCGCAGCATGCCATAACGATGTCCGGCTCTTCGCCCTGATCGTTGCTTGCCCAGTTCCAGATACCGATACCCTGTGTACAGTGCTTAACAGCCTGCTCCATTGTCAGCCACTGCTGTCTCGGATGCTTGGAAGCTACGATTACGTTTACATAATCTCTGCTTCGGATACAGTGGTCAAAGCAGGACAGCAGACAGTTTGCATCCGGCGGAAGGTAGAGACGTACTACGTCTGCCTTCTTGTTGGCGATGTGATCCAGGAATCCAGGATCCTGGTGTGTAAATCCGTTGTGGTCCTGCTGCCATACATTAGATGACAGGATCAGGTTCAGGGAAGCGATTGACTGTCTCCACGGCAGCTGGTTGCAAACCTTCAGCCATTTTGCGTGCTGAGCGCACATGGAATCTACTACACGGATGAATGCTTCGTAACTTGCGAAGAATCCATGACGTCCTGTCAGCAGATATCCTTCCAGCCATCCCTCGCACATATGCTCGCTGAGCATGGAGTCCATAACACGTCCGTCAGCTGCAAGGAATTCGTCTGTATCGTATTTCTCACCGTTCCAGTCACGGTTCGTAACTTCGAATACTTTTCCGAGACGGTTGGACATTGTCTCATCCGGTCCGAAGATACGGAAGTTTCTTTCTTTCTCGTTGAGCTTGAAGATATCTCTTACGAATCCGCCCAGCTCGATCATATCCTGTGCTTCAACAGCGCCCGGAGCCGGAACGTCAACTGCGTAATCGCGGAAATCCGGAAGTCTCAGGTCACGGAGGAGCTTACCGCCGTTTGCATGCGGGTTGGAACCGATTCTCTTGTCTCCCTTCGGAGCCAGCTCTTTGAGTTCCGGAATCAGTCTTCCGTTCTCATCGAACAGCTCTTCCGGATGATAGCTCTCCAGCCAGTCTTTCAGGATCTGAAGGTGCTCCGGCTTGTCCATCATGATCGGAACCTGATGTGCACGGAAGGAATCTTCGATCTGATCTCCGTCTACTACCTTCGGGCCAGTCCATCCCTTCGGTGTACGAAGTACGATCATCGGCCACTTCGGTCTTGTTGTATCATCATTTTCTCTTGCATTCTTCTGGATAGCCTTGATGTCATCCATAGCTTTGTCAAGAGCCTCAGCCATCTTTCTGTGCATTGCCATGTGGTCGCTTCCGTCGTCTTCTACCTCTACGAAATACGGCTTCCATCCGCATCCGTCGAAGAAGTTCACCAGCTCCTCATGGGAAATACGTGCAAGTACAGTCGGGTTGCTGATCTTGTATCCGTTCATGTGAAGGATCGGAAGAACAGCTCCGTCTGTCTTCGGGTTCAGGAATTTGTTGCACTGCCAGGATGTTGCCAGCGGTCCTGTCTCTGCCTCACCGTCTCCGACGATACATGCAGCAACCAGATCCGGGTTATCAAATACTGCACCAAATGAATGAGCCAGTGAGTATCCAAGCTCACCACCCTCATTGATGGAACCCGGAGTCTCCGGAGCAACGTGGCTTGAAATACCGCCCGGGAATGAGAACTGCTTGCACAGTTTCTTCAGTCCGTCCATATCCTCTCCGATATTCGGATATACTTCGCTGTAAGTACCCTCAAGGTATGTGTTTCCTACAAAGAAGTTTCCGCCGTGTCCCGGACCGGAAATAAGGATCATATCCTGATCGTATTTCTTAATTACTCTGTTCAGGTGAACATAAACAAAGTTCTGTCCAGGTACAGTTCCCCAGTGTCCTACGATTTTCTTTTTAACATGATCCATTGTCAGCGGCTCGCGCAGAAGCGGGTTATCCAAAAGGTATAACTGAGCTGCGCCGAGATAGTTTGTAGCACGCCAGTACGCATCCATTTTTCCCAGATACTCTTCAGTGATCGGCTGCTGTTCAACAACATTGTTCTCTGACATTCTGAATGTCCTCCTTATAAAAACTTTGTAAGGGACAAAAATCCCCACCTTTGGTTTATTTTAAATGTTTCGGAAATTTTTTTCAATTTCCCGTGTCTGTATATTTTACAAAAAGTTACCTATTCCGACTCAAAAAGCATGCATTTCGTCAACTCACCACACTTTTTCTAAAAAACGAGCTGAACCGGCAGCATATACCTATGAACATTTGCCGCAGTCCGAGCAGCCATTGCAGGTCAGACGGCTCCCGCATTCTTTACAGGTGACCGGATGATAATGGGGCTCATAAAGTTCTTTCTCCAGAATATCATACCCCCATTCATCCGTCAGATGGAAATGTATTTCTTTGCCCTTATAGCTCAATCCTGACCGGAACGCCTGTCTGGACTGCGTCTTTTTATCAGGAATACAGTATGTCCTTCCTTCTTTAATAAAATAAGTCCCTGTCTCAATGAAATCGAACGTAACCTCGTACTTCCTGCACTGATCGCTCAGCATTTTCACCCACTCATAGTGACACGGACGGGAGCCGTCATAGTTCTCCCCGCCGCATAATACCTGCTCAATCTGCCCTGCTGTCAGATATTTTTCAATATCCACCGGGCCGATCAGCGGCGCCGCCATGATCCCCTTGTGTTTAAATGGAAGTGCAAACAGAACAGGAATCCTCTCATCTCCCCGCTTTTTATCTTATACTTTCCCTGCCGGTCTCTGGACAGCGGATAGCGGAAGCCGTTCTTTGTCCGGTAGATACGGCCCGGTTCCTGCCCCCGCATCCTGTCGAGAAAATACATATAACAATTCTCGCAGTTCTTTCCAGCGTTCCGCTTTCAAGAGTCACTGTATTACTGCCTGCTACAGTTGAATTAATAAGAATTCCCGCTCCCGTAATTTTTCCTCTGGCATTTTCGCTGCCATCCTGAATCGTAAGGTCACCGCCGCCAATCTGTAGTGAATAATTTCCAGTCGCCAGCGTACGTCCATTTAAGTCAAGGACAACATTCTTATAAATCGTCACATGGTATGCCTGATTTTTATTTGCTGTCCGGAAAATTTAACCGTCTGCCAAACTCCTGCTGTATTTCCAGAGAATTCAGCCGGCGTTTTCCGCCTTCTGTCTTAATGTAAACTTCATTTTTCCCGGTAGAGAAAAGAAAATCCGACGCAAAACTTTCTACTGTAATTTCTATCACGTACAGTTCTGGGACAATATCTCCGCCGCTGCCTACCTCTTCAAAGGAAATGTGAATGTTCTCCGTACTCACATAGGGCTTCATCTGTCCAATCCGCTCCGAAATCTGCCTGTCGATCAGATCTTTATCCTTTCTGGAAAGCTGCACTCCTTTCACAACTCCATCGTCTGTGATCCCCCACTTGATCACACCTGTACCGGAAACCCGGCTGTTAAGGAATGCGTTGATATAAATCTCCGCATTATCCACAATGGATCTGCATGGATTCTGCCCCCTGATCTCTTTAAACTCCACGTTTCTCTTCTCTGTTTCATCTACCGTTCTGTTCAGTTCATATTTAACAACGGGTTTTGCAGGTGAAGACGCCGCCTCAAAATGTCCATGAACAGACTGAAGCTTCTCCGCGCTGTCAAAATCTCTTCTATAATCAAATGTCCGTGCCCCTGCTGCCGCTCTTTTCACCTCTTCTTCCAGCACAGCAACTTCCACACCTTCCCTGTTTTCCAACGACAGCATGGAAGAAACGGTCAAAATCACCTGCACGCTTCTTTTCTTTACAAATTTCGACAAAATTTTGATCATCTCAGGGCCGGCAGCCATATCACATTTTTCAAAAGGCTCGTCCAGCAGCAGAATGCTGTTTGGCGGAATATGATACAACAGATTTAAAAAGCGGTAATACCACTGCTCGCCCCCGGACAGAAGCTGATAATTTTTCCCGTCTGCGTCTGGATCAGATGCCGGATATCTGTTTCCTGACTCAAGTTCTTTTAACAGTTCAAGTCCGTTCCGAACCATCCCGGTATCCAGTCTGTACCAGCGGAAGTATGCAGAATTCAGGAAATAAATCCTCTCCAGAGGTGCAGATGCGAGAGCCTTCATCTCCTTTACAGAACCGATCCGAATCTCCGGGCCATTTTCCGTATAGCATTTCGTAAAAGCCAACTCCTGCTCCCGGCCCGTATTCTCCAGGTCTGCCGACAGCACCAGGCTGATGCACGCCTTCTGTTCTCCCTGGTATTTCAGGAGTTCCTGTTCCTGAAACATAGAATACGCCGCAGCCAGGACCGTTGTCTTTCCACTGCCGTTTGCACCTTGTATAATATTAATCTTTTCAGAAGAAAAAGGCACACTGAGACTCTGTATCAATCCCAGCGAGGTGATCGCCAATTTTTTAATATACATTATCCTCTTCCCTTAAAAAAATAATGTCGAATAACTATCTTCCTCTTCCCACATTTCCCGATCTTTCGATCCTTTTACCGCGTCAGGGGCATCATACATTGTCATAATGACCTCTTTACCGCCGCAATATAAGCAATATGCACCTTAAATCCATACTTCTGCTCCACATATTCCCGCATCATTTTATATGTGATTTTCAATTACGGCTGATATTTCTTCGCTCGCTCTGCAATCGCGTTCAACGGCACTTTATCATCGTCTTCTCCGAATTCCGCCTTCGCATTGATGACACTATCCGGTGATTTGTGGGACAAAAGCACTACCGTCTCAACGGTATTACCCTTTTCCCACAAAAGCCGTTACCCACTTCTTGAATAAACTCTATATCGGCATATTATACGATTACATATATTTTCCTTCAATTTACTCAATGGTAATGCATCTTATTTATACGAGAATTTCAACAAGTAATTCATCCTTAGTAATCGAATATTCATCATAGCCTCTGTAATACATTTTCAAAAGCTAATAACAAATTTCGTTTTGATAGGTTAAATTTTTTGCAATGACCATTATCATAATCTTTTACCCATTGATAATCAGATTCAGGATTATCATGCTGTGGCCATACGGCGTTATCGTCCTTGTAAATATATAACTCATGGTCATCATGTACCACTATAAAATATATAGTTTTCTTAATCTATATAAAGCCAATCGCTTCTTTTTAATCCTTTTGTGCGTCCAGTCCTAATTTCGGTAAATTACTTAAACTCACAACGTTCAATGTCTGTAACTGCTGTACCGCTAACTTTCGAAGCAATTCCATCCTCTCTTTCTGATTCTTACCCTGATTTATTAAAACAGCATTATAGCTTTCTAAATTTGCAAGTACCAGTAACTGATTCAATGTTGCTACGTCCCGCATATTCCCTTTAACAGTCGGATTTTCGTCTTTCCATTGCTTAGCCGTCTTTCCAAACAAAACAACATTCAGCATATCTGCTTCATTTGCATAAGTATACGCTACCTGTGCGGATGTTAATTCTGGCGGTATCAAATTATCCTTAATCGCGTCAGTATGTATCCTGTAATTCAACTTAGAAATCTCTCTGTTCAAATTCCAATTCAGAGATAGCCGACTATTCTC
>DXDR01000070.1 GCA_019115385.1 Candidatus Mediterraneibacter avicola | reverse complement strand
GATCTGCTCCTGAAGCTCCTGTGCGCGTCTCTTGATTTTCTCTGAGAATTTATTCATATCTGCTTCCTCTCTCTTATGCCAGGATTACCCTGACGGGGCATCATGCAGGTTAATCTGCGGGATTTGCGCAGCCTACCTGCAAATATGCCCGGTAAGTATATTTATTCGAACAAAATGTATATTTATGCTACCACTTTTTCCAACAATATGCAACCGCTAATCCACATCATCCTCTGCCTGTTCAAACCTGATGTTACTGTTCAGACGCTAACTTGAATTAAGAAAACCGATGGTTTAGACTATTCTCAGTCAAAGCCATCGGTTTTCTTATCCAAAAATCTGCGAGATCTTTTCAAATAAATTCTGTTCCTCTTTTTGGCGCATCATAACAAGCACGCTCATACATTTGCACAGGGAATCGATGCTTTCCTGACTCCGAAATGACATAGCCTGCTGTTGTTTCCTTTTATAGCTCCGAAGAAGCCGTTCCGCTTCATTGTTCGTAGCGGGAACTCTGTGATCGTGAAGGAATAATAAGTGGTTCTCCATATATTTTTCCATTCGCCGGTACAGATTATATCCCTCTTTATAATACTCATTCGGAGGCATATCCTTATATTCTTCCTCCGCTTTGTGTAGGATTTCCCTGTAACGCGTTTCAAATCCTGATATTTTTTCGCTATCCGGCCCATCTTCCGGGGGAAGCCCGTTCCGGTAATGAATCATTTCCTGGATCAGGGCCCGCATTTCTCTGTTCCACGTACGGTCCGGCTCATTCTGGATGCTGTCCTTGAGGTATCTCAGGATATGGGCAAGACATTCCTGATGCCCTGTCCCATACCGATAAAACGTACTCTCATGGTCATGTATGAGGATTCCCTGGTAATCCTCTGTTACTGTCCCTTTTACCCCTTCGTGCCCTTTCCTGTCACGGGAAAAATACAGCGTTTTCCCGTCCGGAGTCGCACATACAAAAACATACACGGGTTTTCCATTTACTTTTGCATTGGTACAGTCCGTATGCATGGCTGGGGAAAGAAGCATTTCCGCAAAAAGTTTTTTCCGCTCCTGTTCTGTTTTTCCTGCAAACTCCTGGCACAGGCTGTTGACCATGCCCTTTGAGATATTTAGTTTTCCCCCAGTCAGATCACACAGGAATTTCCTGCTTTTATCGATGGAAGTGCAGCATTCATTATTCAGCAGAAAAAGAAATGCCCGGACACTCCCGCCATAATTCACATCATTGACCACTCCTGCCGGGAATTGTGCATGTGCCAGCTCTCCGGTCTTGGAATTACGGTATACATCCGCATGGTATTCCCGGACATCAAGGACAAGCCGGATGTTGACCAGCTGCTTTATAATCGTTTTTTTTGTCTTTTTAAAATCAGGATCATCCAGTACTTCCTGTGGAGGCAGAAGGTGGATCGGTGGCACAGTCGGTGCCTGACGTTTTCTGCAGTGCCCTTTATGCCCGGGCTGTCCCCCCGGCTTCTTTCCGCTCTTTTCCCGGCTGTTCGCAATCTTTTTATGACGGATTGTTTTAGAAGATGGAATGGATGAATTCTCATAATCGCGGTTCAGCTGAGCCCTCAATTTCAGGTTCTTTCCCTTTTCTTCCTCCAGAGCGTTTTCTGCGTCATATCTCAGATGGAGCTGTTCCAGATATTTTTCTTTCCACTGATCACGGGAGTCAGTTGTTTCCCGAAGCATCTTCCGCAGTGCCCGGGTCTCTGATTCTTGTCTTCTGCTTATTTTCTTTGCTTCTTTTTCCATGTCTTCATAGACCTGGAACCAGTTCTCCCTGTTTCGGACAGACTGTCGGATGGCTTCTTCCAGTTTGGCTTTCAGCTGGCGGATTTCCCGTTCTTTCTCTTCCAGCAGTCGCTCGTATTCTTTCCGCAGACGGAGCATTGCCTCGCCGGATTCCAGCAACCGGATCCGTTCCCGGAGCGCTTTGTTTTCATACTGAAGCTGTGTGGCATACTCAAAACTAACTTTCATAAAAACCTCTGTTCTATCGTTTCTTTTCTATATCTCCCAAAATGGTATTCAGAATCTCTTCCTGTTCCTTACAAATCTTTTCCAACAGATCATATTCCCCTGCCATTTCTTTTCCCTTTTTCAGAAGTTCACGGTTCTCTTTCTTTAGATCCCGAATCAAGTCCTCCTGTACCTGGATTTGTTTTTCCTGGATCTGCAGCATATCGTCCTGAGCCTTGCATCTTTGTTCCAGGGCAGTGCATTCCTCTTTTAATGTACGGATTAATTCTTCATATTGATCCATCTTTTCAAAAATCTCCTGCTACGATTGAATTCATGGTTATATTATAGCAGAATCAGCGTAGAAAAGCGAATTTGCCTATATGTGGATAAAGTCAAAATGACAAGAAAAAAAATCTTCATCAAAGACAGAAAAGAGCGTGAAAACAGAGAAAAGAGAGATGGTTTACCTCAATAAAAGGGCATTCGGAACGTTTTTTGGTTAAGTTATCCACACAGCAGAAAAGACCAGTTGATTTATCAACAAATGGTCTTTTCTGGCAGAAAAAAAGTTTTTTAAATTTCGTCATTTTTACTATAACGGATTAATAGGGTGTGAACAGTAACTACTGAACCGTCTTGGGATCAACTCCGGCATAAAGCAGGTTCGTGATGTATGTGTGCCGGAGCTGGTGTGGGGTCACATCAAAATCCAGCGTATATTTGATTTTGGGTTGATTCCTCTGTGTCATGCCCAGCGTTGGTGTAACCGTGTACTTGATGCTCTGCCCATTCACATACTTATAGTAGTTGCGCGGCTTGGTAGACCGAACAACTACATACTGCCATACCCTTTGAAATTGCGATGCAGCTAACGGCTGTCCTTCGCTATCCGAAATCACATAGTCCGACTTTGATGCTGTTTTGGCTTCACGCAGGCAGTCCACCAAGCACTTGGGAATCGGAATATCCCTTTTAGCCGCCTTGGTCTTTAGAACAGTGGAAATCACGGGTCTGTTATGTTCCGTGCGCCATGCTCGCCTTACCGAGATATAGGGAGTAGACTCGTCCAGGAATACACAGTCCCATTGCAGCGCAAGGATTTCTTCCCGGCGCAGACCGGAATATAACCCAAGCATAATGAACAAGTAGGGAGGAAGCTCCCTGACCGTATCCAGAAGCACTTCTACCTGCTGATCTGTCAATGCCTCCCTCTTTTTCGCTGGCTTTCCGCCCTTTCCCGATATTCCTACACAGGGGTTATGCTCAAGTATCTGGCTGCGCTCTGCCGAGTAGAAAATACACTTGAGAAGCATATTTACTGTGCTGTATAACCCCTCCGATTTTTTTGACAGCGGTACAAGCGCCAGCCGAATATCATCTGCGGTCACTTCTTCCATATACATCTCACCCAAAGGCTTAATGATATAGTTCTTCATGTCAGCAGTATATCCTCTCAATGTAGAAGCAGATACCTTTGCCGACTGCATCAGCAGCCACTTCTGACAATACTCGGCCACTGTCGGATGCTGCCGACGAAAGATGATCTCCTCCACCTGTCGCCGCGCTTCTAATTGCTTCTCATATAATTCTTCGCAAGTAGCAGCATACAAACTCACCTGCTTGCCATCTGCGTCCATGATCCGGGTTCTGTAATACTGGATTCCTTTTTGCATAATGGTTCCGTACTGCGGAACCTCTGTTTTCATTTTCGCCATCTTTGACCTTCCTTTCCTGATAACGTGCAGTTTCCGTATCTACACTCTCTTTTTATCAGAAAGTACAGACTTAATCAAAGATACGGCCTATGTAAAGCAAAGAGCGAGACATCCTTGCCTCGCTCCTGCTTCGTTTTCGCGTTTGTTATTTTATGCTCACACTGAATCCCATTGCGAAAATGCGTTACCCATCGTTCTGACCAGCTCATCCGGCCTGTTGTATTTGACCTTTGCGTAAATGTCCATGGTAATTTTGCTGCTTTCATGGCCTGCCAGGTATTGCACCGTTTTGGGGTCTACCGACGAATGAATCAGATTCGTGATGTAGGTGTGTCGCAACTGATGCGGTGTTACTTCAAAGTCCAGGCTGTAAACAACATTACCGTTATGCGCCGCCTTTTCTCCAAGAACAGGTGTGACCGTATGCTTTACCCGCTTTCCATCCTCATATCGGTAGTAGGACCGTTCCTTGACTGTTCTGGTGACAACATACTGCCACAGCCGCTTAAACTGCGTATAGGACAGCGGATCGCCGTCCCGGTTCGGCACCACATACTCCGAAGTCGAATTTTCCTTTGTCTCTTTCAGGCACTCAGCCAAACAGGTCGGCAGTGGAATATTTCGCTCGGCAGCCTTCGTTTTTAATTCTTCCAGAATCACCGGCCTGTTGTTTTCTGTATGCCATGCTCTCCGCACTGTTAAATAAGGAAAGTTTCCATCAAGATAGACCGAATCCCATTTCAGGGCGAGGATTTCTTCCCGCCGCAAGCCTGCGTACAATCCAAGCATCACAAACACATAGGTTGGCAGTCCTTCCACCGCATCCAATAAGCGCTCGACCTGCTCGTCTGTCAGCGCCGCTTTATCTTTCTGCGGAACGCCGCCACCCTTTGTCGTTAGATAGATCGTCGGGTTATTATCTATAATCCGGCTTTCCTTTGCTGCACGGAAAATAGATTTATACAGGATCACGACCGACTTATATACCGATGCAGATTTTTTTGAAACAGAGACAAGTGCAAGCTGAATATCATCCAGGCTGACCTCTCCCATCCGCTTATCACCTAATTCCGCAATGATATGACGCCGTACCTTTGAGGTATAGTCCGTCAAAGTCGTGGTACGAACATGAACAGACTGCATCAACAGCCATTTCTCACAATACTCTGCAACCGTGGGTGTTTTTCGATGAAATGTGGCGTTCTCAATCTGCTCCAACGCAATCGTTTCCTTATTATAAAGTTCTTCGGGCGTTCTTGCATAAAGGGCAACGAGTTTTCCATCTGCATCTTTGATTCTTGTTCTGTAATACAGGACACCTTTTTTTATAACCGTTCCATATTCAGGAATTATCATTTTCCTTTTTGCCAATTCCGTCACCTCCTAAAATAATCTCCAGCGCTGTATCTTTGTTTTATCAGAGATCTTCAGTTCCAGCAAGGATACGGATTGGCTCATGCTCCGGCGTTCCGGGTCTTGCGGTAAGTCGCATTCTTTTCCATCGGTTTTGCCCGGTGGGTGCATTTTGCGATATACTCCTGAAGGCCCATATCAGTAAAATATACACAACCGTTCTGCACATACTGAACATAAGAAATCAAGCCGTTGTTACGGGCCGCATCCAAGGTCGCAATGCTGATTCCCAGGAT
>DXDR01000069.1 GCA_019115385.1 Candidatus Mediterraneibacter avicola | reverse complement strand
GGGGACGTAGTAAAATCGCATTTTACTACGTCCCCAACCCGGATTCACCCTGTCCCTAATCGCAATTTTAAGCCTGGGGAATATTCTGTAAGTAAAAAGGATTATTTTATGAAATGGGTAAAACAAACTGTTCATTACTGGTGCAAGGATACTACGGATAACGGTTATCTGGGAAACGGCATCTGTGCGGCAATCCTGGATACCGGGATTGCCGCACATCCTGATCTGAAAGACCGCATAGCCGATTTTCGGGATTTTACCGGCAATAGTTTGAAATGCCGGGATGACAGCGGGCATGGGACGCATGTGGCCGGCATCCTGGGAGGGAACGGAAATGCCTCTGATGGAATGTATGCAGGCATGGCGCCCCGGGCAAAGCTTGTCGTCGGAAAAGTACTGGACAGAGAGGGAAATGGAAATGTGGACAACGTTATCAACGGAATCCTGTGGCTCAAAGAAGTAAAAGGTTCTCACAATATCCGTATCGTAAATATTTCTGTCGGAACACAGCCCGATCTTGCACAGCAGCAAAAAAACCGTCTGCAGTCGGCCGTTGAAGACCTGTGGGATATGGGGCTTGTGGTTGTTGTCTCGGCGGGAAATTACGGCCCTCAGGCAGGCACTGTCGTAGTGCCCGGAAACAGCAGGAAAGTTATTACCGTAGGAGTCCCCGACTCCCCCTGCGGTTTTCGGAGACCGCGTCGCGAAAAGATAAACTATTCCGGCAGGGGGCCGACAGAAGAATGTATCATCAAACCTGATGTTTTCGCTCCGGGCACCGGTATATTAAGCTGCAATTCCCGCTTTTCCTCCCCCGGCGGCCCCGCCTATATAATGAAGAGCGGCACCTCCATGGCGGCCCCTGTGGTATCCGGAGCCATAGCATGTCTTCTTTCCAAATATCCTGACATGACAAATGTAGAAGTAAAGCTCCGACTCAGGCAATCCTGTATAAAAATTCCCGGAACTGAATCCGGATGGGGACTGCTTGACGTACAAAAACTGATGGAAGTTTAACTATTCCGCTGCCGCCGATAAAAAAACCACGCCCCAAAGCACACTTTCCCATCCGCCGCATACTATAAACTGTAAATAAACCTAAATGGAGGATTTAACATGAGTGATTTAACTGCTACAAACTGTGGATGTGGATGCGACAACGGAAACGGAATGTCTTCCTGCCTGTGGATTATCCTTCTGCTTTGCTGCTGTGGCGGATGCGGCGGCAGCACATTCAGCGGAAACGGATGCGGCAATGACAGCTGCCTCTGGATCATTCTCCTGCTCTGCTGCTGTGGCGGATTCGGCGGCAACACATTCAACGGAAACGGATGCGGATGCTGATCTGAACGCTGATACAGCAAAAATGTGCAGATACTGATCAAAGCACTTATTAAAGCAACGCGGGGTGTGCAGCAACTGCACACCCCGCGTTTATTCCTTCGTACATCTATTTTTCCTGCTGTTTGCTGCTGTTTTTCACCTCCGGCAGAGGGCTGCGGCGCTCTCCGCCTTCCCGTTCCTTATTAACACGCCGTTTCACCATACATTCT
Organism: Candidatus Mediterraneibacter avicola; assembly: GCA_019115385.1. Lineage (GTDB taxonomy): Bacteria > Bacillota > Clostridia > Lachnospirales > Lachnospiraceae > Mediterraneibacter > Mediterraneibacter avicola. Next base: position 16,475 of record DXDR01000069.1, on the reverse strand, counting down.
TCATCGATCTCATACACGGCATTTCCGTCAATGATTAATTTTCTCGACATCTTCTTTTTCATCCTTTCTATATTCTGTTTTCCCGGTACAGTATTCGGCAGCCCCGGTCTGACCGTCCAAAGCATCGCCAGGCAATCCGGGCGGATCATCTGCAAAACTCTGTGCCAATATTTATAGTATGATTTTCTCCGTAAAAAGCGCCCCCAAACATTTCCTGTACAACTTAATTATGCTCTAAAATGTATATTTCTATTCATAGAAACATATATATTTACAACGTAATAATCAGGAGTGGCCATGGAAAAGAAAACGCCGGAACCAATGACACCCTTTGACGAACTCGTCACATCGCCTGCTCTCCAGGCGGTAAAGCTTCTCATTCCGTACACTCCTGCGTCCGGACGGCAAATGATCGCCGCCTTTATAAAGCTGCAGGAACTTCGTCAGACAATTCAGATATTCAACAGACGGCAGGGCGGCATCAGCGCACAGGCACTGAACAAAACATCCCCGGCTTCCCTTTTCGACATCCTGGTCAGTTTTAAACCATATCTTTCGAAAAGAGACGCCGATATGCTGGATATGATCCTAAATCTGAAAGAAATCATGGAGACCGCTGAAATGATGAAGGAGGCCGCAGACTGCGGAGGCGGTGAAAATGAATTTTCTCCTCTGGAATTGCTCACAGGAATGCTCAGTCCCGAGCAGCAGGAAACATTCCGTATGTATGAATCCATGTTTTCCCAGGCCCCGGACAACATAAAGAAAGGAGATGATGCCGATGAACGAATGGATGAACAATCCGCAGATAAAGAACATGGATCCGTCGAAGCTGGAACTGATTAAAATGGCTGCCGCACAGACCGCCGGAAAATCCGGCCGCGAGCTGGCTCCCATTATGCTGGCCCTCATCACAAACGCCAACAGGCAGGGAATCCGTTTTTCTTCCGATGAAGCTGCGCTTATTCTTGAAATTCTGAAGCAGGGAAAGACAAAAGAAGAACAGGAGCAGATCGACCGGACTCTGAAAATGACAAACACCCTGTTCCAGAAACATACAAAATAACTAATTTTGCTTTGTATGTGAGAAAGGACGCCGCCCGGCGTCCTTTCTCACCCGCAAATGTAAATTTTAAAATCCCTCCGTCTTTCTCCGCATCCGCATTTCTCTTCTTTTCTCCGCCGCCTCCCACTCTGCTTTTTCAGATTCGGTTTCCACGATCAGCCGCGGCGCTCTTTTCGGCCTGTCCATTTCATCCAGAGCCACCATTGTAAAATAGGCCCGGTTGATCGGATATCGGGAACCATCCTCCAGATGTTCGACATAAGTATCCGTCCTTACTTCCAGAGATGTATTTCCCACGTAAGTCACTTTCCCAACGATCACGACCATCTCCCCTTCATATGCGCCATGTATGAACTTCAGATTATCTACCGAAGCAGTGATCACATTAGATCTCGTGTGCCGCTTTGCAACAAGCCCTGCCACTTCGTCCAGCCATTGCATCAGCGTACCTCCAAACAATCTTCCTGCCGCATTTAGATGGCTCGGACGAACCATATGAACAGTCTCAACCCGGGAATCCCGTACATATTTTTCTTCTGTCATTATCCAGTTCTCCAATCTGCTTCTCCCTTCGAAGCCGTCTTATTTTTCATCATACCAGTCTGAATATCAGGTATCTTTTCTTCCAAAACATATACAATCTATTGTAAATTATATCCAATATGCCCATGAAAAACAACACTGTACTTTACGGAAAACATTGGGTATGATAAAGGCAGCTGCTGTTATCCGATCTGTCTGGGAACAGATAAGAACAGTTACAGCAGACAACGCATGCAGTATATAAAATACAGAACAGGAGACGCATCCATGCAAAACATCTGTCTCACGCTCCAGTACGACGGGACACGGTATCTGGGGTGGAACCGTCCGGAAAAAGACGGGCAGCACAAAACGATTTCTTATAAAATAACTGAGACATTAAAGAAACTTACCGGGGAAGATATCACACTCTACGGAGGAGCCAAAACCGATCCGGGAGTCCATGCCATGTCCCAGACCGCCAGCTTCCGCACCGGATCTTCAGTTTCTGCCGACGACCTCCGCAGGATGCTGAACAAGTACCTCCCCCGGGACATTTTTATCCAGAAAGCCAAAACGATGCCGGAACGATTCCGCGCAGACTTAAATGCAGCCAGCCGTACATATGAATACCGCATCTGTACGGCCCGGGTCTATAATATTTTCACTGCAGCATATGAAGCGCATATTTTTCCCGCTCCGGATGTTGATGCAATGAAGCAGGCTTCCGTTTTTCTCTTAGGGAAGCACAACTTCCGCCCTTTTACCCCTGGCCGAAAGAAAAAAGGAACAGAGCGGGAAATCCATGACATTACTTTCCGTCAGGACGAAGATCTGCTGACCGTACGCTTCACGGCGGACGATTTTCTCTACCAGATGCCCGCCGTTTTAGCCGGCACACTTCTGGAGGCCGGTCTGGGCATCCGCACCCCGGAAAGCATAAAAAAGATTTTCACAGGCGAAGAAAAAGCAGGCGCCCCGCTGGAAGCGAAAGGACTCCTGCTTGAGAATATCCGTTATTAAACTGACACCGCAGACCGTGCGCCTCTGTTCTCTTCCTCTCCTACAGCAGCGCTCCTGCGATATGGTAGGCGATAAAACTTACAATCCAGGCAACGGCGAGTTGAAACAAAATAATGCCTAACGTCATTTTTTTGCTTCCCACCTCACGGTTAATCGTAGCGATCGTAGCTGTACAGGGAACATACAGCAGGCAGAACACCATAAGCGCATACGCATTTGCCGCGCCAAATCCCATAGTGCCAAGCAAAGCTGCCAGCCGTTCCATCCCTTCTCCTCCGGTAATATTATTAATCCCGAACAGCACGCTGCAGCTTGAGACTACCACTTCCTTTGCTGCAATTCCCGAGATAAGAGCCACTATGATCTGCCAGTATCCGAGCCCCAGGGGACGGAAGACCGGCACGGCTGCCTTTCCGATCATGGAACCGAAGCTCCTGGAAATATCCGTCACATATCCCGACGGACCGAAATTCAATAGAAGCCACATGACAATGGAGGCAAGAAAAATCACGGTTCCCGCCTTGGTCAGATAATCTTTGACCTTTTCCCATACATATACCGCGATCGTCCTGGCATTGGGCGTCTTATATTCCGGCAGTTCGATCAGAAGGGCATGTTCAGTCTTGCTGCCGTCAATTTTCGACAGAATATACGCCGTCACAATGGCTACCACGATGCCGATGAGATACATGGAATAGCAGGCAAGCATGGCATATCGTCCGAAAAACATGGAAGAAAACAGCACATAGATAGGCAGTCTGGCACTGCACGACATAAACGGCGTTACCAGAATGGTTTTCAGTCTGTCCCGGTTATCCTCCAGCGCACGTGAAGCCATAATTGCCGGAACCGAGCACCCAAATCCCAGCAGCATCGGCAGAAACGCCCTGCCTGAGAGACCAAGTTTTCCCATGATCCCGTCCATAACAAAGGCAACCCTCGACATATATCCGCTGTCCTCCAGAAATGCCAGGGCAAGAAACAGAATGAAAATGTTTGGCAGGAAAGTAAGGATTCCGCCCACACCGGAAATAATGCCGTCCACGAGCAGCGACTGGAGCGCAGGAGCCACTCCCCATCCCTCAAGGACAGAGCCTGCAAATCCGGTAAACATCTCAAGTCCGGCCTCAAAGTAGCCCTTCAGCCAGTCTCCGATCGTAAATGTAAGGAAAAACACAAGCGCCATAATTGCCAGAAAGACAGGCAGCCCCAGCCATTTTCCCGTCAGGATCCGGTCGATCCGGTCTGTCCTCTGTTCTTTTTCACTTTTATTAGCAAGGGTCTCTTCGACTACTTCTTCGATAAAATCATATTTCTGATTTATGATCTCTTTCTCGAAATTCTCACCGCTTAACCAGTTTAAATCAACCGGATATCTTTGCATCACCGTCTCGTCCTGCTCCAGCATCTTGATGGCATGCCAGCGCATATTCTTCATCTCCGGATATTTCTTTCGCAGTTCTGCAATGATGAGGTCGATCTTATCTTCAATCTCATCGCTATAAACCATAGCATATTCACTGTGGTGGTCATGCTGATGGCCGGTTTTATCCGCATGATGATGGATAAACGGCCCCTGCTTGGCATATTCGTTATGATGAGCTACAGCGTGCATCAGGATGCCAAGTCCGGTACGTTTTCTGGCCGAAACCGGAATTGCCGGGATGCCGAGCATCTCCGGCAAACGGTGGAGGTCGATCTCCATGCCCCGCTCTTCCACTACATCCATCATATTAAGAGCCAGCACAACTGGCTTGCCCAGCTCGATCAGCTGCAGGGTCAGATACAGATTGCGCTCAAGGCATGACGCGTCCACCACATCAACGATCACATCCACCTCATCGCTCATCAGACACTCTCTTGTCACTTTCTCTTCCATTGTATAGGAAGTCAGACTGTATGTACCGGGCAGGTCGATCAGCTTGAATTCCTGTCCCTTATAGGTCGTCTTTCCCTCCTTTTTCTCTACCGTAACCCCGGGCCAGTTTGCAACCTTTAAATTTGCTCCTGTAAAAGCGTTAAATAATGTTGTCTTTCCGCAGTTCGGATTGCCCGCGAACCCGACATTGATCACCTTCCCCGTCATGCTGCCGCCTCCTTTACTATGATATGGTCGGCAATGCGTTTTCCGAGGGCAAATCTTGTTCCCCGGAACCGGACGGTCATTGCGCCTTTTTTATCATTGTTCAGCACTTCTATGCGCGAGCCCTCAGTCAGCCCAAGAGCCTCCAGTCTGCGTTCCAGATTCTGTTCCGTCTCAATCCGCTCAACAATGTATATTCCATTGTTCTTTCCTTCTTTCAGTCTCATATTGCCATCATCCTTCGTATCTTGTGGTCAGGCGGATATTCGCAATCCGCTTCGCTGTGCTTATTGATAATAATTCTCCATAAGCATTATATCCATTTACTGCAAAGAAGTCAATTCCAGAGCATCTTCCGTTTAGTAAAACCAAAGAACACTTTCCAAATACAGATGCCGGAACTGCAGCTGTATCAGACATCATACTGCTGCGGTTCCGGCATCTGCTTCACTATATAAATTTAGAGGAAACTGAAAAAACCTGTTTTTCCTGTCCTTCAGTGATTATCTCTGTGTTTTCCTGCGCACAGCCGTTACGCCTGCTGTACCTGCTGCCGCCAGAAGAATTGCCACATAGAGTCCTGCCGGACTGTTGTCGCCTGTCTGCGGCGCTTTGTTTTCAGAACCGGGCTGATCTCCCCCATCCGTATCTTCACCGCTTCCGCCGGCAGGATCTTTTCCGCCATCCGGGTTCTTCCCGTCGTCCGGGTTCTGTCCGTCGTCTGGGTTCTGTCCGTCGTCTGGGTTCTGTCCGTCGTCCGGATTCTGTGCTTCATTTTCTGTCAGCCTGTATGCCGCGACAGTTCCCGACACTTCGCATGCAGCCAGCAGACAGGCACTGCCGTCCGTGCTGTCCGCTGCCGGAATAAAGCACAGTCCCTCCGGAGAGTCGTCTCCAGCGATATCTTCGCTGAAATCTCTGGAGTTAATATAATTTACAAAGGTACTGTTCTCCGGATCAGTGATATCATAAACCATCACGCCGCTGACTCTTTCAAGGCCTACAAATGCGTAAGTTTTCTCACCCACGGTTCCGACTGTCACACTTTCAGACTCCGGCCCTTTCTTTCCAGAACGATCGTCAATCGTTTTATCGTCGTTGGAACAGTTGAAATTATCCGGAACGTATTTTGCCGTCTTTTCCTCAAAATCGCTGCCGCTTCCGTATACTTCGGTCAGACCGCTTTCATCTGCCCTGTACACGGTAAAGGAACGTCCGCCGAAGAGGTAATCCGTCCCCTCATCCAGGCCGTCATAATCGCTGCTGTCAAAGAATACCACTTTCCCGCTCAGGCCGCTGTTTTCTGCTGTCATCTTTCCTGTCGGAGAAGTATCTCCGTCCTTGAAGTCCCGTTCGTCTTCATTGAGGTAATCTCCCCACTCTCTGGAATCCCCTTCGTTTGCAGTTACAAGATAGTCTGTACCGTTCACAGAGTAAAGAGCGATTCCGTCCGGCATGCGGATTCCTTTCAGGGATTCATATGTCTTCGGATTGTACGCTTCGTCTTTCTTATCAATATCAAGCGGCGTTGTACTGTAGTCTTCATAGCCTGCGGAGTAAATTCCTGTAACCTGAAGGCTGTCCAGATCGATTACCGCGATGGCGTTTGCTTCCTGCAGCGTTACATATGCCGTATCGTTTCCTGCCGCAATGTACTCCGGTTCCAGGTCTGCCGACGGAGCCGTGTCTTTTTTCAGCACGATTCCCGCGTCTGTGAGATTCTGTCTGGCCTCTGCGCTGTCATATGCCGAAAATCCCACATTTGCCGCCGTACCGTCTGAAAGAGAAACCACAGTTACTGTTCCGGCAGGATCGGTTATGCCTGCTCCATATCCTTCTCTCGGCTCTCCTTCATTCGCGGTCAGGATTCTGCTGTCATCCGGGGTAAATGTTACCATATCCGGCTGAGCGCCTGTCTCATATGCCCGCTCGAATGTCAGCGTTCCGTCCTCATTGCAGGTGAATACCGCTACGCGTCCGCTGTCCGCGTATCCTTCCGCCTGAATTGCCGCCGCAAGCTTCTCACCGTCTGCGGAAACTGCCACCGAAGTCATATCCCCGTATGTAAATCCTTTACAATTCTCTTCAATAATTGATTTTACATTAATATCGTTGCCGTCCAGCAGATCGATATTTTCTTTATTTTCCATGTCTTTTACGGCAATAGCTGTCAGATTTCCTGTCTGTCCGTTTATTGCATAGGCCCATCCGGTTGCTGTATTGTAGTCTACAATCTCCATAACGCCGCCGTCTGCATTCGTCATACCCGCGTCATAGCGCGCGTCCTGGATCAGATCCAGAGAAGAATTTCCGTTCTCGGCGCCTGCTGTCTTCGCACCGCCGTCCGTATTCTTCGTTACGCTGAAGGAATCGATCAGTTCGCTTCCCGGCGCCGCGCTGTCGCCGGAAAGATTATATACATTGACAGAAATCTTGTCCCCGGTCACATCGAAGACCGCGTAGCTGGGACTGTATTCCTGGTTCCACTCCTGATTCCCGTAAGGAAGATTTCCTGCAAGATAAGCCTGGGATCCCGTCTGGCCGTTTGCGAGAACCGGATAATCCGCGTTATTCTCTTTGTCAACCTTTTCAAACGGCGTATAGTACTGCATATCAGAGCAGCAGTTTCCGGTCAGATAGATCGTTCCGTCCGGATCATGGAACGTATCCAGCCGCTCTGCATTTCTCTGTCCGCCTTTCAGCACATAGCTTCTGGAATATACGTGATCGTGCCCTCCCAGGACGAAATCAACGTCAAACTCATCCATCACTGTTTCAAATCCCGCGTCTACATAGTTTTCAATGTCGGAATCCGCCGCATGCTTTGCCACAGTCTGGGTAGATTTATGGTGGGTAACGATCAGCCACTGGTACTGCCCAGCATATTCAGAAGTCGCCGCGCTCAGCGTAGTTCTGAAATTCTCCACGATCGCCTCTGCCTCGGAGTTGTCTTTGGAAGCGCTTGGCACATTCGGATCGTCTGCGTTTTCCGCATCATTTCCTCCCGGATATGCTCCGGTATTTAATGTGACAAAAAGCACATTATTATAGAGGTAATAATAATTTCCTTTTGTCTCCATCTCCCGGCGCTCCGTAAAATCATACTGTCCCTCCGCGTTCGGGGTCACGCCGTTGGACTCGGAATTGTTTGCGATCTCATCCGCTGTCGCCTGAATGTAGTTTCCATGGCTCTGGCTTGTGCCGTTATTCTGTCCCCGGAATGTCGTCTTTACCTGTTCGAGCTGTCCGTTCTCATCTGCGCCGTCAACAGACATTTCATTCGGCAGATTAAAATGGTCCGCAAACATATAATGTCTGTCATGGTTTCCCACTGCCGGAGCGTATGCGATGGATGCCATCTCCTCCGGAGCAAAAAACGCAGCGTACTCGCTGGATTTTCCCCAGCTCTGGTCTTCCACCTGATCTCCCGCAGATACTACAAGGCTGACGCCCTCTGCCGCAAGCTTTTCCATCATAGCGGCCCAGCCGGTCTGGTTTGTGCTGTCCGAGGGATTCCAGCCGCCGTTATTTGTCTCCCCGCTCTCTTTGATCTGCGGATCGCTCGTAAAACCAAAGGAAAATTGATCTGCCTTTGCAGTCGTATACGTATACGCCTCTGACCATGTCCGGCCTCCGTCATAAGAGATCTGGTATGAATAGGATGTATCCGGCGTCAGTCCGCTTACTGTCGCCTTGCATACCATCTTCCCTGTGTCTGTATACTTCCCTGTATCCAGTTTGGTAGGCGCTGTCAGTTCGCTGACAACTGCCTCGGCGGTAATATCGCCAAATTTCACCATTGCCTGCTCCGTGCCATCCGGCGCGTACCAGTTCAGATTGACGGATGCTGTTGTCGCACCCGGCTGAACCGTCAGATACTCAACAGAAACATCCCCTGCCTGATTATCAGGCTGTGCCGAAACGCTCATTCCCTGTGTGCAGAGCAGCGTCGCCGCCAGTGCGGCCGCAGCAGTTCTGTACCACATTTTTTTCATAAATAACTCCTCCTGAATAATAATTGTAAATCATTACCGGAGGAGATTATAAAAAACGATTGTTAAATCTATTTATAAATTTTATATCAATTTATGTTAAATTGGAAGCAGGCAGCCTTCCGTACAGCCGTGTCACTCTCTCAATCTCTTTTACCACGCTGCCGTCAAACTGTCCCTTCTTCATCCGCCACACCCAGTTTCCTCCTAAAGTGGACGGCGTATTGATCCGCGCGCTGCCGTCCAGTCCCAGATAATCCTGCATGGGGATAACGCACAGGTCGGCCACGCTGCTCATGGCCATTGCGATAAAATCTTCTGTAAGAGTATCTTCATCCAGCCTGGGCTTGCACATATATTCTTTGGCAAAATCCCGGGCTTCTTTCCCCACTGTGTGATACCATCCTCTGGTCGTATCGTTGTCGTGAGTTCCCGTGTAAACCACGCAGTTTGCGGGATAGGTGTGGGGCAGATAGTTGGAGGACTCTCTGGCATCAAAAGCAAACTGGAGAACTTTCATCCCCGGGAATCCGCTGTCTTTAAGCAGTTTCAGCACACTTGGAGTCAAAAAGCCCAGATCCTCGGCAATGATTTCCGGTCTGCCCAGCTTCTCCTCGATTGCACGGAACAGATCCATCCCCGGTCCCGGCATCCATTTGCCATTTACCGCAGTGTCATCTCCATAGGGGATCGCATAGTACTCATCAAATCCGCGGAAATGATCGATCCGCACAACATCGTAGAGCTTCAGGCAGTATGCGATTCTTCTGATCCACCACTCATATTCTGTCTTTTTATGGTATTCCCAGTCATAAAGCGGATTTCCCCAGAGTTGTCCCGTTGCGGAAAACGCATCAGGCGGGCACCCGGCAACTCCGGTGGGATTGTTGTCCTCATCAAACTGGAACAGCTCCGGCGCAGCCCACGTATCCGCACTGTCAAAGGCCACATAAATAGGAATGTCGCCTATGATCTTGACCCCTTGTTTGTTCGCGTACGCATGAAGCTTCTTCCACTGTCTGTCAAACTCATACTGCTGGAATTTATAAAATGCGATTTCCTCTGCCAGTTCTTCTCTGGCCGCCGCCAGCGCCGCCTCGTCTCTTGTGCGCAGAGGGGTCTCCCATTCCTTCCAGCTCACCCCGCCGTTTCTGTCCTTAATCGCCATATACAGGCTGTAGTCCTCCAGCCAGTATGCATTTTCATTTACAAAGATCTCGTATTCCTCATTTTTCTGAAAACGTTCAAAGGCTTTTTTCAGAACTTTGAAACGGGATTTATAAATCTTTTCATAATCAATGCAGTCCTCCCGGTCCCCAAAATCGTATGCCTTGCACTCCTTTTTTGTCAGAAGCCCCTCTTTGACCAGAGTTTTCAGGTCAATGTAGTAGGGGTTTCCCGCATACGTGGAGAAAGACTGGTATGGGGAATCCCCATAACCAGTCGGTCCAAGAGGCAGAATCTGCCAGTAACTCTGTCCCGCCTTTTTCAGCAGGTCAATTAATTTGTATGCTTCTTTCGAAAAACATCCGATCCCGTATTTTGACGGCAGTGAAAATACAGGCAGTAAGATTCCGCTTGCTCTTTTCATATCTTCCTCCTTATCCGCACATCCTATAAGTGCCAGATATCTCTGTTGTATTCTTCAATGGTTCTGTCTGAAGAGAAGAAGCCTGCTTTCGCAATATTAACCAGAGCCTTCTTCGCCCACTCTTTTCTGTCTGCATAAGCTTCAAGCGCCTTTTCCTTTGTCTCTTTATAGGAATCAAAGTCCAGAAGAGTCATAAACCAGTCTTTATTGATCAGCTCTTTCTGCAGTCTCTCCAGATTCTCTTCACAGCCCACTTCCAGCATTTCATCACTTGTAATAAAGTCGACCGCCGCTTTGATAGCCGGATTGTCCTCATAATAGTCTTTTGCCACATAATCCGCCTTTGCGTAGTGCTCGATCACTTCGTCGCTGGATGCTCCAAATACGAAAATGTTGTCGTCGCCTACACACTCATGGATTTCCACGTTTGCGCCGTCTTCTGTTCCGAGCGTTACCGCGCCGTTCAGCATGAACTTCATGTTTCCAGTTCCGCTGGCCTCTTTAGACGCAAGTGAGATCTGTTCGGAAATATCACATGCAGGAATTAATTTTCCTGCTTTTGTAACATTATAGTTTTCAACCATAACAACTTTCAGATATGGGCTTACCTCTGGATCGTTGTTGATGATCTCCTGCAGGCAGAGGATCAGATGAATGATGTCCTTTGCGATCACATAGGCCGGAGCCGCCTTGGCGCCAAAGATTGCCGTGACCGGAGCCGCGGGGATCTTGCCGGCCTTGATCTCCAGGTACTTGTCGATAATATAAAGAGCGTTCAGCTGCTGGCGCTTGTACTCATGCAGACGTTTTACCTGGATATCAAATATCGTATCCGGGCTGATCTCAACGTTCTGCGTCTCTTTCAGATACGCGCACAGCGCTTCCTTATTTTTGCGCTTGATGTCAAGCAGTTTTTCCAGCACTTTTTCATCATCCTTGAACTGAAGCAATTTTTCAAGTTCGGAAGCATCTTTTTTGTATCCTTCTCCGATAGTTTCGTCCAGGAATGCTGTCAGGCGCGGATTACAGTGGAGAAGCCAGCGGCGGAATGTGATTCCGTTTGTCTTGTTGTTAAACTTCTCCGGGTAAATTTTATAAAAATTATTCAGTTCGGAGTTCTTCAGGATCTCCGTATGCAGAGCAGCCACGCCATTTACACTGAAGCCATAGTGAATATCAATGTGGGCCATATGAACCGTATCGTTTCTGTCGATAATGGCCACGCTCTCATCCTCAAATTTTCTTCTTACCTTATCGTCCAGCACCTCAATGATCGGTACAAGCTGGGGAACAACCTTCTTCAGATAATATACCGGCCATTTTTCAAGTGCTTCCGCCAATATGGTGTGGTTTGTATATGCACAGGTTCTGGACACCACGTCTATGGCGTCATCCATATCCATCCCTCTAGCCATAAGCAGGCGGATCAGCTCCGGGATCACCATCGTGGGATGGGTATCATTGATCTGAATCACCGCATAGTCCGGCAGGTCATAGAGATTAGATCCCTTCGCCGTACATTCGTCCAGGATCAGCTGAGCGCCGCTGCTTACCATGAAATACTGCTGGTAGATGCGAAGCAGCCTTCCCTGCTCGTCGCTGTCGTCGGGATAGAGGAAGAGGGTCAGGTTCTTCTCAATATCTTCCTTGTTAAAATCAATTCCATCTTCCACGATCGTATCATCCACAGAATCCAGATCAAAAAGATGAAGCTTATTTGTTTTATTATTGTAGCCCGTAACCTCAACGTCGTACATTCTCGCATTGACTTTCAGGCCTTTAAACTCCACCGGATATGTGACGTCTGTCTTTTTCAGCCAGGAATCCTTTTCAATCCACGGATTCGGCGTCTCTTTCTGCAGATTATTCTCAAACACCTGTTTGAAAAGCCCCAGATGGTAGTTCAGACCGATCCCGTCTCCGGCCAGCCCCAGCGTTGCGATTGAATCAAGGAAGCAGGCAGCCAGACGTCCCAGCCCTCCGTTTCCAAGAGACGGTTCCGGTTCGATTTCCTCGATCTCACCGATATCTTTTCCATTTTTCTCCAGAATATCTTTTACTTCCCCGTAGATTCCCAGGTTGATCATATTATTGGAGAGAAGCTTTCCGATCAGAAATTCTGCCGAGATATAATAAACTTTTTTCTTGCTGTCTGTCCGTTCGTTCTCTGCTGCCATCCCCTGGACAATGTTCAGAAGCGCATGATAAATCTCAGCGTTTTCTGCCTGTGCAACCGGCTTTCCAAGATACTTCTCCATTTTTTCCTGAATGTTCATGGTTTAACTCCTTTCATACTCCAATACTGTATCTTATCTCTATATCCGCATTCTAATACTCTTTTTCTGGAATTTCTTGCAAAATACTTTCATTTTATTGTACAATACTATCATTACTTTAGTACAGCTAAATATACGCCGCCCAATACCAGGAACGGGGCAGCAGAAATACCCCGGGAGGACATTACATGAATCTCAGTGAATACCAGAATTACCATGAAACAAAAGCCCACACTCTTTCTGAATTTCCATACAACACCTATCTCTGCTCGATCCCTCTCGATTTCTCACTTGTTCCGCTGCACTGGCATGCCGAGCTGGAGATTGTGGTAATACAAAAAGGACAGGGGCTTATTTCTGTAGACTTTGACAAACGCCCTGTCTCTGCCGGAGATATTGTGTTTATCCGCCCGGGCCAGCTTCACTCGATCGAGCAGGACGGGACCTGGGAAATGGAATACGAAAATATTATTCTAAAACCAGAACTTTTTATTTCAGGAGAGTCCGACCTGTGCGCCCGCCAGTATATCCTCCCTCTCATGCAGGGCGAGCTCGGCTGCGGTAATTTCCTCACTCCCGCTTTTTCCGGTTATCCGGAAATATCCTCCTGTATCAGCCGCATTGACCGCCTCTGTGAAAAACGCCCCGACGGATATCAGCTTGCTGTAAAGGGACTTTTATTTGAACTGCTTTTTCTCCTGGTCTCCCACCGGAACAGCAAAACCCCAGCGCCCGCCCTTCAGGCCAGATCGCTGGAGAAGATCAAGGTCATCCTGAAATATGTAGAGGAACACTATGCAGAACATATCACTATTGATGATATGGCAGCGGTAACCTATTACAGCAAATCCCATTTTATGAAATTTTTTAAGACACATATGGGAACGGGATTTATTGATTATCTGAACAATTACCGTCTTACCATAGCAGAGCGGCTGCTCCGTACCTCAGATTCTTCTGTCCTGGAAATCGCAGAACTGAGCGGGTTTGAAAATCTTTCTTATTTTAATCGCGTTTTCAAACGCAAATACGGGCAGTCCCCCGGAAAAAGGCGCAGACTCCGCGACTCCTAGCACATCGTTCGGCAAATAGCCAGGCATATGATATAGCCGGCTATTTATTATTCCCTGTACCAGGAGCACCCCGGGGTGTCTGTGCGCCGTCCTCCAGGCAGAACTGCCCGCAGTTTTAAGGCAACAGTTTCAGTAAGCACATCAGTGCAGCTTTGCGAATGGCGCGGGCTGAACTTCTGCATTTTAAGAATGATAATACAGTTCGACAGGGTCAATAGGATCGAAAGGATGCTCTTCCTCCATCTTTTTATTTCTTCCATGCCGTTTCAGAAGTTCTCCGCTTTTATTGTATATCCAAAACGAATACACGAGGAGTTTATTCACTTTCCCGATCTTTTCTTTTGTTGTTTTTTGATAAAGCACCCCTCCCGCTTTCAGAGGTGTTTTTTTGTGGATCATAGAGATCAGTTCTGTCTCGCAGGTCACAGGCTCCGGCAGGATCGTGTAGCCTCTTCCCACACAGTCCGGCTTATGGGAATCACTTCCCCCTGTGGTAACCTTTCCGTACTTCTTTGCCAGCTTCATGGCGCCTGCATTCGATTCCACAGACTCGCAGCTGTTAAATCCCTCCACAAAATCAAACCGCTTCACGATCTCGGGCGAAAGATAATATCTCCTGGCATTCGTAAAACTCATATATTTTTCCCCGCAGGGATGCGCAGGTCCAAGCACGCCTCCATTGCGGTGAACAAGATCGATCAGAAGCGCCAGAGGCATCCCCCTCATTTCCAGCAGCCGCATCTTGACGCCTTCCGGCATAATCACAATAATATGTCCCGCATCCCTCGTGTCATACTCTATTCCTTTGAGGACAACAAAGTCTGTATGTTTCTTCCCTTTGATATTATTTTTCCAGTAACGGTAGCCATTGTATGTGTCGTGGTCTGTGATCACCATTCCCTGGAATCCATGTCTTTTCAGGATCGTTATATATTCCTCCAGCCCCACCTTACTGTCGATGGAACCTTCTTTTACATGGCAGTGCATATCAATCTTCATAAACACGCCTCCTTTTTATCCAGTATGGAATCTATTTTCTCTATTTATCAGATTACTATTTTTTATCTCTGCTTCTTTATTCATTATACCTCTTTGTCTGCTGACTGGCAACCGGAGGACAGTCTTTTTACCCAGAAAGCCATTGCCAGAAGGCAGGCTGTCCAGGCCCCGCAAAACGCCGGAGCCGGTATCTTCGTCTCTGTAAAGCAGAAAAGAGACGCCAGGACAATAAGAACACACACTCCTGCTGCAATAATGACCGCGGATAAAACAGATTTTCTAATATACATAAAAACACACCCTCTTTAATAGATTTTTTACTGTTTGCATTCTATCAAAGAAGGTGTGTCATAAAACGGACTCGGTTTAAATATCTTCACGTCCGTCTGTAGTTTCTCCCGGCTCGTCTTCCGGCTCATCCGGCATCCGTTCAAAATCGTCGATCAGGGATCTTGCCTTTTCCACTTCATTTTCAGTAGAATGGGTTTCCCGTATTTCCGCCGCCTTCTGAAGATTTTTCCGTTTTCTCTTTCTGGACTCCAGAAGAAGCTGCACGATTATGCCCAATATGGCAAATATAACGCATAAAAGTATGCTCATCATCCTGCCTCTAACCGGAACAAGCTGATAAACAGATGTTCCCGCAAGAATGCCTCCCCACACGGATGTGGCAATGATCGTAAGCACTTCTGCAAAAATCACCGCAAGCACAGCTGCAACAAGTGCTGCAGCCAGGCCCGCCACAGCGGAAATCATTTCCGTCGGCTGAACTATCTGTATATAGATGGCACCCGCAGAAAAAAATACGGTCATAAATACGCCGAATTTGTAAAAGAATGCTCCCAGAAAAGCTAACGCAGCCCCAATGACCCCGCCTGTGATCAATATAGCTGTGTTGTTAAGCCCTAATAAATAAGCTGCTCCAGCACCGCAGGCAAATCCTGCCGCCAGCCCGAAAAGCGCGGCCCAGGCGCGTACTATTTTCAGCCCCAGCAGGCATAACAGCAATCCGACTGCTGCAAGGACAGCAAACCGGAACACTTCCTCGCCTGACAATGACGTTATCTTTTCCTCCCATGAGAAAAAGAGCTCTTCTGGACGAATTTCCTGTACTCCATCAAAAATTTCTCTCATATACTCCACCTCCCGGATTTCTCCGATTTTATCTTCCCCTCATTTCCCCCGTTCATTCTATCAATTTTTCTCCTCTAATACAAGAAAAAAGCAAAAATTAAGAAAGTGGATGCCAATCATAACTTCGATCAACATCCACCTTCATTTCGATATTTCTATCATTCTTTTTTACCTCTTTCTATCTTTCTTTTGATAGATCAACTTATGTTCCCGGCGGTCCGTACCTCCTTTTCTTAAATTCCTGCCGGACTTTGGTTTCTGTAACTGCCTTCCTTCCTGATATAGATTTTACTTCTCTCATAACTTTCTCGTCATTATGATATTTCTCTATATCTGGCTGTCACTCCTCCAATCACGACATCCTGCAGGTCCTATAAAACCTCCTGCAACAATCATTCGATCATCAATGGCTTCTGTCATTTTATCACGTCAGATTATTCATTCAGTTTTATTTGTTGAATTTATAATAACTCTTTATTTTGATTTTGTCAACTAATTTTTAGAAATTAATTTTATTTTATTTATTATTTTCAGTCAATTTATTATATCCTCACTCTGTAGAAAAATACAGGAATCCGGCGCTGGCAGCTCTGACGAGCAAAAATAATTATTAATAAAAACCTCCCTTTTTCAGGAGAATTGCGAGATAATAAAGTTGACCCAAAAACTTTTTTCTTCGCAAGCCCGAAAGAAGGGAGGTTTTTCCAGCAAAAACA
>DXDR01000068.1 GCA_019115385.1 Candidatus Mediterraneibacter avicola | reverse complement strand
GAGGACTGAAAATCCTCGTGTCACTGGTTCGATTCCGGTTCTGGGCATTTTTCTCTGCTATAAAATATTTATATCCGCAGAGAATAAAACTGAATATGGGCGTGTAGCTCAGGTGGTAGAGCACTTGACTTTTAATCAAGTTGTCCGGGGTTCGAATCCCCGCACGCTCACTTTGTATACGTGCTGGAAATGTTGCATTACGCGCATTTCCGGCTTTTTTATTCTATTAGAAAAGTCGGCTGGCTTATTGCATAAATAAAAAAAGTCGGAAACATAAGTCCCGACTGAGAAAAGAGGAAATATATGTAAAAAAGCATTACTGCTTTATTTGCTTATAATATAACCAGAAAATGTGAGGAGTTTGTGTCGATTGTATAAAAAGGCGGTTAAGATTTCTAAAAAAAGATACAATATCATTTATTTACTCTAAATAATTATATTTGCCCTATTTCTCTTCATTGTATTACAAGAATGAGTATGATAATATATTAAGGAAAATGAAATATATAAATAAGGTATAAACAAAAGAGAGTGAAGGATATGAGAGAGAAGGTTTCATATAATGGGAACCGAAATGGGGGAAAGCATTATCGTAAAAGTGCAGGCGGACATAAGAACAGCGATAAGAACGGCCGTCAGAAGTCTGGTTCTTCGGCTTACCGAAGAAATGCCGCAGAGAGCAGCCGTGGCAGGAAGAGAACAAAGAACTGGAAGGCAAGACGAAGGAAGATTTTGAGACGGAGGTTCTGCGCCATGATGGTGGCGCTGGTAGTTCTGGTTGCCGGGATATCATTACTGATTACAAGGCTGATAAACGACAAAGGTTCAAATAAAAGTTCAGGGGGAACGGCGGAAGCCAAAGCGGAAAATCTGGAGATAGAGGTAGAAAAGAAAAAGGAGGTTGTGGAGGAACCCTTTGTAAATATTCTGGATGAGGACAGTTCCGACATAACAGTTACATGGGATGGCCCCATAGAAAAAAGTGTATACGACCAAATAGATACCAACATCAGAAGCCAAATAGATCTTTTGACCGCAGAAGGATATACGGTTGGCTTTATGCTGTATGATCTGAATACCGGCGGAGGGATCAGCTACCATGCCGACAATGTTTACTACAGTGCCAGTGCAATTAAAGGACCTTATGTGGCCTGGGTTGCACAGACATATCCCGATTCTGCACTTAATATGTACTCAACAATTTCAAATACAATAACCTGGTCCAGCAATAGTGATTACTTTGCGCTGATCAGTAATTTTGGCAAATCAGGATTTGACAGTTGGGCGGCAGGGCTTGGAAGCGGTGACTGTGGTATAACGGATGGCTCGTTTGCTGCGATCAATGCACGGGATTTTGCAAGATTGTGGATAAATATGTATAGTTATTTTATGTCCGGCGATGAAACTGCCGGAAAGATTCGGGATCTTTACAGCGATACTCTCCAATCCTGCATAGCGGAAGCGCTGGGAACTACGTATACTGTTTATTCAAAAGCAGGGTGGATCGGAGAGGGGCAGGGAACATATTATAATGTCCAGAATGATGCCGGGATAGTTATGAAACCTGACCATCCATATGTTCTTGTTATATTGAGTGATGCATATGGCCGACTGGATCTTCTGGACAGCCTGGTTGCGTGTCTGGATGAGTGCCATACAAATCTGACGCTGCAGGAATGATCCGCAGCTGCTGAGGTTTAGTAGATGGAGTATTTGTATGATAAACTAAAACAATATGCAGATTCCGGGTATTATGGCTTCCATATGCCGGGACATAAAAGAAATGCCGGCCTGATACAAGCAGATCTGCCCTATCGGTATGATATTACAGAGATTGAGGGGTTTGATGATCTGCATCACGCAGGAGGTATATTAAAAGAAGCACAGGAGCGGGCCGCAGGAGTTTATCATGCTGATGAAACTTTCTACCTTATTAACGGAAGCACAGTGGGCCTGCTGAGTGCGGTGATGGGATGCACGCAGCGGGGAGACAGTATCCTGATGGCCAGGAACTGCCACAAATCCGTTTATAATGCCGTGTTTTTGAATGAACTGCGGCCGGTCTATATTTATCCGCAACACATTCTGAACTCAGAACTGAACGGGGAAATAACCGTGGAGCAGGTGGACAGGCTGCTGCAGGAAAACCCGAAAGTCCGGGCCGTGGTCATTACCTCGCCCACATACGACGGCGTCGTGTCAGATATACGCAGAATTGCTGAAACGGTACACCGTAGAAATATCCCGTTGATCCTGGATGAGGCGCATGGAGCGCATTTTGGATTTCACCCTTATTTTCCCGAAAACGGAAATGTCCTGGGCGCCGATGTAGTGATCCACAGCCTGCATAAGACTCTGCCTTCACTTACGCAGACCGGACTTCTCCATATGAACGGGAATCTTGTGGACCGGAGCCGGGTGAGAAGATATCTCCACATTCTTCAGTCCAGCAGTCCGTCTTATGTGCTTATGGCGGGAATGGATGAATGTGTGCGTATGTTGGCTGAGAAAAGTGAAGAAGTGTTTGACAGGTACGCAGACCTTCTTGAGCAGACGACAGGAAAGCTGGAGGACATGGAACATATGGAACTGGTGCGGACGAAGCGGCATGATTCGTCCAAGCTGGTTATTTCAGTAAAAGGAACTGTGTCTGCAAGAACCGGCAGACATTTTACAGGCCGGGATCTGTACCGATGTCTGCTGGAAAAATATCATCTCCAGGCAGAGATGGCTGCGGGAAGTTACGTTGTACTTATGACATCCCCGGCTGATACGCAGGAGGGGATGGATCGTCTGATATCTGCTCTTTGTGAAATCGACGGGATGCTGGAAAACAAAAAAGACGACGACGGCGCGCAATTTGCAGTGGATGTTCAGGAGCAGGTGTACACTGCCTGGGAAGCAGAACTGAAAAGGGCGGCCGGGGCGGAAACCGTAACCTGGAAGAATGCGGTGGGAAGAATATCCCTCGAATACGCATATCTCTATCCGCCCGGCATTCCCGTGATCGTGCCGGGAGAGCGGATAGGAAAAGCTGCGGTAAATCAGATACAGATGTATGAAAAAATGAGTTTTGATATAGAAGGGACAGAACAGAAGGGACAGATCAAGGTGCTGCTGCATGGGTAAGATATTTTATGTGATGGGAAAAAGTTCTTCGGGAAAAGATACAATATATAAACAACTCAGGGAAAGAGATAAAGCTCTGAGGACAGTGGTTCCATATACGACCCGGCCCATCCGGGAAGGTGAGACAGAGGGAGTGGAGTACTTTTTCGTTGATATAGACAAGCTTGCCCGGATGAGAGAAGGCAGGCAGATCATTGAGGAACGGTCCTACAATACAAAGTGCGGCGTCTGGACATACTTTACTGCAGACGACGGTCAGATAGACCTGGAGAAGTATGATTATCTGATGATCGGCACGCTGGTATCCTACAGCGCCCTGAAAGAATATTTCGGAGCGGAAAAGATCGTGCCCGTGTATATCCAGGTTGAAGACGGGGAGCGGCTCTTAAGGGCAGTTGCAAGGGAACAAAAAGAAGCGGCGCCCAAATACGCGGAACTCTGCAGAAGATTTCTGGCGGATGAAAAAGATTTTTCAGAAGAACAGCTTCAGAGAGCAGGGGTTGAAGTGAGATTTGAAAATGAAGATCTGGAAAAGTGTCTGGAAGAAATTGAGAGATTTATTGAAGAAAATAAGTAGAAAAGTGATCAATAGCAGGAAATGGAGACGCCGCGTCTCCATTTTGTTCTTTTGTTCATCCATTGCAGAAATGGCGATCTGGCAGGAATAAAGTTCGCGGCGATGTGCTTCAGCTTTGCGCCGGGGAAAAAGAATCCGTAAACTTTAGGGGTATATCTTGCGCGGGGATTGTGTTATACTTAGTGAGTAGCCCCAGATTCCGCGGCATGACGGCGGAGGACGCGAAGAGATTTATGAAGGGAATAATGCACGCAGGTGAAAGATATGAACAGCTTTAAAGACGTAGTGGGTCATAGAAATATAATTAAATATATTGAAAGCGCAGTGGCATCGGATGCGGTTTCCCACGCCTATATCCTGAACGGAGAGAGAGGATCGGGGAAGAAGCTTCTGGCGAATCTGTTTTCCATGAGCCTGCAGTGCCAGAACAGGGAAGAGGATGGTGACGCCTGCGGAAAATGTCAGTCCTGCAGGCAGGCGATGAGCGGCAACCATCCCGATATTATCCGGGTAACTCATGAGAAACCGAACACGATCAGCGTAGATGATATCCGGGCGCAGGTCAACAATGACATTGTGATCAAGCCATACAGCAGTAAATATAAGATCTACATTATTGCGGATGCAGATCTGATGACTGTCCAGGCTCAGAACGCTCTTCTGAAGACGCTGGAAGAGCCGCCCCAATATGCGGTTATCATGCTGCTTACGGAGAATGCGGAGGTTCTGCTTCCCACGATCCGCTCCCGGTGCGTAATGATGAAGCTGCGAAATATCAAAGATCAGCTTGTCAAAAAATACCTTATGGAGCAGATGGAAGTGCCGGATTATAAGGCAGATGTGTGCGTGGCCTTTGCCCAGGGAAATATGGGAAAGGCGATCATGCTAGCCACGTCGGAGTATTTTAATGAGATCAAAGAAGACGCGGTCCATCTTCTGCGCAATATTGACGAAATGAACGTTTCTGATCTGATGGAAGCAGTAAAACGATGTATGTCTTATAAACTGGAGATTGGAGATTATCTGGATGTCATTGCCATATGGTACAGGGATGTGCTGATCTATAAGGCTACGAAAAATGTTGACAGAGTCGTCTTTTCCGACCAGTTGCGATATATCAGGGAGCGTGCGAGCAAGAGTTCTTATGAAGGAATAGAAAATATTCTTGACGCTTTGGAGAAGGCGAAAGCTAGGATAAAAGCAAACGTCAATTTTGAACTGACGATGGAACTGCTTTTACTGACAATAAAGGAGAACTGACAAGAATGACAAAAGTAATCGGAGTAAGATTCAGGACTGCGGGGAAGATTTATTTCTTCGCGCCCGGAAAGCTTGATATAAAACGTGGAGACAATGTTATCGTAGAAACTGCCAGAGGCGTGGAATTCGGCAGAGTGGTCAGCGGGCCAAAGGAAGTAAAGGAAAAGGATGTGATCCAGCCGCTGAAGCCCGTGCTCCGAATCGCCACAGAGCAGGATCACAGGACGGTTGAGAAAAACCGTCAGAAGGAAAAAGAGGCTTTTAAGATATGTCAGGAAAAGATCCGCAAACACGGGCTCGAGATGAAGCTCATCGACGCGGAATATACATTTGACAATAACAAGGTGCTGTTCTACTTTACCGCAGACGGGAGGATTGATTTCCGTGAACTGGTAAAGGATCTTGCAGCGGTATTCAGAACCAGGATCGAACTCAGGCAGATCGGGGTCCGGGATGAGACAAAGATCCGGGGAGGAATCGGCATCTGCGGCCGCCCGCTGTGCTGCAGCACATACCTGACAGAGTTCGCAGCCGTGTCCATAAAGATGGCAAAGGAGCAAAATCTGTCTCTCAATCCCACAAAGATATCCGGTGTGTGCGGAAGGCTGATGTGCTGCCTGACAAATGAAGAAGAGACATACGAACAGCTGAACAGCCAGCTCCCTTCCGTGGGAGATACGGTTACCACAAAGGAAGGGCTGACCGGAGTGGTACACTCTCTGAGTGTGCTCCGCAAGCAGGTCAAGGTTGTGGTAAATCTGGAAAATGATGAAAAAGAAATCCGTGAATATATGGCGGAGGAACTGAAATTTAAGCCGAGAAAGAAAAAACAGAAGGTTTCAAAAGAAGAAATGAAGAAGCTGGCGGAACTGGAAAAAGAAGAAAGGGCGTCAAAGTTAGATGACAAATAAGAAGAGACCGGAGCTTGTAAAAGAGGGAGAACGGCTGGACGACCTCCAGCTTGGCGGCCTGGAGCTGATTCAGAATCCGGGGAAATTCTGCTTTGGCGTGGACGCGGTTCTGCTCTCTGATTTTGCCAGGGTAAAAGAAGGAGAGACGGTGCTTGATATGGGGACCGGAAACGGGATCATCCCCATACTTCTGTCGGCAAAGACTCCGGGAAAGCATTTTACCGGACTGGAAATACAGGCAGATACAGCAGAGATGGCCAGACGGAGTGTGCGCTATAATGATCTGGAAGACAGAATCAATATTGTAACAGGAGATATCAAAGAGGCGGCAGATATATTCAGGCCTGCCTTTTTTGATGTGATTATCACAAATCCGCCCTATATGCTGGCGCAGCACGGGCTGAAAAATACAGACGACAGTATGGCCGTCGCCCGGCACGAGGTGCTCTGTTCGCTGGATGATATTTTGAGAGAAAGCATGAGACTGCTCCAGGACAAGGGCAGATTTTACATGATACACCGGCCGTTCCGTCTGGCAGAGATATTGATAAAGATGAATGCATATAAAATAGAGGCAAAACGGCTTCAGTTCGTTCACCCGTATGTGGATAAGGAACCGACTATGGTACTGATCGAAGGCGTGAGAGGAGCAAAATCAAGAGTCACCGTGGAACCTCCCATTATAATGTATGAGAGAAATGCAGACGGGGAGCAGGCGGCAAGCGTCAGCAAGTATTAGTAAGCAGCAGAGGAACAGGGCCTTGTAAAAGATAACAGGAGGTAGAGATATGCCAGGGACATTATATCTGTGCGCCACCCCCATCGGCAACCTGGAGGATATAACATACCGGGTGGTACGTATATTGGGGGAGGTGGATCTGATCGCGGCGGAAGATACCAGAAACAGTATCCGTCTTCTGAACCATTTTCAGATTCGGACGCCGATGACAAGCTACCATGAGCATAATAAATATGATAAAGGCAGGAAACTGGTGGAGAAGCTTCTTGAGGGGAAAAACATTGCCCTGATAACGGACGCGGGAACGCCGGGGATATCAGATCCCGGAGAAGAACTGGTAAAGATGTGCTGCGAAGCGGATATTACGGTCACTTCCCTCCCCGGAGCGGCGGCGTGTATTACAGCACTTACTGTTTCCGGCCTCCCTACAAGGCGGTTTGCCTTTGAGGCGTTTCTGCCGACGGATAAAAAGGAGCGGGAGAAAACTCTGGATGAGCTTGCAGGGGAGACAAGAACCATTGTCTTATACGAGGCGCCCCACCGTCTTGTGAAAACTCTGAGGCTTCTGGCGGAAAAACTGGGTGACAGAAAAGCGTCCGTCTGCCGGGAACTGACCAAAAAGCATGAGACAGTTTATCGGACAAGCCTTCTGGAAGCCGCTTCGTATTATGAAGAAAACGAGCCGAAAGGCGAGTGCGTGATCGTGATCAAGGGACGAAGCCGGGAAGAGCTGGATAGAGAGATGCGGGAAGCGTGGGAAAATATGAGCATTGAGGCGCACGTAGAGCATTATCTGTCCCAGGGATATGATAAAAAGGAGGCCATGAAAAAGGCCGGTAAAGACAGGGGGGTGTCCAGAAGGGATATCTACAATTATCTTGAGCGGAAAAATAAATAATACGCAAGGGCAAATACGGGGAAAAGATATGGAAAGTCCTTTCAGAGAACCAATGGGACAGAGCAGACTGTCAAAATACTTGAGTGGAATGTGTATAAGAAAAAGAGGAAAATTGATATAATAATTTTGCCCGCCAGGAGATAAAAACGGGAATTCTTCCCGCCGGGGAAGGGAAAGAGGAATACGAACTGGATTCGGAGAAACTGGTTTCCCGGAAAACGAACGGCGGATATGGATTGAAGAGCATGGAGCACGTGCTGCTGAAGTATGGGGCGTCTGGCCTTCATCTATATTATAATAAAAAAGAAAAGACATTTACTTCCAGATTTGTGATGTATCTTGAAACCGGCAGGCGAGATGCATTACAGAGCGAGTGAAATGTATATAAAACTCCTTCCAATCAGAATATAATTAATTTGTTATGAATTAAAATCTGATTTTGGAAGGAGTTTGTTTATGAAAAAGAGTCTGAAAAAGTGGATGGCTCTCCTGCTGAGTATGGTTATGATCCTGACGTGCGCTCTGACGGTTTATGCTCAGGAACCAGATCAGCCTGCAGACAGGAAAGTCCAGAGTAATAGCCTTTCTGTCATGGCGGTACAGAGCCCCCTGGAAAAACAGGTGCAGACATTTTCCGGGAGAAGAAGCGTTCCGGAAGGCATGATCGGAACAGAGTCCTTCCCGTTTTCAATCGCCAGCGAGGAAGCGCTGCTGGATATGCAGGAGAAAGTTTCCGACGGTGATACATATGAAGTGAATGGAGAAGAATATAAATATAATGCGGCGGTATCACCGGTTCAAACAGCGGGATGATCCGCAATGCATACAGCGCAGGCAGGCTGGATATATCCGTGAGCAGCAGTTCCGCAAATGCAGGGGGTATTACAGGATATCAGTCGGGAACGTCGGCTGTAACAGAATACTGCTATTCGACCATGGATGTGTCCGGTTATTATGCGGGAGGAATCGTCGGGTACCATTACGGCGGAAGTGTAAATAACTGCATTGCCCTGAGCGAGACTGTTTCAGGTCGGCAGTTTGTAAATTCTTATGTGGGAAGAGTTGCTGCACGGGAGAGTGCAGGTGCAGTAAAAGCAGATAACTATGCGTGGACAGATATGGCAGATTCGGACGGTAATGTGATCAGCACCCTCCTGGCAGGGGAACTGACTAACAAAAATGGAGAGGATATTTCTTCTGCTGAAGCAGCGGATGAGAAATTCTGGGCTGACCTGGGATTCGACAGCAGTATCTGGAAAATTGAGACGGGAAGTCTGCCTGTACTTGCAGGTTCGGATGCAGAGGGCGTATTGCCGGAACATCTGCGTGGAGACTCTGCAGTTGAACTCGGAGGCAATGGTACGGTGGAAGCGCCATACCAGATCAGCACGACAGATGACCTGGTCTTTGCAATACAGCAGATCAACAGCGATGAGTCTTACAGAAGTGCATGCTTTGTTCTTACCGCTGATATCGACCTGAGCGGGATTTCATGGCAGGCGATCGGGACAGCCGGGGCACCGTTTACGGGAACCTTTGACGGTGGCAATCACCGGATAAGTAATCTGAACCTGGTTGTAAATGCAGAGTATCAGGGCTTTTTTTAATCCTTTTCCTGCCGGCTTTTATCAGACCGCATAAAATTTCCCTGCCTGCTCAGGACTGCGTATCTGCGCCGGGTTCCTTTATGTGGGTTATCTTTCCATCTTTCATAAATACAATTTTCTTTTCAAGGGAAAGTGCCTCTTCATAGTTGTTCGTTACATACAGAAGCGTTATTTTCATTACTCTATTGATTTTCAGGATATCAGAGATCATTTCTTTTCTCCGTCTTTCATCCTGGCGGGCAAAATCTTCATCTACCAGCATGACTTTGGGCTGGCAGACGATCGCACGTCCCAGGGCGGCGCGCTGTTTGTCCGTATCGGAGATCGCTTTAAGCTTCTTATCCAGGATTTCAGCAATTCCCAGAAATTTAGCAGCGGTTTTTACCCGGGAGTCAATGACTGTAAGGGGAAAATTCCGCAGGCGAAGCCCCAGAGCGATGTTATCATATGTGTTAAAATTTTTATATAGAGTATAATTCTGAAAAGCCATAGACAAACGGCGGTCACGGGGAAGCACATCATTTAGAAGCTCGTCATCCAGATAGATCTTTCCGGATGTTATGTCTTCAAGTCCTCCGATCATCCGAAGAATTGTGGACTTGCCGCATCCGCTGGGGCCGTGAAAGACGACAAATTCCCCGTCTTCGATATGAAGATTTACATCGTCTACTGAGACGAAACCATTCGGATATGTTTTTGTTAAGTGTTCAAATGTCACGCTGGCCATAATCACACCTCCGTTGGATTCATTTTATATAATTTTAGCATAAAGAAATCCTGTATACAATCCTAAAACAAATGTGTGGAAACACTTCCTTTGCATCTGTATGGCGGCCGGGTGCGAACAGTGACTGCAGGAGGGCTGTTCTGTGTGGAATAATGCATTTCCGGGAATCATATTATACAGTAAATACAATCCAGGGGATAGTATGTTACAGAGAATACAAAAAAATAGTACAGTAGTTAAAGAAATTAATAAATTTCAAAAGAAATGTATTGCGCCCCTCCTTTTTTGTACCCTCCTCACGGCATCTGCTTTGTCAGGCGGATGTGCGGCGGATCAGCACGGAGCTTCAGAGACGGGGGCAGATGAAAGTTTTAAGAGTTTCACACATGAGCTGTTCTGTACAGAGACAGCATCAAATACCATCAGTCTGCATTATTCCCTGAAAGAACCGGAATCTTACGGGATAGAAGAAAGTCCGGTCACTTTTGGGAATTTTGATGCGGATGCATCACAGACCCGGGCGGCTCTGGAAAATGTAAGGCAGGCGCTCCGGCAATTTGAACAAAAAGACCTGAATGTGCAGAATCAGATCACATATGATGTTCTGGACTATTATCTGAAAGAGACGGAGAAAACTACAGACTATATTTTGTATGAAGAACCTCTTTCTCTGGTCAGCGGCGTGCAGACGCAGTTCCCGGTCGTACTATCAGAATACCGTTTTTATGACAAGGAGGACGTTGATACATATCTTGCGCTCCTTGAGACTACAGGTGAATATTTTGACAGCCTGATCGCGTTTGAACAGAAAAAATCCGAGGCCGGACTCTTCATGGCGGACTATGCGGCTGATACGGTAATCGAACAGTGTCAGGCATTTCTGGATATGGGAGACGGAAATTATCTGTATTCTACCTTTGTCGATAGAATTGGAGTAGTTGAAGAGTTGACAGAGAAAGAAAAAAGTGACTATATACAAGACAATGCACTTGCAGTTTCGGACTATATTTTTCCGGCATATGAAAAGCTGATATCTGAGATGGAGAAATTGAAAGGCACAGGACAGAATGAAAAAGGACTGTGTTATCTGCCGGAAGGAAAAGAATACTATGAACTTGTGGCGAGACAGTCAACAGGATCTGAAAGAACTGTGAGAGAAATGGAGGATCTGGCCAGGCGCCAGATCTCAGATGACCTTACCGCAATGGAGCAGGTACTGGGTATCAGCGGGAAGGATGCAGAAGAAGCGGCAAATCAGATGGGACAGAGCAGCGCAGAACTGATATTAAATCATCTGGAGCAGGGAATATCGCAAACCTTCCCGGAAGCTCCCGATACAGTGCTTGAAGTAAAATATGTGCCGGCGGAGATGGAAGAACATCTGAGCCCGGCCTTTTATATGATCCCGGCTATTGACAATGTACAGGAAAATGTCATCTACATTAATCAGGCCCATATGGGAGATGATCTGACTTTGTTTACTACTCTGGCACATGAGGGGTATCCCGGACATCTTTACCAGACGATATATTATAATGGCACAGACCCGGATCCCATACGCAGCACTTTCAATTTCGGAGGGTATGTGGAAGGATGGGCCACCTATGCGGAGATGGGCAGCTATTATCTGATGCCCCTTTCCAAAGAACAGTCCACTCTCCTGCAGAAAAATGCTTCTATCATACTCGGGCTGTATGCTCTGGCAGATATGGGGATCCACTACGATGGATGGACACAGATGGACACGGCTGCTTTTTTCAGCAATTACGGAATAACAGATGCCGAGGCAGTAGAGCAGATTTACGAATTGATTATCGGTTCTCCCGGAAATTACCTGAAATACTATATTGGATACGTTGAATTTCTTGAATTAAAAAAAGACTGGGTCGAAGAGAAAGGCGACGAGTTTTTACAAAAAGAGTTCCATGAGGCTGTACTGGAAGTCGGGCCTGCGCCGTTTGAGATCGTAAAGGATTATATGTGGGAGATGGGGATATAGAAAAAAGTAAGAACATAAACAGGAACCTCTTTTCATATACTTCTGATAAATACAGGACGATCGAGGAGTCTGAATGAAGCTGTTCCTTTTTCTGTCCGATTTTATCGTGCCGTTTATTTTATTTGTAATTATAGGTTACGGGATCCTGATGAGGGTTCCTGTATATGATACCTTTGTAAAAGGGGCGAAGAGCGGATTCCTGACAGTGATCCGTATTCTGCCCACACTTATAGGCCTGATGACTGCGGTGGGCATCCTCCGCGCGTCAGGCTTTCTTGATTTCCTTTCGGAACTTCTCGGACAATTCACATCATACATAGGTTTTCCGGGCGAACTTGTGCCGCTTGCTATTGTAAAAATGTTTTCCTCATCCGCTGCCTCGGGGCTTCTGGTGGATGTGTTCAAAGAATACGGTACGGATTCTTTTCTGGGGCTGACGGCCTCCATTGCCATGTCCTGTACGGAAACAATCTTTTATACAATGAGCGTATATTTTATGTCGGTCAAGGTGACAAGAACCCGCTATACGCTGGCAGGGGCGCTTGCCGCTACCGGGGCAGGACTGGCCGCAAGCGTTATTCTGGCCGGTATGATGATATCTTAGGGGAGGGAATGCAATGCTGAATTATCTGTGGGCCGGAATGATAGTGACCGGCATTATTTACGCGGCTGTAACGGGAAGAATACCGGAGATTACAAATGCGGCCATCGACTCGTCCAGAGAAGCCGTCACACTATGTATAACTATGATGGGGGTGATTTCTCTCTGGAGCGGTCTGATGGAAATTGCCGCAAAAGCAGGAGTAATCGAAACCATAGCAGGGAAAATGCGTCCGCTGCTTAAGTTTCTCTATCCGGAACTGCCCTCCGGCCATCCGGCGCAAAAAAGCATTGCAACAAATATGATCGCAAATTTTCTGGGGCTGGGATGGGCGGCGACGCCGGCCGGGCTGAAGGCCATAGAAGAGCTGCGGCAGCTGGACGATGACAGAAGAGCGGGACGGGCGGCAGGCCCGGTCAGAAAAAAAGGAATCGCCAGCAACGAGATGTGCACCTTTCTGATTATTAATATCTCATCACTGCAGCTTATTCCGGTAAATGTTATCGCTTACCGGAGCCAGTACGGAAGCGTCAACCCGGCGGCCATAGTGGGGGCCGGGATCGTGGCCACAGCGGTCAGCACGGGAACAGCCGTAATATTTTGCAAAATAATGGACAGAAGGCGGAGAAAAAGAAAAAACACGCTGTCCCGTTTATAGTGTTGACAGCTCAAACCATAAGTGATATATTTATCACATAAAGCGGATTATTGCAGAGGAATTTTAAAGTCAGAGAAAATCAGTTGAAAGGAATGGGGATTTTAATGTCGGCATTTGTTACAAGAATGAAAACCTACAGAGAAAAAATGAATCTGACACAGGAGGAACTGGCCGGAAGAGTCGGCGTGAGAAGAGAGACGATCGTCCGGCTGGAAAAAGGGCGATACAATCCGTCTCTCAAATTGGCGGCAGATATCTCGAGAGAACTGCAGGCTCCTATAGAAGCGGTGTTTGAATTTGAAGGCCGAAACGCCGGGAGAAATTTATGCTATATTATAACAGCGGATATTCACAAGGAAAACTGCGGTGCGGAGACAGAAATATTCGGTGTCTGTGATAATGAATCAGATGCCGGACGGATTATGGAGATGGTTCGTGAAAAAGGATATACTCCTGCTGTCGACAGAGTGGAAATGAATCAGCTGTCAGACATCAGGCTGCGGTAGTATTCTTCCGCGGCATGAAAACACTTTTCAGGAGAATCCTCCCAGCCAAAAGCGATTTGATGCCATGAGCGGTCATGTTTAATAAGACTCCAGTAATAAGGGGCTTCCGGATTATCGTGTTCGTGTTTTGACAGGGATATTTTAACAGCGTATTCAGATTCCATTTTACAAAATCTCCGGTTAAAAAGTAAATTGCCTGTAAACGTTTTCGGGCGAAAATAAAGAGAATACCAAATCGGCATTCTCTTTATTTTATCAGAGGCGCAGACGAGATTTGAACTCGTGCATCAGGGTGTTGCAGACCCACGCCTTACCACTTGGCTACTGCGCCTGAGTAGAGCACTTAGCGACCGTCTTTTGGTCGCTTATGTGCGAACCACGTCGCCGCCGTTAATGAGGTATTTTCAAATTTACAAGGCGACGTTACCCTATTTATGCACTTAGCGACCGTCTTTTAGTCGCTAGGTGCGAGTGACCCCGACGGGAATCGAACCCGTGTTACCGCCGTGAAAGGGCGATGTCTTAACCGCTTGACCACGGGGCCGTTTGTGGCCCCTGCTTTTGCAGTGACCGTTTGTTATAATATCATAAGCGCTGTATAATTGCAAGCACTTTTTTTAATATAACTGCTGTTATCTATGTATACTGAAGCTGTTACAGTTTGTATTCCTGTACTATGCCTGCATATATATTGATTCCGTATGGGTGCTCCGGCCCGGCCGCGTATGCGTCACAGGTCTCAATTTTCGCGTATATGTCTGTGATGCCGCTTCCTGTATTTGGATAAAACTGTGAATATATAAAATCCACCAGGTAAACAGATGCTACGGCAATACATACGGGGCGCAGGATTTTCATACTTATGCGGTTCACAATATTGTCGATCAGCGGGGCAAGTACATAAACCACGGCAATGCCGCCAATGCCGAATGCAAGAAGGCCTTCTGCGGAAATCCTTCCATTCAGATTGAGAAAGTATCCGCTGTAATCCCACCATTTTTTCCCGCCAGTGGTAAACTCCATAAATACTGACGTCATATATTCAAGAAAACCACAAAGAACAATAGCTGTGCAGAATTCAAGCACGGGATGCCTGCGCAGCCGGGCCAGGACGGTAAGGATGAGTACTGAGCCAAGCCCGTATATAGGAAGCCACGGGCCCTGCAGGGCCCCTCGGTTTACAAATGTACCATATGTGATCAGGTGCAGGGCGACCTCCCACAGCCAGCCGAAAATGGCCAGACCCAGATAAATTACGATCAGTGACCAGACGGAATACCGGCGCATATAATTAAGAGAGTCAACCAGCATCCGCCGCTGTTCCTCGGGAATGGGATAGAGCCTGACCGGGTACGCACGGCCGTCTGCATCATCCATGAGTTCCTGGTATTTTACCCAGGAAGCCTGTCTTCGCTCATATTGCTTTTCTTTTTCCCGGGCAAAAAACAAGACGCCGAAATTTCGGGCAAGAAACGCACGCCAACCGGTGAGTCCGCCTGTTTCATCCACCGGCTTTTTCATAACGGCGATCACATCCGCATATTTTTCTTCTATTAAAGAAGCGGGCGGCGTCTCGTACAGCCAGGTATCGTTTAACAACTCTGTTCCGGGAAGCTCTTTCTCTTTGGCTATTGCCCGGACCTGGGCGTAATACTGGGTGAATACGGCAGTTTTGTATGGATTGGTATAAAGAACATTAAACAGCCCGAAAGTGATCAGCCCCAGGAACTGCCAGCCTATAAAAGATAGTTCCATAACGAAACACTCCCATTTGTGTCCCTGCATTATAGTTTTTGAAAGAGTTACAGCCTGTCTGCCGCTCATATCAGGATTTTCTGCGGCAATGTAGGGAACCATGAAATAGGAGTATCGCTTGATAAATATGCCTGCTATAGTCAGACACCACAGAGTGTATAAAATATACCGTACGAACATAATGCGGGAGGCTTTCAGCCATTTTTTGATCCGCAGCAGGAACAGGAACCTCTGAGGGGTTACCCGGCTGTAGTTCATGCCTTCCATGAATATACGCCGTACGATCACCGGATATGTATTCTGGATAAAGAACCAGAACAGGAAAAATCCCAGTTCGCCAATCAGGATCAGAAGAAATATCCCCAGATTTTCAGAACCGGTGATCGAAGTGACCGCTGCAACGGCGGATACAACGATGGAACCGGAAGAAACTGCATTTATCAGACCGGAAAAAGCGCCCCGGGTTCGGCCAAACATAGGATTTCCCTTTTTCGACTGTTCAATCGCGTTCTTTTTGATCTGCTCAGAAAGTTCACGGCTGGATGAGGTGTCATGTTCAGCTATATTCAAAAGAATATCTTCCCAGGCTATGCTCTTACGCTGAGAAGGAGGCGGAGCCTCTGAAGGATTCAAATTTAGTTCATAAGACCGAATCGTGCTAAAACTTAAAGAACCGCGAAATTCTGCAGTAAGAAAAGCGGCGGCCAGACAGGCGGCAACAAATATCAGGTAGTGCTTTTTAAAGGCCTGACGGCCCTTCTTTTTCATTTCTCTTCTTGTAAGCATTGTATATTAAGAACGGAAAATCCGCCATTTATCCTCCTTTCCGCCTGCCCACAGCAGAGCAGGACCCTTATGGCCGGCAGTCACAACTCCCGCTGCGGCCAGGGAAAAACACCTTTTATAGTATAAACAATTCATTTGAGTATGGCAATGGATTTTTCCAGGCGAGTAAAAGAGTACAGGCCCCTCAATCTTGAGGGGCCTGTACTCTTTTGCTCTAAAGTCAGAGATTCCGGTTTTTCAGGTTATATGCGAATACAGATATATGCAGCCATGCCAGTGCAGGCGTTTACTTGTACCACACCTGTGTTTCATACGGTTTTAGCGTCCACTTTCCGTTATATGGAACAGACCCTTCACTGTAATTGCCGATCAGCTTTTTAAAGCCGGACAGATCCGGTGCGCTTTTCCAACTGCATTCCCGGCCGTAGAAGTTGGCTGCAACGATCAGCTCATGGCCCTCATAGGTTCTCCTGTAGGCAAACACAGACGGATGAGATTCTGCAAGAGGTTCTATGTCGCCGAAGGCGATGACATCAACTTCTTTTCTCAAGGCGATCAGCTTCTGGTAGTAACGGAAAATAGAATCCGGATCTGCAAGCTGGCTTGCAGCGTTTACTCTCGGGTAATTTCCGTTTACACCGATCCAGGGCTTTTTACTGTCTGCAGAAGTGA
Organism: Candidatus Mediterraneibacter avicola; assembly: GCA_019115385.1. Classification (GTDB taxonomy): domain Bacteria; phylum Bacillota; class Clostridia; order Lachnospirales; family Lachnospiraceae; genus Mediterraneibacter; species Mediterraneibacter avicola. Next base: position 5,088 of record DXDR01000068.1, on the reverse strand, counting down.
ATCCGGCATAGGCAGAATCGTCCCACTGCATAGGCGTACGTCCGTTGTCGCGGGAATGGATCTGCACGATGCGCAGCGCGTCGCTGGCAGACAGACCCTTATTCTGCAGGATTTCATAGTGGTTCAGGCTCTCCACGTCTTTGAACTGGGAGATTTCTGCAAAGTCAGTATTTGTCATGCCGATCTCTTCGCCCTGATATACATAGGGAGTTCCCCGCAGGCAGTGGATGACGGTTCCAAGCATTTTGGCAGATTCTTTCCAGTATCTGCCCTCGTCTCCAAAACGGGATACAACTCTGGGCTGATCGTGGTTGCACCAGAACACGGCATTCCATGCATTGTGCTCTGCCATCTTTGTCTGCCACTCAAATATGATCTTTTTCAGCTTTGCAAAATCTGCGGGTACGAGAACCCACTTTTCATTTCCCATAAAATCTACTTTCAGATGATGGAAGCTGAATACCATTGAGAGTTCCCCGGTATCTGCGCCCGCATACTGATAGCAGTTTTCGATCGAGGTGCTGGACATTTCTCCGACAGTGAGGATCTCCGCGTCGGTGCCGAATGTCATATCGTGAAGCTCTTTGAGATATTTGTGGATGTTCGGCCCGTCGGTATAGTATTTTCTGCCGTCTCCGGTCTGATCATCCTCAAAAACCCCTTTACTGATCAGATTTACCACATCAAAGCGAAAACCCCGGACGCCTTTATCCATCCAGAAACGCACGATTTTCTGGATTTCTCTGCGTACATTTTCATTGTCCCAGTTCAGATCAGCCTGTGTTACGTCAAAGAGATGCAGATAATATTCGTCAAACTTTTCCACGTATTCCCAAGCGTTCCCGCCAAATTTGCTCTCCCAGTTGGTGGGCGGCGCACCGTCGTCTTTCCCTTTGCGGAAGAAGAAGAAATCTTTGTAATAGGGGTCGCCCTCCATTGCTTTGCGGAACCATTCATGGCGGGTGGATACATGGTTGAACACCATGTCAAACATCAGGCCGATACCACGTTTCTTTCCCTCGGCGATCAGCTCTTCCACATCCTCCATTGTGCCGTATCTGGGATCGATGTTGTAATAATCTTCCACATCATATCCGTTGTCATTCTGAGGAGAGACGAAGAACGGGGTCAGCCAGATATAGTCAACGCCCAGCTCTTTCATATAATCCAGCTTTTTTATAACGCCGCGGAGATCTCCCAGGCCGTCTTTGTTGGTGTCGCAGAAGGATTTGGGATAAATCTGATAAACAGTGCTCTTTCTGAAATCTGTGCTCATGTTAAAGCGCTCCTTCCTAAATATATTAGTAAACTATTCCTACCGATCATTAACCAGGGGATTAATTCCAGGTGATGACCGGAGTCTCGCCTGCTTTTGCTTCCATGCCTGAGTGCATGGTAAGCCCCTCGGCATTTCCTTCCGATGTTACGATCAGCATTGTAGTGCACGGATGGCCTGCCGCTTTTATTTTTTCCGGATCAAATTTGATCAGTTCCTGGCCTGCTTTCACATGCTGGCCTTCCTCTACGAGAAGCTCAAAGCCGTCTCCGCCCATATCTACCGTATCGACGCCTACATGGATCAGAAGCTCGATCCCGTTGGACAGCGTCAGGCCACAGGCATGGCCTGTATCAGCCATGACAACACTTACGTCGCAGTCTGCCGGTGCCTTTACAACTGTGCTGGAAGGTTCGATCGCAAGGCCGTCTCCCATGATCTTCTGAGAGAACACATCATCCGGGGCCTCTGTGACAGGCATTACTTTTCCATCCAGGATGGACTTCAGTTCTTTTACATCCTCAGCAGCAATTCCTGCTTCAGCAATGTTCTTTTCCGCTACTGCAGCCTGTGCGTCCTGCGCTGCTTCAGCGGCGGCCGCAGCCTCTTTTCCGTAGCGGTCTTCACCGGACAGTCTCATCTTTCCTACAATGAAAGTGAGAGTAAAGGGAATTACGATCGCTACTGCCATTGCAAGAAGGAAGATCAGGTAGTAATCAGACTTGATGGACAGGATGCCCGGAAGTCCGCCTACGCCGATACTTAACGCTTCTACACCGAATCCGACAGAAATCATTGCCGCGCAGCAGGAACCGATCATACCGCAGACGAGCGGAAATACATATTTTAAGTTGACGCCGAAGAGCGCCGGCTCTGTTACTCCCAGATAACAGGAGATGCAGGCGGGTACGTTTACCTGCTGTGCGCGCTCATTTTTCTTCTGAAGAACAGACATAGCCAGTACACTGGAACCCTGTGCGATATTGGAGAGCGCGATCATTGGCCACAGGATGGTAGTCTTCGGCGGGATCGCCAAAAGCTGTGAGTCAATGGCATTTGTCATATGGTGCAGTCCGGTCATGACCAGCGGTGCATACAGGAGCCCGAATACAGCGGCAAACAGGAAACGGAAGTCGGATGTAAGACCTGCATATACTGCGTTTCCGATGGCGTCTCCGATCGCCCAGCCGACAGGTCCGACAATGGTGTGAGCAATGATAACAGCAGGAAGGAGGGAGCAGAACGGTACGACGATCATACTGATCACTTCCGGACAAATCTTTTTAAAGAATTTTTCCAGGTATACAAGGACAAAACCGGCCATCATAGCCGCGATCACCTGTCCCTGGTAACCGATCATGTCTACTTTTGCAAAACCGAAATCCCAATATGGTATATCGGATGCCGCCGTGCTGGAAACATTGAAGCCGTTGAGCAGCTGGGAAGACACCAATGTCAGGCCCAGTATGATACCGAGGATCTGGGTGGTCCCCATCTTTTTCGTAATGGACCATACGATACCTACTGGCAGCAGATGGAAGACGGCTTCGCCGATCAGCCACAGGAAGTTATAAGTTCCTGACCAGAATTGCGAGACATCAGCCAGGCTCTGAGTTCCGTCGTTAAAGAAATTGATTTCTCCGATCACATTTCGCAGGCCGAGTACAAGACCGCCGCAGATAAGAGCCGGGATAAGGGGAGCAAAGATCTCGCCCAGAGTGCCGACAATCTTCTGCGCTATATTCTGGTTATTTTTGGCAGCAGCTTTCACTGCGTCTTTACTCACGCCCTCGATGCCGGCGTATGCGGTAAATTCATTGTAAAATATGGCTACGTCGTTTCCGATGATAACCTGATACTGACCTGCCTGGGTGAAGGTGCCCTTTACGCTGGGCAGATCTTCGATCGCCTTTTCATCTGCTTTTTTCGGATCTGCAAGGACAAACCTCATCCTTGTCATGCAGTGGGAGACTGCCTGGATGTTTTCCTTGCCGCCGATCAGGGTCAGCAGCTGTTTTACATCATTTTCATACTTTCCCATGTTTCTCATCCTTTCTCTGATTTTAGTTTCGGGTGTTTTGGTGATTATTGACCAAACTTGTTTGAACAACTTGAATATAGCACACTTGTTTAAACATGTCAATTATTTTTAATGGGATTCTCTTGCTTTTTTGTGGACAGGTTTCTATAATAAAGACAAATGTTTAAACAAGAGGGTGGACAGGTATGCCGAGAGCAAAATACGATATGATATACAGGGATCTGAAGGAAAAAATTGAGGCGGAACAATATCTGTACCAGGAGATGCTCCCTTCGGAGCACCTCCTGATCGCGCAGTATGGATGCTCGCGAAATACGGTGCGCAGAGCGCTGGCTGAACTTGCGGCAGAAGGATATGTCCAGTCTATGCAGGGGAAAGGCGTGCGCAATATATACCAGCCGGTGGATCAGAATGCATATACAGTGGGCGGCATTGAGTCGTTTAAGGAAGCGACGGAGAGAAACCGCAGGAGCAGCGTTACGAAGGTGCTCCAGTTTACAGAACTTACGGCAGATGAGCGGATTGAAAAACGGGCGGGATTTGCCAGGGGTGCGAAAGTGCTTTATATTCAGAGGCTCCGAATCATTGACGGAAAGCCTCTGATCCTTGACCACAACTATTTCCTGCGGGAACTGATGCCGGATCTGACCCCTGAAATCGCGGAGGGGTCGGTATACGAGTACCTGGAAGGAGAGGTGGGGATGGATATCGTCACCAGCAAGAGGACTCTTACGGTGGAACATGTCACACAGGTGGATGAAAAATACATAGATATGAACGGCTATAACTGTATGGCGGTCATCACAAGCCAGACGTTTAATGATGAGGGAGTTCAGTTTGAGTACACCCAGTCCAGGCACCATCCGGATTATTTTCGCTTTCAGGATGTGGCTGTGAGGAAAAAGAACGGCATGTCTGAATTGTCTGTCAATATTTTTTGATATCCATAAATATAGCGGCATGAAGGTCTGAAAACCACAATGAAAAGGATAAAAAATCAGAAAATTCAGAATAAATATAAAAATAATAAATTTATTTAAAATAAAATATAAAAATGTGTTGACAAATAATTGGGGCAGTGCTATTATAAAACCATCCAAAAGAGATAGAATAAAAACAGATATCTCAAAAGGTATTTATCTGAAAGGATGACATATCAGTTATCCGATCAGGTTAAAAATAACAGATAACAGGAGGTAAGTCCCATGGACAGTGTGATTTCAGTTTTTCATCAATATGTCAGTGGTACGGCAGATGTAAGTTCCTGTGGAGAAAGAGGCCTTTGCTGTAGAAAAGATTAAGAATCCAGAAAATACATAATGAAAAGACAGATCGGAGAGTTCGGAATCTGGATGAAAATCAAAAGATTTAACATTTGCAGACGTATTGAATATAGATACCACATATAGCGGAATTTCGAAAGATGTGTAAAGAAACATTAAGTAGAATGGCATTTCATAATAAAGGGTGTGCAGTTATAGAAGTAATAATTCAGCAGGTGTCGGGAATACCGGAAGAACGGTACTGCTGCAGCCGGAGGATTATAGGAAGAATAGCTGAGAACGTTCTTTAAGGATATGGAATGTTACCAGAGTTGGAACGAAAGTGAGAACAGAAGGATTTGACTATGAATCTTAAATTGTTATTGAAGGAGGGCAGGGTTAGTAAGCGGTCTTAATAAACCGGCCAGAATCAAATAACAAATAGCAGAGGTCTCACAGGAACGTAAATCAAGAAGCTGCCTCCGATTTAATATAAAATAAATATAATG
>DXDR01000067.1 GCA_019115385.1 Candidatus Mediterraneibacter avicola | reverse complement strand
GAAGGAACTGTGGCGGCGGCCCTGCTGGTGGGACTGATTGCGAAACAGATCGGGAAGCTGCTGATGAGGTGGAAGATGGAAGGAGAGCCGGAGAAGGAGGAAACCGCAGGATGATAAAGAACCGGGGATATCTGCGGGGGACGAGGGCCTGACGTATTAAGCGCAGCTCCTCTTTGTCAGATGATCCAGAATCCTGAACGTAACCGGCCTGAAAATAACGTAAAAAACATATCCGATGATTCCGCCGGCTACATTAGTAATCAGATCCGTAATATCTGAAGATCTGAAATCATTGATAAGCGGCTGCAGCAGCTCGATGCCCAGGCTCATCAGAAGGCAGGAAAATACAGTCCGGCCAAACTCAACAGTCCGATTCCGGGTTAAGGGTAACAGGAATCCGAAAGGTATGGTCATAACGATATTCAGGACTACCTGCCCCACAAAGTCTCCGTTCCCCTCTGAAACATCTATAAACGGCACCAGATTCATTGGCACATAGGGATGATTCAGAATAAATGGGACAGATTTTATGACGGGCATAAGGGTAAAATATAGTACGAAAGAAAGATATATATACATCACTGTGTTGACAAGCAATACATCATTTCCTTTTATTTTCCATTTTCTGCAAAATACAAAAACATATAAGAGAGCCAGAACGGCAAAATCGATCAGGTATTTCATGGGAACCTCCGGTTAAATTACGACTTTTTCAGTCTGATTTTTCGATTATATATGAAAGTGCAGGAGGGTTCAACTTACATGACCTTTAATTAAGAAAAAATTAAACAGATTGAGGGGATTCGTCTGCCGGGGGTAAAAATCTTGTAATGGGACGGATAAACATGTATGATGAAATATATGAGGGAAACGGCCGGGGAGCACGAAGGAAAGTATTCAGCGGAAAAAGTGATTGACAGAATTATTTCGGGATATGGTCTGCAAGAGCTTAGACAGATGGAATAAATACTAGTGACTTGGTTGAACTTTACTGTATGTTTCAACCATGAGTGAAATGATCAATAAGAGCAAAAAAATCAGATTTGTATATTGAATGAATTGTCCGTCGCGATTATAATAGGCGGTCTGTCAAGACAATCAGAGAAATGCGTATAATCATATAATGCTTCTGCTATTAAAAACTATGCAGGAGAACCGCTTTACCATATACGGCTTCTATACATCAGATTGTGAATGAGATATAATAGGGAACAGGAATGAAAAGCCGAAAGGAAATTCAGAAAATGAAAGAAAAGGAAAATTCATCAGATGGCGGAAAGACTGAAAACGGAAGAAAAGTAGTGGAAAGGCGGACAGCGTTGGGAATGATAAAGGTAGATATGGAGTATCTATATCCATGCGTGCCGCAGCCGGGAATCACGGAAGAAAAAGACGGTGGACTTCTAATTATCACTGCTTCTCATGTGTTCCGGATCAGAAACGGGGAAACGGAAATTTCGCCTGTTCTTTATCAGAATTGCATGCATCCGGAAAAAATTCATATTGATCCGGTACAGATCCGAATAGACAGCGGGGAAATCTGTTTTCAGGTGAGAGATCAGCAGTGGATAATTCGTGAATCAGAAACGTCTTCTGTGGAAATTCTGCCCTGGGAAGCTAAAATCAAAAAGAGAAGCTGTATTCCGTGCACGAACTGCGGAAGATGCAGCTGGTAAGCAACCCTCTGTGGATAACTTTTTATAACTTGTGTAAGTTTGTTGATAACCGGATTTTATACTGTCCGGCTGTTGTATCTGAAAATCTGATATGGTATTGTAGAGGCATCCGAAACAGTTCCTGGTTCGGGTGCATTTGTATCTGAGAAAATCTTAAGAGGTCCGGAAATTTATCTTATCGAAGCTTCCGGCCATGCTCCGAAGTACGGAGCGTATTCTGATAATCTGAACAGTCAGGTTCTTGCGGACAGATCTGTCCGAACATTCCAAGGTTTCTGTTTTTTTCAAATGGAGAACGTGGTAAGATAGGAGGTAGATATATGGACAAAAGAAACAGTGAAAATTTTATTATGCTTCCCACCGTGGATTTCTGTTTTAAAGAACTGATGCAGAATCCGAAAGTCAGACAAGGATTTATTGCGGCGATCATGGGAAAAGATCCGAAGGCGATAAGAAAGACAACACTCATTCCGAATAGCACAAAGAAAGAATCAAAAGATGCAAAGCTGGGGATTCTTGATGTGATGGTGGAGATGGAGGACGGATCAAAAATCAATATGGAGATGCAGGTCGCTTATTTTGGCTACTGGTCCAGCCGGGTACTGTTTTATGTAAGCAAAACGTACAGCGGGCAGATCAAAGAGGGTGAAGACTATGATGTACTTAAGAAATGCATTCATGTAAGCATCCTGGATTTCATCTATTTTCCTCAGGATAAAAAGTGTTACCGGAAGATCGCCTTCTGTGATGTGGAAACCGGAGAACAGTATACGGATCTGATGGAGCTGCATATCCTTGAATTGAAAAAGCTGCCTCCCGGGGATCAGAATGAAGAGGGAGTCATCCGCTGGATGCGCTTTTTCGGCGGGAAGAACCGAAAGGAGTTCGAAGATATGGCGAAGACAGACGAGTATATTGAAGAGGCATATGATGAACTGAAGAAGCTCAGCATGGATGAACAGAAAAGGATGGAGTATGAGGCCCGCCAAAAAGCAATAAGAGATTATAATTCACAGATGAAGAGTGCAAGAGAGTATGGCCTGAAGAAGGGAATGGAAGAAGGAATAGAGCAGGGAATAAAGCAGGGAATAAAGCAGGGAATAGAACAGGGAATAAAGCAGGGAATAAAGCAGGGAATAGAGCAGGGAATAGAGCAGGGAATAGAGCAGGGAATAGAGCAGGGAAAAGCGCAGGGAGAGCGAAGCGTTCTGCAGAAGCTTATCAGGAAAAAGAAGGAGAAGGGGATGAGCCTCGCGATGATCGCGGAGCTTCTTGAAGTGACTTTGAAAGAAGTTGAAGAGCTGGATAATGAGATTTTGGAAGAGGAATAACAGAGCATGACAGGGCGGAAGATACTCGGGAGAAATGAGGCGGATATCCGCCAGGGGCGATTAATGGATGAAGACATCAGCGAACTGATGAAGTGTTATGATGCAGCGGTCTGACAAAAGATTTTAAGGTTACCCTTCCGGAAAATTTATATGAAAAAACAACGGAGGATCTGATTGCCCGGAAAAGAACCGTGACAGGAACACATGCAGCGGCATTTATTAAAGGGGTTCCGCATCAATGATTAAAAATTGGTGCGCGGCTCCTTTTTTGTCTGAGAGTGTAAAATGGTTTCGTTTTTCGCAGAAATGGCGTAAGGAAAGCAGACCAAGCTGCAGTAAATAAAAGATGGCGAAAAGTATAAAGGTTTGATAGAATTGAGATAAATGTGAACTATGAATCTGGAGAGAGGAATCTGGTTTCCGATATAATATTTCAGGGAGGTTTCTGTTGATGCAGTTACAGGAAGATAAAATAACAACACTTCAGACAGCGATTCAGACTGCTTATCTGGATCATACAATAAATTCCAACCTGGCCTATCGACCGGGATTTATTTCGAATAATTATAAGCTCGGGAAAAAGGTGCTTGTTTCAATCGAGGAAGAATTGCAAAGATGTGAGGAATTTTGTATTAGTGTGGCTTTTATTACTAAAAGTGGAATCACCCCGCTTCTTCAGACTTTAAAGGATTTGGAACAAAGGAATATTCCTGGGAAATTTTTGACGACAAATTATCTTATGTTCAGTGAGCCGGAGGCCCTGGAGAAGCTGGCAGGATTAAAAAATATTGAACTGAGAATGTATGTAACAAATACGGAGACAGGCGGATTTCATACAAAAGGATATATTTTTCGCAAAGAGGAAATTTACCGGATTATTATCGGAAGCTCGAATATGACACTCAGTGCTATTACAAAGAATAAAGAGTGGAACACCAAAATTGTTTCTACAGAACAGGGAGAGCTGGCGCAGGCTGTTTTGCAGGAATTTGATGAGTTGTGGCAGGACGAGCATACGTTGGCTTTTGAAGACTTTATTGATTCCTATCGGCAAGATTACCTGGCTGAGAAAATGATCCGTAAGCAGAAACAGCAGGCCATATCAGAGTCGGTTGTTGAGCTTGAGAATTATCGGTTAAAGCCAAATAAGATGCAGGTCGCTTTTGTAAAAAATGTAATGGAAATGAGAGCGCACCAGATAGAAAGAGCGCTTCTTTTAAGTAGTACCGGAACAGGAAAATCACTGGCTTCCGCATTTATGCTGCGTGAGATGGGAACGAGAAGAGCTCTTTTTGTTATACATAGAGAACAGATTGCCAAGCAGACATTGAAAAGCTATAAAAGGGTTTTTGGTTCCTCAAAAAGTTACGG
>DXDR01000004.1 GCA_019115385.1 Candidatus Mediterraneibacter avicola | reverse complement strand
GAGGAAATTCGGCCATCAGGGCCTTAAAAGTGAATAAGTTCGGAAGAATAACCAGTATTGTGGATAACTTATTTTTTCTTAGAAATTCATTGGTATATGGCAGGCAAATATATTTTTACCGTTTAAAACTGAAATTTACCTGCTCCGGTTGCAACTTCCGCCCGTTATGCTTATAATAAGATAAGATTTTTATGGGCACTCTTGAAATACGGAGGTTAAAACCGGAATGAGAAAGTTATGGAGATCCATTCTGGCAGCAGTACTTACGGCATGTGCCGCCTTCAGTTTTCCTGTATCAGTATACGCAGATACATGGGAAGAAATCAGGCAGACATCTTATGAGACGCTGCCGGATACGGACAGCCTGGAGGGATGGCCGGCAGGGCCGAAAGTTTATGCCAAAGCTGCGATCGTCATGGATATGGACAGCGGCGCTATATTATATGGCAAGAACATCGATGAAAGGCTATACCCGGCCAGCATCACAAAGCTTCTGACAGCGCTGGTTGCGCTGGAGAATGGAGACTTTGAAGACGAAGTTACGTTTACGGAGGACAGCATATCATTTCTGGAATACGACCATGCCAATATCGGGATGAAGCCGGGGGAGATCATAAGTATGAAGGACGCCATGTATGCGCTCCTTCTGGCTTCGGCAAACGAGGTGGCTTATGCGATAGCGGAAAATGTAGGTACAAAGATGGGTGGGGGCTACGATACTTTCATTCAGAAAATGAATGAAAGATCTGCAGAACTCGGCTGCACCGGCTCCCAGTGGACGAACGCCAACGGCCTGCCCGACGAGCAGCATTATACTACCGCACATGATATGGCTCTGATCGCATCTGAAGTGTCAAAGCATCAGGAACTGCTGGATATCATGGAGACGCTGAACTATACGATGGAGCCTACGAACCTTGATCCGGAACCCAGGAGTTTTGAGCAGCATCACAGAATGCTCTGGGAAGGGAACTACTATTACTATGACTGCTGCATCGGCGGGAAAACGGGATATACGGACAGCGCCGGAACGACTCTTGTAACAATGGCGGATAACGGTCAGATGCGTCTTGCAGCGGTTGTTCTTTATGATTACGGAACGGATTCCTATGTAGATACACGCGCCATGTTCGACTATGTGTACGGTAATTTTTCAAAAGTCAGTATATCCGGGGCGGAGAGGCCTGAAGAGGTTCGGGAATATGTAATGTCTGAGCCGTATGTGGTCCTTCCGGCGGGGATAGAGCTTGACGATCTGGATACAGAGATCATAGTCAGCGACGAAAAACAGGCGGCCGGTAAGCTGGTTTACCGGTATCAGGGGCAGGAAGTGGGAAGTGCGGAGGTCGTTCTCACATCGGAATATATAGAGTCGGCCACCGGCTATACCACCAGACTTGAGCCAGATCACGACGGACAGAAAGGGGCCGGACAGGAAGACGGTTCCATGTCCCTGCGCGTAAAGGCAGTCATCGGTATCAGTGCGGCAGGGGTTGTTCTTCTCTGCGTGGGAGCAGCTGCAGTTCTGGCTGCACGCAGAAGAAAAAAACAGCGCAGGATGATACGCCGCAGGAGACAGCAGAAGAGACTTGAAAGAGAAAAAAAACACAGCAGAAGACCCCGGGGAGGGAGAAAGAGAGGATAATGCGGTGAAAAAAGGACGCGTTTTGGCTCTGGGGACAGCCCTGTGCACCGTAATGGCCTGCGGCTGTAGTGCAGGGCCGAAGATGACCGGTGAACCCCAGGAAAAAATATGGGTCATCGCGGCAGATACAGAGTTTAAGCCCTTTGTATACCGGGATGAGAACAATGAGCTCGCGGGCATTGATGTGGATATTATTGCCGCAGTTGCCAAAGACCAGGGGTTTGATTATGAATTTCAGCCTCTGGGATGGGATGCCGCCGTATCGGCAGTTCGCTCCGGGCAGGCGGATGCTATTATGTCAGGGGCTACCATCAGTCAGGACAGAATGGAAGAGGGCTGGATATTTTCGGATGGCTATTTTGAAAGTTCACAGACATTTGTGACGGCAGAAGAAAGCAGTGTTTCGTCGTATGAAGACTTAAGAGGGAAGACTGTAGCTGTAAAAAATGGTACTGCCGGGGCAGATTTTGCCGACAGTCTGAAGGATAAATATGGATTTACGCTCATCGTATATGAAAACTCTCCCACTATGTATCAGGATGTTCTTCTTGGAAACAGCGCGGCATGTGTGGAGGATAAACCGGTCATAAAGACGGCTGTCAGAGACGAAGGACTTGCGCTTGCCGTTCCTGAGGGAATGGAGAGTGAGCCGGCTCCCTACGGACTGGCAGTCATGGACGAAGATAACAGGGAACTTTTGGAATTGTTTAACACCGGCCTGGCAAATATTAAAGCAGACGGCACATATGATGCGATCCTTGCAAAATATTTTGCAGGATAAGTATAAAAAGAAGAGGAGGAAGGGAAAATGTTTTGCAGAAATTGTGGAAGTGAGATTCAGAAGGGCGAAAAGTTCTGTCCCCGCTGCGGAACCCCGGCAGCGGCGCCTGGCGCCGATACATACGGACAGGAGACGGGTCAGTCTGCCGGAGGCTGGGGACGCGCACAGACAGAGAACACTCCTGAAACACAGGGCGCGGGACCGAATTCAGCCCGGGGCGGCTATCAGGAGTCTGGAGTGAATGCAGAAGGGTATCAGCAGGCAGGACCGTACGCAGGTCAGCTGCCGCACAGAAAAAAGAAGATAGGGAAAAAGGTGATCATTCCTGTAGCTGCCGTAGTGGTTGTAGCTGCAGCTGGGATTGGAGCATTTGCCTTTACTCAGAGCAATTTCTTCCGCTCGAAGGTATCAAGCCCGGAGGAATATTACCGTTCCGTAGAGGAGGCTTATATTGAAAAAGAACTGGATGCGCTTTCCAATACGGCGTCCAGAGACGATCTGAATGAGATATCCGTCAGTATAGAGCTGGAAGACGCAGGGGTTGCCATGCTGGGACTGACAGGCTATATTTCTGAGGCGGAGACAGATGCCCTGGGCGATCTGGAGATCCGTATGACTACGGGACAGGAGGACGGAGCGGCAGGGGCTCTGGTATCTCTGTATTCCGGAGATGAAAGTGTGATCAGCGCCAACACGGTGGTTGATGAGGAAAACGGCGATATGTATCTGCAGTTCCCGGAACTTTCCGAGTCATACATTCAGCTCAGTCCATATGCAGAAACAGGAGATTTCGGCGCTCTGCTGACATTGTCTTCTCCTCCCGGTTTAAGCGATATCACGGACATTCTTCCGAAATATCTTGATGTGATGCTGGATCATGCGGTTGACGTTGAACGGGAGGACACGGAGCTGACTGTAGGAGATATTACCCAGGATGCCACCCTTCTGACGGTTACCACGAAGGGACAGGAATTGAAAGATATGGCGGTCGAGCTGATGGAGATGATGCAGACGGACGAGGATCTGAAAGATTTACTGGTAGAGCTGGGCGATTATATGGCGGCGCCCTACCCATATGCAGAGGATGACGGGCAGCAGTTTTACGAGGAATTTATGGATGAGCTGACAATTACGCTGGAAAATGCCCGGGAAGAGGACATACCGGATTCAGCGGCGCTTGAGATGGAAGTATGGGTGGACGGCGACGGCAATATTATCGGCCGGACATTTACTGTTTCCGACGACGGTGACCGCCAGGAATTTTACAGGAGCTATATGGCGGAAAAAGACGGGGCATATGCTTACGAACTGAGTTTTGGCGATATCAGCAATGACGATTATATTACTTTGGAAGGAGACGGAACGAAAGACGGAAAGCTTGCAGACGGAGAATTCCGCATTATGTATATGGACGAAGAGATGGCGCAGATCCAGATGACTGATTACGATGTGGAGCTCGGTGAAAAAGGATATCTCAACGGATCGTTCCTCATCAGTTCAGATGCGGATCCCGACATAGCAGGATATGGACTTCAGATGGACTTCCGGTCGGATAAAGACACAGAAGAGGCGGCGCTGTCTCTTACCAGCAATGACGTCCCGGTTGCCACGCTTAACCTGTCGTTTGCTTCAGGAGATTCCTACAAACCCGCCATCCCTGAGGGTGAAACAGTGTATGATTCGGAAGACGAGAGGGATATGGAAGCATATCAGGATGAGATCGATCTGGACAGTCTGGAGACGCAGATGAGATCGAATGCATTCCTGTCCTGGATCATGGATAATATGTAGGTGAACAGAGACGATGAAAAGACTGATACAAATTCGCAGCCTTTCAAAGCATTACGGCCGGCGCACGATTCTTGACAGGATATCTCTGGATGTCCCGCAGGGAAGCTGCGTCGGCATCCTGGGGGAGAATGGATGCGGAAAATCTACGATGCTGTCTATCCTGGCAGGGACGCTTCGCAGGGATGAGGGAGAATTTTTCTGCGGCGGTGAGGATCTGTTCCAGAACCGCCGCTTTCATGCAAAAACAGTGGGGTATGTTCCCCAGGGAACGCCCCTTTTGGAGGAACTTACGGCGATGGATAATCTTCGTCTGTGGTATCCGGACCGCAGGCAGATCAATTATGAACTGGAAAACGGCGTGCTCGGGATGCTGGGAATCCGGGAGTTCCTGAAAGTTCCGGTGTCAAAAATGTCCGGAGGCATGAAAAAACGTCTGAGCATAGGCTGCGCAGTGGCGCACCAGCCAGAAATCCTTCTTCTGGACGAGCCGTCGGCTGCGCTGGATCTGATCTGTAAAGAGCGGATCGCCAGCTATCTGCTGGAGTTTAAGCGCCGGGGAGGCACGGTATTGCTGACAACCCATGATATTCAGGAGCTTCCGATCTGCGATTCTCTGTATATCCTGAAAAACGGAAAGCTGAACTATTATAAATACGATGGAAATTACCACCATCTTGTTGGAAAATTATAGGAGGCGGCGGATGAGGTATTTCCTATTACAGATCAAACGGGTGTGCAGGGCGCTCCCGTTCCTTCTTATAACAACGCTGGTTCTTGCAGGGGTTGTCGGGCTTCTGGCGGTTATCCAGGCAAAGACTTCGGCAGAGGATGACGGCAGACAGAAAATCCGGCTTGCCGTTGTAGGAGATACAGAGGATGAGTTTGTAAAAAGCGGGATTTCTCTGCTGCAGGAGATGGATTCTTCCCGGTATACATGTACGATAGAAGAAATGTCGGAGGAAGAGGCGCAGCGCGCCCTGGAGCGCCGCGAGATCAACGGGTATCTGGTCGTTCCCCAGGATTTTCTGCGCTCCGTTATGTCCGGGGACAATTATAAGGTGACCTTTGTTACCGGTACCGCACAGCATGGGCTGGGAACTATGCTGGCGCGTGAACTTGCAGATACAGTTTCTGTCATGCTGACAGAAACTCAGTCCGGCATCTATGCCTTCAGCCGTTTCGCCCGGCAGGAGGGAGAGACGGATTCTCTGGACGATCAGATCCTGCAGCTGAATTTCCGGTATTTTGATGTTGTATTGCCGCGGGCGGATATTTACAGGATCGATACGCCGGATTCCACTTCGTTTCTGTCCGTGCAGGGCTATTATTTCTGCTCGGCTCTTTTACTGTTTTTCCTGTTTTTCGGCACTGCGTCCTGTTATCTTTTTATCCGGCGGGAGGATTCTCTGGGGCGGATGCTCGCAGTAAGAGGCAGGGGGGCTGTATCGCAGACGTTGTCTGAATACGGAGCATACTGTGTGCTGACGGGGCTGTGTTATCTGACAATATCGGCAGTACTGATGGCTGTGTCCGCGGGAGCGGGACTGACGCCCCCGGAGCTGGAAGGAGCGGGGGCGGCAGGGCAGATAAGAGTTCTTTTTTCTATGGCGCTTTTGATCCCTGCGGTCAGCGCGCTTCAGTATTTCCTGTGCCAGATGGTCCGCAGCCTGGTCAGCGGCGTGTTGTTGAGTTTTTGCTGTGTAGTCGGCCTGGGATATTTGTCGGGATGCTTTTATCCTTTGTCCTTTTTCCCGCCGGCCGTCCAGGAGATTTCCGCGTGGCTGCCTACCGGTCTTCTGATGGAATATCTGCAGAGAGTTCTCAGCGGGGACGGTGCGGCCGTCATTGCGCTCCTGGTGCTGCTGTGGACGACTTTGTTTTTGGCGGCGGCCCTGGGAATGCGCAGACTGAGGCTGAGCCGGTAGCCGGAAAAACCGGCGCCGGGAGTGCGGAGGACAGGAAGAGAATGAGGATTTTGCAATGATAAAGAATGGATTGACATGGTATCTTCTGCTCACAAAAAGAATGTTGAAAAAGCCGTCCTTCTGGGCAGTGCTGCTGCTTGTTCCGGCCATGGTGTTCGGCATGGGACTGGCGTCGGGAGGGGATTCCCATATCCTGCGGATCGGAGTCTTTGCGGAAGAGTCCGACGATCCGATGGGCGGCAGGATCGCAGATGAACTGGAAGATATGGAGGGAGTTGTGGAGTATGTGCGGTTCGACTCGGAGGAGGAACTGCGCCGGGCAGTGTCGCTGTCGGAGGCAGATGCAGGTTATCTGCTGCCGGCGGATATGACATCCATGATGAAGGCCTGGCTCTCTGGCCGGGAAGAAGAACTTCCTTATGAGGGACATCTGATCGCGGTTTTGGCAAATGAGGATACGGTTCAGCTGCAGCTTGCAAGAGAACAGTTTTTCTCTGCTATTTATCCGTATCTGTCTGAACTGACCGCAGAGCAGTTTGCACTGGGGCAGGATGAATTTTCCGGAATGGATGAAGAGTATGTAAGACAGAGGATAAGCGGACTTTACGAAGAGGAGAGAGTGGAGGAATCTATTTTCCGTTTTGCCTATGGCGCGGACGCTCCGTCAGAGGATCCGGGCCGGAACAGTTACCTGATGACTCCCGTCCGGGGACTGCTGTCCGTTTTTGTTTTTTTTACAGCTCTGGCGATGGGGATGTACGTCATAAAAGACAGGAAGAACGGCATGTACCATTGGGTCAGATACGGACGGACGCCAGTGTACTGCTGGCTTGGCGTTCTGTCGGGGACTGTTCTGGGAGGGGCCGCGGCATATATTGGGCTTTTGATTTCCGGGACATTTACAGAATGGTGGAGAGAACTGCCCCGGATGGCGCTGCTGGTGCTGGGCGCTGCGGGATTTTCTGCTCTTTTATGCCAGATGGTCCGCAATATGGCTGTGTATGGAGCGTTTCTGCCTGTGCTCGTGCTCCTGTCAGCGGTGTTCTGTCCGGTTTTCGCTTCATTTCAGGGGATGGAGCCGGTGAAATGGCTCCTGCCGCCGTATTTTTATCTCAACGGTCTGTACAGTGTGAGGATCACCTGCTATCTGGGGCTGTACGCTCTGGCTGTAAATGCCGCGGCGCTGATCCTGCCGCGGCGCCGGCGGCCTCTGTGAACAGCTGCAGCTAAGTAACAGTTCAGCCCGCGCCATTCGGAAAACCGCACTGCGTGCTTACTGCGGCAGGCGCGCTAAAAAATCAGGGCGCGAAAATTCTTGACTAACCGCGACTTTGTCATTATAATAATCCTGTATGAAATTTCACAGGAAAAGGCAATAACGGAGACAGTAGAGATCAGGTGAACGTCGCAGCGAACCGGGAACGGTGGGAGCCCGGTATCAGTAACAGATCATCGAAGATCACTCCCGAGCCGCGGTCCATGAAATGACGGCGACGCCAGAGTAAGGACTGACGTGAGTTCCCGCGTTATGGGAACGCATATGAAGGGCTCCCGCGCCCGAGTATGTTGTAAGAGGTGGTAAAACGAGAGATGGCTTTCGTCCTATTACAGGACGGGAGCCTTTTTTTCTTTCAGGCAGGAGAATGACCGTTTGAGAGGCCGCCGGGCGAACAGGGATGTCCCCTGCGGACACGCTTTCGCTCGGAGAGAAATGCAGCGGTACATAGGGCTGCAAAGTACGCAGCCCAAGTGCCGGCCTTTCTCTACGGCCCTTAACGGACATCCCTGTCCGCCCGGCTTACTCAAGCCGGAGCAGGCTTCTGTGCTGAAAGCAAAAAGACTTTGCCGGGACGGAATCAACAGTCGGAAGTCAGTCCCGGAATCTGCAGAAAGGAAGAAAGAAATGTACAAGAAAGTATCTACGGATATGAATTTTGTCGGCCGTGAGAAAGAGGTCGAGAAATTCTGGGATGAAAATCACATTTTTGAAAAGAGTATTGAAGAGCGGGAAGGATGCCCGGACTATATTTTTTATGACGGACCTCCGACAGCAAACGGAAAACCGCATATCGGTCATGTGCTGACCCGTGTGATCAAGGATATGATCCCGCGCTACCGCACCATGAAAGGCTACATGGTGCCCAGAAAGGCAGGATGGGATACCCACGGGCTTCCGGTCGAGCTTGAAGTTGAGAAGGCGCTGGGGCTGGACGGCAAAGATCAGATCGAGGAGTACGGACTGGAGCCGTTTATTGACAAGTGTAAGGAAAGCGTGTGGAAATATAAAGGGATGTGGGAGGACTTTTCCGGCACGGTCGGGTTCTGGGCCGATATGGAACATCCCTATGTAACATACCACAACAGTTTCATCGAGTCTGAGTGGTGGGCGTTAAAGCAGATCTGGGACAAGGGCCTGCTCTACAAGGGATTTAAGATCGTTCCCTACTGCCCGCGCTGCGGAACACCGCTGTCTGCTCAGGAAGTGGCGCAGGGATACAAGGATGTAAAAGAGCGCTCTGCGATCGCAAGATTTAAGGTAAAAGGCGAGGACTCATATATCCTTGCATGGACGACCACTCCATGGACGCTGCCCTCCAACCTGGCTCTCTGTGTGAATCCGAAAGAGGATTATGCAAAGGTAAAAGCAGCAGACGGGTATACTTACTATATGGCGTGCGCCCTGCTCGACACTGTGCTTGGCAGGCTGGCAGAGGATGGAAAACCGGCTTATGAGATCCTTGAGACATATAAAGGCACGGATCTGGAAGGAAAAGAGTATGAGCCGCTTTACCAGTGCGCGGCGGACGCTGCGGCAAAGCAGAATAAAAAGGCGTTCTATGTTGTCTGTGACGAGTATGTTACGCTGACAGACGGTACAGGCGTGGTCCATATTGCTCCGGCCTTTGGTGAAGATGACGCTAATGTGGGAAGAAAATACGATCTCCCCTTTGTCCAGCTTGTAGATGAAAAAGGAAATATGGCGGAATCCACACCGTTTGCAGGACTGTTTGTAAAGAAGGCCGACCCGGAAGTATTAAAAGACCTTGACGCAAGAGGACTCCTCTATGACGCGCCGAAGTTTGAGCACAGTTATCCCCACTGCTGGAGATGTGACACGCCGCTCATCTACTATGCACGTGAGTCATGGTTTATCAAGATGACGGCGGTGCGGGATGACCTGATCGCAAATAATAATACAATTAACTGGATTCCCGAGAGTATCGGAAAAGGACGCTTTGGCGACTGGATCGAGAACGTTCAGGACTGGGGGATCAGCCGCAACCGTTACTGGGGAACTCCGCTCAACATCTGGGAGTGTGAGTGCGGCCATATGCATTCCGTCGGCAGCATCGCAGAACTCAAAGAGATGTCCGGCAACTGCCCGGACGATATTGAGCTTCACCGCCCGTACATCGACGAGGTGACGATCAGATGCCCGAAATGCGGCAAAGAGATGCACCGTGTGCCGGAAGTGATCGACTGCTGGTTTGACAGTGGTTCCATGCCGTTTGCACAGCATCATTATCCGTTTGAAAACAAAGAACTTTTTGAGAAGCAGTTCCCGGCAGACTTTATCTCCGAGGCAGTGGATCAGACAAGAGGATGGTTCTACTCTCTGCTGGCGATCTCCACGCTGATCTTCAATAAAGCACCCTACAAAAACGTTATCGTTTTGGGACATGTACAGGATGAGAACGGACAGAAGATGAGCAAGTCCAAGGGAAATGCGGTAGATCCTTTTGAAGCCCTTGAAAAATACGGCGCGGACGCTATCCGCTGGTATTTCTATATCAACAGTGCGCCCTGGCTGCCGAACCGTTTCCACGGGAAGGCCGTGACAGAGGGCCAGAGAAAATTCATGGGGACGCTGTGGAATACCTATGCATTCTTTGTCCTCTATGCGAATATTGACGAGTTCGACGCTACAAAATATGCACTGGAGTATGACAAACTTTCTGTAATGGACAAATGGCTCTTATCCAAGATGAACACAATGGTGAAAACCGTGGACAGCAATCTGGAAAATTACCGGATTCCCGAGGCGGCCCGCGCTCTGCAGGAGTTTGTTGATGACATGAGCAACTGGTATGTAAGGCGCAGCCGCGAACGTTTCTGGGCAAAGGGAATGGAGCAGGATAAGATCAACGCCTATATGACCCTTTACACAGCGCTTGTGACGGTCTCCAAGGCGGCAGCTCCCATGATTCCGTTTATGACGGAGGAAATTTATCAGAACCTTGTCCGCAGCATCGACCCGGATGCGCCGGAGAGCATCCATCTGTGCATGTTCCCGGAGGTGAATGAGGAACAGATTGATGCCGAGCTGGAGCAGAACATGGACAACGTGCTGAAACTGGTCGTGATGGGCCGTGCCTGCAGGAACGCATCCAATATCAAGAACCGCCAGCCCATTGGTCAGATGTTTGTAAAGGCGTCATTTACTCTGCCGGAGTTCTATCAGGAAATCGTGGCAGATGAGCTCAATGTAAAAAATGTTAAATTTACGGAAGATGTACGAGACTTCACTTCATATAATTTTAAACCACAGTTAAAGACTGTGGGGCCGAAATATGGTAAAATGTTAGGTGGCATTAAGGCTGCACTCGACTCCGTGGACGGAAATGCCGCAATGGACGAAGTCAACGGGACCGGAGCGCTCAAGCTCGAGGTAAACGGACAGGAGATCACGCTGTTCCGCGAAGACCTGCTCATTGAGACCGCGCAGATCGAAGGGTATGTATCTGAAAATGACAACGGCATTACGGTTGTTCTTGATACAAATCTGACACCGGAGCTCCTGGAAGAAGGATTTGTCCGCGAGATCATCAGCAAGGTTCAGACCATGAGAAAAGAGGCAGACTTTGAAGTGATGGACCGCATCCGCGTAACATATGACGGCAGTGAAAAAGCAGAAGCGATCTTCACAAAACATGCCGGTGAGATTGCCGGGGAGGTGCTTGCCAATGAAGTGGCAAAGGCAGAGCCGGCAGGCTATGTAAAGGAGTGGAAGATCAACGGTGAAGCAGTTACAATGGGTGTGGAAAAGGAAGGAAAATAATACAATGTTCAGCAAAAGATTTGAGAAAGAAACATTTAAAGAAACCGTAAAAGAGAATATTAAGACACTGTACAGAAAAACCATCGAGGAGGCGACCCCTCAGCAGATTTTTCAGGCTGTATCTTATGCCGTCAAAGACGTGATCTTTGACGACTGGTTTGCAGCCCAGAAGGCGTATGACGATGCGGATGCGAAGACCGTTTACTATATGTCCATGGAGTTTCTTATGGGGCGCGCGCTGGGCAATAACCTGATCAATATGAAAGCGTACAAGGGCGTAAAGGAGGCCCTTGACGAGCTGGGGATCGATCTGGATGTGATCGAGGACCAGGAGCCGGACGCGGCTCTCGGAAACGGTGGTCTGGGAAGACTCGCCGCATGTTTCCTGGATTCTCTTGCAACACTGAACTATCCGGCATACGGCTGCGGCATCCGCTACCGCTACGGCATGTTCAAGCAGAAAATCGAGAACGGCTACCAGAAAGAGATCCCGGATGACTGGCTCAAAGAAGGCAATCCCTTCGAACTGCGCAGGGAAGAGTATGCAAAGGAAGTGCGTTTTGGCGGAAATATCCGTTTTGAGAAAGATCCTGCTACAGGAAAGGATATTTTTATCCAGGAAAATTATGAATCCGTTCTGGCGATCCCGTATGACATGCCGATCGTAGGTTATGGAAATCATGTGGTAAATACATTGCGTGTGTGGGATGCCAAGGCGATCACAGACTTCAAGCTGGATGAATTTGACAGAGGAAATTATCATAAGGCGGTGGAACAGGAGAATCTTGCAAAGCTGATCGTTGACGTTCTCTATCCGAACGACAACCATTATTCAGGAAAAGAACTCCGTCTGAAGCAGCAGTATTTCTTCATTTCCGCGAGCCTTCAGGCGCTGATCGCAAAATACAAGAAGAAACACAGCGATATCCGCAAGCTGCACGAAAAAGTAGTGATCCAGATGAATGATACCCATCCCACGGTTGCGGTTCCCGAGTTGATGAGACTCCTTATTGACCAGGAAGGCCTGAACTGGGAAGAGGCCTGGGACGTGACGACGAAGACCTGTGCTTACACAAACCATACGATCATGGCGGAGGCTCTTGAGAAATGGCCGATCGATCTGTTCTCGCGTCTCCTGCCGCGTATTTACCAGATCGTACAGGAGATTGACCGCCGGTTCCTCATCAAAGTCCGCGAGATGTATCCGGGCAATGAGCAGAAGGTGAAGAAGATGGCGATCCTGATGGACGGCCAGGTGCGTATGGCAAATATGGCGATCATTGCTGGATTCTCTGTAAACGGCGTTGCAAAACTCCACACGGAAATCCTGAAAAATCAGGAACTCAGAGACTTCTACGAGATGATGCCGGAAAAATTCAACAACAAGACGAACGGCATCACTCAGAGACGGTTCCTTGCTCACGGAAACCCGCTGCTTGCGGATTGGATCACAGACAAGATTGGAGACGGATGGATCACAGATCTCTCGCAGATCGCAAAACTGAAACCCTTTGTGGAGGATGAAAATGCGAGACGTGAGTTCATGCAGATCAAATACCAGAATAAGATCCGCCTGGCGAAATATATCAAAGAACATAACGGTATCGACGTGGATCCGCGCTCTATTTTCGACGTGCAGGTTAAGCGTCTCCATGAGTACAAACGCCAGTTCCTGAATATACTGCACATTATGTATCTGTACAACCAGATCAAGGAACATCCGGAGATTTCTTTCTATCCGAGAACATTTATCTTCGGGGCGAAAGCGGCAGCAGGGTATCTCCGTGCAAAAGAGACGATCAAACTGATCAACTCCGTTGCGGATGTTGTCAACAATGACAGAAGTATCAATGGAAAGCTGAAAGTTGTATTTATCGAGGATTATCGCGTATCCAACGCAGAGATTATCTTTGCGGCGGCAGATGTCAGCGAGCAGATTTCCACAGCTTCCAAGGAGGCATCCGGCACAGGAAACATGAAGTTCATGCTCAACGGGGCTCCCACGCTGGGAACGATGGATGGAGCGAATGTGGAGATCGTCCAGGAGGTGGGTGCGGAGAATGCATTTATCTTCGGCCTCAGCTCAGAGGAAGTTATTAACTATGAGAATAACGGCGGCTATAATCCGCAGGAGATTTATT
Source organism: Candidatus Mediterraneibacter avicola (assembly GCA_019115385.1). Taxonomy (GTDB): domain Bacteria; phylum Bacillota; class Clostridia; order Lachnospirales; family Lachnospiraceae; genus Mediterraneibacter; species Mediterraneibacter avicola. The sequence continues at coordinate 15,585 of DXDR01000004.1, read as the reverse complement.
TTAATGACTGGGAACTGAAACGTGTAGTTGACCAGCTCATGGACGGAACGTACTCAAATGGTGACCACAACATGTACAAGAATCTGTACAATTCACTGCTTAATACACAGAGCACAGATAAACCGGATATGTATTTTATCCTGAAAGATTTCCGCTCCTATGCGGACGCCCAGAAGAGAGTAGAGGAAGCTTACAGAGACCAGCAGAGATGGTCCAGAATGGCCATGATGCAGACTGCATGCAGCGGCAAGTTCTCCTCTGACAGAACTATTGAAGAATATGTAAACGATATCTGGCATCTGGAGAAAGTAGAAGTTCCTTCAGGACAGGAAGCGTAAAAGAAACTGTACACGGTAAGTTTTATATAGCCTGTTCTGATATCAGACAGTCCTTCATATGATAAAATATGGAGGACTGTTTTTTATGAGGCGCTATTATATAGAACAGAAGCTGAAATCTGCAGCGGCATTTCTTATCATTCTGATCCTGCTTCCTTATATTGTATCAGTATTTGTAAATGGGACCGGCGCCGGGACGGAGGGGGAAGAAGAGATTTCATTCGTTCAGGTAAAAACAACAGACAGCAGCGGAGAGGAAGAGATCAGAGAAATCGGATGGACCGAGTATCTCGTGGGCATCCTTGCCGCAGAACTGCCGCAGGAAACAGAGGCGGAGGCGGTAAAGGCGCAGGCCGTACTGGCCCGGACAGGACTTTACCGGGAACTGGCAGGTGAGGATGATGTTCTGGATTTTAACTATCTGACACGAAAAGAGATGGAGGAAAAATGGGGCGCTGCGGATTATCAGAAAATATATGACAGTTATGTACAGGCTGTGGAGGAGACAGATAACATCGTGCTCTGGTACGGGGATGGATACCCGTGGGTCCCGTTTCATCAGTCCAGTAATGGGACGACAAGAAGCGCGGAAGAGGTAACTGGCAGCGCGGACTATCCCTACATTGCGGTCAGAGAATGTCCGCTTGATAAAGAAGCGGATGAAGAACTGCAGTCCGTCTCATTTACTTACAGCGAGATTCAGGAGAAGTGCCGCAGCTTTCTTGTTGCGGCGGCAGGTGAAGAAGAGGCGCAGCAGGGATATTCTTTTGACGATTTTGAAATTCAGTCCCGGGACTCCGCGGGATATGTCCGGGCGCTCAGGATCGGAGAGACCGTTTGTACGGGAGATCAGTTTCGGGACGCGCTTTCTCTGGCCTCAAGTGATTTTTCATTCAGTGAAGATGGAGACGCCCTGAAGATCACTACGACGGGAAAAGGACACGGATTGGGACTGAGTCTTTGGACCGCCAATGAAATGGCAAAAGAAGGAAAAAGCTACGGGGAGATATTAAGCTTTTTTTTCGGGGGGACTTCGTTGAAAGACGACGTGCAGGAAACGGATCTGATTTAATTGGGTTTGGCAGAATAAGACATCATTTTTCTGGCAAAGATATAGTCAGAGGTGATGATTATGAATAAGAATGAAAAGCCATCCTTGTTGAGAGGAAAGGGCGCTGCGGTTGGAATCGTGATCTGCTTTGTCGCAGTCATAGCAATGGTTGGGGCATATACATTTAATGATTATCAGAAGCAGATAGACGAGCAGGTGGCAAAGGCCGAGAAGCAGGCAGAAGAGCTTACAAAAGAGACAGAAGAAACTACAGCAGATGATATCGTACTGCCGGAGGCAGACGAGGGGATGCAGGAAACGGAGGAAGGTAGCCAGGAAGAAGAACTTCCGATCGAAAACAATGTACAGCCGGAGGAAAACCAGGATTCCGCAGGAGAAACAGCGGCCTCAGGGAACAATACATCAGGCGTCTGGTTCAGCGAGGACAGTATACTGGAGTGGCCGGCAAGCGGAGCGGTTATCATGGGATACAGCATGGATCAGACCGTATTTTTCCAGACTCTGGAGCAGTATAAATACAATCCGGCGCTGATCGTAGCAGGAGAGACCGGTGAAACGATCGGGGCGTCCGCGGCAGGCATAGTTACAAATATCGAACAGACGGCTCAGACAGGAACAACAGTGACTCTGGACATGGGAAATGGTTATACTGCCGTGTACGGACAGCTCAAGGAAGTTCCGGTTTCTGTGGGCGACTATGTGGGCGCCGGGGAGACTATCGGCTACCTGAGTGAACCGACAAAATACTACAGCGTGGAAGGGCCGAATCTGTACTTTGAAGTTCTTAAAGACGGAGAACCGGTAGATCCTATGAACTATATGGAGTAATAATTGGATTTGTGTGTGAGAGGGGACGCCGGGAGGGACCGGTGCGGTGCAGGAGGACACACTTGCGTTCGGGACGCAGACGCAGCGGCGCTAAGAGCGCAGAAAACGCGCTCTAAGTGCCGGCGCTGCTTTACGGTCCTCCATCACCGCACCGGTCCCTCCCGGCTGTTTTCACTCACACACAATTCCAAATACAAAACAGGAAGAGATAAACCGGAACTTTTCCGGCTGATACGGAATTGTATTCCGATTTATCGTCTTAAAAAAATGTTTTGGGGACTGCTTTGAAAGCCGAACCCGAAGTGCGAGCAATTTTAGCCGTTTAGACAGCAGGAGAAAGTATATCTGTTTCAGAACTGCCGGTCTGGATACAGCCTGTGTCAGTTGATAAAGTTCTGTCTTCTTTTCTTCCCGTTTGAATTTGAAATTGTGAGTTGAGGAAACGCAGCCGGGAAGGGATGAGGGAGTGTTGGAGGACCGTAAAGCAGCGCCGGCACTTAGAGGGCGTTTTTTGCGCTCTTATGTACCGCTGCGCTGCGTCCCGAACGCAAGTGTGTCCTCCGGCACTCCCTCATCCCTTCCCGGAGGAAACTTTCTCAACTCACAAATTCAAATTGTAATTTTGAAGGGAAGCGAGTAATATATTAGGAGAAATATCTGTGAATTACAGAATTATGGCGAAGGGAATCTGATATGAATTATACATATATTGTCCGCTGCCGGGACGGCTCCCTGTACACAGGCTGGACAAATAATCTGGAAAAGCGGATCAGGGATCATAATAGCGGGAAGGGGGCAAAGTATACGAAATCCCGCCGTCCTGTGCTTCTTGCTTATTATGAAGAGTTTGCCACAAAAGAGGAGGCCATGCACCGGGAGTGGGAGATTAAACAGATGACCAGGCATGAGAAAATTCTGCTGATAGAGCAGCAGAATCAAACAGAAAACCGCACAGAAAAACCCGGGGGAACAGATGTATAAGCATTCTGTTCCTCCGGGTTTGAAAATCGGCTGTTTTTAGTAATTTTCAGCTTTTCTTTCGAAGTAAGCTCTCGGGTGAGCGCATACCGGGCAGATTTCAGGAGCTTCCTCTCCCTCGTAGATATAGCCGCAGTTGTTGCACTTCCATCCAAGCGGAGCCTCGTCTTTAAATGTTTTGCCTTCACGATAGTGGTCGAGAAGTCTCTGATAGCGTTTTTCATGAGAAGCCTCTACCTGAGCTACGCCGCGGAATTTTGCAGCCAGTTCGGTAAAGCCTTCCGCTTCCGCTTCCTCGGCCATACGTTTATACATATCAGTCCATTCGTAGTTCTCACCTGCGGCAGCGTCAGCAAGGTTTTCTTCTACATTTCCGATCCCATGGAATTCTTTAAACCACATTTTTGCGTGCTCTTTTTCCTGGTTAGCCGTTTCTTCAAAGATATTGGCCATCTGTACAAATCCTGCTTTTCTTGCAGCGGATGCATAGTAAGTATATTTATTGCGTGCCTGTGATTCGCCGGAAAAAGCTTCCATTAAGTTTTTCTCTGTTTTTGTTCCTGCATATTTCGACATAACATACCTCCAAATGTAAAAATAGGGCAGCCTTTTTAAAAACTGTATTCAGTTCAAAAAGACTGCCCTGTTATTAATGATTCGTTAACTTGTTTGCCTGCTATTACTCGCCAAAGTATCTCTTCAGAAGACCTGCAAATGCCTTTCCGTGACGAGCCTCATCTCTTGCCATCTCATGAACTGTATCATGGATTGCATCAAGGTTAGCAGCTTTTGCACGCTTAGCCAGATCGAACTTACCAGCTGTAGCGCCGTTTTCAGCCTCTACACGCATCTCCAGGTTTTTCTTTGTGCTGTCTGTAACGACTTCGCCAAGCAGTTCAGCGAATTTAGCAGCATGCTCAGCTTCTTCGTAAGCTGCTTTTTCCCAGTACAGGCCGATTTCCGGATATCCCTCTCTGTGAGCGACTCTTGCCATTGCAAGGTACATACCTACTTCAGAGCATTCACCCTCAAAGTTAGCTCTCAGATCAGCAAGGATGTCCTCGCTCACACCCTGAGCAACGCCTACAACATGCTCAGCAGCCCATGTCATTTCGCCTGACTGCTCCTGGAATTTCTCAGCCGGTGCATGGCATACCGGACATTCTGCCGGAGCTGTTTCTCCTTCGTGAACATAACCACATACTGTACATACCCATTTCTTCATGTTTTTGTCTCCTTTTCTTTAAAATCTTTTATTGTTATGACTTTTTAATGCAGTCACTGCATTCACCATAAAATAGTGTAGTACTGGATTCGATCCTGCCGTCAAAACCTTCCGCTGCAAGGCGGTTCACTTCTTCGATGCTTTTCATATCGAGATCCAGATCCAGTAACCGTCCGCACTTTGTACACAGGAAATGATTGTGCGGTTCGAGACGTCCATCAAATCTGTCCCCGCCATCGGGTGTTGAAATTTTGACCGCTTCACCCAGATCTGTCAGAAGATTCAGGTTTCTGTATACTGTACCCAGACTGATATTGGGAAACTGTTTTTTAACATGCAGATATACGGTGTCCGCGGTCGGATGCTCTTTTGTCTCTGCGAGGAAATGCTTGATGGATTCTCGTTGTCTGCTGTATTTTAAAGCTGCCAATGGGAATCCCCCTTTCTTGCAAATAATAATGATTCTCAGAAACAATAATAGTAACGATTACTGTAATTAAAATATAGTACACCTTGATATATTTGTCAAGAGTTATTTTGAAAAAATCAAAAAGAAGTTCCACTTGGGAAAAGCAGATAAATCAGACAAAATATTTCAATAGAAGGGATATTTTCGCCAAAATGTTACAGAATGATTAAGAAGAGGAAGTGAATGATGGATAATACTGGCGCGAAATGTAGAGGATAGTCATTGCATGTCAGGCGAAAAAGCTGTAAAAAGCTTGACATGTGTGTGCTTGGCTGATATAATTTGCGTGTAACAAAATTAACAAATGTGTAACATTTATAACTTCCTACTAAAGATAAAGACAGAAATGCAAGGAGGTTTTATAAATGGAGAAAACACACATCAGAAGAAGGATCGCCATTTCCGTTGTGACGGGGATGATCATGATCCCGGGGAGGGCAATTACTGTTTCGGCTGCAGAGGAGGCAGAAAGAGAGCAGCCATTTGTGCAGGTTGCCGGAATTGAATCGGTACTGGAAAAATGTTATGAGACAGATGTAAAAGAAAATATTAATCTCTATCTGGTGCCATCAGAAGAGGGTGAGTATTTGAATATGGCGTTTTCTGATACAGATGATTTCACCTATATCAGAAGCGCGCCGGATGAGGAAAGCGACTGGGTCGGGAAGCTGTACGGCAACTCGGCGGCAGAGGTGCTGGAATATCTGGATGGCTGGACGAAGATCCGGTCAGGTTCCGCTGAAGGATATGTTCCTGAGGATGCTCTTATTACCGGGGAAGACGCCCGCATCAGCGCCGGCGAGTATGCAACGGACAAAGCGACGGTGACAGCGGCAGTCCTCAACGTGCGAGACGGCCAGGGAACGGACAAGCCTGTTTTGACTCAGGTTGAGCAGGGCGAGAAATATATTATTACAGGTGAATCCGTAGACGGATGGTATCCGGTCAAGGTCGGCGAGATCGACGGCTGGGTCTGCGGAGAATATATCGTTGAAGAAACTACCTATTCCTATGGGGAGACAAAGGAGGAAGAGGAAGAGCGGATCGCAGAAGAGAAGGCAAGGGAAGAAGCTGCTCAGAAAGCTTCAACCGGCCAGTCCGTTATAGATTATGCCTGTCAGTTTATCGGAAATCCTTATGTGTGGGGCGGTACAAGCCTTACAGATGGAGCGGACTGCTCCGGATTTGTTCAGTCTGTATATGCCCATTTTGGCGTAAGCCTCCCGCGGACGACTTATGAAATGGTGAATGCCGGATATGCCGTAAGTTATGAGGACGCTATGCCGGGCGATCTTATCCTGTACAATGGACATGTGGGACTTTATATGGGAGACGGAAATATTGTCAATGCCATGAATCCGGAAAAAGGCATTGGGATCTGCAGCGCCACATATGCTCAAATTATATCAGTAAGGCGTGTGCTGTAAATGTACCCGAGGAATTAAAAAGGAAATTCTGTACTTCAGAGAAGATGCAGAATTTCCTTTTTTCAAAATAAGCAAAATGCACAAATTTGTTTTAAATTGTAAAAATGCGTCGAAAGCCGAAATAATAAAGTTTTCAACTTATTCACATTTAAAATAAAGAAAAACGTGGAAAAACCGTACCTTTTAATAGAGTTATCCACATTATCCACATGAAAACATGTGTTTTTGGTGAATTACTTGTGCGGAGAAAAAGAACGGACGTTTTGGTGAGTTGTGATGAAATTAAGAATTTGTCGAAAAAACAAAGTGAAATTCTTGACTTTTGAGTATTCAAAAGAATGAAAAACAGAGCGAATATTTATCAGAAAATTCAGAAAATGACAATGAAACGTATTGTTGATAAAAACATAAAAGATGGTTGATAATTTAAAAGACAGGGATTATAATAAAAGCCATTGGACAGTATTATACTATTATAATAAGGAGGATAACAGAAATGGCACAGATTTCTAAAGATACAAAGATTGGCGAACTGCTGAATATCTTTCCGGAGAGCGCTCCGATCCTGATGGAGATCGGAATGCACTGCCTGGGATGCCCGGCGTCTCAGATGGAGACTTTGGAGGAGGCTGCGATGGTTCATGGAATCGACAGCACGCTTCTGGTTGAAAAGATCAATGCGGCTATGAACGCAGCAGAGAAATAAGTATACGGGATGAATATGAAAAGCAGCAGGAACCGGAAAGTTCCTGCTGCTTTTTTGTACACTCTTTTAAAGTTCCGACAGCTTTTGTACGGCATTTGCTGAAATGATCGTCTCGCAGTGTTCCTCAAGAAAGGCAAGAACTGCAGGACTGGCTTTTTCCGGTGACCCGTATTCAGAAAGCAGGTTGCAGGCTTTGTTAAACTGTCCCTCAGAATGGTCCGAGGGTGCCAGCGCCAGGATAAACATGGAGGTTTCCCGGTCTTTATACAATGTGTTTGCACCGTGGTATCCAGGTGCAAGAAGGCGGGAAACCCGGATGACTCCGTCCAGCGTTTCAAAGGAAAACAGCCGGACAGAAAAGGCAGGCGCCTTTGCAGTATTATTATCTTCTGGGAGGGATACCCCCGCCGCAGCTTCCTTTACTTTGTTGAGGAGGTTCAGAAGTTCATCTGCACCCTGGAGTTTTTCAAGAGCCTCAGTGTTTACTGCGTCTGTGTCGCCGGCCGGCGTAAATTTTGAAAACCGTGTATCCAGTTCTTCCGGATCCTCAACTTTTGTTATAATAAGAACAATCGAATCCGATGATGAAGGGATCGCTTCTATCATCAGAGGAATATTCTCAGCCTCAAAGCCAAAGTCAAAAGAGGCCTGCTGCATCATATCACGAAATAAAGATTTTGCTTTCTCAGTACCATAAGCCAGCTCGCTTAACTTCAAATGGCGGGCCGCCAGATCAGCATGTGTCAACGTACAACGAATCTGATTTTCATTCAGTTTTTCAATTTTCATATGATCACATCCTTATCTATATAAGATAATATGCCTGCCGGATGTTAAATGTTCGGCAAGATATATCTCTTCTACCATAGTATAAACAAAAAACAAAAAGATGTAAAGAAGTGTTTAAATGGAAATTCATACTTATCAACAAATCCCACCCGGTTACAAACAAAAAACACATTGCGCTATAAAAAATACGCCCATATAATGGCACTTACAGAAGATAGTATTGCTTGATAAACGGATGCTATACGAAAGGAGGAGAAAAAGAAACTGTCGTTTGTACAAGAAGGCCGAAGATTAAAAAGGGCCTGGAAAAAACAGAACCTCTGCAGATGATACTGTCTTTTGCTCCGTTGTTGATCCAGAAGTATGTCACAAGTGCTTCCATATGGGTAAATTCTGGCGGAAAGATATGTTTATCAGGATATTTATTTGCAGAGAAAGGAGTATGCGGAAATGAAAACGGAAGAGGCGGTTTACAGAAAACTATATGCGGAACTTGAAAATTATGAAAGCAAGGGGATTGATATCCTTATGGACGGCTGTCAGGTCAGTCCCCTGCAGATTGTTACGGCATATATGACAAAAGAAGAAGGCACATATATGAGGGACTATGTCATGGACGTAGACGGTAATATAGAGTCACTGGCTTTTACAGATGTGAACGGTAATTATAATTATTCCGGGCAGGCAGAGAATACCCCTTAGCTGCCGGACAAATATGTTTGTATATAAGGAAATAATCTTGTTTAAAATATTCCCAGGCAGGCAAATTATTAATGACGTATAATAAAAATATGTTATAATAATTCCTGATAGGAGGTGCGGCATGGACGAAAGAGAAAGAAAGGGAGCCGCTTCCCGGCGTGCTGCGGTGTCACGCAGTTCCCGTGGAAGGCGCCCGGACGGAAACGCCCAGAGACCGGGAGCAGGCGCAGCCGGGTCGAAACGGCCGGGAGCGAGGAGAAGAAGCAGCCGGGCGAGACGCAGAAGGAGAAATAACATCATCCGCTGTCTTATTCTGCTCATACTGGTTGCTGCGGCGGCAGGTGGTTTTATAATCTGGCAAAGGTACGGTTCATCAGACGAGAGGGCCGATTTGAATAAATATTATGGGCTGGAGGCGGAAAATGATCTTGCTGTTGTAGTCAACAATGAAGTGGTGCGCAAAGAAGACAATGCGGAGGGAGATCAGGCAGAGGCAGTCGCTTCCCCCGGCAAGATATATGACGGGCAATATTATATTGAGTATTCTGTCGTACGGGAGCGCATTAACAAACGCTTCTACTGGGATTCAAACGAAAATGTCCTGCTGTATACTCTGCCGTCGGGCAATGTAACGGTAGAGGTGGGCAGCAGCGAATATACAGACATTACAGAGCGGAAGAGTGAAGACTATATTATCCTGAAAACAGAAGGCAAGACAGCATATATTGCCCTTCCGTTTATTCAGAAGTATACCAATATGGAGTATACGGCTTATGATACTCCGGTCGCCCGGGCTGTGATCACTTCGCAGTGGGGATCGGTTCAGACCGCGGAAATCAAGCGGGATACAGCAGTACGTTACCAGGGCGGTGTAAAAAGTCCGATCCTCACAGAGGTGAAAAAGTCAGACAAGGTTACAGTGCTGGAGGATGAAGACAACTGGATGAAAGTGGGAACCGCTGACGGCTTTATCGGTTATGTTAAAACAAGTGCTCTCAGGGATGTCACGGAAGAAGAGATTTTACGGGACTTTGAAGAGCCGGTTTACACAAATATTTCCAAGGAATATACGATTAATATGGCTTGGCACAATGTATCCAATTCAGACGCCAATGGATATATTCTGGAGACGATCGCGCGGACGAAAGGCCTTACGACGATCGCGCCCACATGGTTCAGCCTTGAGGATACAGAAGGGAATGTAACATCCCTGGCGGATTCCGACTATGTTAATTATGCGCATCAGTCCGGGCTTGAAGTGTGGGCGGTTCTCAGAGATTTCCACGGAGGCATCAGCTCCTATGATGAGACATATGAAGTGCTGAGCTATACATCGAAAAGGACCAAGGTTATCAACCAGGTCATCGCGGAAGCGCTTCAGAACGATATAGACGGGATCAATCTTGATTTTGAACTTGTATCGACGGCCTGCGGAGAACATTATATTCAGTTTGTGCGTGAATTGTCTGTGAAATGCAGGCAGAACGGACTGGTATTTTCCGTGGACAATTATGTGCCTCAGCCCTACAATGCCCATTATGATCTCGAAGAGCAGGGGGCCGTGGCGGACTATGTTGTGATCATGGGATATGATGAGCATACGGATGGTTCATATGAGGCTGGTTCAGTGGCGTCGATCGGCTATCTGGAAGATGGAATCACAACTGCTCTGGAATCTGTCCCGGCGGACAAGCTTGTGGCGGGTGTGCCCTTCTTTACAAGGCTTTGGTTCGAGACGCCGAAAACAGAAGAAGAACTGGCTCAGGAGGAAGGCACTGAGGCGGCTGCATATCCCAATAAGATTACCAGCCAGGCCTACGGCATGAGTGAAGCGGCTTCGGTTGTGGAAAATGCAGGAGTGCAGGCAGAGTGGGATGAAAATACAAAGCAGAATTACGCTCAATGGGAAGCAGACGGAGGCACGTATCGGATATGGCTGGAGGACACCAGGTCGCTGGAGGAAAAGCTGAAGGTGATTCGGGAAAACGATCTGGCAGGAGTCGCGGAGTGGAGCCTGGGCATGGAAGATTCAGCAGTCTGGGATCTGATTCTGCAGTATGTTAATTGATGAGACGGTGCGCTGGATCTGGTGACCGTATTGCCCCTTGTATACCGAGGCTATTTTAAAAGATAAGTAAGATATGCTCTCCTTCCGCATATATATGATATATGCGGAAGGAGGGTTTTTTTATGAAAGAGAGGGCAAAATTCAGCGCTGCGGTCGTTCTCCTGATCTGTCTTATCGCAGTTTGCTTTGGTGCAGGCACAGTGCTCCGCGGGGAAATCCGCGAGGGCAGAGAGACGTCAGGGCAGGCAGCTGCTGTCCGTGTGATTCTGGATCCCGGTCATGGCGGAATGGATGCGGGGAAAACGGGAGTGAACGGAGCGGAAGAAAAAGAAATTAACTTAAAAATTGCTTTAAAGATTAAAAAATTACTCGAGAAAGAAAAAATAGAAGTGATAATGACGAGGACGGAAGATGAAAGGCTGGCGGAGACCCAGGTGGAAGACCTGAAAGAACGGGTCAGGATAATGAATGAGGAGACGCCGGTTCTTGCGGTGAGCATACATCAGAACAGCTATCACGAAGAGGGGGTGCACGGAGCTCAGGTGTTTTACTATAGTGATTCGGCAGAAGGAAAAAGAGCAGGCGAAATAATGCAGGGGATCCTGAATGATAAATTGCCGGAGAACCAAAAAGAGGCGAAAGCAAACAATTCGTATTATATCCTAAAAAAGACAGAGATACCTGTGATCATTGTAGAGTGTGGGTTTCTCAGCAATTATGATGAGGCGGAAAAACTTGCTGATGAGGAATATCAGCAGACGGTAGCTGAAGCGGTAAAAGAGGGAATAACAAAATACATAGAGGACGTTCGGTGAGGAACGTGAGACGGAAAACTAAGCCACAAAAGAGTTTTTTTTTATGGTAAACAATGATATAATGAAAGTTATGGAAACGATAATAAGAAAAATAGATAAAAACAATATAGATAAGAATGTTATACAGGAAGCGGGAAATATTTTAAAGAAAGGCGGTCTGGTTGCTTTTCCTACCGAGACTGTATATGGGCTGGGAGCTAATGCGCTGGATGAAAAAGCGGCCCAAAAAACTTATGCAGCGAAGGGACGGCCGTCGGATAACCCACTTATCGTGCATATTGCAGATTACGAAGACCTGCGCAGGATTGCTGTGAAGATCCCGCCGGAGACTGACGCACTGGCAGTGCATTTCTGGCCGGGACCGCTTACTATGATTTTCTGGAAAAGCGAAGCTGTGCCCTGCGGCACTACGGGCGGTCTGGACACAGTGGCTGTCAGAATGCCGGCAGATCCCGTTGCGCTGGAGGTGATCCGGTCGGCAGGCGGATTTGTGTCCGCGCCCAGTGCGAATACATCTGGCAGACCAAGTCCTACCGCGGCGGAACATGTAGTAAACGATCTGGACGGTAAAATTGATATGGTTATCGACGGTGGTGATGTGGAGATCGGCGTTGAATCCACGATTTTAGATATGACTGTGTCGCCGCCTATGATCCTGCGGCCCGGCGCGGTCACGGCTGAAATGTTCGAAGAAGTGATCGGGCCGGTGGAGATTGACAGGACAATATTAAAGGCTGAAAGCGGTATCCGTCCCAAGGCACCGGGAATGAAGTACAGACACTATGCCCCGAAAGCGCGCCTTCTGATCGTAGAAGGCGATATCAGAGAAGAAATTCTGGCAATACGTCAGATCGCGTATGCTGCACACCGCAGAAAAAGGAAGGTCGGTATTATAGCAACACAGGAAACGCTTCCCTTCTATAATTATGGTACGGTCAAAAATGTAGGAACGCGGGAAAATGAAAAAACGATAGCCAGAAATCTGTACAGAGTGCTCAGGGAGTTTGACAAGGAAGATGTCCAGGTGATATACAGCGAATCTTTTGCCATGCAGGGGATTGGAAAAGCAATCATGAATCGTCTGGAAAAGGCGGCGGGCCACCAGCTTATTCCTGCATCGGAAATTGTAAAGCTTCAAAAATACCGGAGAATCATATTTGTGAGCGGGACAGATTCTGCAAGGGGGCCTATCGCCGCGGAGCTTTTGAGAAATCAGGAACTGGAACAGGAGTATGTCATAGATTCCCGGGGGATGGTGGCTCTGTTCCCGGAACCGGTCAATCAAAAGGCTGAAGCGGTGATGCGCAGCGTGAAGCTGACGCTGGAAAATCATGTATCACAGCAGTTTGAAGGAGAGGATCTGTCTGAAGACACACTTGTACTGACTCTGGAAGAGGCGCAGAAGTGGAAAATCAAGGCGGAAAATGAGAATATTCAGAACATATATACTTTGAACGAATTCGCCGGGGATCCGACAGAAATACCGAATCCTTATGGAAAATCATTGGCGGCATACGGAGAATGCAGGGAACTGCTTGAAAAAATGATTGCTGCAGTGGCCGAAAAACTGAATTCGCTTGCAGGAGGAGAGGAACAGTGGGAAAAATACATGTAATGGATCACCCGTTGATCGCGCATAAGATCAGCTATATACGAAGCGAGAATGTGGGAACGAAAGAGTTTCGGGAAGTTATCGGTGAGATCGCCCAGCTTATGTGTTATGAGGCAACCCGGGATCTGAAAACAAGAGATGTAAACATAAAGACGCCTGTTGCGGAAACAACGGGAAAAGTGCTGACTGGAAGAAAGCCTGCGATAGTTCCAATTCTCCGAGCAGGAGTAGGGATGGTTGATGGCATGTTGTCCCTGATGCCCGCGGCAAAAGTAGGACATATCGGTCTGTATCGGGATCCGAAGACTTTGGAACCGGTGGAGTATTACTGCAAGCTTCCGGCTGATTGTGAAGAAAGGGAAGTGTTTGTCGTAGACCCCATGCTTGCCACGGGCGGTTCCAGTACTGCGGCGATCCGAATGCTGAAGGAAAAGGGAGTTGCTCATATCCGTTTCCTGTGCATTATTGCGGCTCCTGAGGGAGTAGAGCGTATGCAAAAAGAGCATCCTGACGTAGATATTTATATTGGCGCGCTGGATGAAAGGCTGAATGAACATGGCTACATCGTTCCGGGGCTTGGGGATGCGGGCGACAGAATTTTCGGGACAAAATAATTCACAAAGGAGATGCGTTTATGTCGGACAAAAGAAAAGATTATTTATCATGGGATGAATATTTTATGGGCGTTGCGATGCTTTCGGGAATGCGCTCAAAGGATCCCAATACCCAGGTGGGATGTTGTATTGTGAGTCAGGATAATAAGATTTTGTCTATGGGATACAATGGGTTTCCTATTGGATGTTCAGATGATGAGTTCCCGTGGGCGCGGGAAGGAGAAGACCCGTTGGAGACAAAATATGTCTATTCAACGCACAGTGAACTGAACGCCATACTGAACTATAATGGGGGAAGCCTTGCCGGCGCCAAACTATATGTGTCGCTCTTCCCCTGTAATGAGTGTGCGAAAGCGATCATACAGTCCGGGATCAAGGAAGTGATTTATGACAGCGATAAATATGCTGATACAAAAGGAGTGATCGCGTCTAAACGAATGATGGATTCTGCTGGCGTAAGATATCATCAGTATCATCGGACAGGGCGAAAGATCGAGGTAGAACTCTGATGGCGAGCGGAAAATACAGCGGAATTGAGGGGAAGACATTATGAAACGAATATTAATAATGGTATTAAGGAATATATTTATGGTGCCATTTGCCTGGATCCGTCTGTGTTACAGGGCGTCCCATGTGGATAAATATACCGAGGAAGATATGTACGCGTTTCTGAGATGGATAGATCTTCGTGCAAACCGGGGAGGAAATGTGCACATAGATGTTCATGGAAGGGAAAATATTCCGGAAAAAGATGGATTTATGTTTTTCCCAAATCATCAGGGGCTTTACGACGTGCTGGCAGTAATTGAAGCGAGCCCAAGACCTTTTTCTGTTGTCGCAAAAAAAGAGATCGCAAATATCCCGTTTCTCAAGCAGGTGTTTGCCTGTATGAAAGCGTATATGCTCGACCGGGATGATGTCAGACAGGCGATGCAGGTTATCATTGATGTGACAAAAGAAGTGAAGAAGGGGAGGAATTATCTGATCTTTGCCGAGGGAACCAGATCAAAAAACGGGAATATAATTGGAACATTTAAAGGCGGCAGTTTTAAAGCGGCGACAAAGGCACGGTGTCCTATTGTTCCGGTAGCGCTTATAGATTCCTTTAAGCCGTTCGATACAAATACAATTCGTTCGGTTACGGTGCAGGTTCATTTTTTGAAGCCGCTTTTATATGAAGAGTACAAAGATATGAAGACGACGGAGATCGCGTCCCTGGTGCAGAAGCAGATCCAGGAGAAAATAGATGCCAATATATAAAGGGAGGATGCGTCTGGGGCGGCGGAAACTACGGTGGAAAATGAGAAAAAATAAAAAAACACATTGACATTAGAAAAGGTGTTTAGTATAATAAGATTCGCACTATTCGTGCAGAATAGAATAAAGTTCCACAGAGTTATTATTTGTGGTCGTATTCAGAATCAGGAGAAATACTCAAGAGGCTGAAGAGGCGCCCCTGCTAAGGGTGTAGGTCGGGAAACCGGCGCGAGGGTTCAAATCCCTCTTTCTCCGTTTGGTATTATCTGAAAAACTACTGGAATTTTCCGGTAGTTTTTGTATATTAGAGGTAAACTTGTGGATAATATCATGTAAAAACACTAAATATAGTATCAAAAATAAATGTTTGAAAAATTTCTAAAAAATGGTTGACAAACATAAAAAGTAAATGATATTATGTTTAAGCTGACCCGTGAGGGAAAGTAAAAAAAGAAAAAAGTTCTTGACAAAGCGAAAGAGTTTTGATAAACTATTAAAGCTGTCGCTTGAGAGAACGGCAGGAACCTTGATAACTGAACAATAGACAACAACCCTTGAAAATTTCTTTAAGAGAAATATTCTAAGAACGGTTCAGACGAACCAAACACAGTAAAAAGGGAAGAATTAGCTAGTAGTTAGTTCTGAACTTGGAACAAACATTTTTAACGAGAGTTTGATCCTGGCT
>DXDR01000066.1 GCA_019115385.1 Candidatus Mediterraneibacter avicola | reverse complement strand
TTAGGGATTGTATTTCTTTATTCGATTGTATTCTCATCGCAGCCGATTTTCCTTTCTTTTATAGACGCAGTTTACTAGTGGTAAATTCCGCCTGAGGGATGGCGGAATAGAAGGAAAGGGCATCTGCACCGGAGATACGCTTTTGATACATCCTGCTACTCGTATCCGAAAGAAACAGGGTATGTATAAGTCAGCTCCCCGAAAATAAGGGCGGTATTTTTTATTTTCATCTTTGTAACGCAGTGGTCTGCCTTAAAAAAATCCATTCCATGCCGGGCCGCCAGGTTTTCTTCAATTCGGTCCAAAGATCTCATGACTGTGTCTTCCTGATCTGCCAGAAAAAGAAATGCCCTCAGATAGTCTTCATATGATATCCCATCCGCCGTGTTTTTCCCTTCGGACTGCGCTGTGCTGCCTCCCGGGATAAACAGCTCTGACAGAGATACCTGCCAGTTTTCGTCTGTCTTTACCAGCGGGACTTTTTTTCCTGACAGCAATGTGCGTATATCCGCGGCGCTCTCGCCTGCCGCCCAGGCAATAAGAAGGAGCTGTTTTACGATCTCTGTCCCCTGGGGAATCAGAAGCAGTATTGATATGGTGACCGCCAGCATTTCCGCTTCCGCCTGCTTTCCCGAATTTCCTAAAAGAAAGGCATAATTAAGCGCCAGCCTCACAAGGAACAGCTTCATGAGCACAGCCTCCAGATTTTCTTTGTCAGAAGGCTTTCCCGAAAGAATATATTCTGCCTCATATGCAAGAGAACGTCCTTTTTCTTTTGACAGATCTCCGTCTGCCTCTTCCTCCTCCGATGGGCTCCCCGCGGAAGCGTTTGTAAAGTTCTGGAGGATATATTCATTAAAAAGCAGTCTTTCTTCTATGCCATCCATTCCTGTGCGCGAGGGAAAACTGCCCCTGCCGGTATTAAGAGCTCTTCTGGAGGCCTGTTTTTCGGGATCGATCTTCCTTCCTGACAATTCCATGTCCCGGGGCATCACGACTGACAGTATGCCGGATTTCTCTATCTGCTCAATATAGGAAACCTTACTTTCCTCGTCATTTTCTTCAACGCCAGTCTCCGACTCTGTTTTTGCTCCTTCTTTTAGTTCTTCAAGCTGAGACCTGAGCTGACTCTCATCTTCCCGGATCTTCTCTCCCTGGATCCTCTGTTCTTCCCACTCTGCCGTCTTCCCTGTAAAATCCCTGATCACACCTATCCCATAGCGATCTTCCATATATGCTGTAACCTGTTCTCGGAATGCCTGGCCGTGATTGTCAGTTAAAAACTGTATATCTGTTATCTCATGATCAATGTCTGCGTTTTCGTAATAATGCATTCTCCCGATCAATCTGTCCTCTGTAAAATCACCTGTCCCATAACTTCCCTCTATTGCGAATACATGGTATTCCTCCAGAAGCTTTTTCTGGTATTCGCCGAATATGGAAAACACGGCCCGGTCCGTCTCAAGGCGGCTTAAATTTTTCGATGTATGGATAACTGTTATCTCAGTTAACCCCAGTATGAAAGACATGACAAGGATAAACACTAAGCTGAGAAATACCGTAATCTCCGCTCTCCTCATATCAGATGCCGGAACTTTCGGATGTGATCTTGTCAAAGATCGTATTGATCAGATTGATAAGCTGGGTCTTAAATATCAATAAAAGCGCTATAACAATGACAAGAATCAACACGAGCTCGAT
Organism: Candidatus Mediterraneibacter avicola; assembly: GCA_019115385.1. GTDB lineage: Bacteria > Bacillota > Clostridia > Lachnospirales > Lachnospiraceae > Mediterraneibacter > Mediterraneibacter avicola. The sequence continues at coordinate 7,488 of DXDR01000066.1, read as the reverse complement.
CACTGTGATCCCGGAAACGTATCTGCCGCCGATAAAAAAGCCGCTGACCTTCTCTTTCATGGATACTGCCTTTTTCTTTATATTTGTTATCATCATTTTCATATACATTCTCCCTTTCCTTACTCCGGTTTTTCTGTTTCTTTCGGAGCTTAAACTTTATTTTTAGATTCTGATCGAGAAAAACGCGGGGACGATCACGATCGCAAAAACAATGATCAGCATGAGGAACAAGGGTATCACAAGTTTTGTCCCTGCCTCTTCTCCCAGTTTTTTCGCCAGATTTTTTCTCTCCTCAAAAGCGTCCTCCGCCTCCCTTCCCAGAAGATCCGTCAGTCCTTTTGATCCTTTTCTGAGATTTTGGGAAAGCATTGTCCCGAACTTCCTGTAAAGGGATATCCCGCATCTTGCGCCGTAATCTTCATAGGCTTCTCCTTCCGGTATCCCTCCCTGGATCTGACGCATCGAACGGATCATCTCTTCATATGCTTTTCTCTTCTCTTTTTCCCTGTCTTTTCCCTCAATCTTCTTCTCATAATCCTGCGCGATACAGAACCACGCTCTCCGCAGCGTCATGCCCGCGCGGATATACAGGTTGAATTTGTTGATGATCTGGGGATAATCAATCTTCATCTGATAGGCTGCTTTCTTCTCCTCTTCCTTTTTTCGCTGTGAAGCGGATACGAATAGCATGCACGAAACGCCCAGCCCAAGGACCATTACCGCAAATGCCCTTGTCTCTGTTCCGTATTTCCACTGTACTCGTTTCCCATCAATTCTTTCCGGAAGTATGAGATAATCCTCTGTTTTTGTCTTTTCATCTGACCGGGCTACTTCTTCCTGTATCGCTCTGATCATCTGTTCTTCTTCCTCCAATATGGGAGGGAGCACATTTGCGTAAAATTCATGGACTGCCCGCTCTTCTCCATAGCTTAAGACCGCTGTCAGCCTGACCGGCGTTCCTTCATCTGTCAGGACATCTTCCCGCAGGTTTCCCCGGATATCCATGACATCATATTTATCCAGCTCCCAGGATACCTGGATGCCTTTCCCCGGTATTTCTGTAATCAGATCAAGATCAGAGCTCACTTCATCCAGGCTCCTGTTCTGCCCCAGGATCAATTGTTCCAGCTCTTCTCCCGCATGGGCAAACTCTTCTTGGATCTCGGACGCGTCATATTCTCTTCCTCTCACCGGTATTTCTATCGTCGTCTCTTCTCCTGTATCCCCGACGCGTACCTTCATTTTCCGGACCATATCTTCATTGTTCTGGGCCCTTTTTATGATTTTCTCACCCTGCTTGTTTGTCATCACGCTCCCGGTATTGTCCGATATGTAAAGGCAGGCTGAAAACAAAACCGCCGCTGCCGCTGCGATACCTGCTTTTATGCAGGCAGGATTCTCTTTTAATTTTCTTGTTATATTCCTTCCTGTATCTTCCATGCTCTATACCTCAATGCGGATGATCCGTCTTCCGAGACTGTAAGCCCCCATGTACACACAGACACAGATGCTCATAATGACTGCTCCTGTTATATTTCCGTACAGGACGCTTAAAAATTGAGAGAAGGTCAGTTTCATATACAGGATGATTGCAAACGGCACCGCGCACATGATATCAAACTCCAGTTTTTTTGCCGCCAGCATTGTCTGGATCTCTTTTTCTGTATCGATCTTCTCACTGATGATCTTCACTGCGTTTCTTATGATCGATATGCTGTCCCCTCCGCTTTTCTTCGCGGCGGAAAACACGTTTACAAAGTTTTCCACGTCCTCCTGCCCTGTACGCTCCGCAAGTCCAAAGAGCACATCTTCTGCCGTCATATTCATATCGAGCTGACGTCTCATCCTATCATATTCTCTTCTGATCCTTGTGTTCTCCGCGTACAGAGGCACAATATCTCTTCCTGCTTCCCGGATCGCGTTCTCTACAGAATATCCTGCCTTGAGCGCTGACGCCACTGCCTGTATACTGTCTCTGAACTGCTGCATGAACTCCTGCTCTTTTTTCTTCGATATGCCTTCATACCAGTCTTTTATATACAGCATCCATATGGGAATTAAAAACGGCGCCGGCAGAAAGGATTCATAAAATACATACAGCATCAGCGCCACCATTCCTGTTGCTCTGGCGATTCCTATCACATATTCATGCTTCCTGATATCCTGCCGCCAGAAATTTTTCTTTATTTTTGAGTTCGCTGACCTTCACAATGCATCCTTTAATTTTTTCATTGTCCATTCCCTCCTCTCTGAATTCATACAGAGTCCTTGTCCTTATCCTGTCTCCGCTGTACCCGAGTATCTCCTCGATCTGAATGACTTTCCTGCTTTTGTCCCTGAGACGACCAAGATGGATGATAATGTCAAGCGCCGACGCGATCTGTCTCTGGATTGCCTGAAGAGGAAGATCGATCCCCATCATCATCATTGTTTCAAGACGGTGCAGCATATCCGAAGGGTTGTTGGCATGTCCGGTGGACATGGAGCCGCTGTGTCCGTTCAGCATGGCTGAGGATATCATGTCCACTGTTTCCTCCCCTCTTACCTCCCCCACGATGATCCGGTCAGGTCTCATCCTGAGGGCGGACCGGATCAAGTCCCGGATAGTCACTGCACCTTCGCCTTCCAGATTCGGTCCCCTGGCCTCCAGCCTTACCAGGTTTGCCACTCCCTGTATCTGAAGTTCCGCATTGTCCTCAATAGTGATGATACGCTCTTCCTTTGGAATATAATCGGACATCGCATTTAAAAATGTGGTCTTTCCGGCGCCCGTACCGCCGCTGACAAAAATGTTGTATTTGGAGCGCACCAGCTTTTCAATGAATCCCGCTGCTTCTTCCGTCAGGCTCCCCATACGGATAAGCTGTCTCATAGTGATCGCCTCTGATGGGAATTTTCTTATCGTCATAACAGGTCCGTTTACCGCAACAGGTTTGAGGACAACATTGACGCGGGATCCGTCTTTCAGGCGCGCGTCTACGATCGGAGACGTCTCGTTTACATACCTGTTCGCCTCTCCCGCGATCTGCTGGATCACATCCCCCAGACGTTCCTCCGATATAAAATGTCTGTCCGTCTGATGGAGCCTTCCTCTTTTTTCATAAAAAATATTCTCAGTTCCATTCACCATGATTTCCGTGATCTCATCATCCTCTATCAGATCCTGGAGGATATCCAGCCTGCGGAACGCGTTAAACAGCTCTCTGCTTATCTTTATTTTCTCTCCCAGAGAGAGAAATTCCCTTTTCCCCTCCTCCTCTATCACACACCTTATGATCTCCTGAAGCTCATCTTCTCCTGTTTCCTTTGTCATGTCCATCCTGAGCATGACCTTCTCATATAACAGCTCTGTCCTTGTCATTGCGCGACCCCTGTCTTTCCTGTGTTCCTGCCGTTTCTTCCCATCTGTCTTTTTACAGTACGCCTTAAAATATCCGCATACCCCGCTGCCCTCAGATTATCCTCGTACTGCTCCAGCTTTGCCTCCGCCGCTCCCTCATGGATATACGGAGTATAAATCCTGTCACATTTTCTGAGGATATCATAGAGACCATGGACCGCATCGCCAAGATCCAGCAGGACCACCTCGTAAATACATTTTTCAAGGATCATATCAAGGAGACTGATCCATTCTTCTTTTCTGACTGACCGCACATCCTGTTCATTCTTCATCGGAAGGATATAATCCATCCCACCTTTCTGTAATGCCATAGCCGTCAGCTTAAGACCGCAGTCTTCTTTGTCCTGTTTGAGAAAATAGAAAAGATCCCCGAGATCCTTCTCTGCTCCGTCCTGAAAATAATAACTTCCCCCCGAATATCCTTCCATATTGAGATAGAGGACAGGAACCTGACTCGCCATCTTCTGTCCGAGACGGAGCGCGAATTTGGTTTTTCCGATCCTGTGGACCGGCGAGTAGATGCCGATCAGCCCTCTGACCGGCGGCTCGTCTCGGATCCTGATCTTTCCCCGTTTTTCAGAGACGTATTCCCCCGCCTGACTCTGCGATGTTAAAGATCTGCCTGGCGTCCCCGGATCTTTCGGATAGTTTTTTCTTTTTGACATCCTGCTTTTTCCGGCATGTTTTCGGATCATCCTTATCATTGCCTCTGCAGGCTGATAACGAAATAAAGAGATATTTTCTGCTTCTTCCCTCTCTCCGGGAATTCCTGTCAGGATAAATTTTTTTCCGGCGTCTGTTTTTTCTGTGATCTCGGTTCCATACTCTTCTCCGATCACAAGGATTTCCGCGCTGTTTCTTTCGAAAAATCCCCTCATCTTCTGCAGATCATGAAAAAGATGAAACTGATATTCTCCCTCGAAGTGTTCTGAAAGTATCTGAAAAAGATGCTCTGAATACTCCTCCTGCACATCACAGATCACAAAACACCCTGATACACCTTTTATTTTATTTTCTGACATAATCTGAATTTTGCTGCGGATCCTTGCAGCACGAATAAAGAAATATAACCCTGCGGACATTTTTCAGCCCGTTATTTCTGACACAGTCTTTCCCTCAAAGACCTGTAGCCCGGCAGGTGATTCCTGCTGTGTAAGACGCATTATAAACGGCAGATCTTATTTTGTCCATAGCAAAATTCAGATCCGCCGATTTTTGTAAAAAGCTCACAAAATCTGATAACACATTATCCCGTAAAGCAGCCCGACCCCAGGAATTCCAAGGGTTCCGGATGTCAAAAAGGAAACTGCATTTAGTCCCACATTAATTGAAGAATCAGGTGGGATGACATACTGGTTGATAAAAAATATCAGCGCCATACCAATGACTGCCCGTATAAAAAAGTTGACCACTGCTGACATAAACTTCTTTCCCAAATCCGATCCTTCCTTTCACGGGCTCCGCATATCACTTAACGAATGGTCCGGTAATATCTTTTGTTACAGTCTATTCCTGTTCCCGGCTTTTTATTCACCCGGTCCAAGCCACTCCCTGGCAGCTTTTCCTGCCTCTTCCCGTGAATAATTCCACTCTCTTAAGGACATCTGCTGTTCTTGTGCTGCGATGCTCCTGAAATAATCATCCAGACTGTCCAAAACCGCTGTGTCACGGATGTCGTCTTTATCAATCTCTGCGAGAACAGGGGCCGTGTCCCTGGATAAATACATGAGATAATAGACATCAAACTCAGAAGCTTCACTCGCGTGCCTGATATTATACTCCGCGATAAGAGCGTCCGGTCTGCTGAAAGAAAACAGAATGTAGCAGACTGAAACCACCGCTGTGATATATCTGAAAAGCCCGAAAGCCCTTCGGTAAATGCTGTATATCACTCCAAAAAAGATGATCATAAGCACTGCCAGAAACCATAGCACGAGCACTCGGAGAAAAGTAAGGTAATATTCAGACACATACAGAATCATCCGATATGCCGCAGATACGATCATAATACATGTGCACACTGACACCACGGTAAGAATTATCTTAAGAATCCTGTTTTCATCAAATACCATCCGGCAGATCAGGACAGCTGCAAAATTAATCAGGCTTACGGCAAGAAGCTGCCAGAATCCCTGATGTGCATATTGTGAATAAGTCACGCCTTCCGGAAGTCCCGTATCCAGCCTCAAAAACAGGAACAGAATCTGAATCCCCGAATAGACCACATAGACAGCCGCCAGGATTCCTGCAAACGTGATCCCTGCCACAGGATCTGTCCTTCCCTGCTTCTTTGCAGTCTTTCCCCTGAGATTCATACGGAAAAGTCCTGAAAAAAATGAGTAAATAAATATCATGCCAAATAGAAATGTCAATCCAATCCCGATGATATTCCACATATCTATTTTTTCAAACAGGCTGAAAGGATTAAAGAAGTCAAAAAACCTGTTGAAAATGTGTGAAAAAATCTGATCCGACGCCATTAAAAGAGGAAGTACGGCTGCCAGCAGGAGCATCGCCGCCAGGAGCCCGAACAGTACAGATCTGATTTGTCTTCGTTTTATCCACATAACTGCTGACTTATCTTCAGGATTTTCCTCTTCTTTTCTCTTGTTTTCCCCGCTTCCGCGGAAAACGTCCCCCACGGATGAGATCCATGTGCCAGTCATGATAAAGAAGTTCTTTACATATTCGAGAATATCCCCAGGCTGGCAGTCCAATGTCCTGCATATCGCATCCAGCGTAGTAAATCTTACTGCTTTTGCTTTATTATTTTTCAATATAGAAAGATTCGCCATCGTGATATCCACTTCATTTGCAAGTTCAGTTACACTTATTTTTCTTTTTACCATCATAACATCCAGATTAACAACGATCGCCATTTCATGTCCCCCTATATTGTCAAATCATTTTCTTCTTTATACCTTATCGCCTCTGAGAAGACCAGACCCAATACATGGCTGAACAGCCCGGCGATAAAGAAAATAAGCACGATGATAAAAGTTGCCGGCGCGGGGAGCAGGAACAGCTTTATAAGAAACAGAACTGTGATCACAAACGCCGCTGTCTCCATGATCCTCAGGCTTTTTGTATTTACATGCGAAAAGCAATTTCTTCCTATAACAGTACAGATCATTTTTCTGAGCTGATATACGATCACAAGACCGCAGATGCCGGATAGAAAGAATATGAGCAGCATGGAAATGTAGTATTCCTCTAACTCCCTTGAATAATATTTTCCTGCCAGTTACAATGTGTAGGGCAGTGAAGCTGCCACTAGAATTCCTGTGCAGAACATAAAATTCAACAGATACTTTGTAAATAAGACGATTCTGTTTTCCCTCATAATGATGTCTCCTTTATCATTTTTACTCTTGGATTTTATCGTATTATAAATCTTTACTATATTATATTTTAATATATTTTTATTGTTTTTCGATAAATTATAATTGATATACAATAATTCAAGGTAAATAGCAAGCCGAGAGTCCCGTTTTGTAAGCAAGATTCCCGGATTTTCATTCGCACATGGATCTGTTATAATACGTTCAGCAATAAATTTCTTAAGCCCATCTTCTCCGTATATAAAAAAAGAGGATTCCGTATATACGTCATCCTCTTTTTTATTACAGAACTCCAGATTCTTAATATACTCTGTAATCTCTTCCGCTGCCGATGTCCTTTTATATCCATACTCTTTCCGCAGCTGTCCTGTCAGCCGGATAGAAGGATTTAAAGTGTGATCCGAATTTCCCTGTCCCATGCTTCCCCTTCTTCACTTTTACTAAAATCATCATTATAGAAAATACTGATACTGTCCGCCTCTTCACTGTCTTTCAGGATAGCAATGAGATAAAATCCCCACTCGCCGCTGGTCTGCTGTGCTGGGAGCACATCCCAGAACTCAGCTCCGGGTTCAGTCACAATAAGAAGTTTCCCTTCTCTTATGGTACGCCCTGTCTTAGCCTCCACATGGAAGTTCTTAGGGTCAAAATCCGTATCTCCCGCATTGACAGCGCTGCCGGACAGCACCAGATAATGATACCCTTCCTCCTCGGGATAGTAATCATAGTATCCTATCGGCTCCGGCG
>DXDR01000065.1 GCA_019115385.1 Candidatus Mediterraneibacter avicola | reverse complement strand
AAGCAACTTAAGCCAGGGGCAGAGACAGCTTCTTGCGATTGCCCGGGCGGCGGTAGCAGATCCGCCGGTACTGATCCTGGATGAGGCTACATCATCCATTGATACCCGGACAGAAGGGCTTGTGCAGGCAGGTATGGACGCTCTGATGAAAGGAAGGACCACATTTGTCATCGCACACAGACTGTCTACCATCAAGAATTCGGACTGCATTATGGTTATGGAGCAGGGAAGGATCATCGAGCGGGGAAGCCACGATGAACTGATCGAGGCGAAAGGGAAATACTATCAGCTGTACACGGGTAATTTTGCGGCGTGATCATATGAGCCGCTGTATCTTTTTCTCTGTGCAGGCAATATGTTTGAAAAATTCTTCTGGAGAAGGTATAATGATACAGTTGATAGGAGAAAAAGATTATGATCGTAATTGACAAAGAAAAATGTATAGGATGCGGACTCTGCGCAGATGACTGTCCTGCAGGGAAGATCGCACTTCATGAAGCAAAGGCAGTCTGGTCGCCGGACTGTATCCAGTGCGGGCACTGTGTGGCGGTCTGTCCGCAGGCGGCTGTGAGCATTCCGGAGTATGAGATGGATGACGTGGAAGAGTATGATCCTGCGACATTTACCGTAAAGCCGGAACATTTTCTCCATGCGGTGAAGTTCAGAAGGAGCATCCGTAATTTCCGCGGCCAGAAAATAGACCGGGCGTGCATGGAACGGATCCTGCAGGCCGGAAGGTACACTGCGACGGCAAAGAACCGGCAGGCATGTCGGTTTATCGTACTTCAGGAAGAACTGGAAGTGTTTAAAGAACTGCTCTGGCAGCAGGTACCAGATCTGGCGGAAAAGATAAAAAAGGAGATGCCGCATTATTCTATGATGTTTAAATTTCTGTACCGGAGGCGGAGAAAGGATCTGAAGGACGACGGTCTGTTCTTCAATGCTCCGGCCTGTATCCTGATTGCTGCAGACAATTCGCTGGACGGCGGACTGGCGGCTGCCAATATTGAGAACATGGCGGTTGCGGAAGGCGCAGGTATACTGTACAGCGGCTATCTGAACCGGATCATCGAAGCCTGTCCTGTGCTGAAAGAATGGCTTGGAATACAGGATATAACTCTTGTGTGCTGTATGCTGGCAGGATATCCGGCGGTGACATATAGGAGGACGGCTCCCAGAAAGAAAGCAGATATTGTGTGGAGATAAATGACAGACAGAGAAAAAGCAGGCGGCATCAGAGTAAGAAATATTTCTGATGCTGCCTGCTTTTGTCAGAATGGATCATACAAGTTCTGCGTTTTTGTGTATGGTTTCACGGATGATATTTTCAACATGATCGCCGATATGGCGTTTAGTGTCTTTGTCCAGCTGATCTGGGTAGATCGGCTTTCCATATTCAATTACCACATGGGTTTTCCGTACCTTCGGCATATGATTTTCAAAAATCTCGGCCGTGTTGTTCAGTGAAATAGGAATGATCGCACAGCCGGTTTTTGTTGAGATTTTAAAAGCTCCATCTTTGAATGGCAGCATGCTCAGTTCTTCGCCGGAGTTGCGGGTGCCCTCGGGGAAGATGCAGATGGAGATACCGTTTTTAATATAGTCTATGGCCTGAAGGATTGTCTTCAGCCCTTCTTTTGGATTGCTTCTGTCCAGGAACAGGCAGTAGACGCGCTTCATCCACGCCGTCAGCGTGAGATAGCGCTCCATCTCTTTTTTGGCAATATAACCGGTCGGTCTTCTGCATCTGCTGTATGTCAGAAGAATATCAAAATAGCTGCGGTGATTTCCGATAAAAAGTACAGGTTCATCAGGAATATTTTCTTCCCCGATCACCGTTGTCTTTACCCCGGCTATTTTTAATATCACTTTAAATCCCCACTGAACGATCCGCAGGGAACTGATATCCCGGGCGCGCGGATTAAATTTTCCAATAATCCACTCCACAATGAGAACGGGAATGGTAAGGATCAGATATGCGATCAGAAATAATACAATACATATAAATCGAAACATGGTATAAGCCCTCTTTTTCTGTGTAGTAAAACGAATCTCTCCTGAAATAACGTAAAAATATTATACAGCGGCAATAATGAAAAAACAAGCCGCGAATGGCAGATTCCGGCACGTTTCAGAGAGGGCTGTTCGCATCTGACCTGGATCAACATTTGTGCAGCGGACTTTTTACGGAAAGAGAATAGCAGAGGCGGACGGCGCATATGATATAGGGAAATAGAGCGGGCAGCGCTGTTTTCAGTGGCCGGCAAAACGGATTATGGACGCCCGTGTTACATTTTCCAGAGGATAAGGAGTTGAAACAGATCAGGAAAGCAAAGACAGCGGTTTGGACAACATGTCCCGGCCGTCTTGTTCTGGGAGCGGTGGGATTGGCGTTTTCGGTGTGTGCGGCAGGATGTGTAAAGCAGACAGATACATCGGAGAAACTCAGAGATCTGAAGTTTACGGTTCTGGAGAAAGAAGCGGTGCCGGATGAACTGGGCGAAGTGATCGAAGAGGAGAAGGAAGAACCCTTTAAACTTTCCTATACAGACCAGGGAGTGCTGTATCTTGCAGAAGGGTATGGCGGGCAGCCTACGTCAGGGTACAGTGTGGAGGTAAATGCATTGTATGAGACAGAGGATGCCGTCTGTATGCACACGACTCTGATGGGACCGGAAAAGGGGGAAAAGACAGAAGAAGCCGTCACATATCCATATGTGGTCGTGCAGCTGGAATATATCGGAAAAGACATTGTTTTTAATTAAAAATGCGATATTTGATCGAGGAGGAGAATGATGGAGCTTATCAGAAAACCGATTCACTATACTCAGGAGGGAAAACGGATCTTCGACCAGTTTTATCTGGATGAAGATTATAATGTCCCGGAGGCCAAAGAGGATGTACAGCGGGTGATACAGGGAACGGCTGAGGTGCGCACAGAGGATATCCGTCCCGTAGAAAATTATGTAAGAGTTACGGGGAAAGTTTATTTTCAAATTCTCTATGTGACCGCATCGGCAGATCCCAAGCCGTCTGTGCTGGAGGGGAAGATGCCTTTCGAAGAAATGGTTTACGCAGAAGGGACGGAGGGAGAGTCTTATTATCTCCAGAATGTCAGGACAGAGTTTACCGCGTCCGTAGTCCATTCCCGGAAATTAAGCCTCCGGGTGATGGTGGAGATGGAAGTAGGGAGGGAGAGCCTGAAGGATGAGGAGACTACGGCCGATATTGACAGCGAGATTCCCGTTTACCGGAAAAAACAGAAAATCAATCTGCTCACTCTTGCAGTGGCGAAGAAAGATACATACCGCATTAAGGAGGCGGTCACGCTTCCGGGAACAAAGGAAAGCATCGGGCAGATCCTGCTCACAGATATAAGCAGCCGGAAACTGGATATCCGGCCTTCCCGGGATGAACTGCAGATCCGGGGCGAGCTGCTCGTGTTCTGTATGTATTTGTCAGGAGAAGAAAAGACTGACTGGATCTCCCAGAGTGTTCCATATGAGGGCCGCATTCCCTGTGAAGGCGTGACGGACGGGATGTATTTTCACATACAGCACTCTCTTGAGGATACCATCGTTGACGCGCGGATGGATGGAGATGGGGAGATGAGGATCCTGGGTATTGAGGCGGCGCTGTCCCTGCGTATGAATATATATGGAGAAGAGGAGACAGAGCTGCTCAGCGATCTGTATTCCCTGGAGCAGGAATGCGTATTTGAAACAAGACAGGCGCTGTACGAGGAACTGCTCATGCAGAATCAGTCGAAGTGCAAACTGACAGAACGTCTTTCCCTTCCGGAGATGAAGGACGATGTATTGCAGATCATCCACAGCAGCGGGAACATTCAGGTGGAAAATACACAGAATGTACCAGAAGGGATAAAAATAGAAGGAATCCTTCACCTTAGTTTCCTGTATGTCAGGGCAGATGATATGGAACCGTTTGGAAGCTGGCAGGGCATGGTGCCTTTCTCCTATCTTGTTGAATGCCCCGATATGCCGTCAGATATAATCAGCAGTATGTCCTGTCATGTAGAACAGCTTCTCGTGACCCTGGCCGGAAGCGAGGAAGTGGAGGTTAAGGCTGTACTGGCATTTGATACATTCCTGAGAAAGCCGGTGAGGACAGACGTCATAACAAATGTAGAGATGTGTCCCGCCGATCCCCAAAAACAAGAAAAACGCCCCGGCATAGTGGGACATATCGTTCAGGAAGGTGAAGACATGTGGGGACTTGCAAAAAAATACATGACCACGATAGAAGGAATCAAAGAAGTGAACGGACTGGAAAGCGAAAATATCAAATCAGGGGATAAATTATTGATTTTTAAAGAAAATATGAGTATACTATAAGCACAATGTATACAAGATACAATTAATTCTTTCAAAAGGGGTCAGTCCCCTTTTGAAAGAGCGTTCAGAATATTCTGATAAATGGGGATGACCCTGGTATGGAGGACACAGGATGAACCAGATCGATTTAAAAGCGCTGGCAAAAATTAATCTTGGACTGGATGTGCTTGGAAGACAGGAGGACGGATATCACAGCGTACGGATGGTTATGCAGACGATTTATCTGTATGATGAGGTCAGGCTGATAAAAAGGGAGAAACCTGGGATTGAAATTATCTCCAACCTGGCGTACCTTCCTACGGGAGAAGGAAATATCGCATACAAGGCCGCAAAACTGCTTCAGGACGAGTTTGGCTTAAAGGAGGGGATAAGCATTTTTCTCAAAAAGCATATCCCGGTGGCGGCGGGACTGGCAGGCGGAAGCTCCAATGCGGCGGCAGTCCTGTTTGGAATGAACCGGATGTTTGATCTGAGGCTGACACGGAAGGATCTGATGGAGCGGGGCGTTAGACTGGGGGCGGACGTGCCCTATTGTATTATGAGGGGAACAGTTCTTGCGGAAGGAATCGGCGAGAAGCTGAGCGTACTCCCGCCTATGCCAAAATGCGCAGTTCTTATTGCAAAACCTCCGGTAAGTGTATCTACCCGGACGGTTTACGAGGCTCTGGATGCCAGGGAGATCACAGAACATCCTGATATTGACGGAATTATTTCCGGCCTGGAAAAAGGCGATATAAAATTAGTTGCCGATGCCATGGGAAATGTGCTGGAAAGAGTGACAATACCCATGCACCCTGTTATAGAGGTTATAAAAAATGAAATGAAAGCGGCGGGAGCGCTTAACGCAATGATGAGCGGAAGCGGCCCGACAGTATTCGGCCTGTTTGAAAGCCGGGCTGATGCGAAGAACGCCCAGAGAAGAATCCGGGATAAAGCACTGACAAAGCAGGTGTATGTGACAAATATACACAGCGTAAGGAGGAACGAAAATGGGAATAGATTTTGAAGTTACAATGGATGAATACCTTCCTTTAAGAGACGTGGTTTTTAATACGCTGAGGCGGGCAATCCTCAGGGGAGAGCTGAAACCCGGCGAGAGGCTGATGGAGATACAGCTTGCAAATAAGCTGGGAGTCAGCCGCACGCCCATACGCGAGGCGATCCGCAAGCTGGAACTGGAAGGCCTGGTTCTCATGATACCGAGAAAGGGGGCGGAAGTAGCGGAAATCACTGAGAAAAATCTCAGAGATGTACTGGAAGTACGCTGCGCCCTGGAAGAACTGGCGGTACAGCTCGCCTGCGACCGTATGGATGAGGAAGGGATAAAAAAGCTGAAAGAAGCAGCAGAAAAATTCCGGGAAGTGCTGGACAGCGATGATATCACGCAGATAGCCCAGGCTGATGTACTGTTCCACGATATTATTTACACCGCAACAGACAACGACAGACTGATACAGCTGCTGAACAACCTGCGGGAGCAGATGTACCGGTACCGTATTGAATATCTCAAAAAAAGAGAGTGCTATCCCCAGCTTCTGGAAGAACATCAGGCGGTGATTGACGCTATTGCAGGGAAGGACAAGCAGAAAGCCACTGAAATAACCGGACGGCACATCAGCAATCAGGTGGATACGGTGGTGGACACATTGAGGCACAAAGACGACTCTAATTAAAAATTCAGAAAATTCTGAATTCGCGTTCAAAAGGGGACTGACCCCTTTTAAAATGTATAAACTTCCATTATCTGTCAATACTTTATGTATCAGTATCAGATATGGAGGTTTTACATAATGTATAGATTATTTATTAAAAGAAATGCGGAAAAGTTGATTTTTGTTTTTGCCGTGGCGGCGGCATCGCTGGCAGCGGGAGTTGTTTTCTGCCATATGAGGGTGGATGAACAGTTGCGTCTGCAGAGACATTTGGCGGATGAGGTCCTTCGGTTTCATGTGATCGCCAATAGTGACAGTGACAGGGATCAGGAACTAAAGCTTAAGGTGAGGGACGCAGTGCTGGATTATTTTGCGGAGGAGATGCCGGAGAGTGCGGATGCTTCACAGGCAGCTTCGTGGGCAAGGGAGCACACGGATGAGATTGAGACAGTAAGCAGGGACGTGCTGGCTTCGTCAGGATCGGACGATGTGGTAAATGCGGCTGTGACGACATGCTTTTTCCCGGACCGGACATACGGGGATCTTACATTTCCGGCGGGAAACTATGAGGCTCTGCGTGTCGAGATCGGCGAAGCGGAAGGACACAACTGGTGGTGCGTGCTCTATCCGAACCTGTGCTTTCTTGATTCTACAAACGCAGTTGTACCAGATGAGGGAAAAAAGAAATTGAAAAATGTATTGACAGAAGAGGAGTATTCCAGTATTACAGCAGAGTCCGAATTCAGGATCGGCTGGTTTTTCTGGTAAGTAAAGAAAATGACAGAGTTTTTGATCAGACATTTTATAAAAGATTATAAGGACGTGGAGAAGATATCCGTGCGGACAGCATACGGCGTGCTGGCAAGCATTGTGGGTATCTTCTGCAATGTTTTTTTATTTGTTGTAAAATTCGCAGTTGGATTTGTCCTGCGCAGTGTATCGGTCACTGCGGATGCCTTTAATAACCTTTCAGATGCAGGATCTTCCATTATCAGTTTTGTGGGAGTGAAAATGGCGGAGAAGCCTGCGGACAGGGATCATCCATTCGGACATGGGAGGATTGAGTACATTGCGGCCCTTGTCGTCTCTTTCCTTGTGCTGGAAGTGGGCTTTACTTTTCTGAAGGATTCTATCGGGAAGATACGGACTCCGGAAGACCTGAACTTTCAGACAGTGTCTGTGGTCATTCTTTTACTGTCCATCGCAGTGAAACTGTGGCTGGGGCTGTTCAACAGAAAACTGGGAGAAAAAATCAACTCCAAGGTAATGATGGCGGTCTTTACAGACTCGATGGGTGATGTGATCACAACGGGGGCGACGATCCTGTCTCTGATTTTCTTCCGCATCACAGGAATAAATATTGACGGGGTCGTGGGTGTGGGCGTTGCCCTGGTCGTTATGTGGGCCGGCGTGGGAATTGCGAAAGATACACTGGAACCCCTGATCGGAGAGGCCATAGATCCGGAAGTCTACAGGGAGATCAAACATTTTGTAGAAAGCTATGACGGGATTGAAGGAACTCATGACCTGATCGTACATAATTATGGGCCGGGGAGAAGCATGGCGTCCATCCATGCAGAGGTACCGAATGACGTGGACATCGAGCAGTCCCATGAAATTATAGACAGGGTGGAGCGAGAGGCGGCAAAACAACTGGGTATTTTTCTCGTTATCCATATGGATCCTGTGGAAATGAAGGATCAGAGAGTGCTCCGTATCCGGGACAAAGCGGTGCGTCTCCTCCATGATCTGGATCCTGCATGTAGTATCCATGATTTTCGTGTCGTCCACGGAGAACATCAGATCAATCTTATTTTTGACATGGTAATTCCCATTGAGTACAGCGAAGAGAAAAAAAAGGAACTGCCGGTTCGGCTGGCGGAACGGCTGAAAGGCGCGGACTCCAGATATGAGTGCGTGATAACGGCCGAATATGATTATGTGGCAAAGAAAGAGGAGTGACAGACAGATGACGACGGCGATGAAAAACAGATATGAATTTGAAGGAAGAGTCCGTTACAGCGAGATCGATCACCGGGGGACCATGACCCTGCCCGCACTGATCAATTATTTCCAGGACTGCAGCACGTTTCATTCCGAGGCGGTAGGGTTGGGAATGGAACATCTGAAACAGGAGAAAAAGGCATGGGTGCTTTCTTACTGGCAGATTGTTGTAGAGCGTTATCCTTCCCTGTGCGAGAAAATCACGACAGGGACATTTGCCACGGAATTCAAAGGTCTGTACGGAAACCGGAATTTCTATATGAATGACGAATCGGGGAAGAGGATTGCCTGCGCAAATTCCATCTGGGTATTTATGGATCTGGAAAAGGGCCGGCCGGCCCGGCCCGCAGCAGAGAATATAGAACCATACGGCACATGTGCGCCGCTGGATATGTCATACGAGGGCAGGAAGATCGCTTTGCCCGGAGAGACCGAGGACAGACAGCCTTTTCCGGTGCGAAAGTATCACATAGATACAAACGAGCATGTTAATAACTGCCAGTATGTACAGATGGCGCTGGAGATGCTGCCCGGGGATGCTCTGGTCAGGCAGGCGAGAGTGGATTATAAAAAATCAGCTGTCCTTGGCGATATGGTCTTTCCCAGAGCTTCACAAGAAGAGGATCGAACGGTGATCGAACTTTGTGACAGTGAAGGAAAGCTATACGCCGTAGTGGAATTAAAGTAAAACGCTGTCGGATAGGGGCTGTTCCAGTTCGTCCAGAAGCTGCTCCAGCACATCTTCGGCAAAAGGAACAGTGTGAGACGCGTGGTCGGATACGCCGGGCGCCGCTCCCGATACGGCATAGCTTGTACCTGCAAGTTCCAGCATCTCAATGTCATTCTGCTGGTCGCCCATAGCAATGCATTCGTCGGCGCTGATGCCAAAGAAATCGAGGAAAGTCTGCAGTGCGGTTCCCTTATTTATTCCGGGCGGTATGAAGTCGATCCATATATTTCCAGAGGTCACGGCGCGGATTTCCGGCGCGAACATATCCTGCAGATGCTGCAGATAGTTCTGGAGCACCTGCGGTCCGTCCGACAGATTGGCCACTGCGATCTTGATAAAAGGTCCCTCTGCTTTTGCGATATCATCTACGACTTCGGTCGTGTTTTTCATTACATTGCGAATGTGATCCACAAACGCAGGATTTGTTCCTTCAATTACTGAGGCGTTTTCCCGGGAGAGCAGAATATCAAAGTTCGGCGCCTTTTTGATTTCTTCGATTATGCGGAGGCGCAGGCTGTCATCGAGCAGCTGACGGAATAGGATCTGCCCGTTGTGGGCACAGAGCGCTCCGTTTTCAGCTATGTATGAAATGTGGTCCTGAATATCTGCGAAAAGGCGCCGTTCATTGTCGTACTGCCGTCCGCTGGCAGCGATAAAGCGGATTCCTTTTTCAGTCAGTCTGCGGATCAGATTTAAAGTCCGGGGCGACAGACTCTGTTCTCCGCCATGCAGAAGCGTGCCGTCCAGATCGCTTGCGATTAATTTTATCATTATTACCTCCCAATACATGTCTTCTATATAAAATAATGTTGAGACCAAAAGACTCCGGCTCCGATGCCTGCGGATTGTTCCGTCGGGCTTAGATCTTTTGATTCTGGCATCTTAAAATATCTTTTATAGCAGATCAGTTCAATCACAGTATATAGGAAAAAGATTCCCGCGTAAACTATCATTTGTGTAACAAACAAGAAATACTTGTAACTTCTTTGTAATAGTAATATAATATTAACTGTGTGAAAAAACAGATATTTCCATCTGTCCAGAGGCATACAAATAAAACGAAAAGATTAAGAGGATGAAATTATGGGAAAATATTTTGGAACCGACGGTTTTCGTGGTGAAGCAAATGTAGTCCTGACTGTAGAACACGCATTTAAAGTAGGAAGATATCTTGGCTGGTATTTCGGACAGGATCATAAAGCAAGGGTTGTAATTGGAAAAGACACGAGAAGAAGCAGCTATATGTTTGAGTATGCGCTTGCAGCCGGACTGACTGCATCGGGCGCAGATGCCTATCTTCTTCATGTAACTACGACTCCCAGTGTATCTTATGTAGTAAGGACAGAAGATTTTGACTGCGGCATTATGATTTCCGCGAGCCATAATCCGTTCTATGACAACGGCATTAAAGTCATAAACAGCGCCGGCCATAAGATGGAGGCAGAGGTTGAGGAAAAGATAGAGGCATATATCGACGGAGAGACAGAAGAACTTCCCCTGGCTGTGAAGGAGAATATCGGACGTACTGTGGATTACTCTGCGGGCCGCAACCGCTATATCGGGCATCTGATCTCCCTGGCGACACGTTCCTTTAAAGATATGAAAGTGGGACTGGACTGTGCAAACGGAAGTTCATTTTCCATTGCCAAGAGTGTGTTTGACGCTCTGGGAGCTAAAACTTACGTGATCAACAATGAGCCGGACGGTATGAACATCAATACGAACTGCGGCTCCACACACATCAATGTGCTCCAGGAGTTTGTAAAAGAGAAGAAACTGGATGTGGGATTTGCATACGACGGAGATGCAGACAGATGTATCGCTGTGGATGAAAATGGAAATATCGTAGACGGTGATAAGATTATGTATGTCTGTGGAAAATATCTGATGGAACAGGGCAGGCTGGAGGACAACACGATCGTAACCACTGTTATGTCCAATCTGGGTCTGTACAAAGCCTGTGATAAGATCGGCATGAAATATGAGCAGACCGCCGTGGGCGATAAATATGTATACGAAAATATGATGAAGAACGGATTTGTGCTGGGCGGAGAGCAGTCCGGGCATATCATCTTCAGCAAGCATGCAAAGACAGGCGACGGAGTTCTTACTTCACTGATGCTTATGGAAGTAATCCTGGAGAAAAAACAGTCTCTGGGCAAGCTTGCAGACGAGGTTAAGATATATCCGCAGATTTTAAAGAATGTCCGTGTAAAAGATAAAAAGACAGCAAGAGAAAATCCGGCTGTCATAGAGGCTGTTCAGAAAGCTGCGGATGAACTTGGCAGCGACGGGCGCATCCTCGTAAGAGAAAGCGGCACAGAACCTGTGATCCGTGTCATGGTAGAGGCGGCGTCCGATGAGATCTGCGAGAAATACGTGGATGGAGTGATCGACGTTATCAAAGCAGAAGGGCTGACAGAGTAGATTTGGATTTAAGGAGATAAATTTCGACGATAGAACGTCTGAAAATGACCGGGATGCTCCGAGGGGAGCGCCCGGTCATTTTCTGCTTTTCAGAGGCAGAACTCTCCATCTATTCGCTTACTATGACAGTCTGATACCCGGCTCTTTTGAGGCGCCGCTCCATCTGCACTGCTTCATCCAGCGTGGGAAATGTACCTACGGTGACACGGTACAGGCCATCTCCCTGCGAGACAACAGCGGGAAAGTCCTGTGCCACAAGTTCATTTTGAAGACGGCTTGCATATGTTCCATTCCGGAATGCGCCGGCCTGGACTGTGTATCCTCTGCTTTGCGATGATGTATCCTGGCCGTCGGGGACATCCGGCTCTGTATCAACTCCCAGAGTATCCAGGATCCCGTCCGCAATAGCAAGAGCAATATCGTCAAAGTTATTATCAAAAAGATAGTTATCAGTATCTGAATTAATAAATCCAACTTCTACAAGTACTGCAGGCATTCTTGTACGCCGAAGTACCACCAGGCCGGGCCGGGCCTTAACTCCCAGGTTCACAAATCCAACTGTTTCTAATTGAGAATTTATGTTTTCGGCCATCTCCAGTTTTATACCAGACAGGTCATAAACAAGCGATTCTACTCCTGAGACAGCGTTGTCTGTAGGATAAGAATTGCGGTGAATGGAGACAAAGAAGTCTACTCCTGCATTGTTGGCTTCCATTGCTTTCTGATAAGGTGATTCATACACATCCGTCGTACGGGTATATTCTACATCTACTCCCCGGTTCTGAAGAATCTCGCCGATGGCAAGAGTGAGTGCCAGCGTGTCGTCTTTTTCCTGTCTTCCGTTGTATACCGCTCCCGGATCGCGCCCGCCATGTCCGGCGTCAAGCATAATAGAATAGGGCATAGTCTATGCTCCTTTTCCTGATTATTCTGTAATAGGATATGCAGAATAATTAAAAAGGTGAGAAATAAAAGAAGATTTCTACATTTCTTTTGGCGCTGCGGATTCTGCCTGGTTTTTTCCATCTGCCTGAACTTCGTCTTCATCCGTCTCCTGTTCCGGCAGATATACATGCACCAGTTCCACCCGGTTTTTATCCAGCTTTTCCACGACCAGGCGGATGCCGTCCTCTGTGTTGACTTCATCGTTTACCTCGGGAAGCCGGTCGTCGAGAAGTTCAATAATAAAACCGCCCAGGGAATCATAGTCTTCAGATTCCAGAGAAGTTCCCAGATGGTCATTTACATCATCCAGGTTGAGAGAACCTTCTATTATATATTCGTTTTTTGAAATCTGCTGTATTTTTTCATCTTCCTGTTCGTCATACTCATCGTGGATTTCTCCGACGATTTCCTCCAGGATGTCTTCCAGTGTGATGAGGCCGGCCATTTCCCCGTATTCGTCCAGAACGATGGCGATGTTAAAGGTGGAATCCCTCATTTCCACAAGCAGTTCGGAAATATTTTTATATTCATAGGTGAAATGCGGCTTGCGCATAATATCTTTGATGTTAAACGTCTCGTTTCTGTCATACAGAAGGAGATCCTTCATATTGATGATGCCAACAATATTGTCTGGATTTTCCTCATAAACGGGGAGACGTGTAAATTTATCTTCCCGGAAAATCTCAATGAGTTCTTCGTAAGTATTGTCTACATTGGCAAATGTTACGTGAACCCGGGGAACCATAATATCTTTTGCATTGGCGTCGCCCAGGTCAAACACATTATAAATCATTTCCTTTTCGTCGGACTCGATGATACCGTCTTCATGGCTTACATCTACAATGGTGCGCAGATCTTCTTCTGTCATTGCCCTGTCTGCAGCGGAAGGATCCACGCGGAGCAGGAACATGATGCCCCGGGAAAACAGATTGATAATAAATATTACCGGAGTCATGACAGCCATAAAAAACCGGATGACCGGAATATACCGCAGGGTGATTTTTTCTGCGTTTATTGTTGCATAGTTTTTGGGCGTTATCTCTCCGAAAACAAGGATAGCTACGGTGAGGACGGCGGTCGCAATGCTGACCATATATCCGCCGAAAGCATAGGCAAGCGTTGCGGAGAGGGACGATGCGGAGATATTGACAATATTATTGCCGATCAGAATAGCGCTGAGCATCTTTGACGTATGATTCTCCGTGATGTCGAGAACCATGGCCGCCCGTTTGTTTCCTTCTTCCGCAAGAGAGCGGAGGCGGATTTTATTTACGGTCATCAGCGCTGTCTCAGAAGATGAGAAAAATGCAGATAACATTAAAAGAATAATCAGTATAATAAATTGAAAACTGTCACCAGAATCCACTGTTTTGTTCACTCCTTTGAAATAGCAGGGCCGCCTTTCATGCTGCGCCCTGAAAATACAGATACGCGTCCATTATACATGGTTTGCATGGTTTTGGCAAGATTTTTGCCGTCTTCTTTACTTTGCCGTTTACTTGAATTATAATGTCTACAGACCTTTCGGGGAACGGTACAGATGCGGCAGAGCCGCCGGGATGGATTCCTGCCGTCTTCGGACCGGGGAGAAAATATGCGGGGAAATGGAGAAATCTATGGATATATTTAAAGAATTATGCAGCATAACAGGAGAGAAAAATGTCCTTGTGGGAGAACCTATGAGCAGGCATACTACGTTTCGGATCGGAGGACCGGCGGATTACTTTGTGACTCCGGAGAGCGCGGAGCATATCAGGGGCCTCACAGAGCTTTGCCGCGGGAATGATGTTCCTTACTATATAGTAGGAAACGGGAGCAATCTTCTGGTGGGCGATAAAGGCTACCGCGGCGTGATTATTCAGGTGTATAAAAACATGAATAAAATCGAGACGGATGGAGAGCGGGTTCGCGCTCAGGCAGGGGCCCTGCTGTCCCGGATCGCCGCCTCTGCTCTGGAAGCGTCTCTGACGGGGCTGGAGTTTGCATCCGGGATTCCCGGTACACTGGGCGGAGCGCTCAGGATGAACGCCGGCGCTTACGGCGGCGAGATGAAACAGGTGGTTGAGTGCGCGACCGTGCTCACTCCGCCGGGAGAGGTTCTTGAGATTCCGGTCTCTGACCTTGGAATGAGCTACAGAACCAGCGTGATCGCCAAAAATGACTACGTGGTCCTGGAGGCGGTCCTGCGGCTGAAGAAAGGAAATAAAGAGGAAATCCGCGCGCTTATGGATGACCTGAAAGTGAGAAGGGTGACCAAACAGCCGTTGGAGTACGGCAGCGCAGGCAGTACGTTTAAGCGCCCGGAAGGATATTTTGCGGGAAAACTCATTCAGGATTCAGGACTCAGAGGCTTTCGCGTCGGGCAGGCCCAGGTGTCGGAAAAACACTGCGGATTTGTCATCAACAGAGGCGGAGCCACTGCCGCCCAAGTAACAGAGCTGATGGAGCAGGTGAGGGCGCGCGTGAAGGAAAGATTCGGTGTGGAACTTGAGCCGGAAGTGAAGAGAATAGGAGAGTTTTAGATAATGCGCTTGGTAATAGTTACAGGCATGTCGGGGGCGGGCAAGTCAACCGCTCTGAAAATGCTGGAAGATATGGGATATTTTTGCGTGGACAATCTGCCGATCCCTCTCCTGATGGGTTTTGTAGAGCTGTTCAGCGGACCGGATGGAGAAGTGGATAAGGCGGCTCTGGGTCTTGACGTGCGCGGCGGACAAGATTTTTCCGGTCTTCAGGATGTGCTGGGGGAAATGGACAAAAAGGAGATCGCCTATGAGATCCTGTTCCTGGACGCCAGTGATGATGTCCTTGTAAAGCGCTATAAGGAGACAAGACGCCAGCACCCCCTGAGCGGCTCCGGCAGAGTTGACACAGGGATTGCCAAAGAGCGGGAACGTATCATGTTCCTGAAGATGAAAGCCACGTATATTCTTGACACGAGTAAAATGCTAACGCGGGAACTGAAGATCGAACTGGAGAAAATATTTATAAAGGGGCAGAGTTTTTGTAATCTTTATATCACAGTTATGTCTTTTGGTTTTAAATACGGAATACCCCAGGACTCTGACCTTGTTTTTGACGTTCGTTTTCTGCCAAATCCTTATTATATAGAAAATCTCAGGGAAAAAACAGGAAATGACCCGGAAGTGCAGGATTATGTCATGGAAAACGAGAAAACTCATCAATTTCTGGAAAAGCTTAAAGATATGATGGAATTTCTTATTCCCAATTATATCCTGGAGGGGAAGAATCAGCTGGTGATTTCCATTGGATGTACGGGCGGGAAACACCGCTCTGTGACGATTGCAAATGCACTTTACAGTATGCTGGAAAGCCAGGAGGTTTATGGGGTGCGTATCGAACACCGCGATATTGGAAAGGATGCGGTCACAAAGCAGAAATAAAGACCGGGAGGGCTGCCCGGAGACAGAAAGGTGATGGATATGTCATTTTCCGGAAACGTCAGAGAAGAACTGGCAAAAAACATCAGCTCCGCCAGACACTGCAGAATTGCGGAGCTTGCCGCTTTTATCGGAATGTGCGGCACCGTTGTGATCAACCGGTTTGACCACTGCGGAATAAAAATCCATACGGAAAATGTTCTTGTTGCAAGAAAAGTCTTTACATTGATTGAAAAAACATTTAATATAAAGACTGATATCTCTGTCAGGAGAAATGTAGCAAAAAAAAGCGTATCTTATGCGGTTGTCGTCAGGCGGCATGAGGACGCGCTGCGGATTCTTCAGGCGACGAAAATGATCGGGGATAATTCATCTTCTGCGGATGATGTACACGCGGTAAACCCTCTGATCGTGCAGCAGATCTGCTGCCGCAGAGCATTCCTCAAAGGGGCGTTTCAGGCGTCGGGATCTATGAGCGATCCGAATAAGTCGTATCATTTTGAGATCGTGTGCGGCTCAAAAGAAATGGCCGGACAGATCTGTGATATTATGCGCGGATTTGACATGGATGCGAAGATCGTGCCCCGGAAGAAATCATTTGTCGTATATCTGAAGGAAGGCTCCCAGATAGTAGATATTCTGAATATTATGGAAGCGCATGTGTCTCTTATGGCTCTTGAGAATGTGAGGATCCTTAAGGAAATGCGCAATTCTGTAAACAGGAAAGTAAACTGCGAAACTGCCAATATTAATAAGACGGTTTCGGCAGCTGTGAAGCAGGTTGAAGATATTACATATCTGCGCGATACGATAGGCTTTGACAAAATGCCGGAAGGACTGGCAGAGGCTGCTCTTGCCCGCCTTGCCAATCCAGATGCTACGCTGAAAGAACTGGGGGAATCCCTGACGCCTCCGGTGGGAAAATCAGGCATTAATCACAGGCTGCGGAAACTGAGCGAGATGGCAGACAGGGTAAGGCAAGAACAAGGAGGATTAATATGATTAAAACATCTGTTGTAGTTAGATCAGACAGAGGATTTGATGGGAGGCCCATTGCACTGCTGGTACAAAAGGCAAGTCAATATGCCAGCAAGGTTTATATCCAGGTAGGCGAAAAAAATATTAACGCCAAGAGTATCATGGGTATGATGAGCCTGACCTTGTCAGGGGGCGAAGAGATCACTGTTGTGACGGACGGTGAGGACGAAAAGAAAGCGGCGGAAGATATAAAAACTTTTTTTGACGAGGACTGACATAAGGTCTGTGGAGACACGACATCAGAATAGATAAAAAGAGACCGACTTTGAAGGCTGTGCTTATGTGCAGCCTTTTGTTATAATCAGAGACGATCTGTACCTGGTGCCTTCAAGAAGGGAGCATGTAAAATGAAAAAGCTGTTATTTATTTATAATCCTCTTTCAGGTGTAGGACTGCTGAAACCGAAGCTGTCAGATGTGCTTGACATTTTTGTGAAAGCAGGCTATGAGGTGACCGTTCATCCTACCCAGAAATACCACGATGCGTTGGAAAAGACGAAAACCTATACTGGAAAATATGATCTGGTCGTATGCAGCGGCGGGGACGGAACTCTGGATGAGGTGGTGACCGGGATGGAGATGCGTGAGGAGAAAGTGCCGATCGGCTATATCCCTACCGGGACGACAAATGATTTTGCCAGCAGCCTGCATATTTCCAGGGATATTCTCGAAGCGGCGGATACGGCGGTAAACGGGATCCCATTTCCCTGTGATGTGGGGACGTTTAACGATGATTTTTTTATCTATATTGCGGCTTTCGGCCTGTTTACGGACGTATCATATGAGACAAAGCAGAGCATGAAAAATATACTGGGTCATCTGGCATATCTGCTGGAGGGAACAAAGAGGATCTTTGACATTCCCGCTTACCGGATAAAGGTTGTCCATGACGGAGAGGAGATTGAAGATGAGTTTATATTCGGCATGGTCACAAATTCACGGTCTGTAGGCGGATTTAAAAGGATCATCGGACGGGATGTGGTGTTTGACGACGGAGTATTCGAAGTGACGCTTATCAAGACGCCGAAAAATCCTCTTGAGCTGAACGAACTTCTGGGGGCTATTGTGATGAAACAGATCAACCCGGAGAGGATGTATTCGTTCAAATCCGGAGAAATCCATTTTGAATCAGTAGAAGAAATCCCCTGGACATTGGACGGGGAATTTGGCGGAGTGCATGACAAAGTGCTTATAAAGAACCAAAAGCAAGGTCTCCAGATTATGGTGAAAGAAGGACTGGAGAAGGGGAAACCGGACTTTTTGTGCTGAAAAAACCGGGCTGCGCCGCTGTTTTCCTCATTTACTGAAACTCAGCTATGAAACTGTTACGAAAAAATGAAAAAAGTGCTTGCATTATAAAAAATATTATAGTATAATGAAATTCGCTTGTGAGAGACAAACTCCCGCAAGCGAATATATGGCTCCGTGGTCAAGCGGTCAAGACGCTAGCCTCTCACGCTGGAATCAGGGGTTCGATTCCCCTCGGAGTCACTGAAAAAGCCCGTTTTTACGGGCTTTTTTCGTGTCTGGAAAACGAAAGGGCACCAAACGTGTGTTTGGGTATTGAGGAATCAAAAATGCTTAAGGAGGAAATCTTGGACGTATTTTTATCCTGGTCAATAGAATTGTGGTTATTTTTGTAGTTTGATGGTAAGATAAAGAAAGCGGTGCAGGATCTGGATACATTGCCGGACGGCATGGACTGGGAGAATATTATCAGACAATGGATCAGCAGGAAACATTAAATATTTTATGATCGAGCAGGGGAGAGAAAATCTCCCCTACTCGATCCTTTTTTCCTGATTTAAGTTGTCTCTTACTATACCAATTTTGCGAGATGACGAAAATAGCACCATGGCTTTTATTTTGTACTATCGTGATGGGGCTTTTGGGGTTCCGAAGGAGATCGATCAGTTCCTCGGGGCAATGAATAAGTTTCAGGCTGACTACGGTGTTTCTTGCACTTAACGGTGTAGAATTGCAACATTCACAGGAAGAACTTTCTGATATCATTCTCCAGACTGCGGCAGGTGATGATATAGAACTGACTTATGTGAGGGGGAGGGTTTGTTTTATGGGGTTACTGCGGCCAGGCGAAGAGATAAAGAAATGTATTGAGTATACTACAGTGAACATAGAAAAATTTCTTGCCGCTACAATTTGCGCCGACGCGTATACTCATATGGCTTGTTTTTTTACTACGGATAGGCTATAATTAAAAAAGCTTAAAAAATCAGACGCCCCTTTGACCGTGAGGCAGAAAACAGGGGGCAAGTGAGAAGTGGAGGAGAAAAAATGTTAGTATCAGCGACAGAAATGCTTCAGAAAGCAAAAGCAGGACACTATGCAGTAGGTCAGTTCAACATCAACAACCTTGAGTGGACAAAAGCAATCCTGACAGCGGCTCAGGAGTGCAATTCTCCGGTTATCCTCGGTGTATCCGAAGGCGCCGGAAAATATATGGGCGGATATAAGACCATCGTCGGTATGGTAAACGGAATGATCGAAGAACTCGGCATTACAGTTCCGGTTGCAACACATCTGGATCACGGCAGCTATGACGCTTGTCTGAAGTGCGTTGAGGCAGGATTTTCATCAATTATGTTTGACGGCTCCCACTATCCGATCGAGGAGAACGTTGCAAAGACAACTGAGCTTGTAAAGATCGCACATGACAACAACATGTCCATCGAGGCTGAGGTTGGGGCGATCGGCGGCGAGGAAGACGGCGTGATCGGCAAAGGCGAATGCGCAGATCCGGATGAATGCAAGATGATCGCAGACCTGGGAATCGACTTCCTGGCAGCAGGCATCGGCAACATCCACGGCGTATATCCGGATAACTGGGAAGGATTAAGCTTCGAGACTCTGGATGCTATCCAGCAGAAGACGGGCGATATGCCGCTGGTTCTTCACGGAGGCACAGGTATCCCGGATGATATGATCAAGAAAGCGATCACTCTGGGAGTTGCAAAGATCAACGTAAATACAGAGTGCCAGATCGTGTTTACAGAAGCTACACGCAAGTACTTTGAAGAAGGAAAAGACAAAGTAGGCAAGGGATTTGACCCGCGTAAAGTCCTGAAACCGGGATACGAAGCAATCATTGCAAAAGTAAAAGAAAAGATGGAATTATTCGGCTCAGTAGGAAAAGCCTGAAAAATTTTTTAAAATTCCGCTTGCTTTTTTTACAGGGCTGCGTTATACTGACTGACGTAGACATGAACAAGGGCGTTCCAATATAGATTGGAGTGCCCTTTTTTCGCTATATGGGGATTCTCACGATGTTCTGCAGGGCAGAGAGAGCCATCCTCACGGCGGGGTCTTTTAAGTAAAAAGGAGGATGGTTGAGATGAGTACAGAACTGATCAATGTGGCAGACATTTTTGGAGAAAACGTGTTTAATGATACAGTAATGCAGGAGCGTCTGCCGAAGAAGGTTTATAAAAATCTCAGGAAGACGATCGAAGAAGGAAAGGATCTGGATCTTGAGACGGCGGATGTTATCGCCCATGAGATGAAAGAGTGGGCCATCGAAAAAGGCGCGACCCACTACACGCACTGGTTTCTGCCGCTTACGGGAGTGACGGCGGAAAAACATGATTCCTTTATTTCCGCTCCCCTTCCCAGCGGAAAGGTGCTGATGAGTTTTTCGGGCAAGGAACTGATCAAAGGAGAGCCGGATGCATCTTCCTTCCCGTCTGGAGGTCTGAGAGCTACATTTGAGGCGAGAGGTTACACGGTGTGGGACTGCACGTCTCCGGCGTTTGTAAGACAGGACGCAGCGGGAGCTACGCTCTGCATTCCGACAGCATTCTGTTCCTACACAGGAGAGGCACTGGATCAGAAGACACCGCTCTTAAGATCTATGGAGGCAATCAATACCCAGGCACTTCGTCTGCTCCGCCTGTTTGGAAATACGACGTCCAATAAAGTGACTCCGTCCGTTGGACCGGAGCAGGAGTATTTCCTTGTAGATGCAGAGAAGTTTGAACAGAGGAAAGATCTGATCTATACGGGGCGCACATTGTTTGGAGCAATGCCGCCGAAGGGGCAGGAGCTGGACGATCATTACTTTGGAACAATCCGCCAGAGGATTGCCGGATTTATGAAGGATGTGAACGAAGAGTTGTGGAAAGTCGGCGTTACAGCCAAGACGCAGCATAACGAAGTCGCTCCTGCACAGCATGAACTGGCGCCTATTTACGCAGAGGCGAATATCGCGGTGGACCACAATCAGATTGTAATGCAGACGCTTAAAAGGGTTGCCTGCCAGCATGGAATGAAGTGTCTGCTGCACGAGAAACCTTTTGCGGGAGTTAATGGGTCAGGAAAGCACAACAACTGGTCCCTTACGACGGATGATGGCATCAACATGCTTGATCCGGGCAAGACCCCTCACGAAAATACACAGTTCCTGCTCGTGCTGATGTGCATCTTGAGAGCGGTGAACCGCCACGCAGATCTGCTGAGAGAATCTGCGGCAGATCCGGGGAACGACCACAGACTGGGAGCGAATGAGGCGCCGCCGGCTATTATTTCTGTATTCCTCGGCGAACAGCTGGAGGACGTGATGGAGCAGCTGATCAGTACGGGAGAGGCAACCCACAGCATCAAGGGAGGCAAGCTAGAGACGGGAGCAAGATCTCTTCCGGACCTGGCAAAAGATGCCACAGACAGAAACAGAACTTCTCCATTCGCATTTACGGGAAATAAATTTGAGTTCCGTATGGTTGGCTCCAGGGACTCCATTGCATCCCCGAATATTGTACTCAACACAATCGTTGCAGAATCATTTGCAGACGCCTGCGATGTGATCGAGAAGTCAGACGACTTTGACAAAGCAGTACATGATCTGATCAAAGAATATGCGACAGAGAATCAGAGGATCGTATTCAACGGAGACGGCTACTCTGAGGAGTGGGTGAAAGAGGCGGAGAAGAGAGGACTTCCGAATATCCGCTCTATGGTGGAAGCAATTCCGGCCATGACGACAGAAAAAGCAGTTTCTCTGTTTGAACGTTTCCGTGTGTTTACAAGATCCGAACTTGAATCCCGCGCAGAGATTCAGTATGAGACATACGCAAAGGCTATCAACATCGAAGCACGTACCATGATCGATATGGCAAGCAAACAGTTTATTCCTGCCTTTATCAAATATACCAAGACACTGGCAGACACTGTGAATTCCGTTAAAGCAGCGGGCGCGGACGCATCCGTTCAGCTGGACTGCCTGAATAAAGTCACAGAGCTGATGGGCGAGACAAAAGCCGCGCTCGATGCACTGGTCAAAGTGACAGACGAGGCAGCTGCAAAAGAAGAAGGAGCCGTACAGGCAAACTTCTACCACTCCGACGTGTTCCCGGCAATGGAAGCACTCCGTGCACCGGTAGATAAACTGGAGATGATCGTGGACAAAGAGGCATGGCCGATGCCTTCCTATGGCGATCTGATTTTCGAAGTATAAAAGGGGACAGACCCCTTTGGACGAAGTTTTCAGACGATTTATGCAAAAGGGGACAGACCCCTTTTGCATAAGTTTTCTGACGATTTTTACCAAAGGGGTCAGACCCCTTTTTGTGCAAATGGCGGAACATTTATACAAAACACATAAAACACGTTGTTCTGGATTCGGTTCTGTACTGTTTTTAGATTTTTTAAATCAGTACCTCCGGAAAAATCCGAATCCGTTTTGATTTAAGATAGTTTTTTTGAGCCGCCTGTGTTACTATATATCCAAAACATTTACATTTCTGACAGTTCAAATCCTTGCGGTGTCTGCCGTGTCAGATTTTCTGATTTATTTGTCACATGAATTCTCAATGCTTTATTCCCTATAACACTGCGCAGCGAGGTTTCACAGAAGACAGCCTCCTGCGGCATACGACCGAAAAAGGAGGAAACCAAATGGAAAACAAACCGAGCGGAGGCGAAGAACGTGAGTATATACGAATATGATCAGGAAAAACATCTGAGGCAGGAGCGGGAAGCAGCTTGGGAGGATGGCCGTAAAGATGGCTGGACAGATGGACATGCCGAAGGCCTGGCTGAAGGTGAACAGTTCTGGAAAGAAGAAAAAATAAAAGAACTGATACAGAAAAAACTGGAAAAAGGACAGACGCCGGCTCAAATAGCAGACGCATTGGAAGAAGACGAAAGTGAGATACTGCGGCTGATAGAAGAAATGTGAATTCGCTTTTCTCCTTCATTTGTGCTATACTTTGTTTCGGAAAACTATGGAGTGGCATGATACGGTATGGCCGTTTGAAAGGAGAAAACATGCAGACATCAGCAGAGTTAAAAAGTTTACTTTCCCGGATCGACCACAGAGGTTATCCGGCTTACAAAGATACAAAAGGAATGTACCAGTTCCCCGGCTACGTTCTGTCTATCGACCACGTTCAGGGCGATCCTTTCGCCTCCCCGTCGAAGGTGAGCATACACGTTAAGGGGAAGACGGCGGATTTTCCCAGGGAGCTGTACAAAGATCGGCATCAGCGGATCGCGCTTCAGGATGAGCTGACGCGGCGGTTCGGCCGGGCGGCGGACCAGTTTGCTTTTAAAGCAAAGGGGTCGGGAAAGAGTGGCCTGATCTCCGTGAGCCGATGCGGACAGGAAGTGCTGGAGCGGACGGCGTGTACGCTGGATCCGGCCAGCGGCGATATTGTAATGAGATTTGAAGTGGGATTTCCGGCTAACGGACGGACGATCAACGCCCGGGAGCTGGAGAAGATCCTGTTTGACTTTCTTCCCCGATGTGTAAAGGAGTCCCTTTTTTATAAAAATCTTGATCCAAAACGGCTGCGAGGAATCATTGACCTGGCGGAGGACCAGCAGTATATCAGGGAGATGCTTCCGAAACTGGGGTTCTGCGCCTTTGTGGCGGATGGAAGCGTTCTGCCAAGGGAATCCGGCATTTCTTCCAGGCCGATGAAGGGCGGCGTGAAGTTTCAGTCGCCGGAGGAACTGAGAGTAACGCTGGATCTTCCTCACAGGGGGAAGATTGCCGGTATGGGTATACGAAAGGGCATCACTCTTATTGTGGGCGGCGGTTACCATGGGAAATCTACGCTGCTCAAAGCGCTGGAACTGGGGGTTTATAATCATATCGCAGGGGATGGCAGAGAGTATGTGATCACAGATGACACTGCCATGAAGATACGCGCCGAGGATGGCAGAAGTATACGGAAGACAGATATTTCCATGTTTATCAACGATCTGCCGAACGGAAAGGATACGGTGGAGTTTGCGACGGAGGACGCAAGCGGAAGCACTTCCCAGGCGGCAAATGTAGTCGAAAGCATAGAAGCAGGGGCTTCTCTGCTGCTGATCGACGAAGACACCAGCGCCACAAACTTTATGATTCGGGATGAACTGATGCAGAGGGTGATCCACCGGGATATGGAACCCATTACGCCGTTTATAGACCGGATACGGGAACTGTATGACAGTTATGGTATTTCCACAGTAATCGTTGCAGGAAGCTCAGGCGCCTATTTCCATATTGCGGACAGCATTGTACAGATGGACCGGTATGTGCCGAGAGATATTACCGGATATGCGAAAAAAGAGGCGGAGAGTTTTCCGATGATCAGCGGCCCGGATGAGCCGGCGGTCAGGCCCTGTTTTGACAGGAAGCCCGCACCTTCCCAGGCGTTTAAGGGAAATGACCGGATTAAGATGAAGACGCTTGCCAGAGAGGGAGTGATGATCAACAAGGAGACCATTGATCTCAGGTATGTGGAACAGATCACGGACAGTGAACAAGTGACAGCGCTTGGCTATTGTGTGAAATATGCTCAGAAAAATATACTCGACGGCAGAAAGACGCTGACTCAGATCGTGGACGAGTTGGAGGATGTGATCGGGAGAAAAACTCTTGCCGGGCTGTGTGAGAGCCGGTCCAGTGTGGCCTGTATGGCTATGCCCAGACGGCAGGAGATATTTGCATGCTTTAATCGCTGCAGAAGTCTGAAACTGTGACGGCGTATGCCTGCCAACGGCCATTGGAGGACAAAACAGTACCCGGCAGTGGTGACAATAGAGTTGAATCATATTATAATAGAAGACGAAAGACAAAATATGGAGGACGGCAGAGAATGAAATTGGCGGACGGAAGGCCGGAAAACACGGAAGGCAGACAGGAAAAAGAAATACGGGTATATGATTTTCTGGACTCCCTGGGAGTACAGTATAAGCGGATCGACCATGAGGCGGCCATGACAATGGAAGCATGTGAAGAGATCGACCGGACGCTGGGAGAGGGAGCTGCGATCTGTAAGAATCTGTTTCTCTGCAACCGCCAGGAGACGGAGTTTTACCTTCTTCTGATACCGGGGGATAAGCCTTTTAAGACGAAATACCTGTCCGCCCAGATCGGCTCCTCACGTCTGTCTTTCGGAAAAGCGGAATATATGGAACAATATCTGGATATCACGCCGGGGTCAGTAAGCGTACTGGGGCTTATGAATGACAGTGAAAAGAAAGTGAGACTCCTTATTGATGAGGACGTACTGAAAAAACCATATTTTGCCTGTCATCCCTGTGTCAATACATCCAGCCTTCGGTTTGATATGAAAGATCTGGAAAAGAAGATCATTCCGGCTCTGGAACATGAGCCGACGATCGTGAAACTGTAAGGATGCTGAAAAAGAGAGGAGAAAGCGACATGGCAGAAGAGAAAAGACCGGAAGGTACAGAAGATAATACACTTTATGACAGGCTGTATGCAGAAGTGTCGGGGGAAGCCAAAGGGACATCCGAGCCGGAGGCACCCGGAGAAAAAGGCGCATCGGATACGGAAAAATCAGCAGCCGGACCAAAAGCGGAGCAGGCGGAGAAGACGCCGGAGACAGAATATAAGGCTGAAAGCGGAAATGTAGGACCGGAAAGTGGTGAACACAGGTCTGACAGAGGGAGAAAGGAATATACAGCCCGCTTTTTCGATTTCTTCTCAAGGGAGTCAAAATACATCCGGGAGCAGGCGGTCCTTTCGAGAATTGACGACGCGCATTTGATGGACTATCTTGCCCTGGAGCAGAAACGATATGAGAGTGAACAGAAACTTCGGGATGAGAGGGGGAAACGGATCCTCTCTGCTTTCCAGCTTGCAGTGTCCCTGGCTGCGATCGTGGCGGTAATCGGCTTTTTAAAGGATGAGCCGACCGTACTTGTAAATATCCTGTATATTATCGGGATCATTGCGGCGCTTTGGCTCTGGAAAATGAAAAAATAGCCCGCGGTCGGACGAGCACAAAAGTCCGTCACATTTGTAACACAAAACTTTCACAGAATCCTGCTACCCTTTTAGAGATTGAATACTCGTTTAGGAGGTAGGGATTTTGATAGAAGTGAGGAATCTGGTAAAAAAATACGGAAACCATCTGGCCATAGACCACCTGGACTTCAAATTGGAAGCCGGGAGGGTCTATGGTTTTTTAGGGCCAAATGGGGCGGGAAAATCTACTACGATGAACATTATAACGGGATATCTGGGAGCCACTGAAGGCCAGGTGCTCATCGGCGGACATGATATTCTGAAAGAGCCCGAGGCGGCGAAAAGACAGATCGGATATCTGCCGGAGCAGCCTCCTCTTTATATGGAAATGACGGTAAGGGAATATCTGGAATTTGCTGCAGAACTTAAAAAAATTCCCGGGAAAGACCGGGAGAAAGCCGTGGATGAGGTAGAAAAACTTGTAAAGGTCAGAGGCGTTGAGGACAGATTGATCAAAAATCTATCAAAAGGGTACAGGCAGAGAGTCGGGCTTGCCCAGGCTGTACTGGGATTTCCTGATATCATCATACTGGATGAGCCTACGGTAGGGCTTGATCCGAAGCAGATCGTGGAGATCAGAACGCTGATCCGCAGGCTTGCCAAAAACCATACGGTAATCCTCAGCTCCCATATTCTTGCCGAAGTGCGGGAGGTATGCGATTATATCCTGATCATTTCAGGAGGGAAGCTGGTGGCCAGCGACACCCCTGAAAATCTGGAAAAACTGCCTGGTGAACCGGATACAGTAGAGATTGAGACGGAGGCGCCCCCGGCGGTGGTGGAAGAGACGCTGAAAAATGTGCCAGGCATTGAGAGGATTATTATCAAGGAGAGAAAAGACGGGGTTACCCGGGCCCAGGTGCGCGAAAAAAAAGGCGAGGATGTGCGTGCCCGTATATTTACCGCGTTTGCCGGAAATAAGCTGACGCTCCTTACTCTTCGGAGACTGACGGTCAGCCTGGAAGATGTGTTTATGGAACTGACACAGAAGAACACGGTAACGGATTTGGCAGAATTGAAGGCAGACGGGAAGAGAAGAGAGGGGGATGAAGACGATGACGGCAATTTATAAAAGAGAGATCCGGTCCTATTTTCAGTCTATGACGGGTCCGGTATTTATTGCATTTCTCCTTGCTTTTACAGGTATTTACTTTGTAGCTTACAACCTGTCGGCAGGCTATCCGTACTTTTCCTATACGCTGTCTGGATCGCTGATCGTGTTTCTTGTGGGAATCCCGCTGATCACGATGAGGAGTTTTTCAGAGGAAAGGCGCAGCAAAACGGATCAGATGCTTTTGACGGCTCCGGTAAGCCTGTTTGGCGTTGTTATGGGAAAATATCTTGCTATGGTTACGGTGATCGCCATACCAAATATTATTTTCTGCATTTACCCTCTGATCATTCAGTCGCAGGGGACAGCGTACCTTACGGTGGATTATCTATCCATCCTGGTATTCTTTCTGCTGGGATGTGTGTACGCGGCTATCGGTATGTTCCTGTCGGCCCTTACGGAGAGTCAGATCATCGCTTTTGTCAGTGCGTTCGGCATCCTTCTGGTCCTGTATCTATGGGACGGGATCCTGTCGCTGCTGCCGTCTTCTGCGATCAGCGGGCTGGCCGGAGCATTGATCCTTCTGGCAGTGGCAGTGTTCTATATCTACCATATGACAGACAATATTGTTCTCGCGGGGGTGATCGGAGCAGCGGGAGTGGCGGCGGGAATCGTACTTTATGCCGTCAGACCCGCTCTGTTTGAAAATCTGCTGTCCAGGCTGCTGGGCAGACTGGCACTGGCAAACGTGTTTACAGATATTACGTCAAACAGTATTGTGGACGTAACGGGAATCGTATTATATCTGTCGATTATAGCAGTGTTTGTTTTCCTGACGGTGCAGGCCGTTCAGAAGAGACGTTGGAGTTAGGAGGACGCGGCAGTGGAAAAAGGAAAGAATATAAAAGCAAAAGCGGCCGGGATATTCGGCACGGCCGGCACAAAAAACGGCGCCTACAGTGTAGGACTGACAGTTATCGTGCTGGCTGTTGTGATCGTGATCAATCTGATCGCAGGACAGATTCCTGAAGGATACAGAAACATAGATGTCAGCAGTACAAAGATTTATGAGATTTCCGACACATCCAGGGAATTCCTGGGGAATCTTGACAAAGAGGTGGATATGACAGTCCTTGCCGTAAAAGACGAAACAGATGAGAGAATTGTTACATTTATAAGCAAGTATGCAGCACTGTCAGAAAAGATCCATGTGGAGTGGATCGACCCTGTACTGCATCCCAGCGCTCTTACGGAATACGATACGTCAGAAAATACGATTGTTGTTTCCTGCGGGGATACCGGGAAAACTACAACAGTGTCTTTCGGCGATATTCTGGTTATGGACTCCTATTCCTACTATTATTATGGGACCGCTTCCTACACCGAGTTCGACGGCGACGGTCAGCTTACCGGAGCAGTCAGCTATGTGGCCAATGAGACAGAGCGGACGATTTATCAGTCTGCCGGACATGGAGAGGGCAGCCTTTCCGATACGATAACAGACCTGCTGGATAAGAACAGCTTTACCTTGTCTGAGACAAATCTCCTGACGACGGACGCTGTGCCTGAGGATTGCGATCTGTTCCTGATGTATGCTCCCGCTGTCGATCTGACAGAAGACGAAACCGAGATGCTGGGAGCATATCTGGACGGCGGAGGAAAAGTAATGATTCTGTTTGGAGAAATGGGCGCGGCTGCTCTGCCGAATCTTGCCGGACTTCTTGAAGAGTATGGGATCAGTGCTGTGGACGGATATATTGCCGATCCTGTAAGATGCTATCAGAACAACTATTATTATATCTTCCCGGAACTTTCCGTATCAGGAGATATGGCCGCGGGCATTAGTTCCGAGATGGTCCTTCTGACCAATGTGCATGGGCTGGAACTTACAGAACCTGAGAGAGATACTATTTCTACATCAGAATTTATGTCGTCGTCCGACCAGGCATATGCGGTGACGGAAACGAGCCAGGAACAGGGCCGCTATGTTATAGGTGCTGCCGCAGTGGAAACTATTGCGGAGGAGGAGACGGATGCCACAGAAGATACAGCGGAGAGCAGGCTGACAGTTATCTCGGGAGCCAGCCTGATCGACCAGCAGATCACGGATACGTTTACTACGCTTGAAAATACTACGCTGTTTATGAACGCGGTGACGGCTAACTTTGAGGGCGTGCAGAATCTCTCGATCGAACCGAAGAGCCTGGGCGTGGAATACAATACCATGCAGCATACGGGGCTGTTCAGCCTCCTGGTAGTGTTCGGCATTCCGGCAGCGGTTATTATCGGTGGGTTCGTGATCTGGTTCCGGCGCAGAAAGAGGTGATGGGATTGAAAAAGAAAAAAGGGCTGATCGTCATGCTTGGCATTCTCTGTATCCTTCTGGCGGTGTAAACAGTGACGGCACAATTCGGGGATCTGACAGGGGATTATTATTATGTCTCGGTAAACGGCGGGGAACCTGTATATACTGTGTCATCCTCTGTGATAGACGGATTGGGCTACACGCTGGATGATATGGCTGTGCTGGACGATTATCCTGCGATCGGGAGCGGAAACCTGGTCAGCGAATCCATTACACAGAACGGCGAGACAACTACATACGACTCGGAAAATGAGGATCAGGATGAGGATATTGCCGCAGTGGCCGGCGGGCTGGGTGCGGTCACTCTGTCTGATGTGGCGGACTATTCTGTGGCGGATGAAGACCTGGCAGGATTCGGACTTGACGAAACATCCCGAATTACAGTCGAGGCGGTGTACACGGAGGAAGGGGAAGAAAAGACGCTCACCTTGTATATTGGCTCTGAAGATGAGAGCGGAAATCGCTATGTTATGATAAATGACTCCCGGATCGTGTATCGGATTTCAGAAGAGATATGCCAGAATATTCTAAATTGTTAATAAATATTTCATTTTATTTCATTGACAATGTATAGAAAACAGAGGAAAATATATCACAAATGTTAGTGACAGTGTACAGGGGGCGCCCCTGAGTTCGGAAGGATGAAGAAAAGATGAAAGAAAAGCTAATACGTTTTATGCAGGGAAGGTATGGGATAGACCAGCTTTCCAGGTTCCTGATTGTGTTCGGCGTGGTCATTGTCCTTGTTTCCGCCTTTTTTAACTGGGGCATTGCAGGCCTTATCTGCTATTTTCTCGGCTGGGTTTTGGTGATCTGGAGTTACATCAGAGTTTTTTCCCGGAATGTGTCAAAGCGGTATGCGGAGAATCAGGCATTTCTTGCAAAGACAAACGGTATCAGAACCTTTTTTCAGAGGCAGAAGAATATATGGAAACAGCGCAGAGTATACCATATATATAAGTGTCCGGGATGCGGACAGAAGATCCGGATCCCCCGGGGAAAGGGAAAGATAGAGGTGCGCTGTCCGAAATGCAGCACGACATTTATAAAGAAAAGCTGAGCGCAGAACGGATTCTGAGAGACCGCTTTCGTGTGAAGCAGAGAGTGAAAGGGAGAAAATGTCAGATCCATATAGTGTTTTGGGCGTAGACAAAAGTGCGTCCGATGATGAGATAAAGAAGGCATACAGAAGGCTGAGCAGAAAATACCATCCTGATGCGAATATCAACAATCCGCATAAAGACGAAGCCGAGGCCAGGTTCAAGGAAGTGCAGCAGGCATATCAGCAGATCATGGATGAAAGGGAGCGTGGATATACCTCGGGCGGACAGGGCGGCTCCTATGCGGGAGGCGGCTCCGGGCAGGGTGGTTCATCTTATGGAGGTTACGGACCCTTTGGAGGTTTTGGCCCTTTCAGCGGCTATGGAGGATACGGGCAGGAAGGGAATGCGGGCAGCGGTCAGGAAAATACAGATCCGCATCTGAGAGCCGCGGCGAATTATATTCGGAGCGGCCATTATCAGGAGGCGCTCAATGTGCTTGACGGGATCAGGGAGAGAAGCGCGCTCTGGTATTTCTTAAGTGCGTCGGCGAACTCTGGAGTGGGAAATAATGTTACAGCGCTGGAACATGCCAGAGAAGCAGTTCGCCTCGAACCGGAAAATATGCAGTACCGGATGCTCCTGGAGCGGATGGAAGGCGGCGGGACATGGTATCAGCAGCGGCAGACCATGTACGGTTATCCGGGTTCTTTTGACAGCAGCTGCTGCGTGAAACTGTGCGTGGCGAACATCCTCTGTAATCTGTGTTGCGGCGGAGGCGGTTTGTGCTGCGGAGGCTATGGAGGTTCCGGCTACGGCGGATATGTTTAAAACAATACCCCCGACTGACAAGAGTATTTATGGCTGAAACAACGGTATCCGGGCTTCGGCGGTATGTATTCCTGCCAGCCGGGGGTAAAATAATATTTGCAGTAGAGCAGGGGAATGTCGTATTATATCAGTTGGGGGCAGAAAAGCGACTGGTGTGCTTCCGGGTCTTCAAAACCTGTGTGGGGCAAAAGAGATGTCCCGGGTGGGTTCGATTCCCACATGTCCCCGCCAGAGACAGATCTCCCGTGCCGACGGGAATAACATATACAGTGGAAAGAAGGGGTGCGGAAATGAGCATGAATCAGACGCCGATGTCCGAACGGATACATATCGGTTTTTTTGGAAAAAGAAATGCAGGAAAGTCCAGTGTGATGAACGCTGTGACGGGTCAGGATCTGGCAGTGGTCTCAGATGTAAAAGGAACAACCACAGATCCTGTCTATAAATCAATGGAACTGCTGCCCCTCGGCCCGGTTGTTATGATGGATACACCGGGAATTGATGATGAAGGGGAACTGGGCGGCTTAAGAGTGAAGAAAAGCTACCAGGTCCTTAACAAAACGGACGCGGCAGTGCTCGTCATAGACGGAGAAGCCGGAGCCTCGGAGGAGGACAGAAGTCTTCTGGAGCGTATCAGGAGGAAAAGGATCCCATATATAGTAGTTCTCAATAAGAAAGAGCTGGCGTCGGAAGATACAAGAGCGCAGACCCTTTCTAAGCTGGGGCTCAGAGATGAGCAGCTCCTGCCTGTAAGCGCCGCAGATGGCAGCGGCATTAAGGAACTGAAGGAATGTATCGCGGAAACAGCAAAGCAGGAAGAACCCGAACAGCGGATCGTAGGAGACATGATCTCTCCGTCTGATTTTATTGTTCTTGTAGTACCTGTTGACAGTGCGGCTCCGAAAGGAAGACTTATCCTTCCCCAACAGCAGACCATCCGTGACATTCTGGAGACGGATGCGGTTTCTATTGTGATAAAAGAGGATCGTGTGAAAGAGACGATAGAAAATCTGGGGAAAAAGCCGAGGCTTGTGATCACGGACAGCCAGGCATTCCAAAAGGTAGCAGAAGACACTCCGGCCGATATCATGCTCACATCATTTTCTATTCTTTTTGCAAGGTATAAAGGGAATCTTGAGACTGCCGTGGCAGGAGTGAAAGCGCTGGATTCGCTGGAGAATGGAGATAAGGTGCTGATCAGTGAAGGGTGCACCCACCACAGGCAGTGCGACGATATCGGAACTGTCAAGATTCCCCGGTGGATCCGGGAGTATACAGGGAAAGATATCCGGTTCGAGACAACATCCGGAACCCAGTTTCCTGATGAACTGGAGGACTATAAACTGATCGTGCACTGCGGGGGATGTATGCTCAATGAAAGAGAGATGAAATACCGCCTGAGCTGCGCTTCTGATCAGGGAGTGCCAATGACAAATTACGGCATTCTGATCGCATATGTGAAAGGGATATTGAAGCGGAGTGTGGAACTTTTTCCAGAGATATACAGACTGTTGGGAAATTAACCGGTGGAAGCCGGGTTTGCAGATCAAGGCGTCCGGGACGACAGTTGGAACCTGGTGGCCGTGTATAGAAAAGACAGGATGACGGAAAATGCCGCTGCCCGGTTTGGCATGGGCGGCGGCTTTCCTTTTGGTATGTAATTGAGAGGATTCCCTCTGCTGCCGGGTATCCGTTCTGCTTATAACTGGGGAAATATCCTTATATAAATATAAAGGAATGGCAGAACCGGAAAAGCCAAACCGGAGAGACTTTGGGGGAAGTCTCCGGCAAAGTCGGGCCGCGGCAGCCGGGCTTGTAAAAAACAGGGCGGTGTCCAGGGGAGTATGGCATAATATTTCCATGATTCATATAAGGAAGTTTCACAAACTTTCCTGGATAAATAAAAAAAGACAGTTTTCCCCTATCAAGAAAACCGCCTTTGGTTTTTACAAGTCATGTACACTATATCACTTTAAAGCACAGATGTCAAATGAATTTGGGATTTGGCGAAATGAACTTGACGGGGAAACCATCCGAAAATGATCGGGACGCTCTGCGCGGGGCGTATATCTGAGATGCAGGGCGTGTGTTCCTGGTTCCGCTCCGGAATCAGAGGAAAAGTAAAGGCTCCAGAAACTGATTAAAAACAAGGCCTTAGATGAAAAAACTCGCTATGCCCGAACAATTCAAACCGGAAGTTTCTTTCCAAATTCCGTCAGAACAACAGGGGAAAGTTCCGGCCTGTTTCTTCCTGCTGTAATTTGGAATTGTGTGTGAGAAAACAGCCGGAGGGACTGGCGTGGTGATGGAGGACCGTAAAGCAGCGCCGGTTCTTAGAGCGCGTTTTTTGCGCTCCTAGCACCGCTGCGTCTGCGTCCCGAACGCAAGTGTGTCCTCCTACGCCACACCAGCCCCTTACGGCGTCCCCTCTCACATACAAATCCAAATTGTACTAAAAAAAATA
The DNA here is from genome assembly GCA_019115385.1 of Candidatus Mediterraneibacter avicola. Lineage (GTDB taxonomy): Bacteria > Bacillota > Clostridia > Lachnospirales > Lachnospiraceae > Mediterraneibacter > Mediterraneibacter avicola. Next base: position 373 of record DXDR01000065.1, on the reverse strand, counting down.
CAATTTTTCTTAAAAACATCTTGCAATAACTTCCAACATTTTATATACTAATAGGGCTGTGACATGATAGCGATGAAGCGTGAGGTTGCTGCTGATGCAAAAACATAAGCAAAGGCAGGTTTTCCGTGGAGCGAATGTCAAGTTAGGAAACTGGCGACAAGTCACTGTACGAATCACAACAGTATCTCGTTTTTGTACGCAGAAACAGCACTGCGGCAGGAGTTGAAAAACGGGAGCGCCGTGTATGTTTCTCACGACACACACGGGAGAGTGTACAGTCACCGCTTGTCGTACTGAAGTTCAAGTACGAAAAGGAGGCGACTTTTTTTATGGCAAGTCAAGTAATGAGAATCACACTGAAAGCGTATGATCA
>DXDR01000064.1 GCA_019115385.1 Candidatus Mediterraneibacter avicola | reverse complement strand
CAATCTCCATAGGTTTTCCAGCTGATCGTCCGCGAATTGGTACAATTGGAAAGAATCACATTCAGAGCAGTTCAGTTTTACTCAGAACTGCTCTTTTTCTCGCTCTGAATCTGATACTTTCCTAAAGAATTATAGCATAAATCACAAAGCCATGGAAATAATCCAGATATAAAAAATTAAAATCAAAAACCCGCGGAGCAGTTAGAGAGCCATATAAACATGGCCGCTCGGCTCGCTGCCCGCGGGTAAAGAACCCGTTAATCGTAATATTTATCTGATTTTTTCCTTGCAAAAAGCGTCATGCCGGCGCCGCTGACTGCCGCCGCACATAAAAGTCCCCAGAAGAATACATCGCCTGGATCTCCTGTCTGCGGAGCAATTTCCACAGGGTTTGATTCGGTAATTCATGCACAACTCAGACTCTTTTCCGGGAATGTCACACAGTAACCGCCATGGCCTCCGACATAACACACGCTCCCGCCGCCCCTGCTGCCATCACTTCCCAGATCTGTTCCTCCGTGTGGATACCGCCGATAGCATAAACGGGAATCCTCACCGCTCTGCACACATCCCGGAGAAAACCCATCCCTCTGGGGGCAAGCCCTTTTTTGCAGTCTGTCACATAAATATGCCCCGCTGTCAGAACAGAGGCTCCCAGTTCTTCTGCTTCCTGGGCTTCCTCTGCCGAGTGGACAGACGCGCCAATCTTATCAAACCCCTCCAAAACGGGACTCCCCGCATATCGTCTCAAAAGGTGCAGGGGCAGATGGATCTGCCCCGCTCCGGCACAACGTGCCTCCTCCACAAAGCTGTGGTATACACAGAGAACGCCATATTGCCGGCAGATCTGCGCCGCCGCATCCGCCAGTCCTGCGTATTCCTCTGCTGTCATATCTTTCTCCCGGATCAGAATCGCCCTGGGATGTTTCCGGCAAATTCTTTCAATCTGCTTTAGGTACGGCCGCGCGGACAGATCTCGGTTTGTAACGGCCACAATATGATTCCATGTACTGTCCTTGATCATCTTCTCTCCCCATTATACATAAATATAATCCGCCATGACGGGCTGAAGGTGATGCTCTGCAAGCGCCTGGTAAACCTCGTCTACCGTGCGTCCGTCTGAGATCTCAAACTGCTCGTCTCCCTTGTCCTGCACTTCCTCTCCGTGTTCCCCAATGCCTGTGCTGACTCCTGCCGAGATCTTCGTGGCGGCGATCTGAACCAGATTGTCCCTGACTCTTGCACATTCCCTGCTGGAAATCGTAATGCTTGCAAATGGCATAAAAAGGCGGTACGCACATACAACCTGCAGAAGCTGGGCCTCATGCACGTCCATAGGATTGATCTTGTCGTTATTGATAATGGGCCGGAGTCTGGGACAGGAAAATGCGATCTCTGCATGAGGATATTTTTTCTGCAGAAGATACGCATGCATTCCTGTTGCAAATGCGTCTTTCCGGAAATCGTCCAGTCCCAGGAGCGCCGCCAGCCCCACGCCTCTCATACCGCCCATCAGGGCTCTTTCCTGCGCGTAAAAGCGATAGGGGAACACCCGCTTATGGCCGGCCAGATGCAGGGTTTCATATTTATCAGGATTATAGGTCTCCTGGAAAACAGTCACATAATCTGCTCCGCATTTGTGGAGATAGGCATATTCATCCGAATTCATGGGGTATACTTCCAGACCGATCACACGGAAGTATTTCCTTGCGATTTTTACGGCCTCGCCAATATATTCCACCGTTGATTTTTTCCGGCTCTCTCCGGTCAGTATCAGGACCTCCTGCAGGCCGGTCTTTGCGATCGCTGCAAACTCCCGCCGTATTTCCTCTGTGTCAAGCTGCGCTCTGCGGATGTGATTGTGACAGTTGAATCCGCAGTAAATGCAGTAATTTTCACAGTAATTTGCGATATATACCGGAGTAAACATGCTGACAGAATTGCCGAAATACTTCTGTGTCTCAGCCTGAGCCTGCTGGGCGATCTCTTCCAGAAAAGGCATTGCAGCAGGAGAAAGCAGCGCCTGAAAATCCCGCAGGGACTTCCTGTCCTGTCTGAGCGCATGTCTTACATCCTCCGCAGTAAACGCATGATAGTTATATGCCCTGGTTTCCGCCAGAACCTGCTCCAGCATCTCTGACCCGATATTTTCCATATCCGGCAGATACGCCATATGATCTGTCCGGTTCTCTTTTTGATGCTCTCTGATCTCGTCATTTAAGATACTTTCATTAATATGTTGATCTGTGTTCATCTTCCTTGCCTCCTAATCACGCAGATATCCTGTCAGCGGCGAAGAAGCGCTGCCTCCTCTTGCTCTTGTCTGTCCCAGGCCGGCAAGATATGCCGTGCGCCCGGCCTGAACCGCCTGGCCCATTGCGCCTGCCATTGCCTTTACATCACCAGATGAGGCGATCGCTGTATTAGCCATCACGGCCGCCGCCCCCATCTCCATTGCCTCGCACGCCTGCGAAGGCCTTCCGATCCCCGCGTCAACAATGATCGGAAGATCGATCTCATCAATCAGGATCTGAATGAACTCTTTTGTACACAGCCCCTTGTTTGAACCAATGGGCGCTCCAAGGGGCATGATGCATGCGGCGCCCGCATCCGCCATGTCTCTCGCCACATTCAGATCAGGATACATATACGGCATTACAACAAAACCTTCTTTTGCCAGGATTTCCGTCGCTCTGACCGTCTCGTAATTGTCCGGGAGAAGATAGCGGCTGTCCCGCATGATCTCAATTTTGATAAATTCGCTTCCGCAGACTTCTCTGGCCAGACGGGCGATCCGAACTGCTTCTTCCGCATTTCTGGCCCCAGATGTATTCGGAAGGATGGTCACATTTTCAGGTATATAATCCAGAATATTGGCAAGTCCTCCCTCGTTTGCCCGGCGAAGCGCCATTGTGACGATCTGGGCGCCGGCATTTTCAACGGCCGCCTGTATCAGTTCCAGGGAATATTTCCCTGAGCCCAGAATGAATCTGGATGTAAATTCGTGTGTTCCTAATTTCCAGGTATCTTTTTCAGTAAACATGATTTATGCTCCTTATCTTTCTTCTTAACTTTCATTTTCCAATATCAGGCTTACGATCAGATTGGCCTGATGTGCCGCGCACAGCGCCGCCCGGGCAGCTGTCAGGCAGATGCCCTCCTCCGCGTCGGAGGTCCCGTCTCCACAGAGGTAAAAATGCTCTGTCACCTTCCTTGTGCGGATCCGGTTGCTTTCCCCGACCCCCGCCATCCCGCTGGCCGCCACAAGATATTTTTCCGGGAAATATTCCAGGACCGTATTTACCAGCATCGCCTTGTTTTCAGCTTTATCAAATGCTTCGCAGATATAGCGGTCTTCAGCCAGAAGTTCTCTGACATTGCCTTCCTCCACCTTCACACAATCTGTATGTATGTCCAGATAGGGATTGATCTTGAGCAGATTCTCTTTTAACGCCTCTGTCTTATACATCCCGATCTGATGAATAAAATACTGCTGACGGTTCAGGTTTGTAATATCCACCCTGTCAAAGTCGATCAGATGCAGATGCCCGATGCCTGTTCTGGCAAGGTTGAAGGCAACATTAGACCCCAATCCTCCCAGGCCTGCAATGGCAGCTCCCGCCCGGGAAAAAATCTCCTGCAATTTCCCTCCGTGTCTTTCTGCCAGAGCATCATTTAGTTCCTGTCTCGTAACCATTTTTTCAGCCTCCTCCCACAAAACTCACCACTTCCAGGCTGTCGCCGTCTTTTATGACAGTGCTTTCATAGGCGCTCTTCGGAACGATCTCGCCGTTTTTCTCCACAGCGATCCGATTCGTGCGGTAACCCTTTGCCCGCACATATTCCATAACCGTCAGTCCCTCGTAATAAGCTTCTTCAGTCCCGTTTACACGTATCACAATATCTGTCCTCCCTTCCCGGCCGGATCAAAGAGCAAAACGGGCAGGCCCGTACTTTGACTCGTCGTCATTATAAAAAAGAGGTTCACGAAAGAATACACCCGCGGTGGTGCACCCCTTCGTGAACCTCTGGTTCACTCTATGTCCGGCAATATTCGAATTTATATACTTTGACAGACTCATCGCTCAGAATCCTGCGAAGCGTCTGCCGCTGTAAACAAAAAAGGGAAATGGATATGCCATTCCCCGTGATCTGACGCTATCATCCCTACGTTGGCATTATCCAAATCAGGTTTCGGGTCGAAATTTTCAACTTCCTCTCAGCCTGTCCACAAGCTCCCCGTTTTTTATTTACATTTTTAAAGCTTTTAAACTTTAAAAGCAGGGGATGAGAGAATCGAACTCCCACCAAAGGTTTTGGAGACCCCTATCATACCATTTGACCAATCCCCTGTACTGGCAGCGCGCTTTTCACGCCACTTGTACAGTATACTTTGTAATATCCCGTTTGTCAACATTTTTTCAAATAAATTTACGTGTAACAGTTCAGCCGTCTGTCATCAGGAGACGGATTTATGCTTGCATAAGAATCCGTCTCCTGATGTGCAGATGTGCTAAGCGCCAGTCTATGAGGAAAACGGCGGCGCCAGCCGCAGTAAGCACGTAGTGCGGTTTTCCGAATGGTGCAGGCTGAACTGCTGCTTTACGGCTTGCACCGGCCGCACGGCTCATACCCTTCAGATATGAGTTTTTCCCTGCTTCCGGTGTATTCCTCCCGGTTTTTTTCCTTGATGTCCTTTGCCCCGGAGCAGTCCTGTTCATGGAACTTATGAGTATTTGTATTTAATATATATGTCTGTGCTTCAGATTCCTCATTTGCTGCGACCTGGCCTTCCGTCTCAGACAGCCAGTTATCACCGGTAGAATAATCGATCGTGATCTCCGGCTGGATATTATACACATATACATT
>DXDR01000003.1 GCA_019115385.1 Candidatus Mediterraneibacter avicola | reverse complement strand
GAGGAAATTCGGCCATCAGGGCCTTAAAAGTGAATAAGTTCGGAAGAATAACCAGTATTGTGGATAACTTATTTTTTCTTAGAAATTCATTGGTATATGGCAGGCAAATATATTTTTACCGTTTAAAACTGGTCTGGATTGATTCATCCTTGCCATAGCAGTGGAAAGTTGTTATAATGTGATGTACTTTGTGAACGCGGCAGGAGAGTTTCCCTGTGGTTATGAAAAAGCAGATCCCTGAGGTCTGCTTTACAGACGGAGGATGAAAATGAACGATTTAGAAATGTACCGTGAGCAGCTTGCCATCTGTGACGACCGGATCATTGATGCTCTGGTGGAGAGAAATTCAATTATCGAGAAGATCATGGCGTATAAAGAAACATATGGGATGCCCATACTCCAGCCGGCACAGGAGGCTAAGCAGCAGCGCAGGCTGGACCAAAAATTGCAGGATAACAAGTACCGGGAAGAGATCCAGGATGTATTTCGGAGAATTCTCCGCAACAGCAAGCGGATCCAGGCCCGAAAGCTGTTCCCTTACAATATCGTCCTGATCGGATTTATGGGGGCGGGAAAATCCACGATCTCGGATTACCTGAGCACAGTGTTTGATATGAAGCTGGTAGAGATGGATCAGGTGATCACGGAGCGGGAAGAGATGGCGATACCGGATATCTTTGCCACATACGGGGAAGAGTATTTCAGAAATCTTGAGACAAACCTCCTCAAAGAACTGCAGGCCCGGCAGAACTGTATTATTTCCTGCGGCGGCGGCGTGGCCCTCAGGCAGGAAAATGTGGCGGAGATGAAGAAAAACGGCAGGGTCGTTCTGCTGACGGCAAGTCCGGAGACAATCTACGAGAGAGTTAAGGACAGCAATGACAGGCCGATATTGGATGGAAATAAAAACGTAGAGTTTATTGCAGATTTGATGGAAAAGCGGCGGGAGAAATATGAGGCTGCCGCCGATGTAGTGGTACAGACAGACAACAAGACGATTTTACAGATCTGCGAGGAACTGATCACAAAGTTGATGGAGTTGGATGGAAAATAATGTTTGACAGATTTTTCCCGGATGAATATGTGGCGTCCACGTATATCATTCCGTTTGAGAAACTATATGAAGAAGGATACCGGGGGGTAATCTTCGATATCGACAACACTCTTGTGCCTCACGGGGCGCCTGCGGACGAGCGGGCAAGGAAACTTTTTCAGAGACTGGAAAAGATTGGATTTGCGTCCTGTCTGATCTCCAATAATCAGGAAGCAAGAGTAAAAATGTTTAATCAGGATATTCAGACAAACTATATATATAATGCCCATAAACCTTCTACAAAGAACTATATCCGGGCGATGGAGATCATGGGGACTGACAGGGAAAATACGCTTTTTGTGGGAGATCAGCTTTTTACAGATGTGTGGGGCGCAAAAAGGGCGGGGATACACAATATTCTTGTCCGGCCGATCCATCCGAAAGAAGAAATACAGATCATACTGAAAAGATATCTGGAAAAGCTGGTGCTTTATTTTTACAGAAGAAAGAAGAGCGGCGGAACCGACAGAAAATGACGGGAATCGGGCTGCAGGTAAAAAAAGGATTGAAAAATAGGGAAATCTATTATAGAATGTATAAAGCGGAGCGCCGGGTAAAGGCGTAATTGAAGGAGGAAAACAGATGGTTTCAGCAGGAGATTTTAAGAACGGCTTAACCGTGGAAATTGACGGAAATATTTATCAGATCATGGAATTTCAGCATGTAAAACCGGGAAAAGGTGCGGCTTTTGTAAGAACTAAGCTGAAAAATATCATCAGCGGCGGTGTTGTTGAGAAGACTTTCCGTCCTACTGAGAAATTTGAAAATGCACACATTGACAGAAAAGATATGCAGTATCTGTATCAGGACGGCGATCTGTACAACTTCATGGACATGGAGACATATGATCAGATCGCGCTGAATGCCGATGTTGTAGGCGATGCTCTGAAGTTTGTAAAAGAGAACGAGACGGTAAAGATCTGCTCTCATAAAGGGAATGTATTCTCTGTTGAGCCGCCTCTGTTTGTTGAACTGGCTATCACAGAGACAGAGCCCGGATTCAAGGGAGATACGGCACAGGGTGCAACAAAGCCTGCCACAGTGGAGACGGGCGCTGTTGTAATGGTTCCTCTTTTCTGTGAAACAGGGGATGTTCTGAAGATCGACACGAGAACTGGAGAGTATCTGTCCAGAGTCTGATCTGTCGGGAGACAGACTTTCCCACAGATTTTTGCGGGAGAGTAATGCGGAAACAGGAGAGGCTGCGGGATCTGCCACAGGCAGAGACTGCAGCCTCTCTTTTCTTTTTGTGAAAAATGCACCATTGCTTTTTCACAGCCCCTCGTCTATAATCAAGAGCACATATTATTTATTCAAATCAGTTTTACATATTTTTCAAAGGTACAGTTCGTACCGGTTTTCTCGTTTAAACTAAATGAACCGCGTAAAGAAAGGAGAAAAATGAATTATCAGCAGTTTGTGAGCGCGGTGGAGAAAAATCTTAACCAGATAATGGAAGGTGGTGTTAAGGCTTCCTGCTATACGGCAGTGAAAAACAATGGAACAGAACGGACAGGCGTTGTGATCGAGACGCCCGGCGTGAATATTTCTCCTACGATCTACCTGGAAGAGTATTACGAACAATACAGGAAGGGGAGGACGATGGAGGAAACAGTACATGCTTTAGTGGAGTTTTATCAGAGCATACGGAGGGAAGAATCGTGGGACTGCAGCGGGCTTCTGGACTATGAAGGGGTAAAGGACAGAATTGTATTTAAGCTGATCAACACGGATAAGAACAGGGAATTTCTCAGAGATGTTCCGCACAGGACATTTTTGGATCTGTCAGTAGTTTTTTATGTGCTTATTGAAATAAACTGCAATGGGACAGCGGCGATGCCGGTAAAATACAGCCATATAAAGCGCTGGGGTATAGGGGACAGCGCGCTCTGGGACGCGGCTGTGGAAAATGTCAAACAGCTGCTTCCGGCAGAATTTTTTACCATGCGTCATGCTCTGAAAGAATGTATCGAACAGAAAACGTTCACGGACAGAGCGGAAAATCTGCTGTCTGAACCGGAAATGCAAAGAGACAGTATGTATGTGCTTTCAAACAGGATCCGCAGCTACGGAGCGGCCTGCATCGCTTATCCCCATGTACTTGAAATGATCGGAGGGATTTTGGGAGAGGATTTTTATGTATTGCCGAGCAGTGTCCATGAAGTTGTGATCGTGCCTGCCTCGTCAGGGGTCGGATGCCGGGACATGGATGAGATGGTAGCGGAAGTCAACCGGACTCAGGTGGCTCCCGAGGAAGTGCTCAGCGACAGAGCCTATTATTATGACCGGAGGATCGATGTACTCCAGCCCGGCAGTGCCCGGAGGGAGGAGGGCTGTATATGAAACAGTGGATCAAAAAGTGCGTTGTCTTCCTTGTGGCGGCAATTCTGTTTATGGGCGCTGCGGCAGCGCCGGCCGGAACCCGGGCTGTACAGGCAGAGGGAACCGGGGAAACGGCCTCGGCACGGAGCAGTGCGGAGACGGTGAGCCTGGTAATGGGTGAAATGATATATTATGGCAGCTACTGTACCCATTATTATACAGTAGAGGGGAAGACAGCCTACTGTCTGGAACCCCGGAAACCCTGGCTTACTTCGGGGGAATATAAGGCGGAACGGCTGGGAAATGGGGATCTGAGAAAAGGGCTTTACTATGTCTATGGGGGACCGGGCTACCAGACATATGTGGAAAGATACGGTTATCTGGGCTTCACGGGGAAGCTGGTAAGGGACGACGAATATGGAATGAGCCATTGCATCGCCGCCTATCTCTATTCGGGAGACGATGAATCATTTACAGGGCTGTCAGGAGAACAGGCCGCCTCCCTGAAGCAGAAAGCGGAAAGGATAAAAAGTATGCCGGAGCCTCCCGAATATTTCAATGCATTTCTGTTTAATACAGGAGGCTCCGGGCAGGTGATGGGCGGAACCGGGGAGGATCTGACCGGCAGTGTGGAAATATACAAAGAATCCGGCCAGCCGGAGTGGACGGACGGCAATGATTGCTATTCTCTGGCCGGGGCAGAGTTCGGACTGTTCCGCCCGGGATCGGAGACTCCGTCTTACCGCATTTCTACAAATGCAGACGGCTATGGGAGAGTAGACAATGTAAGGATCGGCGTTTATGAGGTGAGAGAGCTGAAGAGTCCGAAAGGGTATGCGCTGGATCAGGAAAGAGCAGACATTGCAGTGAGGGAAGCCTCTGTGTGCAGATATACGTGCCATAATCCGCCCCGCTATTATCCGGCCGGCCTGGTTCTGGAGAAAACGGATGCGGATACAGGAAAAGCACAGGCGCAGGGCAGTGCAGTCCTGTCAGACGCTTGGTTTACTGTAAGATTTTATCCCGGATACTATGACACAGATCCGGCGGAGAAAGGAATCGAGGCTGAGAGAACCTGGATTCTCAGATCCGATGAAAAGGGGCGGGTAATGATTTCGGAAGAGGCGAAGGTGAGCGGAGATGCTTTTTATCACAGCGCTTCGGGAGCAACCGTGCTTCCTCTCGGGACAGTAACCTTTCAGGAGACAAAAGCGCCCCGGGGTTATCTGCTCAACAGTGAAGTGGCTGTGAGCAGGATAACGGAAACAGGAGCGGGAGAGACGGACACGATATTTCAGGCTCCGAAGGTGCCGGATAAGGTTATAAGAGGCCATATCCAGATCGTGAAATTCCGGGAGGATACCGATCCCGAAGAAGATCAGAAGACATCACTCGGAGGGATCCGTTTTACCATAACGTCAACGACTACAGGAGAGTCTGTGACTATCGTGACAGATGAAAACGGATATGCGTCTACCAGACAGGGCGGTTCCCAGGCGGAAAGGCACGGGCTGGTTTACGATACCTATACAGTGCACGAGGAAAATACGCCCGATGGACTCAAGCCTGCAGAGGATTTTGAAGTGACGATAGATGAGGAGGGGGAGACCTTGTATTACATTCTTGAGAATAAACAGATATTTTCCCCTGTAAAGCTGGTCAAGAAAGACAGTACGACAGGCAAGACTGTCCCGGTGCAGGGAGCGCAGTTTGAACTCCTGGACGAGGATAAAAAGCCGATGACGATGAAACAGCACTATCCTGCCCATATGGAATATAACATTTTCTCTACAGATGGAAGCGGCAGCTTTATCCTGCCGGAAAAGCTGCCGGCGGGAGTCTATTATTTCCGGGAAATCCTTCCCCCCGGCGGCTATCGCCTGAGCGAAAATCCCGTGGAGTTTCGGATCACGGAAGGGCACAACTGGGATGAGCCTCTGGAGGTGGAGTTTGAAAATGAACCTGTTAAGGAAAAGATACATCTTAGTAAAACAGACGCTTCATCTGGTGAAGGGATAGAAGGGGTGTGTTTTGATATTCTGGCAAAGGAGGATATCGTAACACCTGACGGTACCGTGCGTCTTACCGCCGGGGAGACAGCGGGAACCCTGATAACGGATCAAGAGGGGAAAGCAGAATCGGAAGAATTATTTCCAGGTAAATATGAACTTGTGGAGAAAAAAGTCCCTGCAGGCTATATGCTCCCGGATGAACCATATGAGGTGATGGTGGAAGACAGTTCTGGAGAGGGCGTGAAAGTGGAACTTGAGAACTACCGGTCAGAGATCAGAGACACGACTGCGGTCTGGAAAGAAAGCGGCGGCAAATGCATCCGTGCGGGAGAGGAAACTGTGATCGCGGACGAGGTTGAGCTGGCGTACTTAAATGAAGGAACCGAGTATATGCTGAAAGGGGTCGTAAAGGACGCGGAGACGGGAGAGCCTCTGGTACTTGACGGACGCCCGGTGGAGGCTGAAATAAAATTTACGCCAAAGCAGTCTGAAACGTCGGTCGGGATGGAATTTTCAGCAGAGACCGGGAGCCTTGCGGGCAGGCGGCTTGTGGTATGTGAGTATCTGTATCTGGGCGAGAAGCTGATTTCATCCCATGATGACCGAAATGATAAGGGCCAGACGGTTGAAGTTCTCTCAAAAGCGGAACCTGCGGTAAAAACAGGAGACCGGCCGGCGGAACTTAAGGGGAGTGTTTTGCTGGCGGCTGCGTCGGCTGCAGCGGGAATTTCTGCGGCTGTGGCAAAGGCGCTGAGAAACAAGAAAAAGAACCGGAGAATATAAAATCTCTTTACATTTTCGGGAAACTATGCTAGGATGATTAAGGCTGTTGAAGAGGGGATGCGAAAAGCGTTCCCTCAATCAGCCGGAATGCGTCTGTAGCTCAGTGGATAGAGCAATGCCCTCCGGAGGCATGTGCGGCGGTTCGACTCCGCTCAGACGCTTCGAACATGTCCCGGGAAGGTACTGAAAATACATTATTTACAGTGCCTTCCCGGGATTTTTACTTTCAGAAAGTGACGGACTGTTTTCCCGGCTTTATTGCAGAAGCCCCGGCAGCTCTGAGAGCGCCGGGGCGGTCATGACTTCCGGGGACTGTCATGCAGACCCCTATATCAGATTGATCTTCTTTTTCATAATATACTGCGCAGCGATATATTCTCCGGCGGCCAGGATAACGGAAAGCATTCCGGTTATGAGATAAAGCTTTTCGGTGTACTGCCCCAGGTTGAATGCAGAGGTACTGAATGTCATCTGTTCTGTCAGCAGTCCGGATACAAGCAGAAGCAAAGTGGAAAGGATCTCCACTACAAAACCTGTCAGAAAGTAGAACGCAATGGCGAACAATACCCGGTGACCTTGAAAAAGCTGCCCCAGCGCGACGCAGAAATAAATCTGTATGACGGAGGTGAAGCTGAACAGAACTGTGAAGAAAAACAGCTTCAGGGAGTAAGCGCCTAAGCTTACACCTAAAATTTCCGTCATTTCCGATGCGATTTGGCGATAGGCTTCCGCTACGTTTGGGCCGGTTACAATGATCACGATGCCTGTTGCGATTATAGTGATATCAACTGCGGCCAGAAGAAATCCTGACAGGAATTTGGCGAGCAGATGCTCAGAAGGAGACGCGGGCAGCGTCCAGGACAGATAGCCTTCCCGGCCAAACAGATTCCGGTAAAAGCGAAGCGCGATGAGCAGACTGGTCGCCAGTGTTACTGCTGAAAGTACGAATATCATAAGAACGGTGATCAGCGTTACCGGAGTCATGAAAACTTCCGGGCGGGCGTCAAAGTCAAGCCGGTCCATGATAAGTATTCTCAGCGCAACGCAGATGAGCAGATAAATACCGTGTATCAGAAGAAAGACTTTCGATGCATATATTAAGTCATATTTGATGAGTTTTCCTAACATCTGAACACCTCCCGGAATAGAGCGTCAACCGATTTCCCGTACTTTGTCCGTATTTCGTCCACAGATTCATTTAGAACAAGGCATCCGGCTTTCAGAAAAAGGACGCGATCCAGCACGTTTTCAATGTCTGAGATCAAATGTGTGGAAATGAGGATGGTTGCGTTTTCATTATAATTTGTCAGGATCGTGCGGAGAATATAATCTCTGGCTGCAGGGTCTACTCCGCCGATCGGTTCGTCCAGTACATATAGCTGTGCGTCCCGGCTCATCACAAGGATGAGCTGCACTTTTTCCTTTGTGCCCTTTGACAGGGCGCCGAGCCTGGAACTGCGATCGATCTCCAGAGTGTCGAGCATGTTTACAGCCCGTTCCATGCTGAAGTCTTTGTAGAAATCTGAATAGAGCCTGAGGGCGTCTTTTACGCGGAGCTGACTTGCAAGACAGTCCTGGTCCGGCAGATAAGAGATGATTTTCTTTGTCTCCACACCCGGGGCGCATCCGTTTATTTTAAGTTCTCCGCCGGACGGGACAAGCAGACCGTTTATGAGTTTGATGAGCGTAGTCTTGCCGCTGCCGTTCGGGCCGAGCAGTCCGGCGATCTGTCCCCGCTCCAGTGTGAGCGTCAGGTCTGAGAGGGCGGAAAAATTTCCGTATTTTTTCGTCAGTCCCCGGCATTCAAGTATTGTCTTCATGGTTTTCCCCCTTTATTGTTTCCTGTATCATGTTAAGAGTCTCTTCGTCGCTGAATCCCAGATTCCGCATTTTCTGGAAAAAGTCCTGGATGTGTTCTTCGGCAAGGCGGCGCTTTAGTTTTTTGAGCATTTCCGTGTCTTCGGTGATAAAGCGGCCGCTCGTTCGCTGGGAGTATACAAGTCCGCTGCGTTCCAGCTCGGAGAGAGCCTTCTGCATGGTGTTCGGGTTGACGGCTGCTTCCAGAGCCAGATCGCGGACAGAGGGAATCTTATCCCCGGGTTTATAAGTCCCGGCGACAATGTCCTGTTGGATGCGGTCCATCAGCTGCAGGTAAATGGGGCGTTCATTATCCAAATCCCAAGGCATTGAATCACTTCTTTCTATAAAATTTTAAACTGTACTATATATGTAATACAATAATATAATGGAAATGCAGTACTGTCAAGCAAAACCTTGGAAAATTCGTATGGGGACAGTCATGGAGCGCTGCGCGGTAGGTGATGTTTAAACCTCGTTGTCCCGGATGATATCCGTTTTCATATCAGGGTTAAATTTCCCTTCCCTGAGCATGGCGATTTCATATTTATAAGGCGGATATGACTTCCTGGGCGCAGACGGAGAAGGCACATAGGGGGATTCGAGGATTTTTGGGATTTCCGCGAAATCCGGGTGATGCACAATATAGTTCAGAGCGTCAAATCCGATGTGGCCGAACCCTGTATTTTCATGCCTGTCCTTCTGTGCGCCGGGAGCGTTTTTGCTGTCGTTGATATGAAAAACGGCAATCTGATCCTTCCCGAGGATCCGGTTGAATTTATCCATCGTCTCGTCAAAACCGTGGATGATATCATAGCCGCTGTCACTGGTGTGGCATGTGTCAAAGCATACTCTGAGTTTGTCGTTATACTTAACGCCGTCATAAATGCGGGCCAGCTCTTCAAAGGAACGCCCAATCTCCGAACCTTTTCCCGCCATGGTCTCAAGAGCTACAAAGCAGCCGGTGTCCGGGCTGAGCACTTCATTCAGCCCCTTGATGATCTGTGCGGTTCCTGCTTCGATGCCGGCTCCCACATGGGCTCCGGGATGAAGGATGAGGGTGCGGCTTCTGCACGCCACAGTCCGCTCGATCTCTTTTGCCAGAAATTCTACAGCAAGAGAAAAAGTTTCCGGCTTAACTGTATTGCCGAGATTGATGATATACGGGGCGTGGACGATGATCTCCTCGATCCCGTGTGCTTCCATATACTCCCAGGCCGGTCCGATATTCAGTTCGCTGATCGCTTTGCGCCGTGTATTCTGCGGCGCTCCCGTGTAAAACATAAACGTATTTGCGCCGTAAGATACAGCTTCCTTCGCTGAACCAAGGAGCATATCTCTGCCGCTCATACTGACATGTGAACCTAATTTCATAAAAATTTCCTTTCTTTCCTGATATCTGTCTGGCGTCGGTGTGCATTGACGCTAACATTATAAGGTGGATAGAAATTTTTCGCAAGAAGTAACAGTTCAGCCCGCGCCATTCGGAAAACCGCACTGCGTGCTTACTGCGGCTGGCGCCGCTGTTTTCCTCATGGAATGGCGCTCAGCACATCTGCACATCAGGAGACGGATTCTTATGCAAGCATAAATCCGGCTCCTGATGACAGATGGCTGGACTGTTACCACAAGAAGTGTAACTTTTGAATGAGAACTTGCCGTCAGTGTGCAGACATGATAGAATATCTTTCATATGGATTAAGGAGTGTGAAAAGAGTGAAAACATTACTGGAACTGATTACAATAGAGATGGAGACGGCGTTTGAGAAGGCGGGATATGAGAGAGATCTGGCAAAGGTTACGCTGTCCAACCGCCCGGATCTGTGCGAGTACCAGTGCAACGGGGCTATGGCGGGTGCAAAAAAATATAAGAAAGCACCGTTTATGATCGCGGATGATGTGGCTGCACAGCTGAAAGAGAGTGCGTGTTTTTCTTCCGTAGATGTGGTGAAACCAGGCTTTATCAATCTGAAGCTTGCGCCTGTCTATGTGGCAGCGTACCTGAACGATATGGCCGCGGATCAGAACCTGGGCGTGGAGGCGGAAGAAAATCCGAAAACGATCATAATTGACTACGGCGGTCCGAATGTTGCGAAGCCGCTGCATGTAGGGCACCTCAGATCAGCGATCATCGGGGAGAGTGTAAAACGGATCGCAAGGTTCAAGGGAAACCGGGTAGTCGGAGATATACATCTGGGTGACTGGGGCTATCAGATGGGGCTGATCATTACAGAACTTAAGAAAAGAAAACCGGAGCTTCCCTACTTTGATGAAAAATTTGAGGGTGAATACCCGGAAGAGGCGCCCTTTACCATAGGTGAGCTGGAGGAAATCTATCCTACAGCCAGCGCATATGCGAAAGAACATGAAGATTACCGGGAAGAAGCATTGCATGCTACCTATCTTCTGCAGAATGGCGACCGGGGATGCAGAGCTATCTGGAAGCATATCATGAACGTGTCGGTTGCGGATCTGAAGAAGAATTACGAGAAGCTGAATGTGCATTTTGATCTTTGGAAGGGAGAGGCGGACGCTCAGAAGTTTATCCCGGATATGGTGGAGATGTTAAAGGATAAGGGGTTTGCACGTTACGACGAGGGCGCTCTGGTGGTAGACGTACAGGAAGAGACGGACAACAAGGAAGTGCCGCCCTGTATGATATTGAAGTCGGACGGGGCTGCTCTTTATGATACAACGGATCTTGCGACTCTGGTGGACCGGGAAGAGGAGTTTTGCCCGGATCAGGTGATCTACGTGGTGGATAAAAGACAGGAACTGCACTTTATCCAGGTGTTCCGCTGTGCAAAGAAGACAGGGATCGTCCGCCCGGAGACAGAGCTTACCTTTCTGGGGTTCGGAACGATGAATGGAAAGGACGGCAAGCCCTTTAAGACGAGAGAGGGAGGTGTGATGCGCCTGGAAAATCTGATCCGCGAGATTGAGGATGAGATGTATAAAAAGATCATGGACAACCGCACTGTGGAAGAGGCGGAAGCGAGAAAGACAGCTCAGACTGTAGGACTGGCCGCCATCAAGTACGGCGATCTCTCTAACCAGGCATCCAAGGATTATATTTTTGACGTGGACAGGTTTACTTCATTTGAGGGAAACACTGGCCCGTACATCCTGTATACGATCGTAAGGATCAAGTCGATCCTTGCTAAGTATGAGGAGACGGGCGGCAGCCTCCAGGGACTGAAGATCCTCGCTCCGGCGGGAGATTATGAGAAAGCGCTGATGCTCCAGGTGCTGAAATTTAATGATGTGATCAATACCGTGTATGAGGAGACGGCTCCCCATAAGATCTGTGCATATATTTATGATCTGGCAAATGAGTTCAACAAGTTTTACCATGAGACAAAGATACTTGCAGAGGAGGACCAGGTGCGCAGAGACGGATATATTTCCCTGCTTGTCCTGACAAAAAGAGTGCTGGAGACATGTATTGACCTTTTGGGATTTGAAGCGCCGGAAAGGATGTAATATAGGATATGACGGAAAAATTGTTTTACAGCGACAGCCATTTGCGGGAATTTACGGCGGAAGTTCTCTCCTGCGAAAAGCGTGACGGCAGATATCACGTAGAACTGAACCGGACTGCGTTTTTTCCGGAGGGAGGCGGGCAGTATGCGGATACCGGCTTCCTGGATGGAATAAAGGTCTGCGACGTACAGGAGCAGGATGGAAGGATCTTCCATATACTGGCGGAAGACTGTGAAAATCCGGTCAGGCCGTTCGCTCCCGGACAGCAGGTAAAGGGGCAGATCAACTGGGAAGAGCGTTTTATGAAAATGCAGCAGCATACCGGGGAACATATTGTTTCAGGTCTGATCCATGCCCGGTTTGGATATAATAACGTAGGCTTTCATCTGGGAAGTGAAGACTGCACCATGGATTTTAACGGCGGTATCACCAAAGAGGAACTGAAAGAGATCGAGCGGGAGGCAAACCGGGCGGTCTGGAAGAATCTGCCTGTGAAGGTGCTCTATCCTTCGGAGGAAGAGCTTGCCTCTATAGAATACCGGAGCAAGATTGAGATCGAAGGCCAGGTGCGTATTGTGGAGATACCGGGATATGATGTGTGCGCCTGCTGTGCTCCTCATGTAAACTTTACCGGAGAGATCGGTGTGATCAAGCTGACCGGGGTACAGCGGTACAAAGGCGGAGTTCGGGTGACTATGCTCTGCGGTGTGCGCGCGCTTCTGGATTTTGAAAAGAAGCAGGCGCAGGCACAGGCGGTGTCCGCCATGCTCTGCGCAAAAGAAAATGAGATTGCGGAAGCGGTGGAGCATCTGCGAAAAGAGTGCGCGGATCTGAAGCTGGAAATCAATGAAAAGGAAAACAGGCTGGTTTCCTGCCGGGCGGACATGGTTTCTGCAAAAGAACAGGCTGTCTGCATCTTTACGGATGAATTCGGGGCAGAGTCCATGCGCCGGCTGATGAACCGGATCCTGGAAAAGAACCGGATCCTCTGCGCTGTATTTTCGGGCAGGGACGGCGAGGGATACCGCTATGTCATGGGAAGCAAGGTAATGGATATGCGCGCGCTGGCAAAGGATATGAACAGCGCTTTTGGCGGCAGAGGCGGAGGAAAGCCCGAGATGGTGCAGGGGACGATAAACGGTACGGAGAATGAGATGAGGGAATGGATCAGAAAGAAAGCGGAGGAAGAAAACCATGAATCAAATGCATAGGAAAAGTCTGTTCTGGAGTCTTGCAGCTCCTGTGCTGATCTATATGGGCGTGCGGCTCGCGGTGGAGATGGTCTGCGTCCTCGTTATATCCATTCCGTATCTGGCGGATGTGTATGAGCAGCTTGTCGGACAGCAGACGCTGACAATGGAAGAGATGACCAGGCAGTACTGGACATTGATGGAACCGGCGATGGAGCATGTTTTCCGCTATGCCACAGAGATCGCGGGCGTGGCTTCCCTGATCACCATACCGGTCAATGCATGGTTTTTCACCAGAGACAGAAAACTGGAAATGGCCTGCGGTGTGGAACCGGCTAAGAAAGCTCCGGTGAAAAAATACTGGACAGTACTGGTATTCGGCCTGGCGGTCAGTATTGCGGCGACATGTTTTTTTGCCATGGTAGAACTTGCTTTTTACAGCGGGCAGTCGCAGAGTGCGTCCCAGATTACTTATATGCCCTCTTTTCCGGTACAGATCGCAGTGCTGGGGGTTATAGTTCCGATCGCGGAAGAGCTGATGTTCCGTGGAGTGCTGTTCCGGCGGTTTATGGAAAATCGGGGATTCTGGTACTCGGCTCTCTGGTCGTCTCTGTTTTTTGTGCTGATGCACCAGGACGGTGCGCAGATGGCATACGCTCTGCTCCTGGGTATTTTCCTGTGCTATGTATATGAGAAGTTCGGATCTCTGAAAGCGCCTGTCCTTCTTCATGTGGCGGCTAACTGCAGTTCCCTTCTGTATACGGAGCTTGGGGTGTTCCGCTGGATCGGGGGAGCGCCTGTCAGAATGGCGGGTGCGGTTATCGCGGGCGCGTTTGTCTGCTCGGCGATGTATGTGCTGATCCAGAGGACCGGGGGAGCTGTGAAGAAGGAAAAAGAGCCCGGAACCGGCGATAAGACTAACATGTTTTAATAAAAAAACAATTTTGAATTGTGCGCGGCAGGAAAATTCCTGCCGCTTTTTCTGTGCGCTGATTTGGAAAAGGAACCGAGTAAAATAAAAGAAAATTAGATTTTATAGAAATTATTCCTATAGTTTTTGTAAAAGCGTAATTATCAGAATATTTTAATAAAAACTATTAATTATCAAATTATCAGACAATTATAAAAATTTTCTTGTTTACAAATTAGAAAAAATCATGTATAGTCGTAAAAAACAAAAAATGTAAAAGAAAGGACAGGGATTATGAGGAAAAAAATTGACAGCCGGCAGGGATTGTACCGTGATAGTTTTGAACATGATAACTGCGGGATCGGCGCCATTGTAAATATCAAAGGCGTAAAAAGCCACAGTACGGTTGCAGGCGCCCTCAGGATTGTGGAGCACCTGGAACACAGAGCCGGAAAGGACGCCGAAGGGAAGACCGGAGACGGGGTGGGAATTCTGCTGCAGGTCTCTCATCGCTTTTTCAGCAAAGTCTGTAAGCCTCTCGGAATCACTCTGGGCGGAGAGAGAGATTACGGAGTGGGAATGTTCTTTCTTCCCCAGGATGAGCTGAAAAGAAATCAGGCCAAGAATATTTTTGAAGTTATCGTAAAAAAGGAAGGCCTGAATTTCCTGGGATGGCGCGAAGTCCCCATCCATCCGGAAATACTGGGTAAAACCGCCGTGGACTGTATGCCGTGTATTATGCAGGCATTCATCGAGCGGCCGAAAAAAATAGAAAAAGGTCTGGATTTTGACCGCAGGCTGTATATCGTCCGCCGGGTGTTCGAGCAGAGCAGCGACGATACTTATGTGGTATCATTGTCCAGCCGTACGATCGTATATAAGGGAATGTTCCTTGTAGGACAGCTCCGCCAGTTTTTCGGCGACCTGCAGGATGAGGACTATGAGTCCGCGATCGCAATGGTACACTCACGATTCAGCACCAATACAGCGCCGAGCTGGCAGAGGGCGCATCCGAACCGGTTTATTGTTCACAACGGCGAGATCAACACGATCCGGGGAAATGCAGATAAGATGAGGGCCAGGGAGGAGACGATGGAGTCGGACTGCCTGAAAGGAGAACTGCACAAAGTCCTTCCGGCGATCAACACATCCGGTTCGGATTCGGCTATGCTGGACAATGCCCTTGAATTCATGGTAATGAGCGGTATGGAACTGCCTCTTGCCGTTATGATCGCCATTCCGGAGCCGTGGGTCAACAACAGGAGTATGTCTCAGAACAAAAGAGATTTTTATCAGTATTATGCGACTATGATGGAGCCCTGGGACGGACCGGCCTCTATTCTGTTCTCCGATGGAGATGTGATGGGAGCCGTACTTGACCGGAACGGGCTTCGTCCTTCCAGATATTATATTACAGACGATGATAACCTGATCCTGTCGTCAGAGGTAGGCGTGCTTGATATCGAGCCGTCCAAAATCCTTGTAAAAGAAAGGCTGCATCCGGGCAAGATGCTGCTCGTGGATACAGTGGCGGGACGGGTGATCGATGACGAGGAGCTGAAAGAAAAATACGCCAACGAAGAACCCTACGGCGAGTGGCTCGACCGAAATCTGATCCATCTTAAAAACCTGAAGATTCCGAACAAGGATATTCCGAAATATACGAAAGAGGAGTGCACCCGGCTGCAGAAGGCTTTCGGCTACACCTATGAGGATGTGAAAACTTCCATTCTTACGATGGCGAAAAATGGAAGCGAGGGAATCGGGGCAATGGGAATCGACGTGCCGCTTTCTGTCCTTTCTCAAAAGCAGCAGCCCCTGTTCGGCTACTTTAAACAGCTGTTTGCCCAGGTTACAAATCCGCCCATCGACGCGATCCGCGAGGAGATCGTAACTTCGACTACGATTTATGTAGGTAGGGACGGAAACCTGCTGGAGAAAAGGGAAGAAAACTGTAAAATGCTGCGGGTAGACAACCCGATTCTTACCAATACGGATCTGCTGAAGATCAAAGAAATGAATGTGGAAGGCTTCAAGGTCGCCCAGATTCCGATTACATACTATAAAAATACCAGCCTGGAGAAGGCGATCGAGTATGTATTTATCGAAGCAGACCGGGCAATCCGGGAAGGGGCAAACATTCTGATCCTGACGGACAGGGAGATGGATGAATACCATGTGGCGATCCCGTCGCTACTGGCTGTCTCCGGCCTGCAGCAGCATCTGGTGCGTACAAAGAAAAGAACATCTGTGGCTATGATCCTGGAGAGCGGAGAGCCAAGAGAGGTACACCATTTTGCAACTTTGCTGGGATACGGGGCCTGCGCGATCAACCCTTATCTTGCCCATGAGTCCATCCGCCAGCTGATCGAATCCAGACTGCTGCACAAAGACTACTATGCGGCGGTAGACGATTACAACAACGCGGTGATCCATGGAATTATAAAGATCGCATCCAAAATGGGTATTTCTACGATCCAGTCGTACCAGGGAGCAAAGATCTTTGAGGCGATCGGACTGAAGCAGGATTTTATCAACCGGTATTTCACAGACACGGTAAGCCGTGTGGGCGGGATCGGAATCGAGGAGATCGCCGCGGATTACACGGCGTTCCATTCGAAAGCGTTTGATCCCCTGGGACTGGGAGTCGATATGACGCTGGACAGTGAGGGAAGACACAAATATAAGAGCGGCGGGGAGGAACACCTGTACAATCCCCAGACCATTCATATGCTCCAGCAGTCCACCAGACGAGGCGATTATGAAATGTTTAAAACATACACAAAGATGGTGGATGAGGAAGGCGAAAAGATCAACTTGCGGGGCCAGCTGGACTTCAACTATCCGAAGAAGGGGGTTCCCATTGAAGAGGTGGAAAGTGTGGACTCCATTGTTACCCGGTTTAAGACAGGAGCCATGTCCTACGGTTCTATTTCAAAAGAGGCCCATGAGACTCTGGCGATCGCCATGAACCGGCTTCACGGAAAGTCCAACTCCGGTGAAGGCGGAGAGGATATCGAAAGACTTGACACAGACCGCTGTTCTGCCATCAAGCAGGTAGCTTCGGGGCGCTTCGGCGTTACATCCAGGTATCTGGTAAGCGCCCGTGAGATTCAGATCAAGATGGCCCAGGGGGCAAAGCCGGGTGAGGGCGGACATCTTCCGGGCGGAAAGGTGTACCCGTGGATCGCGAAGACACGCCACTCTACGCCTGGCGTGAGCCTGATCTCACCGCCGCCTCATCATGACATTTACTCTATCGAGGATCTGGCGCAGCTGATCTATGACTGTAAAAATGCAAATAAAGACGCCAGAATTTCTGTAAAACTTGTGTCCGAGGCCGGAGTGGGAACCGTCGCTGCAGGTGTGGCAAAGGCCGGCGCGGGGCTGATCCTGATATCGGGATACGACGGAGGAACCGGCGCGGCGCCCAGAAGTTCCATTCACAATGCGGGACTTCCCTGGGAACTGGGTCTTGCTGAGACGCACCAGACGCTGATCCAGAACGGCCTCAGAGACCGGGTGCGGATCGAGACCGACGGCAAGCTGATGAGCGGACGGGATGTGGCGATCGCGGCTCTGCTTGGAGCGGAGGAATTCGGATTTGCCACAGCGCCTCTGGTGACAATGGGGTGCGTTATGATGCGCGTCTGCAATCTGGATACCTGCCCGGTGGGCGTGGCGACCCAGAATCCCGAGCTCAGAAAGCGTTTTACAGGCAAACCGGAGTATGTAATGAACTTCATGCGCTTTATCGCAGAAGAATTAAGAGAATATATGTCAAAACTGGGCGTGCGCTCTGTGGATGAACTGGTGGGAAGAACGGATCTTTTGAAAGTGAAGGACGCGCCCACATCAGACCGGGCGGCGGCCCTGGATCTGAGCAGCGTGCTCTATAATCCTTATGCAAAGGAAAAGAAAGGCATGATCTTCAACCCGAAGAAACGCTTTGACTTTGAACTGGAGAAAACGCTGGACGAGAAAGTGCTGGTAAAGAAACTTCTTCTGGCTTTGGAAAAGGGACAGAAGAGAAGCCTGGAAATCGACGTCACCAACACAGACCGGACTTTTGGAACGATCTTTGGCTCTGAAATCACAAAGAGATATCCAGACGGCCTGGAGGACGACAGTTACGTGATCAAATGTAAGGGCGCAGGCGGACAGAGTTTCGGCGCATTTATCCCGAAGGGACTGACGCTGGAGCTGACCGGCGACAGCAACGATTACTTTGGAAAAGGACTGTCCGGCGGCAAACTGGTTGTGTGCCCGCCGAACGGCACCCGGTTCAAAGCAGATGAGAACATTATAATAGGAAACGTTGCTCTTTACGGAGCTACCAGCGGAAGGGCCTACATCAACGGTGTGGCAGGAGAGAGGTTCTGCGTCCGCAACTCTGGGGCCCGCGCGGTAGTAGAAGGTGTCGGCGATCACGGCTGTGAGTATATGACCGGCGGCTGCGTGGTCGTGCTCGGCCAGGTCGGGAAGAACTTTGCAGCCGGAATGAGCGGTGGTATCGCTTATGTACTGGACGCAGACAGCACCCTGTACAAACGTGTCAATAAGGCCATGGTCAATATTGAACGCGTAACAGACAAATATGACGTTCAGGAACTCAAAGGAATGATACAGGAACATGTATCCTATACGAACTCCGAGGCGGGCAAAAGAATCCTTGACCGGTTTGAAGAGTACCTGCCGAAGTTCAAGAAGATCATTCCGGAGGATTATGAAAAGATGATGGCAGCCATTATCCAGATGGAGGAGAAGGGTCTAAGCCGTGAAAAAGCGAAAATCGAAGCGTTCAACATGATCAAAAACGGAAGATAGGAGGCGGCGAAAAGTGGGAAAAGCAACAGGATTTATGGATTATGCGAGACAGGACAAGACGGCGGAGCAGCCGATCGATCGGATCCGGCATTTCAATGAGTTCCACACGCCTCTTTCCAGGGAAGAGCAGGAACTTCAGGGGGCGCGCTGCATGGAGTGCGGCGTTCCCTTCTGCCAGTCCGGGAAGGAACTGATGGGCATGGCGAGTGGATGCCCTCTTCACAACCTGGTCCCGGAGTGGAACGACCTGATCTACAACGGGAATTGGGAGGAGGCTTATTACCGTCTGGTAAAGACAAACAATTTCCCGGAATTCACTTCACGGGTATGCCCGGCGCTGTGTGAGAAAGCCTGCACATGCGGCCTGAACCAGGAGGCGGTCGCATCGAAGGGCAACGAGTACGCGATCATAGAAAATGCCTATGAAATGGGATACGCAAAGGCAAATCCGCCAAAGGTACGTACAGGCAAGAAAATCGCCGTGATCGGTTCCGGCCCCGCCGGACTGGCGGCGGCCGACCTGCTCAACAAGCGGGGACACTCTGTAACGGTCTTCGAGAGAGAAGACAAGGCGGGCGGACTGCTTCGTTACGGCATTCCGAATATGAAGCTGGAGAAACAGTATATTGACAGAAAGCTAGCGGTGATGGAAGAGGAAGGCGTGGAATTCCGTCTCAGCTGCAATGTAGGAAAAGACGTGAAACCTGCGGCTCTTCTGAAAGAGTATGACCGCATTCTTCTGGCCTGCGGAGCCTCCAATCCAAGAGATATCAAAGTTCCCGGCAGAGACGCGGAAGGAATTTATTTTGCGGTAGATTTCCTGAAATCCACCACCAAAGCCCTGTGGGCAAACGATATGAAGCTCAAAGACGGCACATATATTTCCGCGAAGGGAAAAAATGTCATTGTCATCGGTGGAGGGGATACGGGAAACGACTGTGTCGGCACATCCATCCGTCACGGCGCAAAGTCTGTTCTGCAGCTTGAGATGATGCCGAAAGCTCCGGATGAGAGAACCGGGAACAACCCCTGGCCGGAATGGCCGAAGGTCTGCAAGACAGACTACGGACAGGAGGAAGTCATCGCGGTGTTCGGTTCCGATCCCCGTGTTTACACTACCACGGTGAAGGAATTTGTAAAGGACAAAAAAGGAAAACTCTGCAAGGCTGTTCTTGTAAAACTGGAAAGTAAAAAAGACGAGGCCACAGGGCGAATGATGATGGTAGAGATCCCGGGAACAGAATACACTGTTGACGTCGATCTTGTGCTGATCGCAGCAGGCTTCCTGGGAAGTGAAAACTATGTTACAAAAGCTTTCGGCGTGGAAGTGAATCAGCGGACCAACGTAAAAACCGAGGAAGGACGTTACGCATCCAGCGTGCCGAATGTATTCACAGCAGGCGATATGCACAGGGGCCAGTCTCTTGTTGTGTGGGCTATCCGTGAAGGACGGGAGGCGGCGCGGGAGATCGACGAAAGCCTCATGGGATATACCAATCTGTCCGTGCAGTAGATTCGGATTTGGCGAAATGAACTTGACAGGTAAACCGTCCGAAAGTGACCGGGATGCTCCGCGTGGGGAATGTATCTGAGATGCGGGGCGTGTGTTCCTGGTTCCGCTCCGAAATCTGAGAAAAGTAAAGGATTCAGAACCTGATTAAAAGCAAGGCCTTAGATGAAAAACTCGCTATGCTCGAACAATTTCATCTAAGGCCTTGACATCAGCTTCTGAATCCTTTACTTTTTCTGACAGATTCCTCCGAGTCACCATGCCCGTCTTTCTCTGCGCCCCTTCTCACTCATACAAATCCAAATTGTGAATTATTACAAAAATGTTAAAAAAGTGTTGAAATCATCTCGACTTTTTATTATAATTTATTACAGATTAACAAAAGATGAATTATGTCACCCTGCAAATGCGTTTTTTTGTGAAATGGTGTTGAAAAACAATATTTGATGTTGTATCATGCATATGTGGGGATATAGATAATAGTATAAGGAAAGGTGAAGAGATGAGATTAAGAAAAGTACATAATATGCTTATCGCATCTGCGCTTGTCTGCTCAATGATCGTGACACCTGTGTTTGCGGAACCGAGTTCTGCCAGAGAGGAAGAGGCGGAGCTGAAGGAGCAGAAGGAAGCTGCACAGAGCGAACTGGAAAGTCTGCAGGCGACACTTGATTCTCTGATGGCGAAGGCCAATCAGCTGGAACTTGATCTGATCGCAAAGGGCGAAGAGATCATACAGGCTGAGGAGGATCTGAAAGTTGCGGAGGAAAAGAAAGACGAACAGTATGAGGCTATGAAGCTGAGGATCAAGTATATGTATGAATCCGGAAGCGGAACAGCTACGATGGAGAAGGTCATGACCTCCGGGGATATTTCCAGTATGCTGTCCCAGGCTGAATATTCTCAGCAGGTTCACGAGTATGACAGAGAGCAGCTTCAGGAGTATGCAAATACGGTGCAGGAAATAGAGGATCTTCAGGCTACTCTTGAGACAGAAAGAGCAAATCTTGAAGAACTGGAAGCCGAAAACGAAGCGCAGCAGGAAGAACTGAACGCTGTAATCGCCGATAAAAGCGATGAGATTTCCAATCTGGACGAAATGATCCAGGAGGCAGCGCAGCGGGCGGCGGCAGAGGAAGAAGCTGCACGGCTCGCAGAACAGCAGAGGGCTCAGGAAGCCGCTCGGGAAGAGGGTCAGGGCGGCAGCAATGGCGGTGGAAATGCGGGCAATAGCGGAAGCAATTCCGGGTCCGCACCGGTATATAATCCTTCAACAGGAAATGCGATCGTTGACCGCGCTTACAGTAAGCTGGGCAGCCCCTATGTGTGGGGAGCTACAGGACCAAACAGGTTTGACTGCTCTGGTTTTGTAGGTTATTGCCTGACAGGGACAACTTCAAGGATCGGAACTGCGGCTACGTTTTATGGCTGGGCAAGAGTAAGCGATCCGCAGCCGGGAGATGTTGTGGCTACGCCGACTCACTGTGGAATTTACATAGGAAACGGAATGATGATCCATGCTCCTAAGCCGGGAGATGTAGTAAAGATTGCTCCGGTTCGTTCTAATATGGTTTATGTCCGTTACTAGGATAAACGGTTAAGAAACAAAAATAACAGTAAAAATACAGGGCTGCCGCACTAATTTTTAGTGCGGCAGCCTTTTTGCGCGATACGCCCGGAGGGGTGCTGCGTGCCAGTGGCACGCGTCCAGCACCGACCGTAGCGGAGCGGAGACCCGCCGTGCTTGCACGAGCGGGCATCCGACGGGCAACGGTCATCGAGCGGCAATGCCGTGAGATGAGCGAGGTATCGCGGTGATCGGGAGGGGAAGAGATCTTCCCCTATCCGATCCGCTTTTCGAAAACTAATTTTTTTTCGGAACGATCTCCAGCCAGTATCCGTCCGGATCAGCGATAAAATAGATTCCCATTTTCGGATTTTCAAAGCAGATGCATCCCATCTCCTGATGTTTTGCGTGGGCCGCGTCATAATCATCCACATGGAAAGCCAGGTGGATCTCATTGTCTCCCAGATTGTAGGGGCGGTCCATGTCGCGCATCCAGGTCAGCTCCAGCTGATGGGGCGTTGTGCCGTCTCCCAGGTATACAAGCTTAAAGCTTCCGTCAGAGGCATCTTTTGTGCGGACCACTTCAAGGCCCAGAGCTTCTTTATAAAACGCCAGTGATTTTTCCAGATCATATACATTCAGATTGTTGTGTGCAAATGTAAATTTCATATCGTGTCTCCTCCATAATAATGATTTTCCCTTTGTTCCCAGTCAGGATATCATAAAACACAGAAAAAAACCAGAGCGGGAACGGAATCGGGAAATAACGGCACGCCGGTATGACCGGCAAAGGAGCGGCAGCGACAGTATCAGTGAGATATGTCACCTCCGTCTGCCGGGTTTGCTGTCAGTGTTTCCTGATCAGGCTTGTTAACAGAGGGGCGATGTGTTAAAATGAGTAGGATTTTACAGGAGGGAGCAATGTTTATGGATTCCGGTCTGATTCATATTTACTGCGGAGACGGCAAGGGCAAGACATCAGCCGCGGCAGGGCTTGCCGTCAGGGCAGCAGGTTGGGGAAAACGGATTCTTTTTACGCGTTTCCTGAAAAATGAAAATTCCGGGGAACTTAAGGTGCTGGATAAGATTCCTGAAATAGAGGTCCTTCACCTGGAAAAATCATATGGTTTCTATTCCTCACTGAATGCTGAGGAAAAAAAGGAGGCAGAAGAGACGTACCGGAAACTGTGGGAAAAGACAATGCAGCTGATATCCGGCGGCTCTTACGACGTGCTCGTTGTGGATGAATTTATGGCTGCATATAACTACGGCCTGATTCCGCAGGAAGAGGCGCTGTATTTCCTGAAAGAGAAACCGGAAGGTCTGGAGGTCGTCCTGACCGGGCGAGATCCGGATCCGCGTCTTGTGGAACTGGCGGATTATGTGTCGGAGATCCGCAGGATCAGACATCCTTTTGACCGGGGCGTTCAGGCCCGGAAAGGGATCGAATATTAGGATATGGTACAGCATTTCTGAGAAAACGGCCGCCGGGCCGGAAACTGTACGAATGCCGGGTCTGGCATATTTGAAAGATCAGTTATCTGAAAAGATACGAGGAAGTCGGGTGAGAATCCCGCGCAATACCCGTTGCTGTATTGGAGGAGCAATGTTCCATTCTGCGCCCCGCCTGGATGCGTGCAGAGAGCATAGCGGCAGCATGCCGTTATGTTTCTGACCGCATACAGAAGAGGAGGACGGGCACAGAGGTCACTGCAGGCGTCAGCCTGTGGGAAGGCGGAACATCTGTGATGATGCCTGAGCCAGAATATTCACTTTCAAAGGACCTGGGAGAGATTACGGGATTATGATCAAAAAGGAGAGAAAAAATGCCGAAAAAAGAAAAATACTTACTCAGGGCATCCATTGCGCTTGCCGCAGTGTTTGCCGTCGCGCCAGCATCTAATGCGATGCATATCATGGAGGGTTACCTGCCTGCAGGATACTGCGTGGCATGGGGACTCATCTGCCTGCCGTTTCTGATCGCAGGCTTCTTTTCCCTGAAAAACAAAGTAAAGGAAAACCGGAGAAATCTGACGCTGATCGCCATGTCGGGAGCGTTTATCTTTGTGATTTCTTCTCTGAAGATACCGTCTGTGACGGGAAGCTGTTCCCACATGACAGGAACCGGTCTGGGAGCGGTCCTGTTCGGACCGGCCTCTGTCAGCGTACTGGGAATTATTGTACTGATTTTCCAGGCGGTGCTTCTGGCACACGGAGGCCTGACCACACTGGGGGCCAATACATTTTCCATGGCCATAGCAGGGCCGCTGGTGTCTTTCGGAATCTACAGACTCTGTCAGAAGATGAAGATAAACAGAAGAGCCGGAATCTTTCTGGCAGCGTTTCTGGGCGATCTGTTTACTTACTGTGTAACCAGCATACAGCTTGCCCTGGCTTATCCGTCAGAAGCAGGCGGCGTGGGGGCTTCCGTGGTAAAGTTCCTTGGCGTGTTCGCGCCCACGCAGCTTCCGCTGGCTGTCATTGAGGGGATTCTGACCGTGGTGATCGTGATCGGGCTGGAGACATATGCAAAGCCGGAATTAAAGAGCATTGGTTTTTTCAAAGAGAAGGAGGCGCGGTAAGATGAGCAAAAATACGAAAACAGTACTGATCCTGCTTGCCGCAGCCATTCTTATTGCAGTTGTGCCGCTGTTTGCCTTAAAAGGCGCCGAATTCGGCGGTTCAGACAATGCGGGAAGCGAGATGGCAGCTGAAATAAACGGAGAATATGAGCCCTGGTTTACTCCGGTGCTGGAAACCGCGCTGGGAGGAGAACTGCCCGGCGAGGTGGAAAGTCTGATTTTCTGTGTGCAGACCGGAATCGGTGTGGGCGTCATTGCATTTTTCATGGGCCGTTTTGTGGAGCGGAAGAAGTGGATGAAAGAGGAACCGGATAATACGCCGGAAAACACAGCCGGAGGAAAACTTCTGCCGCACAGTGAAGAGACAGCAGCCGGAAGCGCGTGCGGAGAGGGCAGCGGGGCTGCGGTATGATCGTAATTGATAAACTGTGCTACCGTTCCCGGCTCAGATATGTGAATGCGTCCGAGAAGTTTCTGTATACCGTGGTTACACTTGTGATCTGCGTCGCCGGCCGCTCCCCTGCAGCGGCGGCCGCTGCATTTGCAGTAAACGGCATACTGACGGTAAGGAAAGGGGGGATTCCCCTTTCCCGTTATATCAAACTTCTTATGGTGCCTCTGGCTTTTCTGATCCTGGGAAGTGCGGCGGTGATCGTAAATATTTCAAAGACGCCTCTGGACGCCTTTGCGTTTCCGGTCGGAGACTGGTATATTACCGGAAGCAGAGATTCTGTAACGGACGGCGCGCTGCTGTGGGCGGTGGCGCTTTCGGCGGTCAGCTGTCTGTATTTTCTGTCGCTGAATACGACAATGACGGATATACTGGAAGTTTTAAGGAAACTGCATGTTCCGCCTCTGCTGATTGAGCTGATGCTGCTGATCTACCGGTTTATCTTCGTACTTCTGGAAACCGCGTCTGCCATAACGACTGCTCAGAAATCCCGTCTGGGAAACCGGAATTACCGGACAAAGGTGCGGGCTTTCGGCAGTATGTGCAGCGCTCTTTTTATCCAGGCTTTCCGAAGAGCGAACGCTTTGTATGACGCAATGGAGTCCCGGTGCTATGACGGGGGCGTCCGGGTGCTTTCAGAGGAGCAGCCGGTGAGCAGAAAAGAAATATGTTATATCGCAGTATTTGAAATTATACTGCTGGCTGTTACAATAGGGAGTAGAGTGATATGAACCATACAGAAGACTGGGTGATCCAGGCTGAAAATCTGTCCTATTCTTATGAAGAAAATGACAGAAAGGCGCTGGACGGACTGAGCGTCCGGATCGGACGGGGCAGGAAAGTGGCCTTTATGGGAGGCAATGGTTCCGGAAAGTCCACATTTTTTCTGTGCCTGAACGGGATTCTACGCCCGGATGAGGGCAGAGTGCTGATCGACGGAGAGCCTGTCTCCTATACGCGAAAAGGCCTGCTGGATGTGAGGAAAAAAGTGGGGATCGTGTTTCAGGAGCCGGACAACCAGCTGTTTTCCGCCAGTGTATTTCAGGAGATTTCTTTCGGGATCCTGAATCTGGGCGTGGACGAAGAGACTGCCCGGCGGGAGGTGGAGAAGGTGATCCGTGAACTGGAGATCACACCTTTCCAGAACCGGCCGGCACACGCTTTAAGCGGCGGACAGAAAAAACAGGTGGCCATTGCCGATATTCTTGTCATGCATCCTGAGATCATGATCCTGGATGAACCGGCCTCCGCCCTTGACGCAGCGCACACAAAGAAGGTCCATGAACTGATCCGGGGACTGACGGAGCAGGGGATCACCGTGCTTATGTCTCTTCACGATATAGATTATGCCTGGGCCTGGGCGGATGAGATCGTGCTGATGCACGAAGGAAAGGTTATGAAACAGGGCACGCCCCGGGAGGTGTGTGAAGATGAAGAAGCGCTGAAAAAAGCAGGACTTGCGCGCCCCGGTGTGCTGAGGATATATGAGAAACTGAAAGGAAGAGGAATGCTTTTGGGAGATCAGATTCCCGGGAGCATGGATGAACTGGCAGAAATGCTTTCATAAGAATTTGCAGACGCAGCGGTTCAGCTTTGGGATGGCGCGGGCCGAACTGTTGCTTTCAGACGGAGAAGGGAGTATGACAGTATGAAAAAAGGAATCCTGATCGTAAGTTTTGGCACAAGCCATCTGGATACGCTGGAAAAGACCATTGCGGTAATTGAGCGGGAAGCGGCGGAGAAGTTTCCCCAGGCCGGCGTATACCGGGCTTTCACCAGTTCTGTCATCATCCGCAAGCTGAAGCGGACAGCGGGGCTCGCGGCAGATACGGTTGGGGAAGCGCTGGAGCGGATGGCGGCAGACGGTGTGGAGGAAGTGATCATTCAGCCGACTCACATTATTAACGGAATTGAAAATGACGCCATGATGGAAAGCCTGATGGAACATATGGGGCTGTTCCGGCAGACCCGTGCAGGAAAACCTCTTCTGAGCAGTGTGGATGATTACAAAAAATCGGTTCATGCAGTGATGGCGGAGACAGAGCTGGAGCCAGATGAGATGCTCGTGCTGATGGGGCACGGCACCGACCACCACGCCAACTCCGCATATCCTACGCTGGAGTATACCTTCCATGCTCTGGGCTATACACAGGTCCTGGTGGGAACGGTGGAAAGCTTCCCGGAGTTTAACAATGTCATGGCAAGACTTGAAATCTCGGGAAAGAAAAAGGCGGTGCTTATGCCTTTTATGCTTGTGGCCGGGGATCATGCCAAAAACGATATGGCGGGAGAAGAAGATTCCTGGAAGAGCCGGCTGGAAGAAGCGGGGTATGAAGTCCGGGTGATTCTGAAAGGCCTGGGCGAACTGGAAGGAATAAGAAAGATTTTCCTGGAGCATATCGAAGAGGCGGCTGAAGGATGAATGTAAAAAGCCGGGAAGGTTAAGAAAGTGCAGCGCGGATTTTAAAATGTCCGTCTGCCTGTAAAAAAGAAGGAGGAGACAATTATGCTGGAAATCGGAACAAAGGCACCGGCGTTTGAACTGCCGGACCAGAACGGAAACGTTCACACACTGGAGGAGTACAGAGGGAAAAAGGTAGTCCTGTACTTTTATCCGAAGGACAATACGCCGGGATGTACAAAGCAGGCCTGTGCTTTCGGGGATCTTTATCCCCAGTTTACAGAGAAAGGCGCGGTTGTGATCGGGGTGAGTAAGGACAGCGTGGCGTCCCACAAAAAATTTGAAGAGAAATACGACCTTCCTTTCACCCTTCTTTCCGACCCGGAACTGTCCTGTATCCAGGCCTATGACGTGTGGAAAGAGAAAAACATGTACGGCAGGAAGACAATGGGCGTCGTCCGCACCACATATCTGATTGATGAGAACGGTGTGATCATCCGGGCTTTCGGGAAAGTGAAGGCAGCAGATAATCCCGCGCAGATGCTGGGCGAGCTTAAGGCAGAAGAGGAGCAGGCGTAAGAGAGATGAATCACGATATCGGGACAACCCGTTCCGGTCTGCGTCTGGGGTATACGACCGGGAGCTGTGCGGCCGGAGCGGCGAAAGCGGCGGCGCTGATGCTTCTGAGCCGGGAGGAGATCAGTCAGATACGACTGATGACGCCGAAGGGAATCGAACTGTATCTTGATATTGATGAGATCACCCGGGGGGAAGATTACGTGGAGTGCGCCGTCAGGAAGTACAGTGGAGATGACCCGGATGTGACCGACGGCCTGCTCGTCTTTGCCCGGGTAGAAAGGGAGAACGGAATTTCCGCTTCTGTGATCCATAAAAATCAGAAGGCTGTCCGGGATCGGGGCCTGGCTGAAAACAGCTGCATTTCTCCGGCGAAAATCAGGATCGAAGGGGGAAGCGGAGTGGGAAGAGTTACAAGACCCGGGCTGGAGCAGGAGATCGGACAGGCGGCCATCAATAAGGTGCCCCGTCAGATGATCCGGGACGGCGTTCGGGAGATCTGCCAGAAGTACGGGTACAGCGGAAGTATAAAAGTGACAGTTTCCATTCCCGGCGGGGAGGAGACTGCAAAGAAGACCTTCAATCCCCGGCTTGGAATTGTAAACGGACTTTCCGTTCTGGGGACCACAGGGATTGTGGAGCCTATGAGTGAGAAGGCGCTGACGGACACGATTTATCTGGAGATGAAAATGATCCGGGAAAGCGGACATCGAAGGTGTATTGTGACGCCGGGAAATTATGGAAGCGATTTCCTGCGGGAAGAACTGTCGGCAGACCTCCGGCTGTGTGTAAAATGCAGCAATTATGTGGGAGAGGCCATTGACTTTGCAAAGCTTCTGGGAATGAAAGGGATTCTTCTCGTGGGGCATATGGGGAAGTTCATTAAGCTGGCGGCCGGTGTGATGAACACCCATTCCAGACAGGCCGACTGCCGGATGGAGGTGCTTGCCGCCCACGCGGCGCTGGCAGGAGCAGGGCAGAAGACAGTGGAGCGGATCATGAACTGTATCAATACTTCAGAGGCTGCGGCTGTTCTCAGGGAGAAAGGGATTTTGCAGCCGGTCCTTCAGACAGTTATGGAACGGATGGAATTCTATCTCAGGCAGCGGGCAGGGGACGAACTGACGGTTGAGGCGGTTATGTTTTCCCGGGAGGACAGGATTACAGCAAAAACTTCCGGGGCGGAGAAACTGCTCCGGGAGATTACAGAAGGAGAGAAGGAAACATGAGCGGAAAATTCACAGGCGCAGGGGTAGGGCCGGGAGATCCGGAGCTGATGACATTAAAGGCTCTTCGCGTGATCCGGGAGTGCAGTGTGATCGCGGTCCCCGTATCAGATCCTGAACTGAAGGAGCCGGTCTGCAGCTGCGAAGCGGCCAGGCGGCTGCATCAGGAGCAGAGCCCGCAGAGTGAAAGAGACGGGGATGAAGCAAAAGTTACAGGACAGGACGGGCACACGGGAAACGGCAGATACAGCAGATATCTGTCCGGCTGTGTGGCTTATCAGACAGCCCGGAAGGCATGCTCGGAAATTGAGCAGAAAGATGTGCTGTTTCTTCCCATGCCTATGATCAAAGAGAAGGAGAGGCTGAAAGAAATCCATGATCTTGACGTCCGGGCGGTGGCGGAGCTTCTGGACCGGGAAAAAGATGTGGTCTTTCTTACGCTGGGCGATCCTTCCGTCTATTCTACCTGTATGTATGTGCACAGGCGGCTGAAGCGGATGAGATATGACACAGCCCTTGTGCCCGGGGTGACCTCCTTCTGCGCGGCTGCCGCCCGGATGGACTGCTCTCTGGCAGAGAACAGGGAAGAACTGCACATTCTTCCTGCTTCCTATGACATTGAGGAAGGACTGAAGCTGCCGGGAACAAAGGTGTTGATGAAAGCGGGCAGGAAACTGGGAAAAGTAAAAGCCCTTCTTGCAGAAAAGGGTTTGGAGGCGAAGATGGTGGAAAACTGCGGCATGGAAGGCGAGCGGATCTTTCAGAGCACGGAGGAAATACCGGAGCAGGCCGGTTACTATTCTCTCCTTGTGGTAAAGGACAGTTCGGAAAAAGGTGCGGACAAGAAAAGGGGGAACAGGCTATGATTACATTTGCAGGGGCGGGGCCGGGAGCGGCAGATTTGATCACTGTGCGGGGACAGCGGCTTCTTCAGGAGGCGGACATTGTAGTTTATGCAGGTTCTCTTGTCAATCCTGAGCTGCTTTCTTTCTGCCGGGACTCCTGCCAGGTGTACAACAGCGCTAAAATGACGCTGGAAGAAGTGATGGAAGTGCTGGAGAGGGGAGAGGCGGAAGGAAAGCGGGTGGTCCGTCTGCATACAGGCGACCCCTGTCTGTACGGCGCCATAAAAGAGCAGATGGACCGGCTGGATGAAAAAGGCATTGCCTATGAAGTATGCCCGGGGGTCAGCTCATTCTGTGGGGCTGCTGCGGCCCTTGAGGCGGAGTATACACTTCCCGGCGTATCCCAGTCTGTGGTGATCACCCGCATGGCGGGAAGAACGCCTGTGCCTGAGAGGGAGTCCATCCGAAGCTTTGCGGCTCATCAGGCGACTATGGTGATCTTTCTGAGTGCAGGCATGCTCAGGCAGCTTTCGGAAGAACTGATACAGGGAGGATATGCTCCCGGGACTCCTGCGGCTGTTGTGTATAAGGCCACATGGCCGGAGGAGAAGGTGCTCAGATGTACGGTGGAAACACTGGCAGAGACGGCGGAGGCGGAAGGTGTCCGCAAAACCGCTCTGATCGTGGTGGGAGAGATCCTGCAGGGTGAATATGAGAGATCGAAGCTGTATGATCCTTCCTTTACCACAGAATTCCGGCAGGCGGCAGAGCAGCTCCGGGAACAGCAGGACGAACGCTGAGAAAAGAACGGGGAAGAAGGAGAACAGAATGAATAAAATTTATGTGACAGGTCTGGGTCCGGGCTCGGAAGAGCAGATGACGGTGCGGGCAAGGAAAGTGCTTGAGCGTTGCCCGGTCATTATCGGCTATACCGTATATATCGACCTGATCCGGGATCTGTTTCCGGGAAAAGTTTTTTTGACTACGCCCATGCGCAGGGAAGCGGACCGCTGCCGGATGGCCTTTGAGGAGGCGGGGAAAGGGCAGGATGTGGCGCTGGTCTGCAGCGGAGACGCGGGAATTTACGGGATGGCGGGCCTGATCTGTGAGATCGGGAAGGACTACCCGGAAACAGAGATTGAGATTGTGCCCGGCATTACGGCCGCGTCTGCCGGGGCGGCTCTTCTGGGGGCGCCGCTGATGCATGATTTTGCAGTGGTCAGCTTAAGCGACCTTCTGACGCCCTGGGAGAAAATCGAAAAGCGGCTGCGGGCGGCCGCGGAGGCGGATTTTGTGATCTGCCTGTATAATCCGTCCAGCAGAAAACGGGCAGATTACCTGAGCCGGGCCTGCCGTATTGTGCTGGAATACAGGGACGGGGCAAATGTGTGCGGGATTGCCAGGAATATCGGGAGAAAGGGAGAGTCTGTCAGGATTCTTTCTCTGGAGCAGTTAAAAGACGCACAGGCCGATATGTTTTCTACGGTATTTATCGGAAATTCGCAGACTGTGGAACTAAATGGGCGCATGGTCACGCCCAGAGGGTATAAAGATGTGTGAGAGCAGAAACAAGAAGGATGGCAGACAGAAAATTTTCCTTGTAGGGATTGGAATGGGGACGGCGGAGGGGCTGACCGGTCAGGCGAATGAGGCGGTCAGACGCTGCCAGTGCCTGATCGGAGCGAAGCGGATGCTTCAGACTGTCCGGGAGATGCTTGGGGAGGATTTGCCGTGCAGGGAGCCGGGAACAGACCTGGATAGTGAGAATTCCGGCGGGAGAAACAGCAAGGTATTTTTCGAGGCGCATCTGGCGGAGGACATTTTTTCCTATATACAGGCGCACCGGGAATGGCGGTGTATCGGGGTGGTCTTTTCCGGGGACACCGGATTTTACAGCGGGGCAAAGAAGCTGGAGCAGCTCCTTTCTGAAGCGTCCGGGCAGTATGATATGGAAGTGATACCGGGAATCTGCTCAGTGTCTTACCTGGCGGCGCGGCTTCAGACTACCTGGGAGGACGCATCCACAGTAAGCCTTCACGGGCGGGAGGAAAACTTTATTCAGACGGTCTCCCGCAGCCGGAAGACATTTCTTCTGCTGGGCGGGAAGGATGCAGGCAGCCGGATGCTTCGGAAACTGCGGGAATACGGACTGGATGACGTGACAGTCTCTGTGGGCAGCAGGCTGTCCTGTTCCAATGAAAAGATCATTTCCGGCAGGCCTGCAGAACTGAGAGAGGAAGATGTGGAGGGGCTGTGTACGGCGCTGATCGAAAATCCCCGGCCGGAAAATCAGGTGGAACCGCATATACGGGATGATGCGTTTATCCGGGGAAAGGTTCCCATGACGAAAGAGGAAGTGCGGGCGGTCAGTCTGGCCCGTCTAGATCTGACCGGGGATGCGGTTGTCTATGACGTGGGAGCAGGTACCGGTTCTGTGTCTGTGGAAGCCGCCCGCTGCTCTGACCGGATCCGGGTGTATGCGGTGGAAAAGAATCCTCAGGCTCTGGAGCTGCTTGAACAGAACCGGAGAAAGTTCTATGCCGACGGCATCCGCATTATCGAAGGACAGGCGCCGGAGGCGTTGAGTGATCTGGAGCCGCCCACCCATGTATTTATCGGCGGAAGCGGCGGCAGACTGAAGGAAATCCTGAAAGCTGTGACCGGGAAAAACCCGGAGGTACGTATTGTGATCAATGCAATTTCTATGGAAACCATAAAGGAAGTGATGGATGCAGCGCAGGAGGGGCTTCTGCCTGATATGGAGATCACTCAGCTGTGCGTATCCAGAGCCAGAGAACTGGGCGGATATCATATGATGACGGGGCTGAATCCGGTGTATATCATTTCCGCCGGCGGAAAAGAGCAGGAGACAGACTCCGATCAGGACCGGGGTGGAATATAAGCCGGATACGTCGGCGTGAAAAAGAGAAGAGGTTCAGATGGAGGAGCAGACGGAAGTGGTTCAGAACAATACAGCGAAAGACAGATCTCCGAAAAGCAGGTGTTCAGAAAACGGGCCTGCAGAAAACAGGTCTGTAGAAAACGCATTTGCAGGAAACAGATCTCCGGCCGGCCGGAAGCAGGATGTTCACGTTCCGGGTATTCTTCTGGCTGCGCCTGCCAGCGGCAGCGGGAAAACAGCGGTTTCCTGCGCCCTCATGGCAGCCTTTCAGAAGAAAGGTCTTGCAGTGAAAGCCTGCAAATGCGGCCCGGACTATATTGATCCCATGTTTCACCGGGAAGTGCTGGGTGTGGATTCGGAAAATCTGGATCTCTTTTTCGCGGACGAAGATACTCTGCAGAAATCATATGCCCGACATGGGGAAGGAGCAGACCTTGTGATCACGGAAGGAGTTATGGGATATTATGACGGTATGTCCCTGGACTCTGCAGAGGCCAGTTCCTACCATGTGGCCCGGACGCTGAAACTTCCGGTGATCCTTGTTGTGCCCGGCAGGGGCGCGGCGCTCAGCCTTGCCGCGGTGATAAAAGGGATGGTGGAGTACAGAAGGGACAGCGGGATACAGGGAATTCTGCTGAATCAGGTTTCAGCAGGGCTCTATCCCCGGCTGAAAGAGATGCTGGAGCGGGAGCTGAAAAGCTCAGGCCATCCGATTCCCGTGCTCGGATATATCCCCCGGGATCCGGCCTTCTGTTTTGAAAGCCGGCATCTGGGCCTGGTGACGCCGGAAGAGACAGACGGATTAAAAGAGCAGATCAGAAAAGCAGGAGATATCCTGTCTGAGACAGTGGATCTGGATCAGATCCTGCAGATTGCCGAAAGTGCAGTGATGCAGGAGGAGGAGCGGACGGACAGATGGGGCAGTTGTGACAGCCCGAACAGCAGAAAGAACCCGGACGGCCCCTGCATTGCCGTGGCCCGGGATCGGGCGTTCTGCTTTTACTACAAAGACAATCTGGAACTTCTGGAAGAACTGGGATGCCGTCTGGTCTTTTTCAGTCCTCTTTCAGACAGGCAGCTTCCCGAAGCAGACGGTATCATCCTGGGCGGCGGTTATCCGGAACTGGATGCCGGCGACCTGTCTCCTAACCGCAGCATGAGGGATTCCATCCGCCGGGCCATAGAAAAGGGCATTCCCTGTCTGGCCGAGTGCGGCGGCTTTTTGTATCTGCACGAAACCCTGCAGGACGAAAACGGCAGAGACTGGCCCATGGCAGGGATCATCAGAGGAAAAGCCTTCCCCACAGGCCGGCTGTCCCGGTTCGGCTATGTGGAGATCAGCCGGAGAGAAGGTGCAGGGCCGGGCACAGCGGCAGACAGCTGGCTGGCGCCGGGAGAAAAAATCCGCGGACACGAGTTCCACTACTGGGACAGCACAGACAACGGCAGCAGCTGCACCGCTGTCAAGCCCGATGGAAAACGGAGCTGGAACTGCATCCACGCAGAAAAAAATCTCTTCGCAGGATTCCCTC
The DNA here is from genome assembly GCA_019115385.1 of Candidatus Mediterraneibacter avicola. Classification (GTDB taxonomy): domain Bacteria; phylum Bacillota; class Clostridia; order Lachnospirales; family Lachnospiraceae; genus Mediterraneibacter; species Mediterraneibacter avicola. The sequence continues at coordinate 11,289 of DXDR01000003.1, read as the reverse complement.
ATCTGTATCTGCCTTCGTGCAGAAAATTCGCAGAGAGATTCGTGGGAAAATGCAGAAATTATCAGAAAACTTTACCCAAAGGGGACTGACCCCTTTTGGTAAAATTGTCAGACAACTTGAATAAAAGGGGTCAGTCCCCTTTGGGAGAAGAATATGGAATTGCAGAAAAAATTGAGAAAAATCAGTCCGGCAGACGGCTACTGGATGGAGCAGGCCAGGAAGCGCTGGAATATGGTAGCCAAGCCGCTGCACAGTCTGGGAAAGCTGGAGGATGCAGTGAGCCGAATGGCGGGGATGAAGAGAAGGGTGGATTTTGGTCTTGACAAGAAAGCTCTTGTGATCATGTGTGCAGATAACGGCGTGGTGGCTGAGGGCGTGACTCAGACAGGGCAGGAGGTTACGGCGATTGTTGCGGAGAATTTTACCCGGGGCGCTGCCAGTGTGTGTATGATGGCGCAGGTAGCGGGAGTGGATCTGTTTCCCGTGGATATCGGCATGGCTTCGGATGTGCCCGGCCTGACCAGAGAAGAGTACAAGATCGCCCGGGGAACCGGCAACATGGCTCGTGGTCCTGCCATGACCAGGGAGCAGGCAGAGCAGGCGGTTCTTACCGGCATCCGTATTGTGGAAAAACTGGCGGATGAGGGATATGACCTGATCGCCACCGGAGAAATGGGAATCGGGAATACCACTACCAGCAGCGCCGTGGCGTCTGTTCTTCTCGGCTGTGATCCGGAAACGGTGACAGGGAGGGGAGCCGGTCTGAGCACAGAGGGACTTGCAAGGAAAATTCAGGTGATCCGGCAGGCTGTAAGGCTGAACCGGCCAGATCCGGAGGATCCTCTGGACGTACTGGCAAAAGTCGGCGGCCTGGACATTGCAGGTCTGGCAGGAGTATTCTTAGGCGGGGCCATCTGCCGGATCCCTGTGGTGATCGACGGCTTTATCTCGTCTGTAGCGGCTCTCTGCGCGGCCCGTCTGGCGCCGGATGCGTCAGACTACATGCTGCCATCCCACCGCTCGGGAGAACCTGCCGGAGGGCTGGTACTGGAGGCACTGGGGCTTTCGCCTTTTCTCGAGTGCAATATGTCTCTGGGTGAGGGAAGCGGAGCAGTGGCGGCTCTGCCCCTTCTGGAAATGGGTCTGGCAGTGTATCGGAAGATGAGCACCTTTGATGAGATCCATGTACAGCAATATGAGGAGTTGAAGTAAATGCATCTGGTAAAATCACTGGCAGTGGCCCTGTCCATGTACTCGAAAATTCCGGTCCCGGCAGTGGAGTGGAAGGAAGAAAATATGAAGTACGCGATGTGCTTTTTTCCTGTAGTCGGCGCAGCTGTTGGGGTCCTGCAGTATCTGGCCGCGACGGTGCTTCTTGGATTTACCGACTGCGGAGTCGTCCTTTTTTCTGCCGTGATGACATTGATTCCTGTCCTTGTGACCGGAGGGATCCATCTGGACGGATTTGCCGACACCACGGACGCCCTTGCCTCATGGGGAAGCAAAGAGAAAAAGCTGGAGATTCTGAAAGATCCCCACACCGGCGCCTTTGCCGTGATCGGTCTGTGCTGCTGGCTTCTCTTTACATTTGCTCTGTGGAGCGAAGTGCCGGGCAACGGGAACAGCCGGAACACTCTGGCGGCGGCCTCCTGTATGTATGTGCTCTCCAGAGCGCTGAGCGGGATTTCAGTGGTGACCTTTCCGGCGGCAAAAAACAGCGGCCTTCTCAGAACATTTCAGGACAGCGCCCACAAGACCAGAGTTCGGATCGTGCTCATTCTATGGGCGGCTCTGGCCGGGACTCTGATGTGCCTTCTGTCGCCGGTCCAAGGGGCTGCAATGCTGGCGGCCGCGGCTGTGATCTTTCTTTACTATTACCGTCTGTGTAAAAAGCAGTTCGGAGGTACGACAGGAGATCTGGCCGGGTATTTTCTCCAGCTCTGTGAACTGGGAATGCTGGCAGCCCTTGTTCTGGCAGGAGGTTTTTTATGGAAGTGATTTTTATCCGGCATCTGCCCACGCCGGGAAATGAAAAGAAGCAGTATATCGGAAGAACAGACGAAGTCCTGTCTTCCGGGTCGGTAACGTCTTTTCATAAGAAAAGAGAAATGTATCTGAAAAGTCAAAAGGAAGGAAAATACCCTCCTTTTTATCCGCCGGCAGAGATGATCGTAGCAAGCCCTATGAAACGCTGTGTTCAGACGGCGGAACTGATTTATCCGGGACAGAAGATTGTAACGGAACCGGAACTCAGGGAGTGTGATTTCGGCAGATTTGAGGGAAAGACCTATGAGGAGCTGAAAGACGACCCGGCCTATATCGCATGGCTTGAGAGCGGAGGCGTTCTGGCTTTCCCGGAAGGAGAAGATCAGGAAACATTTCGAAGCCGCTGTGTGGAAGGGGTATGCAGATGGTTGAAGAAGGGCGCTGCAGAAAAGAAAAGGAGTATCGCCTTTGTGGTTCACGGCGGAACGATCATGGCCGCTCTGCACAGACTGGCGGAAGGGGAGCATAGCTTTTACGACTGGCAGACCGGAAATGGCCGGGGCTTTCTCGCTCTGGCAGCGGAGGACGAGTGGCAGGCGGGCAGAGAGATCCTCCGCGAAATCAGAGAGCTGCCGGTGCGCTAAACACAGGGAAAAGGAAGGTGACAACAGTTGGAAAAGAGAGAAAATCATGCATATAAAACAGATCTGACCGGGAAGAAGATCGCTGTTGTGGGCGCCGGTGGCGTAGGCGGTTTTCTGGCCGGAATGCTGGGCCGGGTGTGTCCCCATCTCACTCTTGCGGCAAGAGGCGCCAGAAAAGAGGCGATTCTTGAGAACGGCCTGGTGCTACACAGCGAATACAAAGGGGAAATCACGGTTCATCCGGAGACAGTGGCAGAGATTTCCGGCATGGCAGAGCAGGATTACATTTTTGTCTGTGTAAAAAATTATTCCCTGGAGAACGTGTGCCGGGAGATGGAACATGCAGTGACAGAGGATACGGTGATTATTCCTGTAATGAACGGAGTGGATCCCGGTGACAGAATCCGTTCTCTGATCAGCAGAGGCACAGTGGTGGACTCTCTGATCTATATTGTCTCTTTCGCGAATGAGGACTATTCCGTCACCCAGCAGGGAGATTTCGCGGATCTGCGGATCGGGATTACGGACGCAGACGCATCAGAAAAGGCGAAGATCGGGGAAGTCTCGGAGATTCTGAGAGCGGCGGATATTGACCATCAGGTGTCGGACGAGATTGAAGTGGAAATCTGGCGCAAGTATATTCTGAACTGTGCCTACAATGTAGCGACCGCCTACTATGATAATACCATCGGAGAACTGAGAAGGGATCCCCGGAAGGCAGCGGAATATGAGGCCCTTGTAAAGGAAGCCTGGAAGGTGGCGCTTGCAAAAGGCGTGGCGGTGACGCAGGAACACGTGGACGCCATTATCCGCAGGTTTTATAAGGAACTGGCCGAAAATGCCACCAGTTCCCTGCAGAGGGATATCCGGGCGGGCAGGACGGCGGAGACAGAGACGTTCAGCGGATATATTGTTCACGAAGGAAAGAAACTGGGGGTGGATCTTCCGGTTTCCTCCAAAATGTATGAGGGCCTGAAAAAAGCAGGAAAGGACAGGACGGAGAATGAGTAAAAACAAGGATAAAACCAATGTAATGCGTATACTGGATCAGAAGAAGATCACCTATATCAGCCACAATTATGAGAGCACCGGGGCCATCAGCGGTGTGGAGGTGGCGCAGGCGCTGGATCAGGACCCGGACATGGTGTTTAAGACGCTGGTTACCGTGGGAAAATCAAAAGCAAACTATGTATTTGTCGTTCCGGTGAAAAAAGAGCTGGATCTGAAAAAAGCGGCCCGCGCTGTAGGAGAGAAGAGTATTGAGATGATCAAGTCCAAAGAACTGCTCCCGCTGACCGGGTATATTCACGGAGGATGTTCCCCCATCGGCATGAAAAAGCAGTTTGTGACAACCATAGACCAGTCCGCCGCAGACTGTGAGCGGATCATATTCAGCGGAGGAAAAATCGGATACCAGGTGGAGATGAGTCTGTTTGATCTGGAAAAAGTGATTCCTTTTGAGCTGGCGGATATTGCAGAATAGCAAAGAATAAAGAAGCGGCTTCCGGCTGTCTGATTTTCTGTATGAGACAGCGCCGGTTTATATCCATATTCGAATGAGAAAGGCAGGTGAGGAGAAATGCTCCGCTATACAGGAAAACGGATCGTGACAGGGATTCTCTCCCTTTTTGTACTGGCTACAGCGACCTTCTTTCTCATTCATTTTATGCCGGGCAGTCCGTTCCAGAGCGGAGCGGTTTCCCAGCAGGTGGTAGACGCCCTTGAGAAGGAGTACGGGCTGAGTGAACCGCTGATTTCCCAGTATTTCTCCTACATGGGCAATCTGCTGCAGGGCGATCTGGGCATTTCTTACACAGAGCCGGGGACCGGCGTGACGGAAATTATCGGGCGGACCTGGCCGCTGACCGCGTCGGTGGGAATCGCGGCGCTTCTGACGGCGGTAATCACGGGAACCGGGCTGGGAATCCTCCGGGCGGTTACAAAGCACAGAGCGGTGAAAAGCGTGATTTCCGCAGGAGAAATGCTGGCTGCAGGCATTCCCGGATTCGCGGCTGCCTTTCTTCTCCTGTATGTGTTCAGCATGAAACTGAAGCTGCTTCCGGTATCCGGTCTGCTGACGCCGGCCCACTATGTTCTCCCTACTGTGGCGCTGGCCCTGTATCCGACAGCAGTGATCTGCCGGCTGACCGGAAATTCCCTGGAGACGGAACTCCGGAAAGAATATGTGGTCTTTGCCCGGATGAAGGGGCTGAGCCGGAGCCGTACCGTGCTTACCCACGCTTTGAAAAATGCGTATCTTCCGGTTCTGCGTTATCTGGGACCGGCTATGGCATATCTGCTTACCGGGAGCTTTGCGGTGGAGAGTATCTTTAATATTCCGGGGTTGGGACGGGAATTTGTAAACTCCATCACAAACAGGGACTACACCCTGATCCTGGGACTGACCGTGTTTATGGGAACCGTGGTGATCCTGGCAAATCTGCTGACGGATCTCCTGTGCGCGTGGCTGGATCCCCGGACGCGGAGATCCATTTCCGGTGATATCTGACAAAGGAGGCGGCAGTTTGGGAAACTTCATTTTTCATTTCAGAGGCAGAAGAGCAGAAACAGCCTCACAGAATCAGGAAAGAAGAGAACATAGAAAAGCCGGAGCATGCGGCGGTTCCCGCCTCTCCCGGAAAGCCCGGAGAAAACTCCTTGTGTACGGGATCGTTCTGGGCATATGGGTGCTGCTGGCAGTGCTGGTGCCTCTTTTCTGGCCCTTTTCCTATTCGGAACAGAACGGGGACATCCGGAATCAGGCCTTTTCCCTGACCCACTGGTTCGGGACGGACCGGTTCGGGCGGGATCTCTTTGCCCGGGTGTGGTACGGCGCGGGAATCAGTCTGCTTGTGGGCATATCCAGCGCGCTGATCAACGGAATACTGGGAATTTTTGCGGGGGCGTTTTCAGGATGGCTGGGAGGAGCAGCGGATATGGTGCTGATGCGGATCGGAGATGTGATCTCTTCCATACCGTCCATGATCTATGTAATCCTGATCATGCTGGCTGCAGGCTCGGGTCCGGGAAGTATTATCCTGGGACTGTGTGTGGCAGGCTGGGTCGATATGTCGAGGATCGTGCGGGGGGAGATCCTGCGTCTGAAGGAGACGGATTTTGCCTGTGCGGCGAAAATGGAAGGCCTGTCTTCCATGCGTATTCTGTTCCGCCATCTGCTGCCCAATGCGGCAGGCCCCATTCTGGTCAATCTGATTTTCCTTATCCCTCAGGCTATTTTTACAGAGTCTTTTCTGAGTTTTCTGGGAGTGGGGATCGCGGCCCCGGCGGCCAGTCTGGGAACCATTATCCAGGAGGCCAGAAGCCAGATGGCGCTCTATCCCTGGCAGATGGCCTGTCCCCTTGTGGTACTCTGTGTCATGCTTCTGTGTCTGAATGCGGTCGGATCTGTGCTGGAAGACCAGACCGGGAACGCAGGGGGAAACCGGACGCTGTACCATTGGGATAATATTATTGCTGATAAAAGCCGGCCTGCCGGGATGATGACGGAAGGAAGAGAAAGCAAATGAAAGTGCTGGATGTACAGAATCTGAACGTACAATATCATACGGAAAAAGGAAATTTCGACGCTGTCAGCGCTCTTTCTCTTTCGATAGAAGAGGGGAAGATCACCGGGCTGGTGGGCCGGTCCGGCTGCGGGAAAAGTACGGCAGTGCGGGCGATTATGGGGATTTCCGCAGAAAATGCGGAAGTGGAATATGAAAATCTGTCCCTGGACGGGGAGATCCCCGTTCCGGGGCACAATATTGCCATGATTTTTCAGGATTCCCAGAACTGTCTCAATCCTTCTGTGAAGATCGGGAAACAGATCGCCGAGACAGTGAAAAACCGGAGGAAATGCACCAGAAAAGAGGCAGACAAAAGGGCTCTGGAACTTCTGGATCTGGTGGGAATCCGCAATCCGGCGCTTCGGATGAAGCAGTATCCTTTTGAATTGTCCGGCGGCATGCGGCAGAGAGTGGTGATCGCCATAGCCCTTGCCTGTGATCCGCGGCTGATCGTCGCAGATGAGCCCACCACCGCCCTGGACGGGGCAGTGCAGGCGCAGATCCTGGGGCTGCTGCGGAAAGTGGTCCGGGAGACGAAGACAGCGCTTCTTCTGGTCAGCCATGATCTGGGGGTGATCGCCTCTTTGTGCAGCCGCGTATATGTGATGGAGAAAGGACAGGTTGTGGAGTCCGGCACGGCGGAGGAGATTTTCTACTCCCCGGAGCAGGAATATACAAAACAGCTGATCAAAAACGCCGGGAAAATGCATTTCCGGACAGAGAAAGAAAAGGTAAAGAAGGAAATCCTGCTCCGGACGGAGCACCTGACGAAAGAATATCATACGAAAGAAGGCGTCCGGGATCTTTCTTTTGAACTGTACAAAGGCGAAACATTTGCCCTGGTGGGAGAGAGCGGCAGCGGAAAGACCACCCTTGCCCGCGTCTTAAGCGGAATTTTAAAATCCGACAGCGGAATGATAGATGACAGAAGCAAAAACAGAGCGCAGATGGTATTTCAGGATCCTTACGGGGCTCTGAACCCCTGTCTGACGGTGGGGCAGGCTCTGGAGGAAGCCATCCGGAAAACCGTGCCGGATCCCTGGCTGCGCAGACAGAAAGCAGAGGATATCCTGCGCCTTTCCGGTCTCAGGGAAACGGTCCGGAACCGGTATCCCCGGGAACTATCCGGCGGGGAACGGCAGAGGGCCGGCATTGCCCGGGCTCTGGTCTGTGATCCGGAGCTTCTGATCTGTGACGAGGCTTTTTCCTCCCTGGACGCCTCCACCCGGGACGGACTGCTGGAACTGTTTGGAACTCTGCAGAGAGAGCAGGCCCTGACCTGTCTGTTTATCTCCCATGATATGAAAGCAGTCGCCAGGATCAGCGGCAGAATGGGCGTCCTCTTCCGGGGAGAGCTGGTGGAGACAGGAAGAACCAGATCGGTCTGCACCGATCCCTGGCATCCCTATACGAAGCAGCTTCTCCTGTCCATGCCGGCCCCGGATCCTCTGCGGGCGGGACGGAAAAAAGGAATTCTTTTCCGGGAGAAAAGTACGGAGCTGCCGGGCAGAGAAGGCGGCGCGCACAGGGGATGCCCCTTTGCAGAAAACTGCCCCTACGCCATGGACTGCTGCAGGGAGGAAACACCGGACAGCTATGTATTCGGAGAGCGGACGGTAAAATGTTTCCTCTACTCGGAAGAACACAGTGGCAGAAGAGCAGAAGGCTATAAAATGACATCTCAGATATAGACGGATGTGCGAGTCTTAAAAAGGAGAAACAACATGAGTACAAGAAGGAGAACACGGAAGAATACAAAAAGGATCCTGCCCCGGCTGCGGGCGGTTCTTCTGACCGTGGCGCTGACGGCGGGGCTGCTTACAGGCTGCTTACAGGACAGCGGCGAAAGCGCTGACGAAGCCAAGGAAATTACCATAGCCATCAGCAGCGACACGGGGACCCTGGACCCGGCAGGCTCCATTGCCCTGAGCTGGCTTTCCTATGCCCCGGCCGCAATGGACGAGCTGCTCACTTTTGATGAGAACGGCGAGGTGGAGTACCGGGCTGCCAAGTCCTATGAGGTGAGTGAGGACAACCGGGTATGGACCTTCCACTTGCGGGAAGACGCCCTCTGGTCCGACGGTACGCCGGTCACATCCGAGGATTTCCGAAATACCATAGAACGGGCTCTGGACCCGGCTTCCGGCAGCGGATACGCGGTATACCTTTTTCCCATTGAAAATGCGGAAGAGATATACAATGGAGAGGCGGACATGGACAGTCTGGGCGTGGAGACGCCGGATGATGATACGCTGATCTTCCGTCTGGATGAGGCCTGTGTGTATTTCCTGGATCTGCTGCGGCTTCCCGTGTATATGCCTTCCTGCCGGACATATGCGGACTCCGCGGACAGCGGCTGGGACAAAAATCCTGAGACCAGCCTTTCCAACGGGCCGTTTTTCCTGAAGGAGTATGTACCGGATCAGTATTTTGTTCTGGAGAAAAATGAAAATTACTGGAATGCCGACGCGGTAAATCTGGACCGGATCACCTTCCGGTTTTACGCCGATACTCAGACTATGGCCAGCGCCTACGAAGCCGGGGAGGTGGATGTAGCCACATCCCTTTCTTCCACAGTGATGGAACTGTATGAGGGAAAAGAGGATCTTTATCTGACGGAACAGATCGCTACCCGGTATATTTATTTCAACCTGAATGTAGAACCCCTCGACGACGTGCGGGTGCGGGAGGCCATCAATCTGGCGGTAAACCGGGAAGAACTCTGCAGGATTGTGGGAGAGGACACGGAACCGACTTACAATCTGGTGGCCAAATATATGAAAGATAAGAACACAGGGGAATATTTTACAGACGGCGCAGAGCAGCCTTTTGAGGAAAATGTAAGCCGGGCGCAGGAGCTGCTGGCCCAGGCTGGCTATCCCGACGGCGAGGGCTTTCCGGTGCTGACATACCGCTATCCCTCTCTGGAAATGGACTCGGATACGGCCCAGGTTCTGAAAGAACAGTTAAAAAAGAATTTGAATATCGACATAGAACTGGAGGCCCAGGAACTGCAGATGAACTACAGCAGCCGCCATGCAGGAGACTTTGACCTGTGCAGAATGAACTGGACGGCAGACTTTGCCGATCCTTATACCTATCTGTCCATGCTTCTGTCAAACAGCACGTACAACTGCAGCGGCATTCGGGATGCGGAGTATGACAGTCTGGTTGAACAGTCCGATTCTGAGGCGGATCCTGTGAAGCGGTCAGAGCTGCTGCACCAGGCGGAACAGCTTGCGGTGGGAGAGCAGTTTTACATCCTTCCCCTTTATGCCATGAAGGGCGTAAATCTGGTGAACCCGGATATCACCGGTATTACCCGGAATCCGGCCACCGGAGGTCTGGAATACCGGTATGCGGATGTAAGTAAATAAACAAATGGATAAGGACAAAGGAGGAAGAAAAACATGCTGGAACTGGTTACAGGAGGAAGCGGCAGCGGAAAGTCTGCTTACGCGGAGGAACATATCTGCCGGATCCACCGGATACTGAGCAGAAAAGCCGGCAGGAAGCTTCCTCTTTTCTATATTGCCGCCATGATCCCGCGGGGAGAAGAGACGCTCAGAAAAATAGAACGTCACAGGAAGATGAGGGAGACAAGGGGATTTCAGACGCTGGAATGGTATACGGATATTGCAGGAAAAATCCGGGAAAAATCTCTGCCCGAGAACGCCTGCGTTCTGCTGGAGTGTCTGTCCAATCTGACAGCCAATGAGATCTATGAGCCGGAAGGAGCCGGGAAGAGAGCGGCAGATGCGGTGACAGAGGGGGTTCGGATGCTTAAGGACAGCTGCGCCGCTGTAGTGGTGGTGACCAATGAGGTGTTTTCGGAAGTTCCTTCGGAGAGCGGAGGGGAAACAGACGAGATGACAGAGTATAAAAGGATCCTGGGAGAGATCAACCGGACTCTGGCAGAGACAGCGGACCAGGTGACGGAGGTGGTCTATGGCATTCCCTGCGGCGTCAGAGGGGGCCGGGAACTGAAGCTGGTAACAGGCGGGGCATTTCAGGGGAAATACGCCTGGGCGTCGGCAGAGTATCCCGGACTCTCCTGGACGGACGGAGGGATCTGTTCCCTGGATGAGATCCATACATTTCAGGGAATGAACCGTTTTCATCTGTTTATCCGGCGCTGGCTGGAAGCGGGACGGGAAAAAGAAGAACTGACGGATCTGATTCTGGAACGGCAGGGAGACATTGTCCTTGTTGGGGATGAAATCGGCTGCGGTCTGGTTCCCATAGACGCTTTTGACCGGGAGTACAGAGAGGCTGCGGGACGGATCTGTACAGAGCTGGCGGCGGAGGCGGCCCGGGTAGACCGGGTAGTCTGCGGGATTGCCCGGAGAGTAAAGTAGCCGGCATGATGGTGGAAATCATGCCGGCTGCCGGTTCCTGTCTGTCGGATGTCACGGAAAAGATATCTGGATTGTAATTGTGGAATTTTCATAAGCGGCGCTGATGGTTCCGTTCATTTTTTCTGTAAGCGTTTTGGCTATGGACAGGCCCAGCCCTGTTGACTTCCGGGCTGTATTTACAGTATAAAAGCGGTCGAAAAACCTGCCTACCTGGACTTCGGTCAGTCCTGCCGCGTGATTGGAAAATGTGATGGTCCCGTCTTCGGACAGGGAGACGGACAGGTCGCCGTCACTGTATTTTACCGCATTGTTTATAATATTTCCGAAGATACGGGAAAGAGCGTTTTCATTTAATGTGCGCTCTATTTTTTTGTCCGTAACAGAGATCTGAGGCGTGATATTATGCTGGTTTAATACTGCATAATAGGACAGGATACAGCTCTCCAGCACACCGTTTACCGTGACTTTTTCCAGCGGAAGCTCTTCCGTATCGCCGGCTGCTATCGTGTAATGGAATAATTCTTCGGTAAGCTGCTTTAACGCTTTTGTCCGGTCTTCGATGGCGGAGAGATAGCTCTGTCTTGTTTCCGGGCACTCTTCCGTCTTCAGAAGCCTCAGGTAACCGTAGATCGCTGTCAGAGGAGTCCTGAGATCATGGGAAATATTTGTGATCGCTTCTTTCAGCTCCAGGTCGCCGTGTTCAAATTTCTGTCTGCTCTGATGAAAGACCCGGAG